>NZ_BMZG01000004.1 GCF_014652675.1 Formosimonas limnophila | reverse complement strand
AAAGTCCAAATTCTCATTCAGACTCGCTACATATGCCCACACTTATCGGCTGTTAATTGTTAATGTACAGTTCTCTTTATCAAACCACCTTGGTGACTTAATCGCCGACTTGTCGTCAGCACAGAAGCAAGATTATGAGGAAGTTTGCTCAACCTGTCAACAGTTATTTGCGATGATTTACACAAGCCATCGGAAGTTAGCGGCTAACCATTTGATTTTCAATATGTTTTCATTTCAAATTGTTTTTCTGCCCTATTATTTTGCCCATTGGTTTTCACATGAATTTTGGCTCATTTGTTTGTTTTGACCCTCCAAACGCTTTATGGTGGTACACAATCAATCTTTAAAAGGAGAACGATAATGAGACATTTAGCTGAAAATGACAAGAAAGCCCTGATTGACACATTGAATGAATAAAATTATGGAAATCGAGTTGGCTGGTGTGGTGCGCTATACACACTACTCACTGATGGCTTACGGTTATAATCGCATCCCGATTGTGAGCTGGCTGAAGGACAACTCAACAGAGAGCTTGGATCATGCCCATCGCGCAGGCGAGCTGGTGACACTGCGAAGTCAACGCATTTTTGGCTTAAAGTATAAAAAAAGCCCCATACATTTGCGGGGCTTTTTTGTGACTGAGCAACTTATTTTAATGCATTTTTCAGTCGCTCAATCGCCGCACGAACTTGGTTGGGTGCTGTCCCACCAATATGATTGCGCGCCGCCACCGAGCCTTCTAAAGTCAGACAATGCGACACATCAGGGTCAATCAGGGCTTGCTGTTCTGGCGCAAGGTCCGTTGCGGCACGCAACTCATCCAACGTTAAATCAGCCAAATCACACTTTTTCTGCGTACAAATCTTCACTGCGTGTGCCACCGCTTCATGAGCATCTCGAAATGGCAAGCCTTTTTTCACCAAATAGTCTGCCAAATCAGTGGCGGTGGAGAAACCCTGCAATGCAGCCGCACGCATGCTCTCCGGTTTAACCACAATGCCTTGAACCATTTCCGTGAAAATCAGGACCGTTTCAAGTACAGTGTCAGCGGCATCAAATAGCGGCTCTTTATCTTCTTGATTGTCTTTGTTGTAGGCGAGCGGCTGGCCTTTCATCAAGGTCAGTAAGCTCATCAGGTCACCATACACGCGACCTGTTTTGCCGCGCGCAAGTTCTGGTACGTCTGGATTTTTTTTCTGCGGCATAATCGATGAGCCTGTACAGAAACGATCGGCCAAATCAATGAAACCCACGCGTGGACTCATCCAAATAATCAACTCTTCGGACAAACGCGAGACGTGCATCATCAGTAATGACGCTGCTGCGCAGAACTCAATCGCAAAATCACGGTCAGAAACCGCATCAAGCGAGTTTTCGCAGACGCCTTCAAAACCAAGTTGCTGAGCGACAAACTCTCGATCAATTGGGTACGTCGTACCCGCCAGAGCAGCTGCACCGAGGGGTAAGAGATTGGTGCGTTTGCGGCAGTCTAAAAATCGTTCTACATCGCGGCCAAACATATTCACGTAAGCAAGTAAATGGTGCCCAAAGGTGATAGGTTGTGCCACTTGTAAATGTGTGAAACCTGGCAAGATGGTATCAGCCTCCCGCTCAGCGACGGTGAGTAAGCCTGAACGCAATTGACTCAATGCCATCACAACATCATCAATCTGAGCGCGCAACCATAAACGAATATCTGTCGCCACTTGGTCATTACGTGAACGACCCGTGTGCAGACGTTTACCAGCCGCACCGACCAATGCCGTCAAGCGAGCTTCAATGTTCAGATGCACATCTTCTAAGTCCAGTTGCCAATTAAATTCGCCATTTTCGATTTCGCTCTTGATCTGCGCCATTCCACGGTTAATGTCGGCCAAATCCCGAACACTGATGATGTTTTGTTTGGCCAGCATGGCTGCATGTGCCAGAGAACCTTCAATGTCGACCAGCCCTAAACGTTTGTCAAAATTCACTGAGGCGGTGTAGCGTTTGACCAGCTCACTCATGGGCTCAGAAAAAAGTGCTGACCACGCAGTGGATTTATTGTGTAAAGAAGATTGGTTGCTCATATGACGATCTTTAAAAAGTACGGGCTAAGAAAATTAAGTAATTCGGCATCATACACTGCGGCAGACGATAGTTCAAATGTCTGCGCCTGAGCAACGTACAAAGAGTTTATATGGCGGCATAGCGACACACACAGCTTTACAATCACACCTGCGCAACTAAATTGCCACGACGCCAAACAATAAAAAAAACCGCTCGATTTCCTCGAGCGGTTTTCTTCAAAGCCAAAACAAGGGGTGATAATGATTAATAAACACCTTGTGCAATCATTGCTTCAGCCACTTTAACAAAGCCAGCAATATTCGCACCATCAACGTAGTTGACCGTACCATCCGCTTGCGTACCGTGTTTCACGCAGTTTTTATGAATGTCTTTCATAATCGCTGACAAACGCTCATCCACTTCATTACGCGTCCATGACAAACGCAGCGCGTTTTGGCTCATTTCCAAACCTGATGTTGCGACACCACCGGCATTCGAAGCTTTACCTGGGGCGTAAAGGATTTTCGCTTCGAGGAATTTCTCGACAGCTTCGAGTGTTGAAGGCATATTCGCACCTTCTGCCACACAGATACAACCATTAGCGAGCAACGCATCAGCATCTTCTGCTGTCAATTCGTTTTGCGTCGCGCAAGGCAATGCGACATCTGCTTTGATGTGCCATGGGCGTTTGCCTGCTTCAAATGTCAAGCCATTCGCCGCCGCATAAGCGGACAGGCGACCACGTTGGACGTTTTTCAAGTCCATGATTTTCGCGAGCTTGTCAGTGTCAATACCTGCTGGGTCATGCAACGTGCCCTCTGAGTCAGACATCGTGATGACTTTCGCGCCCAACTGAATCAATTTTTCAACAGCAAACTGCGCCACGTTACCAGAGCCTGAGACCAGAACCGTTTTGCCTGTTATTGAGTCACCCTTGTGCTTGAGCATTTCTTGTGCGAAATACACTGTGCCATAGCCAGTTGCCTCTGGGCGAACCAGTGAACCACCAAAAGTAATGCCTTTGCCCGTGAAAACTGAACCTGTGTGGTTAGCGAATTTTTTCATGTAGCCAGTCATGTAACCGACTTCACGTGCGCCAACACCGATGTCACCCGCAGGCACGTCGGTATCAGGGCCGATGTGGCGATACAATTCGCTCAACAACGCTTGGCAAAAACGCATGACTTCACCATCTGATTTGCCTTTCGGATCAAAGTCCGAACCACCTTTGCCACCACCCATTGGCAGTGTGGTCAGCGCATTTTTGAACGTTTGCTCAAACGCCAAAAACTTCAAAATCGACAAATTCACTGACGGATGAAAACGCATACCGCCTTTGTAAGGGCCGATGGCGTTGTTATGCTGAATGCGGAATGCGCGGTTCACTTGGGTTTGCCCCTTGTCATCGACCCAGCTCACGCGGAATTGAATCACGCGCTCAGGCTCGACCAAACGCTCGAGCAAAGCAAAATCTGCATAACGCGGATTTTTTTCGATGAATGGCCACAGGCTCATCATCACTTCTTTTACTGCCTGTAAAAACTCCGGCTGATTCGGATCGCGTCGTGCTACATAAGCCAAAAAGTCATCTAAAGTTGCGTAAGCCATGGGCCACTCCTTCTTATCGTGTTTTAAAAGGTTAATCTGTCACTTATTTAGTGACTATCTAAACTAAAATCTGCGCCATTCTACCCCGCCCAAACCGATAAGGCAATGAATAAAACCGCGTATTCACGCGGTTTTTCAGAGATTATTCATGGTGCAGTGCGATTTTCTACTGCGAATGCGATATTTTTACTCTGATACCAATTACTTCGGTATATTCTTCGCAAAAGGATGAAAAATGAAACGCTCTTAAAAAATTGGTTTAAAAGTTAACGACATTCACTCCATCAGCCGCAGCAATCAACGCCACATCCGCCGCATTTTGAGCAAAGATACCAACGGTGAGCACACCAGGAATGATGGTGAGTTGAATCTCCAGCGCCAATGGCTCAGTGATGTGCAAACCATGCACGTCCAGTATATGACAAGCGTTGTCCGTGATGAGCGGCGAACCATCGGCGTTCATGCGCCAAATCGGGTTGCCACCCAATTCGCGCATTTGACGCGCAACGGCTTCGCGGGATAGCGGGACGACTTCAATGGGCAGTGGAAATGCGCCGAGTATGGCGACTTCTTTGCTGGCATCAGCGATGCAGACAAACTCATCGGCGATGGACGCGCAGATTTTTTCACGGGTATGTGCGGCACCGCCGCCTTTAATCATGTTGCCTTCGGGGTCGATTTCGTCGGCACCGTCGACGTACACAGGCACTGATACAACGTCGTTCACGTCAAATACGGCGATGCCGTGCGATTCGAGTCGCGCTTTGGTGCGCTCGGAGCTGGCGATGGTGCCTTTGATGTGTGATTTGACTTTTGCCAGCTCGTCGATGAATAAATCAGCCGTCGAGCCTGTGCCAACGCCGATGATTTGGTCTTTTGCCACATTGTTTAGCACGTATTCAACGGCTTTTTTGGCCACTTGTTGCTTGAGTTCATTTTGGTTCATTAACGTCCCTTTCAAATAGAATTGTCGAATTTTAACAGCAAATAAATGATTAATCGCGTTTTATCAACGCGGCGAAGGTTTACTAAATCTTAAGTCAATGGCATACTCTCGCACGATTTTCCCATCAAACCGAGGACAACATGATTTTGGTCATTAATTGCGGCAGCTCATCTGTTAAATTTGCGGTGATTGCCCACGAAACAGGCGAACAACATCTCACAGGATTGGCCGAAAAACTCGGCTCTGCCGACGCGCTGATCACGTTTAAATCCGCGACAGGCAAATCCAGTCTGCCGCTCGTACCAAACAACCATGAGTCAGCCATCAATGCCGTCATCACCGAGCTAAAAGTGGCCAACTTATTTGACCACATCACTGCCGTGGGTCATCGTGTCGTGCACGGCGGCGCTTTTTTTCATGAGTCGTCTCTGATTACAGCCGATGTGTTGGATAAAATCCGCGCGTGCGAAACACTCGCGCCGTTACATAACCCAGCCAATGTGCTTGGCATCACCGTGTCACAACAACACCTCCCGCAGCTCAAGCACGTCGCCGTATTCGATACCGCGTTTCACCACGACATGCCTGAGCACGCACACCTGTACGCGCTGCCACGCGCTTTGTCGCGTGAGCATCAAGTCCGTCGCTATGGATTTCACGGCACCAGCCATCGTTTTGTCGCGGCCAAAGCCGCTGAACTCATCAGCAAACCACAGTCCGAGCTCAACCTCATCAGTGCTCATTTGGGCAACGGCGCGAGCGTTACTGCGATTAAAGGTGGCATTAGCGTCGACACCAGCATGGGTTTCACGCCACTCGAGGGCCTCATCATGGGCACGCGCTCAGGTGATGTGGACGCGGGCTTGCTACCTTATTTGGGCCAAGTACTCAACCTTGACAACACAGGCGTCACTGATTTGCTCAACAAAAAAAGCGGTCTGCTCGGCATTTCTGATTTATCCAATGACTGCCGCGAACTCGAACAAGCCGCCGCAGATGGTCACGTCGGCGCGAAACTCGCCTTAGAGATGTTCTGTTATCGCCTCGCAAAATACATCGCCAGCTATCTCGTACCACTTGGTCATTTGGATGCATTGATTTTCACGGGAGGCATTGGCGAAAACTCGTCGTTCATTCGTGCTCAAGTGCTGAAACAACTTAGTTTTTTGAGCTTTACTCTCAACGAATCAGCCAACCAATCCTGCGTGCGAGGTCAAGCAGGCAACATCTCGACAGGCACTGCCGCATGGGTGATTAATACGGATGAAGAATGGCTGATTGCACAAGACACAGCACAATTAACGAGCTAACAACTCATCACAACACACTCACCACCTCAATCCAATCAAAAATAACAGTCAACCCATGAAAACCATTTTCCTTGTCGCCACAGGTACCAATTCTGGCTTAACCTCTGTCTCGCTGGGGTTGGTTCGTGCATTAGAGGTCGCAGGCCTGAAAGTCGGCTTTGTTAAGCCCATTTCGCAAACTGAACACCTTACCTCTGACCGATCAACTCTATTTGCCCGTCAAATTTGTCAACGAAAAGCCCCTGACCCCATTGGTTTGGCTCGTGTGTCAGAGCTTTTGAGCAAGGACATGACAGACCAGCTCATGGAAGAAGTCATCGGTCTTTATGAGTTAGCCGCCAAAAATATGGATGTCGTGGTAGTTGAAGGCTTGCTACCAGAGGCTGGACAACCTTTCGTCACACAGCTCAATGCCGACATGACACGCAACCTACAAGCGGATGTATTGCTCGTTGGCAGCCTGCCCAACGACTTCGCTGCAGATGAAAAAGGCGCGGAGATCATCATTGACCAAATTGAGTTGTCGATGAATAGTTTGGATTTGGCTGATAAAAATTTAGCAGGCTACATTCTCAACCGCGTACCGAACAGCAATTTTAAAAACCAACTGGCCAACGAAATCACCAAGCTATCGGGCAATGATTTTTCACTCATCGGTGGCATCCCTCTGAACAATGACATCATGGCGCCACGTGTATCCGACGTGGCAACCTATCTGAACGCCCAAGTACTCAACGAAGGTGACATGAAGCAACGCCGTGTGCGCGACATCGTGATGGTAGCGCGCTCGGTGCCTTATGTAATTGAGTTACTTAAACCCGGTGCGCTGATTGTCACTCCGGGCGACCGCGACGACATCATTCTCGCGGCCGCCATTGCAACGATGAATGGCGTGCCACTGGCAGGTTTGCTCATCACCTGTGACCACGAAGTGCATCCGAACATCGCGCAAATCTGTCGCCCCGCCCTGCGCACAGGCCTGCCCGTTTTGGCTGTACCGAGTTTGACATTCGAAACCAGCACGCAGCTGATTAAAATGGATCGCAAAGTGCCGTTCAATGACCTCGAACGCATGGAAAAAATCATCAATCATGTGGCAGACCATTTGGACATGAAGCCCTTGCTTGCGCGCATCGGCGAGCCAAAAGAACCACGACTGACACCACCAGCATTTCGCCACCACTTGATTGAAAAAGCCCGCCGCGCCCAAAAACGGATTGTCCTGCCCGAAGGCAACGAGCCACGAACCATCGCTGCGGCGGCTATTTGTCACGAAAAAGGCATTGCACACTGCGTCCTGCTCGGAGACCCCGCCGAAATTCGAGAAGTCGCCGCCAATCAAGGTGTGATTTTACCCGACGACATTGAAATCATCGATCCAAAGACCGCCATCGCCCACTACGTTGAGCCGCTCGTCGGGATGCGTAAAAGCAAAGGCATGACCGCGCCATCAGCAGAAAAGCAACTTGAAGACACCGTCATGCTCGGTACCGTCATGCTCGCACTCAGCGAAGTTGACGGTCTCGTCTCGGGTGCGGTTCACACCACCGCAAACACTGTGCGGCCTGCACTGCAAATCATCAAAACCGCACCGACAGCCAAACTGGTCTCATCGGTATTTTTCATGCTCATGCCCGAGCAAGTACTCGTGTACGGCGACTGTGCCATTAACCCAGACCCGACGGCCGAAGAACTCGCCGACATCGCCATCCAGTCGGCAGACTCCGCCACCGCCTTTGGCATCATTCCACGCGTTGCGATGATTTCGTACTCGACGGGTGAATCAGGCACAGGCGATGAAGTCGAGAAAGTCCGGGCCGCCACGCTGCTGGTCAAAGAAAAGCGCCCTGACATTATCGTTGATGGACCAATGCAATACGACGCTGCCAGCGTCGAATCCGTCGGTCGCCAAAAAGCCCCCAACAGCCCCGTCGCAGGCCGCGCCACAGTATTTGTGTTCCCAGACTTAAATACGGGCAACACCACCTACAAGGCCGTGCAACGCTCAGCCAACGTCATCTCCGTCGGGCCCATGCTGCAAGGCTTGCGCAAGCCAGTGAACGATTTATCACGCGGCGCGCTGGTTGATGACCTTGTGTACACTATCGCTCTCACGGCCATTCAAGCCGAACAAAACGCCTAAACTCGCCTTTAACTCTTGAGGCAATACAGAATAAGTGTTTTTAGAAAGCATCACGAATCAAACTGCACCTTTCTAAAAAAGCTATAAATCGCACACTAAAATTGAGTCAGATAGCGGAGTGAAGTGGCGCTGCCTCAGTAAGCAGATGCATCTGGAATCGGCTCATTAACCATTTCATTGCCTGCCAAGTCAACATACACACACTTCAACCCCATCATATCGGTGCGCCAATACTGCACACCTGCTTGTGCTGCTTGCTGGCAAAACGTCGGGAAGTCCGTTTGACCTTGTTGGTGAATTTTGATGGTTTCACGCAGAGCATTGGCATCAGAAACCGTTGCAATCACTTTTCCCTCGTACTTCGCAGGTGCATCAAGCCGAGAGCCATCTTGCAAAAAATACTCTGTGTGGCCATCCGCCACATAAAAATCATAGTGAGCCATGCCCAACGATTTTAGCTCTTGAACATAGCGCGGAAAGTCCGCTCCCGATTTAACTTTGGCATGGGTCTCTGCAATTAACTCTAACGTCAACATCATTTATCCTTTCGAGATATTAAAAATATAGCGTGTTTTTGATGGGTTTCAGACTTTCACCCCATAAGTTTGAAAAAAATTTCCTCTTTTTACGAGCATCACCCAACAGGCCAATGCTGCCAGTTGTGGTGCCGAACCAAAGATTTCATTGCTTCAATCAAATGCTGTTGCTCAATCAACGATAGATGCCCAAAAAATGCCTCATCGTTCGCATCAGCAACAGCCGCTAAGCGAATCACCAAACGTCGCCCAGCTTCTGTCAAAACCACCAAATGGTGCCGACGATCATCATCACGTACATATCGCTGCAACAGTTGTTTGCCTTCTAAACGAACCAGTAACTTAGACAGGCCGCCTTTGGTCATACCAATTTTTTCAACCAATGCACTCGGAGACGCCTCGCCTTGGTCAAGAAGCTCTCGCAAAACCACCCACTCAGAGACACTAACACCGAGTGCCTCAACTTTTTCTCTGAAAGAGCCGGAGACATGATTCGATACAAAGCGCAGCCAAAAACCCAAATGGCTTTGTAAATTACTGATGTTTGATGGTGAGTTGGACATATTTGTGCTGACTGAGTGAAAGCTTAAACATTATAGTTTCCAAAGAAACTATTTGTCAATAAAAAACCACAAGCATACACCTGTGGTTTGTCCACTCAACAGTCAATCACAACTATTTCACACAGCGAATAGCACTCGCCACTTTGTACTTGCCAAAGCGTAGTAAGTGATTCAAAAACACCTCTAAATCCTCACCATTTTCAGAAATAAAAATCACTTGATAACAGCCCTCCCCTGTGACTTTGAAGGCATGTTCAACACCATCGGTTTCACTCAGAAACGCCTCAAAACCAGAGAAATCCGAGTGCTCCATAAACATCGTGATGAAATGCCGCGTCACCTGCTCTTGCCAAACAGTGAATCCAGAAATAATGCCCTCATCAACCATCGTCTGTACACGCACAGACACTGCTTGCCCTGTGAGATGAACTTTTTTGCCAATGTCCTGCCAGCTCATACGACTGTTCGCTTTCAGACATTTCAAGATGGAACGGTTCATTTTATCCACAACACCACCACCCTCAAATCAACACTCGCGGCACAAGTGCTCAGAGGTTCGAGAACGGTAATCAGTGATAAACTCATCAAAACTACCGACTTGATTTTGCTCAACTTCTACTTGCTGCGCCAAGGATGCTTTTGCCAATTGTTCAAAATGTTCATGCTGCTCTTGAGTCAAAGGCCGTTCTGCGAACTCATCTGCAAATGAGCGACTTTGAGCCAAAGCAAAGGCAGCAAATGATTGACTATGTTCTTTGATGCCATTGAGGACTCGTGCAGATGGTGTTAAATGGGCATCGAGTAATTTGGCCTTTTGTACAGTCAAACTCTTTGCGAACTCATCACCACCATTCTGCTCATCGAGCAACTGTGCCACTGGCAACATCTGCACCAATAAATCCAAGCCCCAATCTTGCAATGAAATCGACTCACCAGCGCGATGAAGTATGAGTGCAGGACGACGTCCTTCTTTCACGGTGCGAGCAAAATTTTCGGTATTAGCGATGCCTTCAGTCTCATTGGTTAATGGACTATCTGACAGCGCACAAAACAGCAAAAAAGTATCCAAAAATCGAGTCGTCTCAACGCTGATACCAACAGGCTCAAACGGATCAATGTCCATGCAACGCACCTCAATGTACTGAACGCCTCGATCAAACAGCGCTTCCACAGGTCGCTCGCCCGAACGAATCACTCGCTTCGGACGAATAGTGGCATAAAACTCATTTTCAATTTGCAGGACATTGGTATTGATTTGCACCCATTCACCATCTTTTTGTGCGCCAATCGCTTCATACGCAGGATATGGCTTGCGCACAGCCTTGGCCAAGCTGCTCATATATTCGCGCAGCGTATTGTATGGAGGCACCAAGCCATCTTGCGCATTGTTTTGATAACCCAAGTCACTCATGCGCAAGCTGGTCGCGTACGGCAAATACAAGGTATCGTCAGACAATGATTCCAGCGTGTGTGCTCGCCCGCGTAGAAAGTCGCTTGTGCAGGCGGGCGATGCACCAAACAAATACATCAAAAGCCAGCTATAACGATGGAAATTGCGAATCAAAGCAATGTATCGCTCCGACTGATAATCCTTTGCACTGAGCGACTTCAATGACTCATCGGACTCATGCTCATGCAATAAAGCCCACAAGTCTTCTGATAATGAAAAATTGTAATGTATTCCCGCAATACACTGCATGGCTTTACCATAACGCAGTGCCAAACCACGTCGATAAACATGTTTGAGCATACCAATATGTGAAGTGCCATACCACGCGATGGGGATTTGCTCCTCGCTCGGCAGAAGGCAAGGCATCGACTGACTCCACAACATTTGCTCGCCCAAGTGATGATAAACAAAACGATGCACGGCATCTAACTCTGCCAATGCCGCTCGCGCATCACTCACCGCCGGTGTAATGAACTCCATTAACGACTCAGAATAATCTGTTGTAATCAACTCATGAGTCAGCGTTGAGCCCAACTTTGCGGGGTGAGCAGTTAAACTCATCCGCCCTTGTTGGTCGACACGCAAAGTCTCTCGCTCAATCCCACGCAAACCTCCCGACAATAGCGAACGGTGTGAAGATTGACTGAGCAGTGCCAGTTTATGATTCAATGTTGTTTGGCTGCTGTTTTCCAAAATGCGTCCTCATCATTTATTCATCTGTGCGAAGTGTACATGTTTTCAAAGTGGCGTAAGAATAACCGAAAAACGAAAAGCCTGCTGCCAACGATTTCATCACTCAACAATCAGGCGGAAATAGCAAAAAACCTGTGCAACGAACAGGTTTTTTAAATGCATGAACCGCGAATCATGGTTGTTTGTGTGCTTGATGCGCAGCAAAGAGCGCACAAACGGTATTCTTTCTTCCTCTAACGGATGCATGAGACAAAGCAACTAATACGCCTCAAGCTCTGAAGATACGCGGTTTCTCCAGCCATTCATCAGCACACCAATCGCCAATACACCAAACAACGCCATCGCCAACCCCACCAACTGCGGCGAACGAAAATCATAGCCTGCCACCAACGGCAAACCACCCAAAAAAGCACCCAGCGCATTGCCAATGTTAAAACATGCTTGTAATACCGAAGACGCCAATGTCTCTGCGCCTTTCGCGCTCTGCAACATCAGCATCTGAATCGGCGGCGCAACAGCCATCACCAAAGCACCCGTGATAAAGGTCATAATCAACATGCCAATTTGCGAGCCAGCAAGCAGATAGACCAAAATCAACGCCACCGCCATCGCCAACAACAAAGCCCCTGTCGTCAATGCAGGTGAATACCGATCAGCCATCCGACCACCTATAATCGTCCCTACACACATGCCCGCACCAGCCAAAGCCATAATATACGGCACACTGGATGCATCAAACCCCGACACATCGGTCAACAACGGCGCAATATAACTCATCCAGCAAAAACAACCACCCGTCCCAATCGCGGTAGCCAGCATGATTAACCACGCATCACGACTTCTGAAAAACCGAGAAATCTGTGTGCGCAAACTATGAGGATTGTCCATCGGTAAAGCAGGCATCCACCAACGCACAAACAGCCAAGCAAATAAACCAACAATGGCCACCAATACAAAAGCCAAGCGCCACGACCACTCATGTCCCAAGTAAGTACCAAGCGGTACACTCAACAAATTGGCTATCGTTAAACCAAAAAACATCATCGACACCGCCTGAGCTGCCTTTCCCTCATCGGCCAATCGAGCCGCCACTACAGCCCCAACGCCAAAAAATGCGCCATGCGGCAGACCAGACAAAAATCTGAACACAAGCAAACTCTCATAATTCGGGGCGAAAATACATAAGCCATTAAACAATGTGAACATCAGCATCAAAGCCATCAAAATCGTTTTCGGTGCAAACCGATGTGACAACATCACCAGCGACGGTGCCCCCACCACGACACCGAGTGCATAAGCCGAAATCAAATGCCCAGCCTGTGGAATCGTAATCCCCAAACTATTGGCGATGTCAGGCAAAATTCCCATCATCACAAACTCGGTCGTACCGATGCCAAAACCACCCAGCATCAAGGGAAATAAACTTTTTTCATCACTCACTCAATTTAAAAGCACATTAGTTGTTTAAAAAAACTTTTTTTAAATACTACCACATCACACGTGCGCGCAGCCTACCGAATATCAAACAAAAAACCACAGCCGAGCGTCTGTGGTTTTCTCAGAAAGCAAATAAAGTTAAATCACTCAGGCTTGACCAGCTCAAACCGAGCCAAAGGCGCCATACGCGCTTTGTTCAGCGACATTTTATCCCCTGAAATGCTGAAATTGTCCGCCATCTCCAACACTTTAGAAAATGCGTCCTCAGTCGCCATATTCTCACACGCCATTAAAGTCGAGGCCATTTGCTTAAAAGTGAGTTGAAATTGATTCTTGATTTCATAGCCACCAAACATAGCATTACAACCTGCCTTCGCCTCTACTTGCTTGGTTTCTGAATGCAGCACCAAATAATGCGTCTTTGCTGTTCCCTTCACTGGCTGGCCATTAAGCTCCACCAATTTCCACCGTTTATCTTCTATCGGCATTTTAACAACCTTCTTCAAAACATAATGTTCAGCCAAACCACCCGTGATGCGGTTGCCCTCTAAATCCAGCTGAGTCAACTGATTCTCACCGACGAGATACTGCGTAAGCGCTTCTGCTTTATTAATACCATCAAGCGTGATGACACGACCGTTCTGACTCCAGACAAACGAGCCTTTTTGTGAAAAAGCTTTATCAGAACCACCCATATACTGGGTTTTTAGCACATACGTCTCATTGGGTGACAAAGTGATTTGCGTCGAAATCCCTTCGCAGTCAGCACAAGGCAAAACGCCCTGATAAGTACCCTGCCAATCGAGCGCATTCTGTGAAGTGTGTCCATCAAATGGAGGTTTCACAGCCTCGGCATGCTCAGCAGGCTTGCCCGTCACAGCACATGAAGACAACACCACCGACATCAGCACAGCAGCCCCAACAGTCAAAAAATGACGATTCATTCCACACTCCCTTTTAAATAAAAAACGTTTAAAATCGCCCAATCAAACAACTTGAGGTAGGTTTCGATGATAACCCTTAAACAACATCAAAAGTTGGCAGCCAGACGTAAAAAACCGCAGACGCCCGTTCGGGCGTTATGAGAAAACCATTGATTCTTCAAATAAACAACCCTATCATGCTCGCCGAAAACGCGTCGCTTGCATTGTGGTCAGCTAAAATTCTCTACCCTCCTTTCCTACTTATTAAATTGGCTTTGGCAATGATGTCGAACATCTTTTAACCAACTGTCATACCAATACCAACTACCTCCTGCGACACTAACACCAAAATTCTTGCCTGCGGCTTTTGCATTATGTATTTTCCACAGCTTTGTATGTTCATGCATGGTAAAAAAATCAAATCCTTCGCTTTGCATTAAAACAACAATCTGTTTGGGTAAATATTTTTCTTTTTCAGTTTCTTTGATTACTGCATATTGCTTATTCACATCTTTTGCAAAATCAGAATCACTTTTGACAAATTCAATGACCTTATCTGCCTGCCCTTTTTTATTTGCCAACTTGGGCACAAAGAATATTCGATAAGCATATTTCGGGCTGTTGTATTCATCATCGGTTAATTCTTCATCAAACTCTGTGATGTATGAATGAATATTTGCAGGTAAATCAGTTTGGGCTTGAAGAAACTGAATTTGCTCCGCATCTATGCTTGAAAACTGAAGACTGAAAGATAAATGTTTTTCTATTCCATCATCTTCAAATAACTTCTTTATGTATTCGTTGTAGTTTAAACAACATGCCTGAAACCTTGCACTTAAAAAATCATCGATTTTTGTAGTCATCTGATGTTCAATCTCGTGTCGAAACCCAATAAGAAACTTCAGGTTATTGGCGACATCTTTTTGAATAGGTGACTCACGGGTATTCAGACACCTCTCCAATTCCCAGTGTTTTTTTGCACCATATTTAGTTTTATCATAAATTTTACGATTTCCTCTTTGAGTATAAAATCGATACTCAACTCCCATTTTTCTGAAATAGGCGTGCAGTAAATATGTCCATGCAATATTCATTAACACAATGAAAGCCTCTGATTTAAATGAGATTACTGGGTTGTTAAATATTTGAACGGCTGCTAAAGCTGCTTCTTTTGACTTTTTTAGTAACTCATTGCTAATTGAACCAACCCGTCGAACTCGGCCTACCATAATAACCCCCCATGAAATAAAGAACGCCACAAGTATAACTTGTGGCGTTCTTTTGCACTGCATCTTAAATCAATATCACTTCTTCCGCTGAGGGGGCAAATCCGTGCAATGCCCTTTAAACACCTCTGCCGCCATGCCGACTGACTCACCTAAAGTCGGGTGTGGGTGAATGGTTTTGCCCACGTCCACTGCATCCGCACCCATTTCAATGGCGAGGCAGACTTCAGAAATCAAGTCACCCGCGCCAGTACCAACGATACCGCCGCCGATGACTCGGCCTGTTTCTTCGTCAAAAATGAGTTTGGTGAAGCCTTCGTCGCGTCCGTTGGCAATCGCACGGCCTGAGGCTGCCCATGGGAATACGCCTTTACCAATCTTGCGCCCTTCGGCTTTGGCTTGGTCTTCGGTGACACCTGCCCAAGCCACTTCGGGATCGGTGTAGGCGACGCTTGGGATTTGGCGCACGTCGAAGTAGGCTTTTTCACCAAATGCGGCTTCAGCGGCGGTGTGCGCTTCGTGCACGGCTTTGTGCGCGAGCATGGGTTGACCGACGATGTCGCCGATAGCGAAGATGTGCGGGACGTTGGTGCGCATTTGTGCATCGACGTTGATGAAGCCACGGTCGGTGACGGCGACGCCTGCTTTGTCTGCGGCGATTAAGCCACCGTTTGGCGCACGGCCGACGGCGACGAGCACCATGTCGTAGCGTTGTGGTTCGGCTGGTGCGGTGGATTTGTCATTGGCTTTCTCGAACGTGACGTAGATGCCATCTTCGCGGGCTTCAACGGCGACGGTTTTGGTGTTCACGTAGATGTTGTCAAAGCGGTGTTCGTTGAACTTTTGCCAAACTTTGACGAGGTCGCGGTCAGCGCCTTGCATGAGGCCATCCATCATTTCGACGACGTCGAGACGCGCGCCGAGTGATGAATAGACCGTGCCCATCTCTAAGCCGATGATGCCACCGCCGATGATGAGCATTTTGTTTGGCACTTGGCGCAACTCCAATGCGCCAGTGCTGTCGACGATGCGAGGGTCATCGGGGATGAATGGCAACTTTACCACTCGTGAGCCTGCGGCGATGATGGCTTTGGCGAAGCGGATGATTTTTTTCGAGCCATCAGCAGCGGTAACTTCCATGTGGTTCGGGTCGATGAATTGACCGACGCCTTGCACGACGTTGACTTTACGCGCCTTCGCCATGCCTGCGAGACCGCCTGTGAGTTTTTTAATCACGCCGTCTTTGTAATCACGCAGTTTGTTGATATCGACTTCAGGTTTGGCAAATGTGATGCCATGTGCGCCCATGTGCTGTGCTTCGTCCATGATGGCGGCGGTGTGCAACAAAGCTTTGGATGGAATGCAACCGACATTGAGACACACGCCACCGAGCGTCGCATAACGCTCAACGAGCACCGTATTCATACCCAAATCCGCCGAACGGAACGCCGCCGAGTAACCACCTGGGCCTGCACCGAGCACGAGCATTTCGCATTCTACATCCACTGTGCCACTGTATGGGCCAGCAGCAACCGCAATCGGTGCTGCAGCAGGCGCGGGTGTTGGCGCGGCGGCGACAGGTGCAGGAGTTGCTGTTGCAGCGGGTGCGGCTGTCGCGGCAGCTTCGCCTGCTGATTCCAGCACAACCACCACTGCGCCTTCGCCGATGCGGTCACCCATGTTCACACGGATTTCTTTCACCACGCCAGCCGCACTGCTCGGCACGTCCATGGTCGCTTTGTCGGATTCGAGTGTGACCAATGCGTCTTCGACGGCAATGGTGTCGCCAACTTTGACGTGGATTTCAATCACGGGGACATCCGCATAATCGCCGATGTCAGGTACTTTGACTTCTATTAATTGGCTCATTTTTATCCCCTTACATCAACACACGACGAAAATCCGCCAAAACACTCGCCAAATACGCATTGAATCGCGCCGCTGCCGCGCCGTCAATCACTCGGTGATCAAACGACAAACACAGTGGGCAAATCAAACGCGGCTCAAAGGCGCTGCCGTTCCACACGGGTTTCATGGCTGATTTCATCACACCGAGAATCGCCACTTCGGGGGCGTTGATGATTGGTGTAAATGACGTACCACCGATGCCACCAAGTGACGAGATGGTGAAACAACCGCCACTCATGTCGGCGGGTTTGAGCTTGCCTTCGCGGGCTTGTTTGGCCAGCTCAGACATTTCGGAGGCGATTTGCGCGATGCCTTTTTTGTCGGCGTCTTTAATCACGGGCACAACCAAGCCATTTGGCGTGTCGGCGGCGAAGCCGATGTTGTAGTACTTTTTGAGCACTAAATTATCACCGTCAATAGATGAGTTGAATTCAGGGAATTTTTTGAGCGCTTGCACCGATGCTTTGATGATGAACGCGAGCATGGAGAATTTCACGCCTTGCTTCTCGTACTCTTTGTTCATCTGCACGCGGAATTGCTCAAGCTCGGTCACGTCTGCGTCTTCGTTGACCGTGACGTGCGGAATCATGACCCAGTTACGCGCGAGGTTTTGACCAGAGATTTTCTTGATGCGCGACATCGGTTGCGATTCAACTTCGCCAAACTTGGTGAAGTCAACTTTTGGCCATGGCAATAAATCCAAGCCCACACCCGAACCACTTGCTGATGATGCGCTCATCATACCTGGCAAAGCCGTTTGACCCGTCATGACTGATTTAATGAAACCACGGACATCATCAGGGGTGATGCGTCCTTTCGGCCCAGTGCCTTTGACCAAGCCGATGTTCACACCGAGCTCACGCGCAAATTTACGCACCGAGGGTGACGCATGCGCGGTGGTTGAGGCTACAACGGCTGGCGTTGCAGGAACTGATGCGGCGGGTGCTGGAGCGACAGGTGCAACTGCTACAGGCGCAGCAGGTGCGGCTACTGATGCGGGTGCGGGAGCTGCCGCTGTTTGCGCAGCGGGTACAGTGGCTGCGCCTGATGATTCGAGGATCACCACAACCGAGCCTTCAGAAATTTTATCGCCCAACGCGACTTTGATTTCTTTGACCACGCCTGCGGCGGATGATGGTACGTCCATCGTCGCTTTGTCTGACTCGAGCGTGACCAAAGCGTCTTCCACAGCTATGGTATCACCAACTTTGACATGAATTTCAATCACGGGCACGTCGCTGTAGTCACCAATATCAGGCACTTTGACCTCAACCACGCCGCCTGCTGCAGGTGCGGGTGCACTTGACTCGATGGGTGTTGCAGCTGGAGCTGCCACCGCAACCGGTGCAATCGCGGCTGGCGCAGCAGCGGGTGCAGATGCTGCCACGCTGTCTGCCGCTTCGAGCATGACCACGACACTGCCTTCGCCAATTTTGTCGCCCAAGGCAACTTTGATTTCTTTCACCACGCCTGCCGCACTGCTCGGCACATCCATCGTGGCTTTGTCCGATTCGAGCGTGACGAGGGAATCTTCGACGGCAACGGTGTCGCCGACTTTGACATGAATTTCAATCACGGGAACATCAGCATAATCGCCGATGTCGGGTACTTTTACTTCGATGAGTTGGCTCATTTTGTCTTCCTCATAATTATTTATTCTGATGTTTTAAACATTACAATTAAACGTCACAATAGGTTTGAATATCTGGTGTTCCAGCAAGTAATGGCATGATTTACTGAAACACGGTCGATGCTTTAAGTCCATCTGTGTGTTGCGCCAAGGCCGACTCATTAGCCCATTCTTCAACAATCGTAAACTGGCCAGAGTCTTGGGTGTTTTGCAACAACTCATAAGAAACACACCCCAGTTCTTGACGTACCTGCTGAACCAATGTTTGCAGCATTGGTAACGCTGCCGACACGTGTTCTGCTTGTATCTGCAATTGCGCAATCACTTTTAAGCTTTGACTCACTGTATTGTCCTAACACGACTAAAAATAAAAGTGCTCCCGCATATCTTACGGGAGCGTTCGGGTTACACAGTCATCGGATTGGGTTTATTCACATCCAAGTTGTATTTGGCAATCGCACTTGCAACCACGTCTTGCCCAATCGTGCCTTGGTCAGCAAGCGATTTGAGTGCTGCAACCGTTACCCAATAGCGATTGACTTCAAAGAAGTGACGCAATTTTTCACGGGTGTCCGAGCGACCAAAACCATCTGTACCCAACACAGTGTAACGCGCAGGTACAAAAGCACGAATTTGCTCTGGAATCGCACGGACATAATCAGTCGCGGCAATCACAGGCGCAGTAGAATCGCTGAGCATCTGTTCGACATGCGACACCACGCGAGGTGATAATGGGTTGAGCATATTGGTGCGTTCTGCCGCGGCGCCATCACGCGCCAACTCAACAAAGCTCGGGCATGAGTACAAATCAGCGGTGATGCCCCAGTCGCTTTGCAACAAATCCGCCGCCACAATCACTTCGTTAAAAATCGTACCCGCACCAAGCAAGCGAACTTGCGCATGGCCGCTCTTACGGAATGGATACATGCCTTTGAGGATGTTCGCCTCTTGTCCCGCTGGTAATGCAGGATGCGCGTAGTTTTCATTCATCACCGTGAGGTAGTAGTACACATCCTCTTGCTCTTGGTACATACGACGCAAACCATCTTGCACAATTACCGCGATTTCATAAGCGAATGTCGGATCATACGAAATACAGTTCGGAATCGCACCTGACCACAGATGCGAATGACCGTCTTCGTGCTGTAAACCTTCGCCATTCAATGTCGTGCGACCTGCGGTACCGCCAACGAGGAAACCGCGTGCACGCATGTCGCCCGCAGCCCAACACAAATCACCAATGCGTTGGAAACCGAACATCGAGTAGAAAATATAAAACGGAATCATTTGCACATTGTGCGTCGAGTACGCCGTCGCCGCCGCAATCCAGTCACACATCGCACCCGCTTCGTTAATGCCTTCTTGCAGAACTTGACCTGATTTGTCCTCTTTGTAGAACATCAATTGATCGTGATCTTGCGGCGTGTATTTTTGACCTTCTTGATTCCAAATACCGAGTTGACGGAACAAACCCTCCATACCAAACGTGCGCGACTCATCAGGCACAATCGGTACGATGTTTTTGTTGATGTTTTTGTCTTTCAACAAAATATTGAGCATACGCACAAATGCCATGGTGGTTGAAATTTCGCGGCCTTCGGCAGTTTCTTTGAGCAAAGGCTCAAACAATGACAATTCGGGAATCGTCAATGAAACGTCCGCTTTGCGGCGACGTTGCGGTAAATAACCACCCAACTCCATGCGACGAGCACGCATGTATTCGAGTTCTTTTGAACCTTCTGGGAAACGCACATACGGTGTTTTTTCGAGGTCTTCGTCCGAGACAGGAATATCAAAACGATCGCGGAAGGCACGAATGTCTTCAATCGCCATTTTCTTTTGCTGATGCACCGTGTTTTGCGCTTCACCTGACGCGCCCATGCCATAGCCTTTGACCGTTTTGGCCAAAATCAATGTCGGTTGATCAGTCGCATCTTGTGCCTCCTTGAATGCAGCATAGATTTTGTGAGGATCATGACCACCGCGGTTCAGATCCCAAATATCTTCATCGGACCAATCAGCGACCAAAGCTTCAAGCTCTGGTGTATTGAATACCGTTTTTCGAACATAAGCACCGTTTTTCGACTTCATAGTTTGGTATTCACCATCGACAATCTCGCCCAAACGTTGCATCAAAATGCCTTTTTTGTCACGGGCAAACAAAGCATCCCATTTCGTGCCCCAAATGACTTTAATCACGTTCCAACCCGAACCACGAAATTCTGATTCGAGCTCTTGAATGATGCTACCATTACCGCGCACAGGCCCATCCAAACGTTGTAAATTACAGTTGATGACAAATACCAGGTTGCCGAGTTTTTCGCGACCAGCCATACCAATCGCACCCAAAGACTCTGGCTCATCCGTCTCGCCATCGCCCAAAAACGCCCAAACCTTGCGGCCTTCGGTTTTCAGCAAACCACGGTCTTGAATGTACTTCATGAAACGCGCTTGATAAATCGCCATAATCGGACCCAAACCCATTGACACAGTTGGGAACTGCCAAAAATCGGGCATCAACCAAGGATGTGGGTACGATGAAATACCTTTGCCGTCAACCTCTTGACGGAACGAATCCAATTGCTCATCGCTAAAACGACCGAGCATGTAAGCGCGCGAATAAATACCAGGTGAGCAATGACCTTGAGAAAACACCAAATCGCCGCCGTGATTTTCAGAAGGTGCGTGCCAAAAATGGTTGTACCCGACTTCATACAAAGTTGCTGAAGATTGAAATGAGCCAATGTGACCGCCAACATTGGTGTCTTTATTGGCGCGCAAAACCATTGCCATCGCGTTCCAACGTACATACGAGCGGATTTTACGTTCGATGTCTTGATCACCTGGAATGCGGGGTTGCTGCTCGACGGGGATGGTGTTGATATACGGCGTTTGTGCATGAAATGGCTGGTGAACACCATGCGTACGTGCGTAAGAAATTTGTTTGTCAATTAAGTAACCAGCTCGCTCCGTACCCTCGTTACTAATCACACCATCTAAAGCGTCCAACCACTCTTGAGTCTCTTGCGTGTCAATATCCACGCTTTTTTGTTGCTCTGACATGTCATCTCCTAGTCATTTTTTGTTATCACGTTGCCTATAATCCTGCGCGCATTCGCCTCCTGACCAAGTCTTACTCACGCGACACAAGCGCATTAAAAAGAACTGGCGAAAAAGGATGCAAGCATTCTATGCGGCATGAGAAATGCCTGCAAGTTTTTTTCATGATGCAATAGTAGTTTTTATATTATGAAATAATGCTGCACTGCATTCCGACAAAATCACGACAAATCACCAACACATCATAAAAAACGGCGCCGGAATACATCCGCGCCGTCAGCAACACAAACCACATATTCAAACCATACAAGCAGGATAGATCAGCACATTTATTACTGACGCTACTTTAAAATGGAAAGCGTGTAGTTCAATAATCCAGAGAAAGCTGCAAAACCAAGTCCCATAAGGATAAAATTACTCGCATATGTGGTTTTTTTATAGTTTGCCAAACAAAAAATTGCACCATAAAGAGGCAAAACCATCGCGGTGATAAGTAAAAAATATTTCCACCCACGTTTTTCAGTCACAGTAGGCACAGCCACCAACCCGAAAACATACCCGAGAAAAAGGCCAGTAACCGCTAAAGCAACACTTAACCATAGCAACAATGACACAGCCGTTATCAGCATCAATTACTCTCCCAACACCAGTTTCTGAACCGCGATTAACTCGTGAATGCCCTTTTGTGCCAATCCAAGCAAAGCATTGAGCTCATCGACACTAAACGGTGTCCCTTCAGCCGTTCCCTGAATTTCAACAAAGCCACCCACCCCAGTCATCACCACATTCATATCTGTGTCACAACTGGAGTCTTCCGAGTAATCCAAATCCAACATCGGCACACCACCGACCACGCCAACCGAAATCGCCGCAATCGCATCTTTGATAGGGGTTTGGCCAATTTTTTTCTGAGCAATCATCCAAGACACCGCATCAGCCAAAGCCACATACGCTCCCGTAATCGACGCCGTGCGAGTGCCACCATCAGCTTGAATCACGTCACAGTCCACCTGAATCGTGTGCTCACCCAACAATTTCAGATCCACCACTGCGCGCAAAGAGCGTCCGATTAAACGCTGAATCTCTTGAGTCCGTCCTGTCTGCTTGCCTCGCGCTGCCTCACGATCACTACGTGTGTGCGTCGCGCGGGGCAACATGCCGTACTCGGCCGTCACCCAGCCTTCGCCGCTGCCTTTTTTGTGTGGAGGGACTTTATCAAGAACGCTGGCAGTGCACAACACTTTGGTATCGCCGAAGCTAACCAGTACAGAACCTTCCGCATGTTTGGTATGGTTGCGTTCGATGGTGACTTTTCGCAATTGGTCGGGCGTACGCCCCTGTGCTCGGTGTATCATATTGAAATCTCTATCTAAAATGATGAAAAAATTTTAACTTCTTAAGTCTGAGCATTGTACATGAACACACCCACTAATATTTTCAGCATGACAGGTTTCGGCAGCGCCGAAGTCTCCAGCAGTGCTTGCACCCTCGCCTTACAGCTCAAAAGTGTCAACAGTCGCTACTTAGAGCTAATTCTAAAAGTCCCCGAAGAACTCGCACCATTCGAAGGCATTTTGCGCGAATCCATCAACCAGCGCATCAAACGCGGCAAAATCGAGTGCAAAATTTCATGGCAAGCAACCGCTAACGACACCGTGCCAACGACCCACATCAACAATGAAGCTCTACAAACCTTGCTCGACCTACAAGCCAGCATCATTGCCTGCGCACCCAACGCCGCACCACTCTCGGTCAACCAACTGCTCAACCATCCCAGCGTTTTGCCCAGCAGCGTAGGCGCGGCACATGCGCTCGCATCGGTGCAAGCAGCTGAAGTCGAAACACTGGTCAATCAAACTTTAGACACGTTCCTTACAAACCGAGCAACCGAAGGCGCACATTTGGCTCAAACACTCAACAATCGCCTTGAGGCCATCGGCAACATCGTCACAAACCTGCGCCAGCAGCTCCCAGAACTCCTCGCACACCAAGAGGCTCGGCTGACCGAACGCCTGCTCAAAGCGATGGACGCAAACAAAAACGAGGTGACCATCGCCACATCAGCCATTCCACGTGAGGAGCTGATTGAACGAATCAAACAGGAAGTCTCTCTCACCGCCATCCGCATTGATGTGTCCGAAGAGCTCGATCGTCTTGATGGCCACATCGCCAATGCCCGAAAAACCCTGCGCGACGGCGGTTCGGTCGGTAAAAAACTCGACTTCCTCATGCAAGAGTTCAACCGAGAAGCCAACACCCTCGGTTCAAAATCAGCCAGTCTGCTGCAAACCCAAGCCTCAATGGATTTAAAAATCATCATTGAGCAAATGCGTGAACAAGTTCAAAACTTAGAATAACGCACAAGATAACTAGCACATAGCCCATCAACAAACCAAACGAAAAAGCCCAAAAAACACATCGTCAGGAAGGACGTTTATGCCCGTCAGTCAAATCAATCAACCCGGCACACTATTCGTTGTCGCAGCGCCCAGCGGCGCAGGCAAATCCACATTGGTCAACGCATTATTAACCAATGACCCAAACATCATGCTTTCGGTTTCATACACCACCCGTGAACCGCGCACAGGCGAAACAAATGGTGAGTCATATCATTTCACCACTGTGTCAGATTTTTTAGAGCGACAATCTCGTGGCGAGTTTATCGAATCGGCCGAAGTCCATGGCAACTACTACGGCACATCCAAGGCGTGGATTCACAACGCCTTAGAAAGCGGCAAAGATGTTTTGCTCGAAATCGACTGGCAAGGCGCACAGCAAGTTCGCCATTTTTTCCCACAAATGACGGGGATTTTCATTCTGCCGCCCTCCCTGACTGCCTTGCGTGAACGATTGTACAAACGCGGCACAGACTCTGAAGAAGTCATCACCCGCCGTCTACTCGCAGCGGGCAATGAAATGGCGCACGCGCCTAACTTCGAATATGTTATCATTAACGAAAATTTGGACAGCGCACTTGCAGATTTAACCCATGTGGTCAAAGCCGCTCGTTTGCGGTTTGCGCAACAATTCTCGCGCCGTCCCAGCCTATTTTATGACTTGGGCATACATGCTCAGTAAATCTCTGTGGGCAATACGCCCCCAGACAATCCAAAAGAGGAAATACCATGGCACGCATTACCGTTGAAGACTGCTTAAAAAGAATCCCAAATCGCTTTGAAATGACACTATCCGCAACCTACCGCGCGCGCCAACTCGCACAAGGCCACACGCCGCGCGTCATGAGCACGGATAAACCAACTGTCACCGCCTTGCGTGAAATCGCCGCTGGCGAAGTTGGTGTCGAAATGCTGCTGAAAGTACCAAGCTAAACACTGGGTCACTCATCCCAAAAGCCATTGAGTTCAATGGCTTTTTTTATCAATACTGTGTGACTCCTATGCCAAAAAACCGCCCGCCTGCCAATCAAACGCCGCCTGACCCTCACGCGGCGAGCACTATCATGACGGACGCAACGGCACACAAACAGCAGCACGCTGACCTCATCAAGGATGGGTTAAACGACTTATTCAACCAACTGGCCATGTATCTGTCGGATGAGGATCGTACTAAGATTCGCGCAGCCTACCAAGTCGCGGATGCCGCCCATCTGGGTCAATTTCGCCAGACAGGCGAGCCATACATCACACACCCGATTGCCGTGGCCACTTTGTGTGCCACATGGAAACTCGACACCCAGTCCATCATGGCAGCGTTGCTGCACGACGTTTTAGAGGACACGGGAACAGACAAAGTCGCACTGGCCTCTGAATTTGGCGCGTCGGTCGCCAACTTGGTTGACGGCTTATCCAAACTCGACAAGTTACACTTCGACAGTAAAGAAGCCCAGCAAGCCGAGAGTTTCCGCAAAATGCTGCTCGCCATGGCTGACGATGTGCGTGTCATTTTGGTCAAACTGGCAGATCGCTTGCACAACTTGTCTACAATGGAAACATTGTCGTTGGCAAAGCGTCGCCGTATCGCCCATGAAACCTTAGAGATTTATGCGCCGATTGCGCATCGCCTCGGCTTGGACGGCATTTACCGCCAGCTGCAAGACCTGTGCTTCTTCCAAACCCAGCCGCTGCGTGCAGCAGTGATTGACAAAGCCCTCAAACGTGCACGGATGCAAAAACGCGAGCTGTTTGATAAAGTGCTCGACAAAGTCAATACCACCTTCATGCAAAACCAAATCGATGCGGATGTCTCTGGTCGAGAAAAAAACCTCGCGTCTATTTACCAAAAGATGAAGAGCAAAAAGCTCAGTCTCTCGAAAGTATTAGATGTGCATGGCATAAGAATTTTGGTCACTTCACGTGCCGATTGTTATCTGAGTATTGGCGTCTTACATGGATTATTCAATCCGGTACCTGGTCGTTTCAAAGACTACATTGCACTGACCAAAAAGAATGGCTATCAGTCACTCCATACAACGGTGATTGGCCCTTACGGCACCCCGATTGAGTTTCAAATCCGCACACATGACATGCACCGCATCGCCGAATCAGGCATTGCCACACATTGGTTATACAAAGAACACGACGTGAGTTTTTCTGAAGTTCAAAAACAATCTCACCTCACACTACAATCCTTGCTGCACATTCAGCAAAAAACCAATGACTCCATCGAGTTCCTCGAGCACGTCAAAGTGGACTTGTCGCCCGATGCGATTTATGTGTTCACGCCCAAATCCCGAATATTGACATTGCCACGTCATGCCACGGTGCTTGATTTCGCGTATGCCATACACACGGATGTGGGCAACCACGCCACCTCCAGCCGAATCAACGGCCTATCAGCCGCACTGTCCACAGAGCTAAAAAACGGTGACAAGGTAGAAATCATCACCGACAATGCGGCCACACCACACCCTTCATGGCTATCGCAAGTCAAAACAGGCAAGGCACGCTCAGAGTTGCGTCACTACTTCAAATCTCAGCGTGTGGTTGAGTCCGCCCAGCTTGGTGAACAACTTTTGCGTCAAGCCGTCAATAACATCCACATTCCTTTCCCGAACATTGACGACAAAGAAACTTGGGACAAGCTACTGGCTGACACAGGATGCAAAACGCGTGACGAGCTGTTCTCTGAAGTTGGTCTGGACATTCGACCCGCCAATATTACCGCTCAGCGCCTACTTATGATTGGTGGCAACCACAAGCATTCAGATATCGTACGCACCAGCGCAGCAGCGATGACCCGTCCAGAAGTCGAACGGTTAGTGATTCGCGGTGACGAAACCAACACCCTCACCCTATCCAAATGCTGCCACCCCATCCGTGGTGACGCCATTATTGGTCACCTACTACGTCGCCAAGGCCTCGTTGTTCACACGGCAGACTGCCCTACCGCTCGCAGCCAACGCAGCCACGACAACTTACGCTGGATTGAGCTGGATTGGGACAAACAAGCCGAGATAGTTGATCCATTTCCTGTCGCTTTGCAAATCATCACCAAGAATGAGCGTGGCTTATTGGCCAAAATTGCCTCTAAAATTAGTGAAATGGGTGCAAACATTGAGTCAGCCTCAATGAACACCATCGCCAATCTTAACCACCTTGATGTCATTATTGACGTGACTGATCGAGTCCATTTGGCTCACGTGTTTAAAAATTTACGCACATTGAAAGACGTCCTCAAAATCACCCGACGATTTGGACACAAAAAGTAAACACATAACCGAAAGTCAAATGCAAAAAAGCAAGTCAAAAACGACTCGCTTTTTTGTATGAGGCTTAGTTGAGCCACCGTAAACTTTTCGGGGGCTAAGCACCTGCGAAAATCAATAAGCGCAAACTACTTAACCACCCGCCGCAGGTGCAGGCTTAGGTACCACAGGCTCCTTGGGAGTAACAGGGGCAGCTGGCAAAACAGGGGCTTCAGGTGCTGGCTGAGGCTTCGCAGCCTCTTTCACATCAGCCTCGTTGGTTTTCTCTGCTGCTTTACGCGCTTCACTATTCGATGGCGGCACTGCCTTTGAATCAACTTTCAACTCTTCAGGTGCAGCATTTGGATCAACTGGAGCAGCAGGCTCAGTTGTCACAGGCGTGTCCTCTACCACCTCTTTGCTGACTTCAACCTTTTGTTTGTTCAGAGCCACACGCATATAATTCATCCAAATCGGCAAAGCCAATGTGCCACCAAACTCGCCCGCACCAAGTGATTTCGGCTTATCAAACCCCATCCATGCAATCCCCACCAACTTAGGTTGATAACCATTGAACCAAGCATCTTTTGAGTCATTGGTTGTACCCGTTTTACCACCAATATCGGAACGCCCAAGTGCCGACGCCGCACGACCCGTACCACTACGCACCACACCACGCATCAGAGCATCCGTCATGGCCGCATTTTTTTCGGTAATCACGCGATTGGTAGGGTCACCAGACTTTTTCGGCTGTGCTTGCAAAATCGTGGCTCCATTACGGTCAATCACTTTGGTGATAATGTAAGGATTGACCTTGTACCCACCATTAGCAAAAACACCGTACGCACCAGCCAACTGCCAACTCGTTGTTTCCATTGCACCGAGTGCGACAGTCAAATACTGGTCAATCCGCTTTGGCTCGAAACCAAAACGAGTGGCATACTGACGGAAGTAATCGTTACCAATGCTTTGTAACAAACGAATCGAAACCATATTGCGCGAACTGGCCAAGGCCGTCGATAGCGGAACAGGACCCAAATAACGTCCATCTGAGTTCTGTGGACGCCAGCTACCTATTTGAATAGGGGTATCATCAACAATTGACCCTGTATTCAAACCATTTTTTTCCATCGCTGCCGAATAAATAAACGGTTTAATGCCCGAACCTGGTTGACGATAGCCATCAGTAACACGATTAAACTTACTCTGATTGAAATCAAACCCACCCACCAATGCGCGCACCGCACCATCTGTCGATGACATCGAGATGAAAGAGGCTTGGACTTCAGGCACTTGACTAATACGCCAACTCGCATCATCAATGTTTTCAATGACACGAATAACAGAGCCTGTTTTGATAGGGCTTTTACCTGAACCCATGGCTTTTTTGGCAAAATTCAAACCACTGCCTGTGATACTAATCTCTTCACCATCTGCCAGAACGGCCTTAACGCTGGTACCCGAGGCAGACAAGACAACCGCAGCACGCAAGTTATCGAAGTCTTTATGTTTGGGGTCATCAAAAATCTTATCCAACGCAGTCAATTGCTCTGCCGCTTTTGCTGGCAACTCGTACTGAGCTTCCGCACCTCGATAGCCATATTTGGTGTCGTAATTAAGCACTGCTTTTCGCACGCCTTCATAAGCGGCGGTCTGCTCAGCAGAATTAATAGTGGTGTACACCTTAAGTCCTTCGGTATATGCGGCGTCTTTATAACGTTCAAACATTAACTGTCGCGCCATTTCTGCCACATATTCAGCATGTACACTGTACTGACGATTGATGGCAGCACTGCGTGTATCAACAATGCGCACAGTTTCTTTTTTGGCTTCGTCGAACTGGGCTTGATTGATTTTACCAATGTCACGCATACGCTCCAATATGTATTGTTGGCGAGAGTCAGCGTTGGCTCGGTTGCGGATCGGGTTATTACGACCAGGTGCTTGCGGCAAAGCTGCGAGCATAGCAGCCTCGGCAATACTGACATCCTTTAGCTCTTTACCAAAATAAATCTCGGCAGCTGCAGGGAAACCATAAGCGCGCTCACCCAAGAAAATGTGATTGATGTAACGCTCTAAAATTTCATCTTTACTCAAATTTTGCTCGATTTTTTTCGCCATGAGTGCTTCATAAAACTTACGGTTAAACGTTCGTTCCGAGCTTAAAAAGAAGTTTTTTGCCAACTGCTGCGTGATGGTTGATGCGCCTTGTGGGTCATTGGGATGAAGCACATTGTTGATGATGGCACGCCCCAAGCCTTTGTAATCAATGCCATCATGATCATAAAAACGTGCATCTTCAATCGACAAAATCGCCCATTTAACATGCTCTGGCACGTCTTTAATAGCAATCATTTTTCGACGTTCTTCACCAAATTCACCAATCAATTGACCATCTTCGGTAAAAATCTGCATAGCCATACGTGGCTTGTAGTCTTTCAGCGCATCAACCGATGGCAAGGTTGGCCAAGCCATTGCAACGGCAATGGCTAAAACGATAACGCCGATAAATGTGCCAATCACACCCGTCCAAAATCCACCCTTGATGATGCGCCACCACAACGAGCCTTTGCTTTTCGGCGTTTTGGTGGGCGATGTTTCATTTTGATTGTTCTGTGAATCAACTGTCTTGTCTGTGCTCATGGTGTTTTCAGTTAAATGTTTCGGACAAAAGTGCCGTCGGGAAATTGGTGCTTATTGTATACTTGCAAGATGGCTTTGTGTGAAAAAGCATTGATTATCATAGGGGTTTTTATATCCGCACTGCGAACCTCAAACATGCTTTTCGTATTCTTTATAGTCGAGTTGTGTGTGCTTTCAATGAAGTGACTCTGTGTTGTTAAGGAAACAAGATTGATTTCAAATCGTCGTTGGTTGCGTTTATTTCGACAAAATGCGCCCCTGCTGGTGATTGCGTTATTTGAACACGAGGTCGTTTATCTCGTGCGGCGAGGCACGCGCACCATCAAGGCGGGTGTTTTGCCTTTACCACATGACGTGATACAAAACCAGCGTTTGATTGCACCTGAGCAACTGATAAGTCGCTTGAAGGCAGAAATAGACATCGCCAGACTGGATGTGGCGGTGGTACTGCCGACAACATTGGTGCATGTGCAGTACATCACTTTGCCAACTGGTTTGGATATAGAGGAGCGTGACTACCAAGTCACACGCCATATTTCGCAGACAGTGGGCTTATCGATGTCAGAGGTGTTTTATGACTTTACTCAGCACAATGAAAACGAAACCATGCTGGCCGTGGCTCGACAAACAGAAGTGGCTCAATACAGCGCAGCTTTCGCCAAAACTGACTGGCATTTGAAATGGGTGTGCCCAGAGCAACAGGTTTGGGCAGGCATTCACCATCATGAGTCACCACAGAGCCAACCTCAAATACCCACTCAGTTTGTCTGCCAAGTCGAATACGACCGTTTACAAATGTGGTGGCCAGATAAAAAAGGCCACAGGCAGCACCAAGCTCGTCACTTTGACCCCAACGCACTGTCACAAGCGGGGTTTCTTTATCGCGCCCCTCATCAAGCTGGCTCTCAAAAGCACCTGCAGCTACCAACCAACTTTGCCGTGAATGAAATCGAAAATGCAGCGAAGCAATGGTTGGACAAGGATTTGCCCAAAATGACACAGATGCTGTGCACAGGCTTGGGCTTGGATTGGACACAAGCCCAGTCATCTCTTCAAACACGTCTGGGTTTGTCTGTACGCCCAGTCGGTACACCAACTGAAGGGAGTACAAATGCTGACTTGCAGGCACGTTTGGGCACTGTTTGGCATCTTAGCCAGCAGATTTATTTGTCATCACCCCTCTTAAACCTGTGGCCGAACCAAAAGAAACAGCCTCAAAAAGCCGACTTTATTCAAGAAACCGTGTTGGCTGGGTTGTTTACTTCTCTCGTACTGTCATGTAGTTACGGAGCTTTGTGGTATCAGCAAAACAAAACAGACGCCATCAACCACGCATTAGAAGCCGAACTCGTGTCTATAAATGCCGCAACCAGCACGACACCAATCAAAGATGGCCAACCAGTAATAGAAGAAGCCGCTCGATTAGGACAAATTACAGCGTGGAAAATACGCAGCGCCAACCACCTTGATTGGATGCTAGCATTGAATGATTTGTCCAATCAGTCCGTTCAGTTTACTGACGCACGTCAAGAAAACGACAACGTCGTCATCACAGGTAACGCAAATTCACCGCAAAGCGTTGCCGCACTGCTAGAACAACTCAACCCGCGTGTCGCAGCCAGCCACCATGTCCGCCTGAACCAAATCAGCAGTAAAACGGCTCAAACGCAACAATACTGGCAATTTTCCATAGAATTAATCAATAAAAAACAAAAAATCAGCACCCCCACCAACCAAGGAAACCCCGATGAACCAAAGTAACGATTGGCACACGTGGGCACAACTTGATTTGGCTGAAATCATGAATTGGCCAAGTACACCACGCCGTCTGCTGCTGTTGCTTGCTTCTTTGACAGTCATTGCATTAGTGGCTGTTTTGTCTCTCATGCCCTTGTGGCAAGCCGTACAAGCCAAGCAATCACAAACAAACACCCTGCAACAACAATACCGACAATCAGCGCAGCTAAAAGCGCAACAGAGCCTTGAGATTCACGACATGCGCGTTCAAGACCAGCGACCGATCAGTGTGCAAGACATCCCTCAGTGGTACACTGACTTGGTCACCAGTGCAACAGATCAACAACTTCACCCCGTCTCACTGACCCCCGTTCCTTTTAAAGAGGTGACCACCCCCAATCAAAACATTCACCTCGCCGATCAGTTGGCCGCCGACAGCGGTGTTGGTCAGCTCACCATCGAATTAGAGGGCAACTATGCCAATGTTTTGACATGGACACATGAACTGGCAAAACGCCCTGAAATCATTTCATTGGAGCGTCTAACGATTAACGGTCTTGATGCCAACAAGGTCAGAGCTAAAATGCAATTGTTTTTCATCAAAGGAGCTGCCAAATGAAAGGCTCATTGATGCTTCAAATAACCTCCCTACTTATCTTAAGCGCATGCCAAAAGCAACCTGACAGCCTGACCAGTGTTGAGCATGTCAGTCAATGGACGACGCAAGCGCGCGAGCAAGCAAAAAACAACGTTCACCCACCCGAACAAGCAGCCACAACTCAGCTATTTAGTAGTGAGCTGCCCAGCTCACTCAACAAACAAGCCTTCATCGCCAGCAACGAATCATCTGCCAAAACCACTGAACAAAAAAATTTGGATGAAGTGACGTCATTGATCACAGAAGTGGCCACGCCTTTACCAGAATCGCCGCTTGAGCGTCCTCAGCAAAACATCAAACCCCATGCGCCAACATTGAGCCAAGCAACATTAGGAGAAATCAATTATCAAGGTGTGTTACACCAAAATGGCGGAACTTGGGGTATTGTCAGAGTTGGCGAGCGACTTTACCGGGTCAACCTACACGAGCACATTGGTAAAGAATCATGGTCTGTGACACAACTCACCGAACAGAACTTACAACTGTCTGCAAACGGCAAAACCCACACTATTACAAAAGGCCAACTGGAGCATTGATGAACAAAAATCAAGCCACCCAACGCACCCGAACGCATCAATTGGCTCAAGTTTGCGCTCACTTCGCTGCATGGCTATTGCTGATGACAAGTACACCGCTGCTTGCACAAGCCAGCGACGCCTCAATTGGATTAACGTTAAGCGCAGCACCAACAGACAAACGCATGGCCTTCTCATTTCAAGATGTCCCTGTGCGCGCTTTGTTACAAGTGCTCGGCGAGACAGCGGGTGTGAATATCGTCGCCAATGAGTCTGTCACAGGCACTATGACGCTAAATCTAAAGGATGCCTCTTGGCAAGAAGCATTGGCTGTCATTGTCAAAGCCAAAAACCTAACCGTCGAAAAAAGCAACAATACCTACTTCGTCACAGGCGACTCTGTGATGCTCAGTGAGCAAGGTTACGACGATGGCACAAACAGTTACGGCATACAGAACTATGGCCGTGTCGACACCATCGTCCTTCAATACCAAAAAGCCGAGTCGGTACGCAAAATGATTGTCGAGAGTCAGCGTTTACTCTCACCTCATGGCGCAGTGATGGCTGACCCACTATCCAACCAGCTACTTGTACAAGACACGCCAGATCGCGTGGCTCAGATTCGTGGACTCATTAAGCGCATTGACCAACCAGCACGTCAGGTACTCATCGAGGCGCGAATCGTTGAAGCGGACGATAGTTTTTCACGCAGTTTGGGTATGAAGCTGAGCTTTAATGACTTAACCAGCTCTGGCTTTCAGTCTGTGCCCAACCCGACAAACCCGAGCCAAAACATCCAAATCCCAACGCGCAGCCAAGGCAACAGCACGTACTTTGGCAGCAACCAAAGTTTTGGCGCCGCCATTGCCTCAGCAGCCGTAGACCCAGCGACCTATGCGGTTAGCGTATTTCGCAAAGGTTTATCCCAATTCATTAACCTCGAAATCTCCGCACTTGAGGTTGATGGTTTAGGTAAGGTCATCTCCAGCCCTCGCGTTGTCACCAGCAATAATGTCAAAGCACTGATTGAGCAAGGTACCGAAATCCCCTACCAAGAATCCACCAGTTCAGGCGCGACTTCGACGTCCTTCCGAAAAGCGAACCTCAAGCTGGAGGTCACACCGCAAATCACACCCAATGGTGATGTGATCATGGATGTGGATGTCGCCAAAGACAGCATTGGCTCTCTGGTCACCGACGCAGGCTACACCATCAACACCAAGCACGTGCAAACACAAGTCAAAGTCGAAAATGGCGGGACATTGGTCATCGGCGGTATTTATCAAGAAGCCAGTAACAACAGCGAAAACAAAGTGCCTTTACTCGGCGACATTCCGCTGCTCGGTTACCTATTCAAACGCACGGATAAAAGTGTGAGTAAAACAGAACTGTTGATATTCCTTACTCCTTATGTGCTCGATGCCAAAGGCAAGCCCACCGCTCTTTCCAACCTGCATTCATCTGAGTCACCATGAATCGAAAAAAAAACCCTCCTCTACCGCTCACAGCCGAGCAACGCGTTATTTTGCAAAACGCACCCAACGTCTATCTCATCGGTTTGATGGGTGCGGGTAAATCCACCGTTGGCCGCATCCTTGCACAAGCACTGCAACGTGACTTTGTTGACTCAGATGACGAAATCATTGCGCGGACAGGCACCACCATCAACACTATTTTTGAGATAGAGGGCGAAGCTGGCTTTCGTGAACGCGAAGCTCGTGCAATCGCCGATCTGACGCAGCGCTCCCATTTGGTTCTCGCCACAGGCGGTGGCGCTGTTTTGCGCCCAGAAAATCGTGAACACCTCAAAGCCAACGGCTGGGTTGTCTACCTTTGGACGACGCCCGAGCGGTTGCTTCACCGCACGCGCCATGACAAAGGTCGACCTTTATTACAAAATAGTAATCCGCTGGGCACACTCAGATCACTGTACGACATCCGCCATCCGATTTATCACGAACTGGCTGACTTCGAAGTCACCACAGGCGCTGGCCAAGTCGGTCAAGTAGCCACACAGATCATTCAAGCATTAATCCAACACACTGCAGGAAACACACCATGAACACACTCCATGTTGCATTAGGTGACCGCACCTATCCCATTATCATCGGCAGCAATGCATCGCACGCTGCAGAGCCACTCCAAAAAGCCATCATAGGCAAAACGGTTTTGATTGTGACCAACACCATTGTCGGTCCACTGTATGCCGAGCAACTGGCGAAAACAATTCGTGGACTGGGCAAAACGGTTCATATTCACACGCTACCCACTGGCGAAGAGTACAAAAATCTCGAAACGCTCAATACGATTTTTGACACCCTGCTCGCCAACCAGTGTGACCGTAAAACCACCCTAATTGCCCTGGGTGGCGGCGTTGTCGGTGACATGACGGGTTTTGCTGCGGCTTCATACATGCGCGGCGTACCGTTTATTCAAGTTCCCACCACACTGCTCTCACAGGTTGACTCATCCGTTGGTGGCAAAACAGGCATCAACCACCCAATGGGTAAGAATATGATTGGCGCGTTTTATCAGCCGCAGTTAGTGCTCGCCGACTTGAGCACACTCAATACACTCCCCGGCAATGAATTATCGGCAGGCATGGCCGAAGTCATCAAGCACGGTGCCATCTACGACGCAGCGTTTTTTAGCTGGTTAGAAGACAACATGCCAAAACTCATGGCCAAAGACGAAGCCGCCCTCACCCACGCCATCGTACGCTCCTGTGAAATCAAGTCAGAGGTTGTAGCACAAGACGAAAAAGAAGGCGGCATCCGTGCCATTCTTAACTTCGGCCACACCTTCGGCCACGCCATCGAAGCAGGCATGGGTTATGGAGCATGGTTGCACGGCGAAGCTGTCGGCGTCGGTATGATACTCGCTGCCGATTTATCACATCGCTTAGGGCAACTCTCTGCCACCGACGTCACTCGCATCCAGAATCTCGTCAAAGCCGCTGGTTTGCCGACCGAACCACCGAAACTCGGCATCGACAAAATGATTGAACTCATGAAGTTGGACAAAAAATCCGATGCAGGCCAAATAAAATTCGTCCTGCTCGAGGGTATCGGCAAATACAAAATCCAAACCGCTCCCAAGATTATATTGCGCGAAACTTTGCGGGTGTGCGAAGTGATTTGAAAATTAAGTCATTTCTTGCCGATTACAATCGGAAATTTTGTGTAGAGAATATTTATGAGCTATATATCAGAAATTAACATCACCAATTACAAGTGCTTTAGAGACTTTTCTTTGAAGCTGAATGCTGGACTCAATGTATTGGTTGGTGACAATGAGGCGGGCAAGTCAACTGTGTTAGAAGCGGCTCACCTTGCATTAACGGGTATGCTCAACGGGAAATACCTGCGAAATGAGTTGACCTCTTATTTTTTTAACAATGAAGCAGAGCAAGAGTATTTAAATAGCCTTGCAAATAAAACAGCACTTGCACCACCCAAAATCACAATTGAGGTTTTTCTTTCAGACGATAGTTTAGATATTTTCAAGGGTGATCTAAACTCTAAAAAAGACAAAACAGCCATAGGTTTTAGCTTTCATATTGAGTTCGATGATACGTACAAAGCGGAATACGAGGAGTTGATTAAAACGCCTGATTTAGTGAAAACCATCCCGATTGAATACTATAAAACCACGCTCATAACCTTTGCCCGCGAGAGCATCACAACACGCAGCATTCCACTAAAATCAGTCGTTATTGATTCGACTTCAAGCCGTTTGCAAAATGGTTCGGATGTTTATATTTCTAAAATTATTCGTGATGATTTAGACAGCAAAGAAACGGTTGCTTTGGCTCAGTCTTATCGAAAACTTAAAGAAACCTTTATGGGCGATTATGCCATTGTTCAGCTCAACCGCAAAATCTCAACAAATGCGGGTTTGTCAGAAAAGGCTGTTGAAATATCAGTTGATTTGTCGGCAAAGAATTCTTGGGATAATGCCCTCATGACGTATGTTGCGGACATCCCATTTCATCAAATTGGCAAGGGCGAACAGTGCTTAATCAAAACACACTTGGCGTTGGCACAAAAAAAGTCCCAAAATTCAAGTTTGGTGTTAATTGAAGAACCAGAAAACCATTTATCGCACACCAAACTCAATCAGCTGATTAAAACCATTCAAGACAAATGCGAAGGTAAACAGATACTGATTACAACGCACAGCAGTTTCGTGGCAAACAAACTAAATTTAAGCCACTTGACGTTACTGAACAATAGAGTCGCAATGAAACTATCTGATTTAAAACCAGACACACAAGTTTTTTTTGAAAAATTGGCTGGTTTTGAAACTTTACGCATGGTGTTGGCAAAAAAAGCTATTTTAGTGGAAGGTCCATCGGATGAACTGATTGTGCAAAAGGCTTTTTTGCAAAAATTTAATTGTTTGCCGATAGAAAAAGGAATTGACGTTATTTCCGTAGGGCTGAGTTTTAAACGCTTTTTAGAAATTGCCCAACTGATTAACAAGCCTGTTGCGGTTGTGACTGATAACGATGGTGATTTTAAGGAAAATATAACAAAAAAATATACTGAATTTTCATCATGCACAAGCATCAAAATTTGCGCAGACAGTGATAACCAGCAAAACACACTTGAGCCACAATTTGCTCATGTGAATCCTTTGGCTTCCTTGAACACAATTTTAGGGCGCAGCGAATCGAGCACAAACGAATTGGTGGCTTGGATGATTAAAAACAAAACAACTTGGGCTTTAAGCGTGTTTGGTAGTACTGATGAGGTTGTGATGCCTGAATACATCAATGATGCAGTTGATTGGATTTCGGATGAAAAATAAACTGATGATTGCAGGGGCTGGTGCGGGCAAAACTCATTTTTTGGTTCAAGAGTCTTTGAAGTATCCAAACGAAAAAATACTGATTACAACGTACACCCAAGAAAATGAACGTTCGATTACACAGCGATTTATCTCTTTAAATGGTTGCGTGCCCAAACATGTCACGATACAAACGTGGTTTTCATTTTTATTACAGCATGGTGTGAGACCGTTTCAAGGTTCGTTTAATGATAAGTTATTCGATATTGAAATTAACGGTTTGATTATTAATAATGGTCGTGAGTATGGCTCATTCAAAAATAAGGTGGGTGTAAGTTTTCCGTATCCTGAAAATACAGACTTCATGCGACATTATTTTGTTGGCAAAACTAAAATTTTGTCGGACAGACTGTCAAAATTTGTTTTTAAATCCAATGAAAAAACAAAAGGCGCAGTCATCAGCCGTATAAGTAAAATTTTCACGCATATTTATGTTGATGAAGTGCAAGATTTAGCTGGATATGACCTTGCGTTACTAAAACTTTTTTTTGAATCATCATCAAAAGTTTTACTGGTTGGCGACCCACGGCAGACTACTTTTGAAACGCATTACGAGTCTAAACATAAGAACTATCGTAATGGGAAAATTAAGGACTTTTTGAACACTGAAATCGAAGTCAAAAAAACGCCTTTTGAAATTGATGAGCAAACTTTATCCGCCTCACATCGAAGCAATCAAGCCATTTGTGACTTTTCATCGCAGCTGTACTCTAATGATTTTGAGGCAACTCAACCATGTAGATGCTGCCCAAATACTGGCATTGATCATCAAGGCATTTTTACGGTTAACAAAAAAAACGTTACTCAATACCTTGAGCAATTCAAACCTGTTCAATTGCGATGGAATTTAAAGCAAGGGGTGAATGAAAATTTTCAATTCTGCAATTTTGGCGCATCAAAAGGTCAAACCTACGAACGTGTACTGATTTATCCAACCCCTAAGATGCTTAACTGGCTTAAGAACGGTGAAAATTTAGAAGGCAAAGCAAAAGCAAAACTATACGTTGCAATTACACGAGCTAAATATAGCGTTGCTTTTGTTATGGATTCAAAAATAGCCAACATTCAACAGTATTGACTGAGGCGTTCCCCCTTGTCAATTAATTGGCGACAGCCAAACGTTTGAGTTGGCGCATAAAATAGAGGCTTCTTATTATCCACGAGGGCACTGATCATATGTTCACAACCAACTACGAAACTTATTTGGCAACTTACGCTGCCTCCAACTCGACATCGCGCGGGCGTTTTTATCATGAAACCGTCGACCCTGCTCGCAGCCCGTTCGCACGCGACCGAGACCGGATTGTGCACGCGACGGCATTTCGACGATTAGAGTACAAAACTCAGGTGTTTGTGAATCACGAAGGCGATCTTTTTCGCACACGCCTGACGCACAGCATGGAAGTGGCGCAGCTGGCGCGGGCACTGGCGCGGCAACTGCGTTTGAACGAGGACTTAATTGAAGCAATTGCACTGGCACACGATTTGGGCCACACGCCTTTTGGCCACGCAGGGCAAGATGCCTTGAACGAATGCATGCAACCCTATGGTGGCTTTGAGCACAACTTACAAAGTTTGCGGATTGTGGATGTACTAGAGGAGCGCTACGGTGGTTTTGATGGTTTGAATTTGACCTTTGAAACCCGCGAAGGGATTCTCAAACACTGCGCCCGCCGTAATGCTGAGCAACTCGGCGACGTCGGTGAGCGATTCTTGAACGGCACACAACCCTCACTGGAGGCACAAATCACCAACATCGCTGACGCCATCGCTTACAGCAACCATGACATTGACGATGGCCTTCGTTCTGGAATTTTGAGTTTGGAAGGCATGCGAGAATCCTCTTTGTTTGCACAGTACCACGATGAAGTACGACACGCATTCCCTCAGATTAGAGGGCACCGAGAAGTCTTAGAAACGGTTCGCCGCATCATCAATGCAATGGTGGTCGATTTGACCCAAACCACCGCAAATAGCATCGCTGCCCATGGAATTCAAACCATCGAGGACGTACGGGCTGCACCGCAATTAGCCAGTTTCTCAGAGGAGATGCGCACGCACATGAGCACGCTCAAACAATACTTGATGATCCACATGTACCGTCATCATCAAGTCATGCGCAGCAGCGTCAAAGCACAGCGTGTGATTCGTGAGCTGTTCGCCGCATTTATCGACGAGCCGAGATTATTGGCACAAGACTATCAAGTCCCGAATGACAAGATCACTCAGGCTCGTCGCATCGCCGATTACATTGCGGGCATGACCGATCGATACGCCTTACGCGAACATGTACGGTTGTTTTCAAGTACAGATGATAAATAATTTGATGCTTAAAGCAATCTGAATCACTGCGCCCCAAACGCATAAGCAACATCCGCGTCTTTTTTGCCTGCCGCCCTTATGTCATGTCTGTTCGCCAATGCACAGCTTCAGCACATTTAAGTGGTACACCAAATGCCGTGGACAGCAAATCATCTTGCATCACCTCTTCAACACACCCCTGAGCCAAGACACTTGACACACCCGTCGCTTCGTCATGAGTCAACAGCAACACATGTGATGCAAACTGCATCACATGATTCAAATCATGCACTGCAGCCACCACGGCATAGGGCAGATTTTTTAGTCGTTGTAATAATCGTTGCTGCCACGCCAAATCCTGCGCAGATAGAGGTTCATCGAACAAACCCAAACACGTCTGCTGACTGCTGCGGACATGCGCAAAAGCCCACGTCAAACGCTGACGCTCACCACCTGATAATGTATGCACCCATGCATTTGCGCGACCAATTAACCCAAACAAAGCCAAAGCTGACACACACTGCCGTTCATCTGCATCAGGCACAACACTTTGTAGCGCTTGCCACACCGTCACAGTAAATGGTTCATCGTAACGCTGCGGCACATAGACACGAGATGCGGCTTGCTGCTTCGCACTTAACGCCGACAAGGACACACTATCAAGCCACACCTGTGGATTATTCTGACGATTAAGCCCCAACAACGCATGGATCACACTGGACTTGCCCGCGCCATTCACCCCCAGCACCGCCCACTTTTCACCTGCTTCCACAGACCAATCGAAAGGTTGAACCACCAAATGGCCTTCATGATAGATGCTCAACGCACGAACCGATAACGCACTCATGCCGATCCTCCTTGCATTCGTTTGATGAGCCGCCAAGCGAGTAACGGCGCACCCAATGCCACCGTAAACAACCCAACAGGCAACTGAAGCGGCGCAAACAACGTGCGCGCCAACCAATCAGCCACCACTAATAAAATCCCTCCCCACAAGGCACACAAAGGCAAAACCACCCTCATGTTCGTCGCGAAATGCCGCGCACCAACCGCCTTGACCACATGCGGCACAATCAAACCAACAAAGCCAATCGCCCCCGCCTCCATCACGGCCAATGCTGTCGCTAAACCTGACAGCAGAAGCAATTGCACGCGCACACGCGACACATTGACCCCAATGCTGTGCGCCATTACCGCACCACGCATCAACGCCGCCATAGGCTGCGCCAAAAGCATCGTTGCGATGAGACACAGCCACACGCCAAACCACGCCGCATAAAACTGCCCTGAACCCGCCAAATCACCCAACATCCAAAACAGTGCACCACGCATCACACGGTCAGGCAGCACCAATAAAATGGCGCTCACCGCCGCATTGAGCAAAGCAGCCAACAACACACCGAGCAGCAGCAACACCGTCACATCACCCTCAAGCCTTGCGTGCCGCCGCATCATCCAGAGCATCGCTGCCAACGCGGACAATGCGCCAAACAACGCAGCCCCTTGTAACAACCACCAAGCCCCACCCAACAACATGCCCAACAGCACACAAAAAGACGCACCAGACGCCGCCCCCAAAATATAAGGCTCAGCCAAAGGATTACGCAACAACACCTGCAACATCACGCCAGACAATGCCAATAAACCACCCACACCAAACGCGGCGAGCACACGCGGCAAGCGCAACGAAATAAACACATCCATCGGCAACGAGCGAGCATCAAACCACAACGAAAAAGCCACCACCACCATCGCTACCAACACAGACAGCAGCATGACAAAACGCACAAGCCGCTGAGCTTGTGCGTTTTGTGATGTTGGGATGAGTTGGTTCATAAGTGAGCCTCAAAACTACCAAACGGTGCGGTAATGTTCACTTTGACAGCAAACCATTCGCACCGTGGGTGATTAATGGGTGATTATTTAAACGTCGGTTGGTACTGGAACGACAACAGCACTGTGCGTGGTGTGGCATTGTACCCATACAAAGGCTGATAGTGACGGTTTAACAGATTGTTTAATGCCAATCCAATTTTCACTTCTTTGATTGGCGCATAGTACACCGCCGCATTGAGAACGCCAAAACCTGACACCTTGCTTTGACTCACATCATCCATGCCACTTTGTACTGTCCAATCAACTTGAGTTTGCCATTTGCCCATGGTTTTGCCCACGCCGAGACTGCCCATAAATCGTGGTTGGCGTAGCAGCCGTTCGCCTGATTCTCGGTTTTTCACTGATTGATAGGTCAAACCCAGATTCACATCAAATCCATATAAGTCCATCCAACCATGATACTCAATCCCGCGAGCACGAGCGCGATTGATATTCACAGGTAAAAATGTATCAGGGTCGGAACCAATTTTGTCTCGATACAGTGTGTTAAACAACGTCACACGACTGCCGTAACCATCGCCGTTGTACTGTAGGCCAAGCTCGGCATAGTTGGCATGTTCGGCACGCAAATTGGGGTTGGAGTAATCAGGGTAATACAGCTCATTGAAATTCGGTGCGGCAAAACCATTGCTATAACCCGCTTGTATCCGCCACTTCGATGTGAGGTCAAATCCATAATGGATACTGCCCGTATTTTCACGTTTTAAACCCGTGAGCTTGTCCGTGCGCGCATTCAATTGCAGATGATGACGGTTTTTATCCAAAGTATAACCCGCCCACAGACTGGTCGTATTTCGTTTCACGTTGTCATAAACGGTGTCTGACGACAGACGTTGATTCGAACGCGAAACGCCGACCACCACTTCACCCGCTTTGGTGTGAATATCATTTTGCCATGCAAACTCGGTGGTTCGGGTTTTAAACAATGACACGCCTGTGCCAAAAAACACCGGAGAATCATAATCATACGAGCGGTCGCTCACCTGAGAGACACGCACATTTGAGTGCCAGTTGTCAGACAATCGATTGTCGCTATAAACCGACACGTTCGATACCTTGGTGCGATTTGACTGAACCGAATCTGCCGTACCATACGCGCTGTCGTATTGATTTTTGCCACGGCTTTCGGAAAAGCGTAGGCCAAACTCATTTTTGTCATTCGGGCGATAGCGAATGTGACCATAACCCGTTTCGTTTTTATAGCCATCTTTGTCTGGATTCACGTCGCCATAGGGCACGATTTTTTTCATGGCTGCCGCATTTTGTGCACTGACTGCCTTGATTCGCTCATGCGAGATGCCAAAGGTTGCGGCGACTTTCTCACCCGATAGGTTAACCTGCGCTGAGGCTTGAACTTGATTGTGCGTTCCTGCTGCGGCACGTAAAGTCAAACTGTTTTCATTTTTGGCCTTGCGCGTGAACACCTGCACCACACCACCAACGGCTTGCGAACCATACAGGGCGGAAACATTACCCCGAACAATTTCAATGCGCTCAATCGCAGACAAGGGAATTTGTTCAAGAGCGGCTGTTCCTGCCGAAATATTATTTAGAGGTACACCATCAATCAGCACCAATGTATGACGCGGCTCGCCGCCCCGAATAGAAATACCAGACAAAGCACCTTGACCACCACTTTGGCGTACGGACACGCCCGACTGTGTTCTGAGCAACGACACCACATCTTGCATCGGTGTTTTTTCGATGGCATCACGGTCAATCACTGTGGTGTGTGGCAAAGTGTCTGTCACAATTTGTTCAGTTCGCGAGGCCGTCACGACGACAACAGGCAATTCATCGTCGTTGCTTTGAGCAAACGATGTGCCACTGGCAGCGAGTAAAGACAGAATAAATAACGCACGCAAAGGGCGGCGGCACGCTTGCGGCGCGACTGGGGTATGGCTATACATGGTAAATTCCTCAACTTTGCGACCCGCAAAGCATGGGTTAACGAAAACGGCTGCACAATCGCACAACCTTGAGTTATCGGTCGGTCTCCGGGCTAGCCCATGACGCCAAACCCCTTCCCATTTGTGCCGCAAATTGGGCTCGATGACCAAATCACAGCGGGCAAACAGTGGTTTTTGTGTGGCGTTGAATTCTGATTTTCTTCAAGAATTCAGGGCATACCGTTGCGGGTGCAGCATGGTCGGTTCAAACAAAAACACATCAAACCGCCGATTTCCCAAAAGCACATCCGAAGATGCGCCACCGATAAGCCAGCAACTTTACGACAGATGACGCAAAAAAGCAACGTGAACAGCCCACGCACCCACAACAAATTCGAGTAAAATAAAGCCATTACACACCGCGCCACACTCGTCGCGAAAAACCCTTCACCTTTCGTCAAAAGACACCATGCTCGCACCCCTAAAAACTCTCGAAGAAAAACTATCCGTGCTCATTGCGCACACCAATGCCCTGCGTCATGACAACCAAAACCTGCGCCAAGAAAATGCCCAGCTGCGCGCCCAAAACAAACAACTCGCCGAGCGCATGAGCGCCGCACAAAGCCACATTGACCACGTCATCGCCCAGATAGAAAGCCAGCACACATCATGAGCCAAGCCAAAGAAACCCTCAACGTCAATATTTTAGGTCGCAGCTATACACTGCTGTGCGCCACCGATGAAAAAGCCTCGTTACTGGCAGCCGTCACACTCGTTGACCAAAAAATGAGTTCAATTAATCAGCAAATGGGTATGTCCAGCCACGACAAAATCGCGGTATTCGCCGCGCTGCAAATCGCCCATGAACTACTGCAACACAATATGCACAACAGTGCGAGTATTGAAGCATCTCAACGCATTGAACATCTCAACCAAGCCATAGACACCGTCATGAGCGCTTCTCAAAATTCATTATTGTGACTTTATTGTCTGCGTCACTCTCTTAACTAGCTCATCCTAAAGCTTGAATTATTCAAGCTTTTTATTTCATGAACACATCTCCACGCGCAGCACAAATCGCCTTATTTACCATTTTTGCCTCATTTGGTGTGGTGGTTGGTTTTTGGGCAGCGGCAATTCCCTTGTTACAGCGACGACTGGCTTTATCCGAAGACATGCTCGGCATGAGCATTTTTTGTTTTGGCTTGGGCGCATTACTGGCCACTTTCGCCACACCGAAATATGCGCAGCGTCACGGCACACGCGCCGTGATGATTGTCAGCGGTATTGGTGTTTGGCTGACGTTTCCCATCATGCTCATCGCACCGTCTATTGCCACACTGATGGTCGGCTTGGCGGCTCTCGGTGCCTGCTGTGGCACATTGGACGCGAGTATGAACAGCCATGGATTCACAGTGGAACATTATTTGCAAAAACCGACGATTTCCTTGTTTCATGGCGGCTATAGCTTAGGCAATATTCTGGGGAGCTTGACCGCCGCACTCATTATTGCGCTTGGTTGGGGGTTTAACCTATCAGTCGCTCTTTTCTCACCAATCGCCATTGCCGCCTTGCTGTACGCCAGACGGTTTTGTTATGCGCAAGATGCTATGGTTTCTATTGAAGCGTCAAGCGTCACGACAGATGCACAACGCTTACCGTTGTCTCTCATCGTTGTCGCTATTTTGACTGCGCTGTGCTTCTTCTCCGAAGGCGCAGTTGGTGACTGGGGTGGGATATTCATCAGAGACCAAAAAGATGCCAGTCCTACCCAAACCGCCCTGTCACTGGGCGCATTTGCTGCAGGGATGACAGTGGCTCGATTTTTAGGTGACCGCTTACGCACACGTTTCGCCACCCTACCTTTACTGTGGGTGAGCAGTTTATTTTCATCCCTCATGATGATTGCCTTTTTAACCGCACCAAATGCCATACTTGCGCTGACCGCACTGGTATTTGCAGGCCTCGGTTATGCCAACATTGTGCCGCTTTTGTTTGTTCGCGCGGCAAATATTGAGGGTATCTCTGCTGCCCGCGGTGTATCTTTTGCCGCAGGCATGGGGTATGCCAGTTTACTCGGTGGCCCAGCGCTGTTGGGCTATGTTGCAACCCACATTGGACTTTATGCATCATTCGCGCTGGTTGTCGTGGGCAGCCTCATCATTGCTATAGAGAGTTTCCTGCAGTCACGCAGGAAATAACAACCGCTAATCAATGCGAGGACTTGTGTCTTTTATAGTTCTTTGCTATACTCCCGTTTCTTTAGGCGGTTAGCTCAGTTGGTTAGAGCGCCACGTTGACATCGTGGAGGTCGTTGGTTCGAACCCAATATCGCCTACCAATTTTATTTGTTTACACATGACTTCAGTTTTCAGCGCCACCACAACGACCACCACAACGCCCCTGGCGTGGTGAGCTTTGTGTCGCGTGAACAAGCACTCAAAAAGCTCACCTCATGGTGGGCTTTTTTGTTGCTCGTTTTTGATGTTTTTTGTACCTTTTATTATTAATTGGCTAGTTAATTACTATTTTTACCATTCATTCGTTTTCAACGAGGACATTATGATCAACATTACCTTACCTGACGGCTCGATTCGCACATTTGGCGAAGCGGTGACCGTACACGGCGTGGCGGCAAGTATTGGCGCAGGCTTAGCAAAAGCCGCATTGGCTGGGCGCGTCGATGGTGAGCTGGTTGATACATCTTACCTGATTGAAAAAGATGCAGCATTGGCCATCGTGACCGACAAGGATGCTGATGGTGTGGATGTGATTCGCCACTCAACCGCCCATTTGCTCGCGTATGCGGTGAAAACGCTGTATCCCGACGCACAAGTCACGATTGGCCCTGTGATTGACAATGGTTTTTACTATGACTTCGCCTACAAACGCCCATTTACGCCCGATGATTTGGTGGCAATTGAGGCAAAAATGATTGAGTTGGCGAAAAAAGACGAACCCGTCACTCGCGAAATCTGGGATAGAGATGAGGCCGTTGCTTTTTTCAAAAGCCAAGGCGAAGACTACAAAGCCGAAATCATCAGTTCAATTCCTGCAGGCGAAAAAATCAGCCTGTACCGCGAAGGTGAGTTCATTGATCTGTGTCGCGGCCCGCACGTGCCGTCCACAGGCAAACTCAAAGTATTTAAATTGATGAAACTCGCGGGTGCTTACTGGCGTGGCGACTCCAACAATGAAATGCTCCAGCGTATTTACGGTACGGCTTGGGCGAAGAAAGAAGATCAAGCCGCGTATTTAAACATGCTTGAAGAAGCCGAAAAGCGCGACCATCGTAAACTCGGCAAACAGCTCGATTTATTCCATATGCAAGAAGAAGCACCTGGTTTGGTATTCTGGCACCCCAAAGGCTGGACGATTTGGCAAGAAGTTGAGCAGTACATGCGCGCTGTGTACCGCAATAACGGCTATCAAGAAGTCAAAGGCCCACAAATTTTGGACTGCAATTTGTGGAAAAAAACAGGGCATTGGGACAATTACAAAGACAATATGTTTTTCACCGAATCGGAAAGCCGCGAATATGCGCTCAAGCCGATGAACTGCCCCGGTCACGTGCAAATTTACAACACAGGTTTGCACAGCTACCGTGATTTGCCATTGCGCTACGGCGAGTTCGGTCAATGCCATCGCAACGAAACCTCGGGTGCGTTGCACGGCATCATGCGTGTGCGTGGTTTCACACAAGATGACGGGCATATTTTTTGCACCGAAGACCAGATTCAAGTCGAAGTGGCGCAATTCCACACCTTAGCCAATAAAGTGTACAGCGAATTCGGCTTCACCGACGTCGCCGTCAAACTCGCACTGCGCCCCGACAACCGCATTGGTTCAGACGAAGCATGGGACAAAACCGAAAACGCCATGCGCGAAGCCATCCGCGCCTCAGGCGTGGAGTGGGAAGAGTTGCCAGGCGAAGGCGCGTTTTATGGCCCGAAAATCGAATATCACCTCAAAGATTCGATTGGCCGCTCATGGCAGTGCGGCACGATGCAAGTGGACGCGTTCATGCCAGAGCGACTTGGCGCAACGTATATTGATGAAAACGATCAACGCAAAACGCCCATCATGCTTCACCGCGCCATCGTCGGTTCACTCGAACGCTTCATCGGCATTTTGATTGAAAACCACGCAGGTGCCATGCCCACATGGCTATCGCCTGTTCAGGTCGTGATTTGCAACATTTCGCAAAGTCAGGCCGAATATGTGGCGCAAGTGGCACAAGAATTGCAAAAACAAGGACTTAGGGTGCAAACAGATTTGCGTAACGAGAAGATTACGTATAAAATACGCGAGCACAGCTTACAAAAAACACCTTACATTCTCGTCGTCGGCGACAAAGAACGTGACAGCAACAGCGTCGCAGTTCGTGCGCGAGGCAATGTTGACTTGGGTGTGGTGGCTTTGGATGCGTTCATTGACAAGATTTCAACAGAAGTCAAAGAACGTCAATAGGCCACAGTCTACAGTTTAAAGAGCCACCTGCGGCTTCACTCTAAGCGGAGGTGGCTTTGTTTGCAACGATATACTTACTTGTCAAACTCGAAGCGTTTCGGGTTTAACTTCGGCTTCATCTTGTTTTGTTTGGATTTTCCATCCAAACAAAATCTACTTTAGAGCCAAAAAGTAAGTTTTTAATTTTTTGAACGAGGTTTACTATCGCTACTTCAGCAAAGATGCAGCATCGCATCAACGGGGAAATTCAAGCGCGCGAAATTCGCTTAATCGGCATCGACGGCGAACCAGCTGGCATCATGTCAGCACGCGACGCACTCAAAATGGCTGAAGAAGCCGACACAGATTTGGTCGAGATTTCACCGAATGCCACGCCACCAGTCTGCCGTTTGATGGATTACGGCAAGTTTAAGTACCAAGAGCAAAAAAAAGCGGCTGAGGCAAAAGCCAAACAGCACGTCATCCAAATCAAGGAAATCAAATTCCGCCCAGGTACGGATGAAAACGACTATCAAGTCAAGGTACGCAACGTCAAACGCTTCCTCGAAGAAGGCGACAAAGTCAAAATCACCCTGCGCTACCGCGGTCGTGAGATGGCTCACCAAGACATCGGTATGCGCCTACTTGAGCGCGTCCGTGACGAATTGGCTGAACAAGCGCAAGTTGAATCGATGCCCAAGCTTGAAGGTCGTCAAATGATTATGATGCTTGCGCCACCGCGCAAAAAATAGCGTCAAAAAGAATTATTGGGTCACTTGAAGATAAAAAGTGATTTAATAAGGCCGAACACCACGAGTCAGGTTAAACCACTCGTGTCGTTCGATAAAAAATGGGTCGGGTTCCCAAGTGTCTCTAAAGTTGAGGCCACCTTGATTCATCCAAAACGGAGTTTTTATGCCTAAAATGAAAACCAAAAGCAGCGCCAAAAAGCGCTTCGTGGTTCGCCCAGGTGGTACCGTCAAGCGCGGTCAAGCTTTCAAACGTCATATTTTGACCAAGAAAACCACCAAAAACAAACGTCAATTGCGTGGTGCTGTGAATGTTGCAGCAGCGGATGTACCATCTATCCGCGCTATGATGCCTTACGCGTAACCCTAACTTAAACTAAAGGAGTCTGATATGCCTAGAGTCAAACGTGGGGTCACTGCAAGAGCCCGTCATAAGAAAGTCATCGCCCTCGCAAAGGGTTACCGTGGTCGTCGTAAAAACGTCTATCGCGTTGCCAAGCAAGCAGTCATGCGTGCTGGTCAATACGCCTACCGCGATCGTCGCAACAAAAAGCGCGTATTCCGTGCTTTGTGGATTGCGCGTATCAATGCAGCATCTCGTTCACATGCAATGACTTACAGCGCATTCATGAATGGCTTGAAAAAAGCCTCGATTGAAATCGATCGTAAAGTCTTAGCGGACTTGGCTGTGTTTGATAAACCAGCGTTTGCTGCCATCGTTGAAAAAGCGAAAGCAGCTTTGGCGTAAGCCGTTATGTTGTAAAAAATACGAGGCAAGCCATCATGGCTCTGCCTCGTTTTTTAATTTTCATCAAAGCACAGATGGGGTATCTTCGTACTGTCTTTTGATGAACGTTAAATTTCATTAGATTTGATCTGAGGTGGGCAATGCCCACCATTTGTTTCTATTTGCTCCTATTTTCTCAAATTTGCATTAAATTTAAAAAAGAAAACCAATGACCGACCTCTCTCACATCATTGATGATGCCCGCGCCGCATTTGCTTGCGCCACCCGACCAGCTGACCTCGAAAACGAAAAAGCCAAATTCCTCGGTAAAGACGGCGTGCTCACCGCGGAGCTCAAAGCCTTGGGTAAACTGCCCATCGAAGAGAAAAAAGCCCGTGGCGCCCAAGTCAACGCCGTGCGCCAACAAGTAGAAACCCTCCTCAACGATGCACGCAACGCCTTAGCCCAAGCCGCACTGAACGAAAAACTCGCCACCGAGCAGCTCGATGTGACATTGCCTGGTCGTGGTCAAGCCACAGGCGGCATTCACCCAGTCACCCGCGTCACGCGCCGCGTCGCCGCGATTTTTCGCTCGATGGGCTTTGATGTCGCCGACGGCCCTGAGATTGAAAACGATTGGTATAACTTCTCATCATTAAACAGCCCCGAAAACCACCCTGCTCGCTCAATGCAAGACACGTTTTACGTTGAGGACAAAGACGAGCGCGGTCGCCCACTCGTGCTGCGCACGCACACCAGCCCGATGCAAGTGCGCTACGCGCGTACTCACGTGCAAAACGCGCACCCACCGATTAAAGTCATCGCCCCAGGTCGCACCTACCGCGTGGACTCTGACGCGACGCACTCACCCATGTTTCATCAGGTGGAAGGCTTATGGATTGACAAAGCTGTCAGCTTCGCTGATTTAAAATCGGTCTACACCACGTTTTTACAACGATTTTTTGAGACCGACGACGTCAAGCTGCGCTTTCGCCCCTCTTATTTCCCGTTCACCGAACCCTCGGTTGAGATTGATATGGCGTTTGGTTCTGGTCCAAACGCAGGCAAGTGGTTAGAAATTTCAGGTGCAGGTCAAGTGCACCCGAGTGTGATTCGCAACTTTGGATTAGACCCTGAGGAATACATGGGCTTCGCTTTTGGTTCGGGTTTAGAGCGATTGGCGATGTTGCGTTATGGGGTGAATGATTTGCGGTTGTTTTTTGAGAATGATTTAAGGTTTTTAGGGCAGTTTAAGTAAGTCGATTAATGAAACTTGTGTTTTTATATGACAATGAAGTTTTTGATCTAAATCAACTCTAAGATTCAAACAATTACTAAATTAAGAATGGCTATGAAAACATTAAAGTTTAAGAGGATTTTATTTACATTATTGTATGTTTTTTGCAATATAGCGTTGGCTGACTTACCTATCAAGTTCATTAATGAGGCTAGTTTGCCCTATAACTACTCCCCATCAAATTATGACAATTCAGAAAGCAACTATGATAACTCAATCAGCAATTATGATAACTCACCATTAAATTACGATAATTCAGAAAGCAATTACGATAATAGTGCAGCTAAGTATGAAAAAACGGGATAAATGGTTCAAAGCGATTGATATTAAACGGGCGAACATTCGTTGGCTACCATGTAACAACAGAGAATGGAGTTACGAATTTTTTTTCAACCTCAGGAAAAAGAATGTTTTACCTTCCAAACAATGGAAAAGTCATATTTGAAGGGCGTTCGGGTAGATTCGGTGGTGTTGTGGCAACTGTTGGCAATCAATTTTCATTAGTTTTGACCGAACATGGATATAGAGTTTTACAGTTAAGCAAGTAAGGTGCAATAAGCGTGCTTTCCGCGCATTGCACCCTACGATTGATGGGTGTTTTTAGAAAAGAAGATTTGAGAGAAATATGCAATTTTCAGAACAATGGTTACGCACTTGGCTGAACCCAAGCATGACAACAGAGGAACTGGGCGACACGCTGACGATGGGCGATTTAGAAGTTGATAGGTTCGCCCCTGCCGCCCCTGCCTTTACTGGCATTGTCGTGGGGCAAATATTGTCGATGGAGAAACATCCTGACGCGGATAAGCTCAATGTCAGCCAAGTCGATGCGTGCACAGGCGAATTTTTGCACGTTATTTAAAATCAAACCGGAGTATAAAAGCCATGAGAAAAACCTTGTCCATTATTTTATTCAGCCTTGCACTGATTGGCTGCTCGAAAGAAGACCCTAGTGTTAAACAAAGCAAAATCATCATTGATATCCCAATGATTGCCTCTAAGTCACTAACCGAGGTTGAGAAGGCTATTGGCTCACATATTCAATGCCAAAACTCAAACAAAGGTCATCATTGCCTTTTCTCACAGGGCGCTGTTGAAATCACATTTGTTGAGGACAAAGCCAATCTCATAAGCCTAACCTCATTACAAGGCAAACAATTTAGTAAAGAGGTTTTAGAGTTACTAGGCCTACCATCAACGCAGCCATCTTTTAAAGACGCCACCACTGCTAAGTGGGAAGACATTGCAGGTTACTCTGCTATCACGATGTCGCTGGAACAAAACAACCAAATCAGCTCAATTTATATCGAAGTACAATAAAATTCGTACAGATCCCCTATCAAGGCTAAAAAATGCATTTTTCAGAACAATGGTTACGCACTTGGGTGAACCCAAGCATGACAACAGAGCAGCTAAGCGACACGCTGACGATGGGCGGGTTAGAGGTTGAGGAGCTCACGCCTGCAGCCCCCGCCTTTACGGGTGTTGTTGTTGGACAAATCTTATCAATCGAGAAGCATCCCGATGCAGATAAGCTCAATGTCTGCAAAGTGGATGTGGGCACTGGCGAATTGCTACAAATCGTGTGCGGTGCACCGAATGCTGCAGTGGGAATTAAGATTCCTGCGGCCTTGATCGGCGCGGAACTGCCGAATGATTTTAAAATTAAAGCCGCGAAACTGCGCGGTGTGGCATCAAGCGGGATGTTGTGCTCGGCGCGTGAGCTCGGCATCAACGATGAAGCATCGGGTTTGATGGAACTGCCATCGGATGCGCCTGTCGGTATGAATATTCGCGACTATCTGAATTTGGATGACCACGTATTCACAATTAAACTCACGCCAAACCGTGCGGATTGTTTGAGTATTCGCGGAGTGGCGCGTGATGTGGCGGCGATAACGGGTGCGCCGTTGAAATCGTTCACGGCTGAGGCGGTGGCGACAACCATTACCGATGAGTTGCCGATTCGCGTGGATGAACCAGTTGCTTGTGGTCGTTTCACAGGTCGTGTCATGAAAAACGTCAACGCCGCCGCGCCGACGCCGCTGTGGATAGTGCAGCGTTTGGAGCGCGCGGGTGTGCGTTCGATTTCAGCGTTGGTGGACATAACAGCCTATGTGATGCTCGAACTTGGTCAGCCGATGCACGTGTATGATTTGAGCAAAATCCAAGGCACATTGCACGCGCGTATGGCGAAGAATGGTGAGTCGATTAAGTTATTAAACGAACAAACCCACACGTTACAAGACGATGTCTTGGTGATTGCCGACGACTCAGGTGCAATTGGCATTGCGGGGATTATGGGTGGTGATTCAACGAAGGCCGAATTGCACTCAACAGACATTTTTCTCGAAGCAGCGTTTTTCTCACCCGACGCGATTGCAGGCAAGGCGCGTAGATTGAAGTTTTCCACCGATGCGTCGCATCGCTATGAGCGCGGTGTGGATTTTATGAATCAGCGTGAAGCCATCGAGTACGCAACTCGTTTGGTGCTTGACATCTGCGGCGGTGAGGTGGGGCCTGTATCAGAAGTCATCAGCACATTACCGACTCGTGGCGAATTGACCATGCGCGTATCGCGTGCGCAGAAAGTCATTGGCGTGGCCATTCCTGCGGATGATATGGCGAAACATTTGAGCCAATTACAATTAGCCGTCACGCGCGGCAATGATGACAAACACGGTGAAACGCTCACGGTCACCGCACCGTCATACCGATTCGACATGGCGATTGAAGAAGACCTCATCGAAGAAGTTGCGCGTCTGTTCGGCTACGACAACATCCCCGTGCGTGACCCTGTCGCGACAATGACCATGCTCAAAGTGCCTGAATCCGAACGCGTGCTCGATGCCGTTCGTGACGCATTAGTGACGATGGACTACCAAGAGGTGATTAACTTCTCATTCATCGACGATGCGCTTGAGTCAGATTTCGCGGGTAAGGACAGCGACCCAATTAAGTTGCAAAACCCCATCGCTTCATCGCTTTCGGTCATGCGCACGCAGCTCATCGCGTCCCTCGTCATGAATCTGAAAACTAATCTGGCACGTTCACAATCACGCGTTCGGGTGTTTGAAATCGCCAAAGTGTTCCACCGTGACACCAAAGTCACTGCTTCTGACAGCACCGTGCCCAACATCGCCCAGCCACTCAAACTCGCGGGCTTGGCCTATGGTTCAAACGCGCCTGAACAATGGGCAAGTGTCACCACCGACATCGATTTTTATGATGTCAAAGGCGATATTGAGCGCCTGTTCGCGCCATCTAAATTGACATTTGAACCACACAGCCACGTCGCCGCTCACCCAGGTCGTTGCGCAAAAATCGTATTGAATGGCCAAACCATCGGCTGGCTGGGACAAATGCACCCACGTTTGCAACAAGCACATGACCTGCCTAAAGCCCCGATGTTGTTTGAATTAGATGCCACCGCGGTCATCGCTCGCACCGTCCCTATCGCATCGGACGTCTCAAAACAACAAATGGTCACGCGCGATCTCGCTCTCATTGTCCCACGCGACGTCTCTGCTCAAGCCATCGAAAATGCCTTTGCCGCATTGCGTCAAAAAGATGCGAGCGCAGCCATCATTCGTGACGTACAATTATTTGACCTGTACCAAGGCGAACACATGGCCGCGAATGAAAAAAGCATGGCATACCGCTTTCATTTGCAAGACATGAACGCCACGCTCACCGATGCACAGATTGATGACTTGATGCAAAAAGTGTTAGCGACGGTCATTGAGCAAACGGGCGCGCGGTTGCGTTGAGAGATCTAGTCATGAAAGATGACAAGCAAGCCCACCCAACCCCAAAAACCTCAGAATCTCAGGGTAAGCGCATGTTAGTTCCTTCCAGTGCCCAACGAAATAGAATTGGGTACTGTGCTGGGTTTTCAGAAACAGCTGTGGATCAAAGCTCATCCTGTGCACCGAGCACACCACCGAAGCAATCTAGGCAAATCAGCACAGAAACGATGTCATTCGATGCATGAAAACCAACAGGCAGTGCCCAAAACACCTTCAACGTCAAGCCGAAACACAGCGCGTGGTAAAAAAACAACCGTTCACAAAAAGTAACAAAACGAACCAAAATAAAGCAGAGTTTCCATTACCCGCGTTTTAAAAATGAATTAAAATCAGCGACTTACAAAAAACAGCAGCGACGCAGGAATGTGACATGAATTTTGATGACGATGTGGTCAAAGCCACCCTAAATGATTTGATGATGGATGCAGGCGGTGAATTTACCCTCACCAAAGCAGAGCTAGCAGAGGTGTTATTTGCCCAAGTAGGGTTAAATAAACGCGAAGCCAAAGAAATGGTGGAAGCGTTTTTTGAAGAAATTCGCACTGCATTAGAGCACGGCGACATCGTCAAACTGTCAGGGTTTGGCAATTTTTCCGTGCGCGACAAAGCCTCACGACCAGGACGCAACCCAAAAACGGGCGAAATGGTGCCGATTGCGGCACGTCGCGTCGTCACATTTCACGCCAGCCAAAAATTCAAAGCTGCCGTTGAGGGCACGCCCGCACCAACCGACAGCACGACATTTGCACAGCCAAACCAAGCGGCTTTTGCCTAATTCATAAAGCGACACCATGACCCAACCGCAAGGCTACGTCTTAACCCAAGACTTACCCGCTATCCCTGCCAAACGCTACTTCACCATCGGTGAAGTCAGCACTCTGTGCGGCGTTCGCTCGTATGTCCTGCGCTATTGGGAACAAGAGTTCGAACAACTGCGTCCGATGAAGCGCCGTGGTAACCGCCGTTACTACCAACACCATGAGGTTTTGTTGGTACGAAAAATTCGCGCCCTGCTGTACGAAGAAGGCTACACAATAGCAGGCGCACGCCAACAGTTGGATGTAAAAGTCATTGACGAGCCGGCTGGTTTCGAGCTGTTAGCCGACAATACTAATGAGCTTGAATTAAGTAGTCAGAACGATACTGAAGCAGAAGACCCCGCCCCTAAGCTCGAGACAACACCGTCTGTTAGTACATCGCAGGTGAGACCCGAGCAAAACCAAACAAACCACCAAACATGGATTGACGAGCTAAAAATTGCCCGAGATTTATTAAATCACTAAGCACACTCAATCATGCATAGGATGAACAAACATGCACCATGATTTTTACCATAAGAAACTGGTGATATTTGACTGGGATGGCACGCTGTTCGACTCAACAGGCATTATAGGTCACGCATTACAACAGTCCTGTGCAGCCATCAATCAACCGATTCCCACTCTAAAAGACGCTCAAAAAGTCATAGGCCTCGGTTTCACTGAAGCCATCGAGGCCTTAGTTGGCCCACTCAGCGCAACACAAACCGAGGTATTCATGCAATCATATCGCCGTCATTATTTTAGCGGTGAAGAGATTGTGACTCTGTTTGAGGGGGTTACCTCTTTGCTTGATGGCTTACGCACACAAAATAAACTCACCGCCGTCGCTACAGGTAAGTCTCGTGCAGGCCTGAATCGTGTGTTGCAACACGCATCATTGAAAAACCGCTTTGATGCCACCCGAACCGCAGACGAAACCATCTCTAAGCCACACCCTCAGATGCTGTTTGAGTTACTCGAAGAGCTGGAAGTTCATCCAGATGAAGCAATCATGATTGGAGACACCACGTATGACGTGGATATGGCACACGGGGCAGGCATAACTGCAATTGGGGTCACTTATGGTGCACATGACGCAGATACGTTGGCCAGTAGTCAGCCTGCTATTTTGGTGCGCAGTGTCGCTGAGTTGCAGCAGCTATTGATGCGAAACTGAATATGTATAATACCGTGGCCCAAAGCAAAGAATTCATTAGCAGATACCGTATTTGGTACTGGCTACCTTTGCTCATGATTTTAATTCTCTTGCCAATCGGTTTGCAAACCTATCAAAAAGTGACCAAAAAAGAGCACCAAGAAAACATTGATGTGCTCACATCAGACCTATACTGGTTAGATCAAACCATTCAAAGTCGCTTAGCCAATCAACAAACCCAAGTCTTAAACTTGGTTCAAGACATCGAACGACTCAATCTACCACACAGCGCATTCTCTGAGCGAGGTAGTAAACTCATTGAGTCTAATCAAGAGCTGGTCTCTGTCTCGTGGTTTGACACGCAAGGTCAGCTGTTGTCAACGACGTCCCCCATCAAGCAAAAAATCAGCAAAGCGCCCATTGAGCGCGACCTCATCGAACAAAGTGGTTTAGACGCAGCATTGGCCAAACGCAGTGTACAAAACACTGGGCCATTTGCAATGCAAGATCAAACGTTTGAAGCAACCACTTTTCAGCCAATCTTTGATGGAAAGAGCAACACGGTCGGTTTAATTAAAATTCAGTACAACCTCAGTCAAATGCTCGATGATGTCATTCCCAAGTGGTTTGTGGATAAATACCATGCCCATGTATTTCGCAAGGACACATCCATCTACACAACGCAGCATGACAAACACACGAGCTTTGACAGCACAATTCCGACAGTCGATCGTGACATCAAATTAGCAAACACCACACTCACATTCACAGCTCAAATTTACCCAGATGGTCAAGCATGGGTGCTGCGTACTTTGTTATTGGGCATGCTTGGTTTATTACTCGCGTTGCTCATCAGTGTTCTTTTATTGGCACGCGATATTGGCCGCCGCCGCGCGACAGAGAAAGAATTACGCCAACAGCACAATCTGCGACACGCCATCGAAAACTCACTTGCCATCGGCGTTCGAGCCCACTCGCTTGATGGTGCAATCATTTACACCAACCCTGCGTTTTGCAACATGATTGGCTACACACCCGAAGAAATTCTCTATATCCCACCGCCACTTCCGTATATTCCGCTCGAAGAAACCAAAAAACTCATGGCAATGCGCGACATGATTTTGGCAGGTGGAGACCTGATGACCGACCATCTCGAAATCAAGATGCGCAAAAAAAATGGTGAGTTGATTGATACAGTGATGCGAGGTGGTTTGCTTTATGATGAAGACCAACAACGGATTGGCTGGATCACTTCAGTTGAAGACGTGACCGAACGAAAAACCCTGCAAGCTTTTCAAGCCTCAGAGCAAAAACGCTTAGAATCAATTAACCACTTGCTCAACATGGGCGAGATGGCTTCTTCCATCGCACACGAGTTAAACCAGCCGCTGTCGGCCATATCAGGCTATGCCACGGGCTTGTCTAACCGCATACAAAAAGACAGCAGTTCCGTCTCCACCGAAAAGCTCATCGAAATCACCGAAAAAATCCGCAGACAAGCCGAGCGAGCAGCACATGTGGCACGGCGCGTCATGCAATTCGTGCGTCAAAAAGAGTTCTCGCCACGGCACACCAACGTGCACGAGATTATTGAGCAGGCACTCGAATTTATGGAGCTTGAGCTGCGTCAGCATCAATGCACGATTCGCAATGAAGTTGCTGATGTGGAGTTGCCAGAAATCTTTGTTGACAGCGGCATGATTCAACAAACACTCATCAATGTCATTCGCAACGCGATTGACGCGATGAACCATCACAGCAATGAGAAAAAAATCATTACCATTACAGCGTCCAAGTATTCGGATCAACACATTTTGCTGGGTATTTTTGACAATGGTCCTGGAATCCCAGCCGAGAAAGTCGAAGCGGTGTTTCAAGCGTTTTATACAACCAAGAAAAATGGTGTCGGTATTGGCCTAAATATCTGTCGCACCATGATAGAATCAAACGGTGGGCGCATGTGGGCGAAAGCCGACTCAGTGGGGGGCGTTTTTTATATCACGCTGCCGATTGCCACATCCAGCGACACCATCGAATAAATCAGTCTCACCAAATGGTCAACACAATATAAAAGGGAAAAACCATGCAAGTATATGTCATAGATGACGAAGAAGCACTGCGCGACTCTCTCTCTTGGCTCTTAGAGTCTCGCGATTTAAAATGCGATTGTTTCGCATCAGGGGAGTCATTTTTAGCCGCCTTACCCGTATTACCACAAGACACCGCCTCGTGCATCATTCTCGATATTCGCATGGGTGCAGGCATGTCGGGGATTGAGCTTTTTCAACGAATCCCCGAAGTTGCCCATCAATGGCCTGTGATATTTTTATCAGGACACGGCGACATTGCACTGGCTGTCACAGCCGTCAAACAAGGTGCCTTTGATTTTCTTGAAAAACCATTTGCCGATAATCAACTGGTTGACCGTGTCTTTGAGGCTATCGCTTTAAGCAGACAACGCCAAACAAACGCCAGTCAGTCAGAAGTCATTCGCGACCGCTTGAATCAGCTAAGCCCGCGAGAATTAGATGTGATGGAAGGCATTCTCAATGGTAAGGCCAACCGTGACATTGCTATTGACCTTGAGATGGCTGTTCGCACGGTCGAGGTGCACCGCGCCAGTATCTTTAAAAAAATGGGGGTTAAGGGTGCAGTTGAGCTGATTAATTTACTACAAGTTTTAGAAGTTTAGTCGAAGCTGCTCTGCCAAAGACTCAAAAAAAACAGCGTCCGTTTGACGCTGGTTTTTTCACAATACGCTGCGCGACCACATCAAAGCATGCGGCTCTTCACGCTCATGCTGCTCCATTTCATGGCTGTGACTGTGTTGGTGCGCAGGACTCAAAAGCCAAACCAATGCCACACCACACAGCAGCATGGCCGCTTGAGTCAATCCTGCACGAAGTCCTTTGTGCGCGTTAATCTGTGGAATCAAATCAGCAACAGCAATGTACAGAAACGAGCTGGCCGACACCACCAAGACATAAGGTACAAAACTTTCAAATCCTGATAAAACATAAAACCCCAGCACACCTCCCAGCACAGCCATTAGACCACAAGCCAGTGTATACGCCAGTGCACGAACACGGGTAAACCCCGCATTTAGCAGCACCGAAAAATCACTCAATTTGTGCATGATTTCATGCAAACCGATACTCACCGCGGTGAGCCAGCCCAATCGGACATCGGTTAAAAACGCCGCGGCAATCAGCAAACCATCGGCAAAATTATGCACACCACTACCGACCAAAATCATCCACCCACCACGTCCAGCTTCTTCTTTATCAAAACCATGGTGGTGGTCATGTCCGTCGTGCTCATGATGATGATTGTGGCGAAACAAAGATAGCTTTTCCAATAAAAAGAAACCAACCAGTCCAATTAACAAAAACACAAATAACGAATTATGTGACAACCCTTGCTCAACCAAGCCTTCTTGTGCTTCAGGCAGCAACCTCAGTAATGCCATGGCCAACAACGCACCTGCAGCCAAACTAACCAGATGCTGAGCACCTTTGTTGTAAAGCCAAATTCCAGCGACAGCAGCCATCAAGAGACTCGCAATCACCAAGATTAGATTAACTCCAATAATTTGAAAAAGAACAGAATAATTCATATAAATACCTTTACGACTTTCATTTAATAGTAATGCGCTGGGTGATAATGCCACTCAGCGTGAAGCGAGACCAAACTTTTTTGACCTCGTGCAACCATCATAACAGACGTGTCAAGCTCCTTACATAATAGGCAGACTCAAAAAGCATTGCGCAAATCGAACGACTGTGCTATTTTTATGCTTCACGCCAAAAAGCTCAGCAGGAGAAGCGCGCACAAACACAAAGGCTGCGCGTATAATGGCTCGCTTGGTTAACCAAACCGCTCAAAAACGCTCACACGGAGACCCTTCATGAAAGTATTAATTCCTGTCAAACGCGTTGTCGATTACAACGTCAAAGCCCGCGTCAATGCCGCAGGCACCGATGTTGACATCGCCAGCGCGAAAATGTCCATGAATCCTTTTTGCGAAATCGCCGTCGAAGAGGCCGTGCGTCTCAAAGAAGCGGGGATTGTTACTGAAATCATCGCAGTCTCTGCAGGCGTGACTCAATGCACAGAAACCTTGCGCAGTGCAATGGCACTCGGTGCTGATCGTGGCATTTTGATTGAAACCAATGAAACACTCCAACCACTCGCGGTTGCTAAGCTTCTAGCGGCTGTGGTTAAAAATGAATCACCAGACCTCGTCATTCTGGGCAAACAAGCCATTGACGACGACTCAAACCAAACGGGTCAAATGCTCGCCGCCTTGACTGACATGCCACAAGCGACATTCGCCTCTAAAGTTGTGATTGCCGATGGCAAAGCCACTGTCACACGCGAAATCGATGGCGGTTTGGAAACATTGTCCATGAGTCTGCCTGCGGTCATCACTACGGATTTGCGTCTGAATGAACCACGCTACGCAACTCTGCCTAACATCATGAAAGCGAAGAAAAAACCGCTTGATACCACCACCCCAGAAGCACTCGGTGTGGATGTCACACCCCGTCTCAAAACCCTCAAAGTCATGGATCCTCCAACGCGCAAAGCCGGCATCATCGTGCCTGACGTTGCGACTTTATTAGACAAACTTCGCAACGAAGCGAAAGTTTTGTAATCACATAACAATACTGGAGAATCTTCATGACCATTTTAATCATTGCAGAACACGACAACAACGCCGTCCTCAAATCAACACTAAATACAGTCACCGCGGCCACCCAAATCGGTGGTGACATCCATGTCGCCGTGCTCGGCTCAGGTATTGCTGCGGCAGCCACTTCAGCCGCGGCCATCGCTGGTGTGTCAAAAGTCATCACTTTTGATGATGCTTCGCTCGCCAATCAAACCAGTGAAGCGATTGCCGCGCAAATCCTAGCCATCGCAGGCAACTACAGCCACATCCTCGCACCAGCCACCTCGATTGGCAAAAGCGTTTTGCCACGCGTCGCCGCCAAGCTTGACGTCGCACAAGTTTCTGACATCATTAAAGTTGAATCGGCTGACACATTCGTTCGCCCGATTTATGCAGGCAATGTCCTCGCCACCGTACGGGCGACTGACGCGATCAAAGTTATCACCGTGCGCACCACGGGCTTTGACGCCGCAGCCGCCGCTGGTGGTTCTGCCGCGATTGAAGCACAATCGGTTCAACCTGCTGGCAACGGCGCAACATTCGTCTCTCGAGAAGTCGTTAAATCGGATCGCCCTGAATTGACCGCTGCCTCAATCGTTGTCTCTGGTGGTCGTGGTGTCGGCTCTTCTGAGAATTTTAAAATCATTGAAGCGCTCGCTGACAAACTCGGCGCCGCCATGGGTGCGTCACGCGCCGCCGTCGATGCAGGCTTTGTGCCCAATGATTTACAAGTCGGCCAAACCGGTAAAATCGTCGCGCCGCAGTTGTACATTGCTGTCGGCATTTCGGGTGCCATTCAACACCAAGCGGGTATGAAAGACTCAAAAGTCATCGTCGCCATCAATAAAAACCCAGACGAACCGATTTTCCAAATTGCGGACTACGGCATTGTTGGCGATTTGTTTGAAGTCGTGCCACAACTAACCAACGCGCTGTAAGGCACACAAAACCCAGTGAATACATTCGACTGGGTTTTTTACTGATTAAAAATAGCACCATCGTTTCATTTCTAACATTTTGCCAGCTGTGCAAGAGTAGAAGAATGAACCGCAACACAACAAAAAGTCCCATCGGAGAGACAAATGACCTATACAGCCCCCCAAAAAGACATGCTATTCACCCTTGAGCACGTCGCCAATGCGAACCAAATCCTCGCTGACATCCATAGCGAAATCGACTTTGACACCATCGCAGGCGTGATGGACGAAGCGGCCAAACTCACACAAGACGTCATCGCACCGCTCAATCGCTTGGGCGACCTCGAACCGTCATTCCTCAAGGATGGCAAAGTCACCACCACCGCAGGCTTCAAAAATGCGTTTGACCAATACACCCAAGGCGGCTGGCAAGGCCTCTCACATCCCGAAGACGTCGGCGGCCAAAACCTGCCCAAACTCCTCGCGACTGCTTGTATGGAAATGCTCAACTCAGCGAATTTATCCTTTGCGCTGTGCTCTCTGCTCACCGATGGCTCGATTGAAGCCTTGCTCACCGCAGGCTCAGAAGAACAAAAACAATTATTCATCCCACGCATGATTTCAGGCCAATGGACAGGCTCAATGAACTTGACCGAGCCGCAAGCAGGTTCAGACTTGGCGCTCGTGCGCACGCGTGCTGAACCGCAAGCCGATGGCACTTATAAAGTGTTCGGCACGAAAATTTTCATCACCTACGGTGACCATGACTTAGCAGAGAATATTATTCATCTCGTGCTCGCCCGCACACCAAGCGCACCTGAAGACATCAAAGGCATTTCGCTGTTCATCGTCCCGAAAGTCAATGTCAATCCAGATGGCTCGCTTGGCGCACCAAACGATGTGCAATGTTTGTCTCTCGAACACAAACTCGGCATTAAAGCCAGCCCAACGGCAGTACTCCAATTCGGTGACAACGGCGGTGCGACAGGCTACCTCATCGGTGAAGAAAACCGTGGTCTCGAATACATGTTCATCATGATGAACGCCGCTCGTTTCGCCGTCGGCATTCAAGGCTTATCGGTGATGGAACGCTCATACCAGCATGCACTCAGCTACGCACGTGAACGCTTGCAAAGCCGCCCCGTCGATGGCAGCGCACGCGAAGCCGTCGCCATCATTCACCACCCCGATGTCAAACGCATGCTGCTCACCATGAAATCCACCATCGAAGCCTGTCGCGCCATGGCCTATCACGCAGCGGGTTTATCAGACATCGCTCACCATCATGCGGATGCAGAAGTACGAGCCGCCGCATTGGCACAATACGAATTCATGGTACCACTCGTCAAAGGCTACTCGACCGAGCAGTCCATTGACGTGACCAGTCTCGGCGTACAAATCCACGGCGGTATGGGCTTTATCGAAGAAACAGGTGCAGCGCAATATTACCGCGACGCACGCATTTTGCCGATTTACGAAGGCACAACCGCGATTCAAGCAAATGATCTGATCGGTCGAAAAACATTGCGTGACGGTGGTGCCGTGGCCTTGTCATTCGCTGATCAAATCGGCCTGACGGTCAGCGAGTTAAATCAGTCAGGCAACGCCTCACTCACAGCCATCGCCACGTCACTGTCCGCAGCAAACGCAGCATATCGCAGCGTCGTCGCTCATGTACTGGCGCACACCAAATCCAACCCGAACAATGTCTTCGCAGGCTCAGTGCCCTACCTCAAACTCGCAGGCCTGACCATCAGCGCATGGCACAGCGCACGTGCTGCTTTGGCAGCACAAGCTCAGTTGGACGCAGGCAACAACGATGGTGAATTCATGACCGCAAAGATTCAAACGGCATTGTTCTACGCACAGCACCTGTTGCCACAAGCCTCTGCGATTGCCAGCTCAATCACAGAAGGCGGCGAAGCCGTGGCACAGTTTGATGTAAGCGGTTTTTATAGTTAATCGCAAAGTAAAACCCTACTTTGCGCTTGTTCCAGTTTGAGATTTTGAGCGGGAAACCAGCACAAAATCTACGAAAAACCAAATAAACTCAATGCCCAGACCATTGGATTATTTAAGGTTTTTACTATAGACACGATCATCTGTGTACAATCAAAGCCCCGCTTAACCAGATGGTTGCGGGGCTTATTTTTTGGAACGCATCATGCCTGACACCGCCACGCTGCTTTTACTCATACTCACAGGTTTCATCGCAGGTGTTTGTAATGCCGTTGCGGGCGGCGGAACATTTTTCACATTGCCTGTTTTTTTGGCGGCAGGACTGCCGCCCGTTTTAGCCAATGCCTCGAACGCACTGGCTGTCTGGCCAGGCCACATACTGGCCTCGGTCACTTACCGTCATCTCCTGTGGCAACACCGAAAAATGCTGCTAAGAGTCTGCTTGATTGGCCTTATAGGAGCAGTGATCGGCGCATGGCTGCTGTCGCAAGTCGGCAATGCACGCTTTCGCGCTCTGATTCCGATGCTGATATTGGTAGCGACTTTGCTGTTTGCTTTTGGCAAACAAATTCATGACCACTTTGCTCATCGTCCTGTGCCACGCAGCATGTCTTTAGAACATTTGAGTCTCTTGGCAGCATTCATACAGCTCATATTAGCGATTTATGGTGGTTTTTTTAGCGCGGGGTTGGGCGTGATGCTGATGGCCATGCTGATGTTGTTTGGCGTGCACGATATGCAATTAAACAATGCGTTCAAAAATGCCATCGCCAGTGTCATCTCCACCGTCGCCGTGCTGATATTCATCCTCAATGGTATGGTTGTTTGGTCTCACGCCTTACCTGCCTTCGCCGCCTGTATTGCCGGCGGCATCGTTGGTGCCAAACTCGCCCAACGACTGCCCGCACAATGGCTCAAGTACACCGTGGTCGGGACAGGATTGTTGCTCACCGTGTACTACGCATGGACGATTTATGGGCGTCATAGTTAATTGCAAAGTAAAACCCTACTTTGCGATTGATTAAAATTAGAGATTTTGCGCGGGAAACCCGCACAAAATCTGGGAAAAAGCAGAAACAACCCGAAATCAAAACCATCGGATTATTTATGAATTTGACTATAAACCATTCCCTTGCTTTGTGATTTAAAAAACCAAAGACACAGCAGCCCCAACAAAGCCATCACACCACCATAATGCATCACCGCCCCTGCCCACGGTGTTTGAGTATGGGTGAAATAATCAAACACCCATGCCGAAGCAAGCGGCCCAATAATCACGGTTAAACTTTCGATACCTGCGATGGCCCCTTGTACCGCCCCCTGCTCGTCGTCATTCACCGCCTGAGACACCATGCTCGACATCAAAGGATGCACGACATTCATCAAAGCCCCCACCACCGTCGCCACCAACAAAACAAACAAAGTGCTCGCAGAACCAATCAAAAACATCTCTGCTGCCTGAGACATCAGCCCGACCATCAGCAAACGCCGCTCACCAAAACGTTTGGCCAACACATCCATCAAACCACCCTGTACCGCCGCGCCCATCAACCCGACGAACATCAACAGCAGTCCAATTTCTTTCGCGCCCCAATGCATTTGATGCTGCAAAAATAAATTCCAATTCGTGATTAACGCCTGAAAAGCCAAGCCCGATAAAAACACCACCACCGCCAGACGCCACACCACTAGAACGTGGACAAAGCCTGTGAACACCGCTAGTGGATTGGCCTGCGACCATGTCACACGCGCGTTGCGCTGCTCACGCGGCAACGACTCAGGCACGACAAAATAGCCATAAACCAGATTAACCAAACACAAGACAGCAGCGAAATAAAAAGGCAAGCGTACATCCACATCACCGAGCAAACCACCGATCGCAGGCCCTAAAATAAACCCCAAAGCCCACATCATGCCCAACCGTCCATAGGACATTGTCCGCTCATCCGCATCGGTGATGTCCGCCAGATATGCCATCGACACCACATAACTCTCGCCGCAAATCCCCGCAAACGCCCGTGCGACAAACACCCAAAACAACGACGTCACGTTGGCCAAAAACACATGATCAATCGCCAAACCCAGCATCGACAGCAACAACAAAGGCCGCCGTCCAAACCTGTCCAACAACGCGCCCATCAGTGGCGCAAACAAAAAACTCGTCACGCCATACAACGCAAGCAAATAACCATTGAGCATAATAATATTGTCCACAGGCTCGCCAGTAATGCTTTGCAACAGAGGCTGAACCACAGGAACAATCATGCCGATGCTCATCATATCGATAAACACGAGCACGTAGATGAACCGCATCGCAGCGGTTTTTTGAGAAACAGAAAATGTCATATTGACCTCAAAACGAAAATAGAAAAGCAGAGGACGCACCGCGCCTCTGTGCTGTGTGCAATCAGCGCATCAGCCCAATCAATCCCGTCCAGATATCAAATTTGTGAATCGACATTTTTAAAAGGAGATATGTTTAATCTTTTTTAGAGTTATAGAATTATTTTCAATCATTGCGCGCAAAATCCATCAATGCGCCGCACCCACCTCAGAGTGCACATCCGCACCTGTTGACTCAATGAAATACGTCAACGCATAGTCCATCGTCGTGGCGTGAATCCGCAACCACGCCGACAGCTCAGTGGCCAGTATCGAAGCGAACTCCGTCTCGCCCGCAGCCACTCGTGCACGAACTTGTTTCATGACACCGAGCACCTGTTTGTGCTCACCAACATGGCAACCAGCGGCGGGAAAACTCAACCGCGCCATCCATGTTTCTTCTAGGGCAAAATGCTCTGCCGTGTGCGCAATGCATTCGTCCAGCACAGTCACCAGCTCATCTGTTGGAGCTGCCGCTAAGCGGTTGAGCAAAACCACGAATTCCTGATGGGTTTGATCCAGCGTTGCGTTGCCCAGCACCATTTCGTCATCCCACGTCATCACGTCACTCATGATTGCTCCTCATTTGAGCCAACAACGGCTCGTTTTAACCGATCACGCACCGCATCCCATGCCGGATGCTCAGGCAAATCCTCCACCACAATCCGTGGCGCAGCGTGGCCGTCGAGTTCACGTAAAGCATGATACAAACCTTGAGCATAACCGACCGCATCATCGGGCAAGCGAATATGCGCCGCAAAACCCGCCACATCAAAATCAGGCGAATGGCACAGCACCACACCAGCAGCCTCCACAACCTCACTCGCCCATACCAATGGGGTTCGTGGTGCATAATGCGCCAGTAATGTTCCAGAGGCACGCGGTGCGTTGGGATCTACTTTTTGGTGACTTTGGTGAACCTGTGGCATCACACCCGTCACGCGATGCACATCATCTGCCGTGATGTGTCCTAACCTTAAAATCACTGGCATGCCGCGCGTCAAATCAACAATCGTCGATTCAATCCCCACATCCGAGACATCACCATCGAGCACCCACACCGCATCACCGAACTCATCCCGCACATGCGCTGCACGCGTTGGACTAACGCGGCCAAAATGATTCGCCGATGGTGCAGCCACACCGACCGCTGGGTGATTCTGCAAAACAGATAACTCACGCAAAACCGCTTGAGCCAAAGGATGTGCGGGGCAACGCAAGGCAATCGTGTCTTGCCCGCCCGTCACTGTCGCGTCAATCTGCTCAGCTTTTGGCAATACCAACGTGAGTGGCCCAGGCCAAAACGCCGCTGTGAGTTGCTCAATCATCACATGCGTCGCGTCAGAAACACGTGTCTCATCAACCCACGCGAAAATATCCGCACCGTGCGCAACATGCGTGATCAGCGGATGTGTAATCGGGCGATTTTTCAATTCATAAATACGGCGCACCGCGGCAGGATTACGCGCGTCGGCGGCCAAACCATAGACCGTTTCTGTGGGCAAGCCAATCAACTCACCGTTGTTTAATTTTTCTGCGGCGAGTTCAATTTGTTTATCCACTGCAACATCAGTCATGTACACCACCCGCTAAACCCAGCGTCTGCATCGCAGCCTCACAGCGCAGTGCAGCTTTTTCTAAACGTTTGCCAACGAAGTTTACATGTCCCATTTTGCGCGCCATTCGCGGTTCGGCTTTACCATACAGATGCAAAAAACTATCGACATTGGAGAGCACATCCGCCCAGTCAGGCGAGCGCTCTTTCCCCTCAGCATCAAACCAAACGTCGCCTAAAATATTGAGCATCACCGCAGGGCTGTGCTGGTGCGTCGCACCCAAAGGCAGTCCCACCAAGGCACGAACCTGTTGCTCAAACTGGCTGGTCAAGCACGCATTCATGGTGTAATGCCCAGAATTATGCGGCCGTGGTGCCATTTCATTGGCCACGAGTGAACCATCCTCTAAGATGAAAAACTCGACACACAGCACACCGACATAGCCCATGGCTTGCGCGACATTCGCCGCCGCAGTTTGCGCGCGTGCTGTCAGTGCCTCATCCGCAGAAGGCGCAGGCGCACTCGATGTGTGCAAAATCCCGTCTCGGTGAACGTTCTGCGCGAGCGCATAATGCGCCACAGAGCCATCCCAACCACGAGCCAGCAATGCGGAAACCTCAAACTTGAGTGGTAAACGTTTTTCCAACACACACGGCACATTGTTCAGACCATTCCATGCCGCAGACAAGTCATCCGCCGTGCGAATCGACACTTGCCCTTTGCCATCGTAGCCCATACGGGCGGTTTTTAAAATCGCGGGGAATAATTCTGCGCGACTTTGCGCCTCAGCCAATTCGGCTCCATCACGAATCACTGCATACGGCGCAACCGCCACCCCACCTTTTTGTAAAAATTCTTTTTCGACAATCCGATCCTGTGCAATCGCCACCGCATCACCCGACGGCGCGACGGGAATCACTTTCCCCAGCTGACGCAAGACATCCGCAGGCACGTTCTCAAACTCAGTCGTCACCGCAGCGCAGTGCGCAGCCATCTCATCAAGTGCCGCCGCATCATCATACGCCGCACAAATATGCCGATTCGCCACTTGCCCAGCAGGACTATTCGCATCGGGATCGAGCACCCAAACCGCATAGCCCATGGCTTGCGCCGATTGGGCAAACATGCGGCCGAGCTGGCCGCCACCAATGACGCCAAGTATGGCTGATGGAAAACTTAGATTCATTCTTTTCACAATTTTTTATCAACCTTTGGGCAATTTATCTATCTGTTGCAAAACCATTTTTTCTTTATCTTCTGGACTCATAAAAAAACTCTCATAAATTAGAAAAAACAGTAATATCAAGAGAATTAAAACAAATGCCCAAAATCCAAACGGATAAGCATACTTCTCGAACTCTGTCCTCTCCGCCTTAAATGAGGCAATGTTATCCTCAGATTTAATCTCAACTCCAAACACACTTCCGTCTGAGTATTGAGCAAGTTGCAATTTATCTGCCACCACACTTAAAGAAACCTCCTCTCCAGGACGTATCCTTTCAAAGACGACCATGGATTGATCTTGGAGAATATTGCAGCCAACACTTGAATCAACATAAAAAATGATATCTGATGCTTTCGTTGAAATGGTTTTAAATGAAACCTGAACATTCTTCTCTAAATTACTCCCATTATTTTTAATTTTGATCGATATTGCATCAAGCTCTTTTACTTGTACGTAACCGACAACTTTATATTGGAGATCTCGATCTGGAAATACCGTTTTAATTAAATATGGTATAAGTGCAGCTAGAATTACAACAACCGCACCGAAAACCATGTTAAAAACATCGAACTTAAATCTACTTTTTTTTTCGTCCATATCGTCTCCCTGAGGTAACGGCAATAAAAATTCTTATATTAATTAGTCTTTCAACGTCATCGCCGCCGCATGCTCATACTGCTTCACCCGAAACGCATGGAGTTTTTCCGCCAACACCTCATCGTGCATGGCCAAATTCGCCACAGCGTGTAACGCCGCATTGGCTGCTCCTGCTTCGCCGATGGCGAATGTGGCGACTGGGACACCTTTGGGCATTTGGACAATTGAGTAGAGCGAGTCTTCGCCACGCAGGTATTTGGATGGGACAGGTACGCCAAACACGGGGACAATGGTTTTCGCTGCGAGCATACCGGGTAAATGTGCTGCACCGCCCGCGCCCGCAATGATGGCTTTGATGCCTCGGCCATGCGCCAATTCTGCATAGTCAAACATATCATCGGGCATGCGGTGTGCAGACACGACTTTTGCTTCATAGGGGACGTTAAACAGCGTGAGCATATCAACCGCATGTTTCATCACATCCCAATCCGATGATGAACCCATGAGAATGCCGACCAACGGCGTGGCGTGTGTGTGGCTCATAGTAACTCCAATGTTTGACCTGTGATTTTGAGCAATGCTTCGCGGTATTTCGCTGCGGTGGCATCAATGATGTTTTGGGGCAATGCAGGCGCAGGCGGCGTTTTTTGCCAATCCAAGGTTTCGAGATAATCCCGCACATACTGTTTGTCAAAGCTCGGCGGGCTGATGCCCACGCGGTACTCGTCCGCTGGCCAGTACCGCGAGGAGTCTGCGGTTAGGACTTCGTCCATCACGTGCAACACACCGTCATCGTCCAAACCGAATTCAAATTTGGTATCCGCGATGATGATACCGCGCGTCGCTGCATAATCGGCGGCTTTTGAGTACAAGGCAAAACTCACGTCACGAATCTGATTCGCCAGTTCAACGCCAATGCGATTTTTCACTTCATCAAAAGAGATGTTCTCATCATGTTCACCCACCGCCGCTTTCGCAGCAGGTGTGAACAATGGCTCTGGCAATTTTTCTGCCAACAGTAAACTCGCAGGCAAATCAATGCCGCAAACTTGCCCCGTTGCCAAATAGTCTTTCCACCCCGTACCAATGATGTAGCCACGCACCACGGCCTCGACCATAATCGGCTTGAGGCGCTTGACCACGACGCTGCGGCCTTTGACCTGCTCGCGCTCATGCTCGGCAACGACGGATAAAGGATCAATACCCGTCAGGTGATTGGGCACCACGTCATGAAGCTGCTTGAACCAAAAATTACTCATTTGATTCAACACGCGCCCTTTATCAGGAATCGGCTCATTCATCACCACATCAAATGCCGACAACCGGTCTGTGGTGATCATCAACAACGTTTTATCATCGACAATATACGTGTCACGCACTTTGCCTTTGGCAAGCAACGGCAAAGAAGTAATCGATGTGGCGTAAAGAGCAGACATGGTGGTTTTCCAAAAACAGGGTTATCAAAACAAGACGCCCAATGAGCAGAACTCAATGGGCGAAACGATGAGGCCATATTTTACCGTGAAATCACGGGTTTAGGCGTGTTTTAATGAGTCAGAATTACAAGACATTTTGCGCATTTAACTCACGAAACGCCTGCAAAAGACGTTCCACCATAGACTCTTCGCCTTTACGCAACCAGACACGCGGGTCATAATATTTTTTGTTCGGTTTGTCGTCACCATCTGGGTTTCCGAGCTGGGTTTGCAAGTAATCTTTGTTATCCGCGTAGTAGTTCAAAATACCCACCCAGTTTGCCCACTGGGTGTCGGTATCGATGTTAATTTTCACGACGCCGTATTCAATCGATTCTTTGATTTCTGCGGCTGATGAACCTGAACCACCGTGAAATACGAAGTCAAGCGAATTAGTGGGAATACCAAATTTCTCAGAGACAAATTTTTGTGAGTTGTCCAAAATTTTGGGCGTGAGTTTCACATTCCCAGGCTTGTACACACCGTGGACATTACCAAATGAGGCGGCGATGGTAAAACGTGGGCTGATTTTAATGAGTTGCTCGTAGGCATAAGCGACGTCTTCGGGCTGAGTGTAGAGCGCAGAAGCATCGACGCCTGTGTTGTCCACTCCATCTTCTTCGCCACCTGTGACACCCAACTCAATTTCAAGTGTCATACCGAGTTTATCCATGCGCTTTAGGTATTCTGCGCAGATGGCAATATTTTCTTCCAAAGGCTCTTCCGACAAATCGAGCATGTGCGATGAAAATAATGGTTTGCCCGTTTCTTGAAAAAACGTTTCACCTGCGTCAAGCAAACCATCAATCCACGGCAGTAATTTTTTCGCCGCATGATCTGTATGTAAAATTACAGGCACGCCATAAGCACGAGCCATCGTGTGCACATGACGTGCACCCGCGATTGCACCAAGGACGGCGGCCTGCTGGCCATCGCCCTTAAAACCTTTACCCGCGATAAACGCCGCGCCGCCGTTTGAGAACTGAATGATGACGGGAGATTTCGCTTTTGCCGCTGCTTCCAGCGTGGCATTGATGGTGTCTGAATTAACACAGTTAACGGCGGGTAAGGCATAGCGACCTGCCTTGGCCAAAGCAAAGATTTTTTGCACATCATCGCCAGTGACGACACCTGCTGAAACATGATTGAGAATGTTGCTCATAAAAAGCTCCTAAAGATAAAAAATGACACGTTTGTCTCATACACAAACGTCTCATTTCTCATCAACTTTCTTTGAAAACAACCTCAAAATACCAAACGTAACTAAAAAAGACATCAACATCAGCAAGACATTAATCACGCTAAACAACCACCAAGGCAAATCAAACCCATGGGAAACCCACGTTCCAACCTGCACCCCAACCACCAAAGAAGAGCCTATAGTCCAAATGATTATCTTTTGAAACATGACTTGAAATGGCACACCTTTTCGATGTCCAATCACCGTCACCACCGCAATGGACAGAGTACACAAACAAACCAGAAGAAAAAATAAACCCGTCATTACAGCCTCACAATGAGTTCAAACTCAATGATTCAAAGTCACAAGGGTTCACCTAAGCCACCTCAAAACCACGAGAGGCTTCCAAAAGCGCATACCAATCCGAATCTTCAAGCACCACAGCCACAGATTGAACCATCGCACGGATGCGGTCAATATTTGTGCTGCCTAAAATCACCTGAGCTTGTGATTGTCGATGTCGCACCCAGGCAATCAACAGTTGAGCAGCATCAGCATCATATTTACGCACCAGCCTATCTAACACCAATCGAATTCGCTCATGAGTAGGTGAGTCAGCACGCGTTAAATAATCACCCAAGGGCGACCAAATTTGAGGTGTCAATCCAAGCGTTCTGAGCTGCAATAAAGTATTGTCAAACAAAGCAGCAGGCTGCGTCAAGGACAACTCAACTTGATTTGTGACCAACGGAAACAAGCGATTAAGCTGCTCAAACGCGTACACATCAAAGTTACTCACACCAAACTGACGCACCAGCCCAAAATCTCGCAATTCGCGGAACGTTTCTGCCATCTCATGCAAATCCATCAAAGGTGATGGCCGATGAATCAACAGAGTATCCAAATAATCAGTACCCAATTGCTCAAGGCTGCGCATCACACTGGCATGTATATATTGGCTGGAAAGATCGTAGTTTTTAACCGCAGCGGGCGAATTTTGTCCTGCCAGTACAATTCCACACTTTGAAATCAAATGAAGCCGCTCACGCGGAATGCCACTTAACCTCAATGCCTGTCCAAACAATGCCTCCGTCGTATAACCACCATAGATATCCGCCAAATCAAAAGTGGTCAAACCGCACGATACGCTCTGGCTCAATAAATCTGCCGCTGCCGATGCTGATAAATTCGCCCCCCATGCGCCCCAGCGCATAGTGCCTAAAATAAAAAGTTGGTTAGCGTCACTCATCATGGCCTGTTTACGAACCCGCCATTTTCTGCATACGCTCTAACGACTGTTTGCAGTACGCATCGGCTTCTTGTTGTCCGATTTTCACCCAATTTTGCTTGTCATAGGCCAAGCGTTTGAGCAATGTTGCTTTGACATCATCAGCCTGCTTGTTGGCATACGCTTCGACGAAACTCGCATATTGCTCACAAATCGGTGCATTGCTGTTTGTAACTACCGTGGCTGTTTTGCTATCAGTTTTGCTGTCCACTTTTGGTTGGCAAGCTGTCAAAGCCACAATACCCACAATCATCATCCATAGTTTCATTATCTACTCCCAGAATTTAATTTGAAGCCTCAACCTTTGGCACGGATTTCCAAAACCGCTACCGCAGGTAAAGTCTTGCCTTCCAAAAACTCGAGGAACGCGCCGCCACCTGTCGAAATATAACTGACTTTGTCGCTGATGTTGTATTTGGCAATCGCAGCCAGTGTATCACCGCCGCCCGCAATCGAAAAACCATCAGAGTCAGCAATCGCCTGCGCCAAAACCTTCGTCCCGTTGCCAAATTGATCAAACTCAAACACGCCCATCGGACCGTTCCACACAATCGTGCCCGCACTGAGCAGTTGTTTGGCGATAGCCGCTGCGGTTTCAGGGCCAATATCAAGAATCATGTCATCGGCCTCAACATCTGTAGCCGCTTTGACCGTCGCAACGGCGTCTTTGGAGAATTCTTTTGCACACACCACATCAGTGGGAATCGGCACTGTCGCGCCACGAGCCATCATTTTCGCCATAATGCTGCGTGCCTCTTCAACGAGGTCAGGTTCGGCCAGTGATTTACCAATCGGCAAACCCGCTGCGAGCATGAACGTATTGGCAATGCCGCCGCCGACGATGAGCTGATCAACTTTATCGGCGAGGCTTTTCAATATGGTCAATTTGGTCGACACTTTAGAGCCTGCAACAATGGCCGCCAATGGTTTTTTGGGCGCCAATAATGCTTTGCCCAATGCGTCAAGTTCCGCTGCGAGCAATGGCCCTGCCACAGCAATCGGAGCGTATTTGGCAATGCCATGCGTCGTCGCTTCAGCACGATGAGATGTGCCGAATGCGTCGTTGACGTAAATGTCGCACAAAGCGGCCATTTTTCGCGCCAACGCCTCATCGTCTTTTTTCTCACCTTTATTGACGCGGCAGTTTTCGAGCACGACCACTTGACCGACAGCAACCTCAACACCATCGACCCAATTTTGTTTGAGCTCTGCGGATTGGCCCAGTAATTGAGCGATGCGCTCTGCCACGGGTTGGAGCGAATCGGATGGTTTGAATTCACCCTCTATCGGACGACCCAAATGAGAAGTCACCATCACGGCAGCACCCGCCTCTAACGCCATCTTAATGGCGGGAATCGAAGCACGAATTCGCGTGTCATCGGTGATTGCGCCAGCGTCATCCTGAGGCACATTTAAGTCCGAGCGAATAAAGACACGCTTGCCTTGTAAGGCGTTATCAGCGATGAGCTGAGCTAAGGTTAAAACATTCATGATGACCCTTTTGGTTTGGTTGATGGAGATGCTTTGTCAACAAGGCATTGTGTATGGATGGTAAACGATGGATTAAGGATTGGTTAATAATTGCCAACACCCTCACCCGTTTCACTCGCAGGTGGTGTGATGATGACAGGTAACGTACTATCTGGCTTGACTTCGGGCTGCTGCTTGGGCTCAAGCATGAGGTCTTCTGCCTTGGTATCAAGCAGTGTTTTCAGCTCTGCTTGCACTCCATCAAACGAGCTCAAATTATCGGGAATTGGCCAATCATAGCGTTTGCCCTGTACCTTATAGCCTTCACGGTAACTAACGAGCTTCTCTAAACTCGCCCTCATATCAGCGGGCGCAACACCGAGATAATAACCGTAAGTCACTGTGGGGCGCAACGCACCCTCATTACGGTCGGCCATGCCAGCCGCACTCGCACCTGAAGCCGTCAGATCCGTGACAGGCAGCCCCGTGAACAAGGTCACAATGGTACCAAACACCTGACCGATAAACAGACCTTTTTTCCCACGTTTGACACGTAACCCTTGGCGATACTGCTCACCAGCGGCAACCGCTGATAAAGTCAGTAAATCCGACTCGTTCAAACTCTCCAAAAAACTGGGGTCTACATATACCCGCGCATCGGCTTTGGTCGAATAACCCGTGCCTTTGGTCGAAAAATCCATGCGCAGTATATTTCGTTCAGACTCAACCGTGAGATTAGACAAACAGTAATCGGCTTTTTTAATGCTGAGTGTTTCGACTTGGCCATTTTGCTCCACACTCAATTGAATATTAGGTAATAAGTTACTGGCTTGGCGCGCTTTGCCTTGATAAACAATCTGATTAAAATCGGCCTGAGTACGAATCGGTTGATTGTTGAGCGTGAGAACACGGGCGTCTTTTTTTAGCCCCGCTGTATAAGCATTGCCATAAACTTTTCGCACAGTCGGCGCAGCCGTACTGTCAGAGGGATAACCAATTTCAAAACCATAACCATTAGAAACGGAGGGACAGTATTTAACAGGCACCTGCGCAAACCGCTGATTGATGAGATAAATCGGCTCTGGCTTGGCTGGCACTTCGACAAGAGGAGGGGCAATAGGCTGAGGCTGAGCAGTAACTTTTTCAGTGAATTCAGTAACGGTGGTCGCTGGTTCAGCTCGCTTTAGGGGTGCTGATTTTTTGGGGATTGTGTCGGTCACATTGGTTCTGGCTGGTTGTTGACCCGACGGTTTGGGCTGTGCACTGATGGCTTTTTTGGGTACAGCGGTGACTTTGGGGGCAGACTTGGTCGCAGATTTGACATCAGAACGTTTTGTGACGGCTGGATTGGTTTTGGAATTGGCTATCGCAGGCTTTTGAGCGACGGTTGTTTTGGCTTTGGGCGCGTTGGTTGTGCCGCTTTTATTTGGGGCTTTAACGGCTTGTTTGCTAACTGTCTTGGGTGTGGCCGATTTGGTGGGGGCTTTAACCTTCTCATCAGCCGTTTTTGCTTGACTTGGTGAAATCACCAACGCAGCAACAAGGGCTGCGGTAATGGTTATGTGATGCTGTTTTGTCTTCACTGCAATCCCCCCTTTTTTGATTTTTGCCGATATTAAATCAAATCAAACACAGCCATAGATTCGACATGCGCCGTGTGCGGAAACATATTCACGACACCCGCGCTGGAGAGGCGATAGCCTGCTTGATTGACGAGTGTGTTGGCATCACGCGCGAGCGTTGATGGATTGCACGAGACATAAACAATCCGCGTGGGCTTCTCACCTCGTTCCAACTGGGCCAATGCCAAACAAAGCGCATCCGCGCCATCGCGCGGCGGATCAACCAAATACTTGTCCAATCGCCCCAAACCACGAAGATCATCGGCGGTCACTTCAAATAAATTTCGGCAGAAGAATTCGGTTTTATCATCCACACCATTGACCACAGCGTTTTCCAAGGCTCGCGTAGTCAGCTGAGTGGAGCCTTCAATGCCAATCACATGCGACGCCACCGTCGCCAGCGGTAATGTAAAGTTGCCCAAACCACAGAAAAAATCACCAACGCGCTCATCAGGCGCCACCTCCAATAAACGAACCGCGCGCGAGACCAATACGCGATTGATGTGGAAATTCACCTGAGTGAAGTCCGTCGGGCGATAAGGCATGCGGATGTTGAAATCAGGCATGTCGTAGTATAAGTTTTCACTGGTCGGATGGAAGGCATACACCGTCTCGGGGCCTTTGGGCTGCAACCAAATATCTACACCATGTGCATCACCAAACGCTCGGAACAGTTGCTCATCGTCAGCAGTCAGAGCATCCATATTGCGAAACACCAGCACTGTCCGCGACTGACCAACAGCCACTTCGATTTGTGGAATTTTTTCAATCAAGCTCGTTTGACCAACCAGCTCACGCAAAGGCATGAGCAAATCTGATACATGCTTGGGCAGGACTTCACATGCTTCCATATCGGCCACATACGCGCCACCTTTTTCACGGAAGCCTACCAATACTTTATTTTTTTTGTGAACATTGCGCACCGACAATCGAGCACGATAACGATAACCCCACGTCGGCCCCGCAATCGGACGCAAAATAGTATCGGGTTTGACTTGACCAATGCGCTGTAGATTATCCTCAAGCACACGCTGTTTAGCAGAAACCTGCGCACGCCCATCCATGTGCTGCATCGCACAACCACCACAGATATCAAATGATTGGCACTTGGGCACAACACGGTCAGCCGATGACTTGAGAACTGCGATGGTGCGGGCTTGATTGTAGCTGGACTTCTCACGCACAACCTCAGCACGCACTTTTTCAAAAGGCAAAGCCCCTGTCACAAAAACCACCTTACCATCCTCACCCCGCGCAATACCACGCCCCTCCATATCCAAAGACTCTATGGTGTAATCAATGATGGGAAAAATTTTGGAGGTTCGTGCAGATGATTCGCGGTTACGGCGACGGGCCATGAGACATTCTTTCGTTAATAAAAGTTTTCAGTGGTTAATGGTGAAAGTGATTCAAAAAAATAGGGCGAAACTGCGTCCGCCCCCCAGTCATGATGAGATTACGGCACTCGCGCAGGTAATACTTTGAGCGGATCAACTGGCTTGGCATTCAAACGTGTCTCGAAGTATAACTGAACACGCTGAGCATCCGTATCCCCCATTCTGGCAATAGTCTGACCTTTGCGTACATCGTCCCCTACTTTCACTTGGAGGGCCGAATTATTGGCATAAACAGTGCTCCATGTTTCGGAGTGTTTAACAACCACCATATTGCCATAGCCACGCAAACTGTTGCCAGCGTAAGTCACCTGCCCATCAGCCACAGAGAAGACGGGGTCGCCTGCCACACCATCAAAAACCAAGCCTTTACTCGCAGAGCCATCGTATTTCACCAAAACAGCACCAGCAGTTGGCCAGCCCCAGTTGATGTTATTGCTCGTATTGGGATTCACACCAAAATCGCGGTCAGAGTTAGTGTTCACACGCGTACGGGCCACACCACCACTTGTATTGGCCGTATTCGTCGTGCTGGCCACACTCGCATTAGGGCGAACACGCAGACGCCAACCCACTTCAATGAGATTGGGATTGGTCAAGTTATTCCAGCGCATGATGTCTGTGTAGTCCACCCCATTCGCACGGGCAATGAGGACCAACGTATCACCAGACTTAACGCGGTACATTCCGTTTGCATCAGCCTTTCGGCTGGTTGAGGAACCGCTGCCAGCGCCGCCCGTACCGCAAGCAGTCAGTAATGATATACTACCGATGAGCAATGCTGCTGCCAGCTTTTTAGTGAAAACTTTATTGAATCCAAACATATCAAACCTCCCTATACAATTCACCCTTGCGTCACACCGCCGAGCAAAGGTACAAAATTCACAGCATCCAACACTTCTCTGCACCATTCGTTAGTCGACAAGCGCGTGATGCGTTCCAATCGCTGCACCCGTTCACCCACAGGCGCAACCAGCACCCCTCCAATGGACAACTGCTCAAGTAAAACCTGCGGCACGCTCAATCCCGCCGCCGCCAAAATAATGCCATCAAACGGCGCTGCGTCAGGCCAGCCCAGCATACCATCTCCATACTTCACATGCACGGGCGCAGCACCTTTTTGTAAAACACTGGCCATTTGTCCAAGGTTGACACAGGCCGAATCATACAATGGCGCGACGCGCTCGATTGTATAGACCTGCTCCGCGCACATCGCCAAAACTGCCGCCTGATAACCACAACCCGTGCCAATCTCCAGCACATGGCGCAATGAACCCGCAGCGCGCATCAGCGAAATCATTCTCGCCACAGTCGAAGGATGAGAAATCGTCTGTCCATGACCAATCGGCAGCGCATCATCGTCATACGCCCTCAGATAAAAAGCCTCATCGACAAACACATGGCGCGGCACACGCGACATCGCCGAGAGCACCACCTCATCCGATATGCCCTGCTGCATCAACGCAGTCACCATGCGTGAACGCGCTTTCACAAAAATTTCAGGATGCGCTCGCCAATCGCTCGACGTATTGCGCAGGGTATCCGCTTTCATTAAAGGATACAGCAAATCGACTTGCTTCGGCGCGAACGACAGTGACGCAGATGGCGCGCGCGCGCGCTCATCAGCGGCGCGGTTCCACGCACGCTGTACTTCACTGGTCGGTTCAAACGCGCGCTTTTTCACTTCATCAGCCTGTCGTCAATTGAAAACCAGCCAAGGCAGCGGCAGTCTCAGCCAAAGCCTCATGCCCCGTTAAATCCAGCTGCAACGGTGTCACCGACACCCTGCCCATGGCTGTCGCATGAAAATCAGTACCTTCCTCACCATCCTTAACAGCCCCAGCAGCACCAATCCAATACTGCGTCTCACCTCGCGGATTAACCACCACATGAACGGGTTCTGCCGCATGGCGACGTCCCAAACGTGTCACTTCTACGCTGGTCATTTTGCTCAAAGGCAAATTAGGGACGTTAATATTCCATAGCAATGGTGTGCGAATATCTCGCTCTAAAAACATTTTCACAAACGAGCGCGCCACCAATGCTGCATCCTCAACATTGCCCCAGCCACGATCAACTTGTGAAAAAGCCAACGATGGAACGCCTGACAAAAACCCCTCAGTCGCCGCCGCCACAGTGCCAGAATACAGCGTATCGTCGCCCATATTCTGACCGTTATTAATCCCAGACACCACCAAATCAGGCAAATCATCAAAAAAGCCCGTACTCGCCAAATGCACACAATCTGTCGGCGTACCGTTCACTACATAAAAACCATTGCTGCTCTGACGCACCGTCAAAGGTTTCGCTAACGTCAACGAATTAGATGCCCCAGAGCAATTCTGCTCAGGTGCCATCACCGTCACATCACCCAAATCACGCAATGCCTCGTACAACGCCAAAATACCCGCAGCATGATAGCCATCATCATTGCTGATTAAAATTCGCTTGCGTCGATTGATACTCATGGTTGTGCCTTTTTGTTCCACTATTTAGCCGTGATTATAAAGCCATCTGGTTTGCTTTATCCAAAAAAACCGCTATAATGTCGCTTCTCGGGGCGTAGCGCAGCCTGGTAGCGCACTTGCATGGGGTGCAAGGGGTCGTGAGTTCGAATCCCACCGTTCCGACCAATAAAATCAAGGCCTTACAGCTTTTACACTGTAAGGCCTTTTTTGTTTTCTCGTTAAATATCTCCACCCCCTGAACAAACCCCTGAACAGTTTAATGAAATGGCTTAGCAAAACCGCATCTTTATGAACAACACTATCGTATAAACCCACTTTTAAAAATTCCAACACAAGAGACTTATTGCCAGTCTCAGCCCCACAGGTGAAGCAAGTTCCATCCAAGTACCTTTCTCTTTATTGCTTGAGTTTATCCAACATATCACGCTGCTCACGCAATAATGCGCGAGTTTCTCTGCGTAATGCTTTCAACTTTATCCAAACTCCACCCTTATAGGCGTTACGTGACACAGTGGCCTTGCCCTCCTCTGTCTTAGCCCCTGTTGACTGCTGCCACGGTTTCCAACGGTGTATGGCTTGAGATTGCCGTTTTCGTCGTGCGACTGTCCAGCCGTTGCGGTTGATTTTTGGTATCTTTGGTGTTGTCATGGTTTGATTCCAATACTTTGTTTGTCTCACTTTGATTTTTTCCCGCGTGCATGTACGCGTACTGCTCTGAAAATTGACCACTCGCGGCTGCACTATTATTCACTTGCTGGTGTCCATTGGCGATATTCGCTTGTTGAGTCACTATGACTTGTCGCGGGTATTTCAACTCCACCAATGCTTGTATCGTGGCACGGCTTTGCGTCTGCGCTTTAAGTGCTAAGTTCATGTAGGTTGTGAACTGTTTCAAGTATTGTTGGTTGTTCGCCCGATTTGCCATGCTGACAAACATCGTTTGCAAGGCCTTCGCTTGCCCAACCAGCATGGCTTCTAAATCTTTCATATTGCCGTTTTGCACAAGCTCAATACTGGCTTGTATGTCATCAAGCAATTGCTGCGCGTCCAGCTCACCAAACATACTTTTGCTAAATGTCTCTGATACAACGGTGCTTGAAAATGCAGCACTACTCAATAATCACTCGAACTGGTACGCCGTCGCATGAAGCGCTTGGCTTACAAGGTATTCAAAAACGCAAGTTCAAGCATACGACCGACAGTAAGCATAACCTACCCACAGCGCCTAACTTGCTCAACCAATGCTTTGAAGCCGATGCACAGAATACCAAATGGGTGGCTGACATCACGTACATTCGGGTGAAGCAGCAATGGCTGTATTTGGCAGTGGTGGTTGATTTGTACTCACGCAAGGTCATTGGTTGGACATTTGGTGAGCGCATCAATGCTCGACTGGTCTGTGATGCACTCAAGGCGGCGCTGTTCAAACGGGGCTACCCATCAGGGGTGATTGTGCATACCGACCGTGGCAGCCAATACTGCTCGCACGCCTATCAGCGATTGATTAAAGCCTATGGCTTGAAATGCAGTATAAGCGGGAAAGGCAATTGTTACGACAATGCCGCCTGTGAGAGCTTCTTCCATACGCTCAAGGTCGAACATGTCTATCGCATTGCTTTTGAGTCAATGGAGCACGCCAGACGTGAAATCTTCTGGTTTATTGAGGCCTATTACAACCTCAAACGCAAACATTCAAAATTGGGATACCATAGTCCTGTAAAATTTGAATCCCCAGCAGCTAAAATTGCTGCTTAAACTGTCCGTTGAAATGAGGGCAGATCAACGCCACCTCATAAACGAAAACACCAATGGAATATCCATTGGTGTTTTCGTTGTGCTTTACTTTTATCTGTTTGTAGCTGAATACCCATGTAGCTTATTGTTTTTTTCTAACAACTTACCCCAGCGGGCGGCTTTGTATTGCTGCGATTTCTTAAAACTTAGGCAGCAGTAACAAACCCCATGCCAATATGCAATTCGCGTCTATCTGCATCTAAAATAGCGCGTCTGCCATGCAAAACTCGGGTGTTGTCAATAATGACCACGTCCTCATCATGCCAATCGACCTCAATTGTGTGCCGTTCGCCGATTTCATGCAGAGTCGATTTCAATGCATCGTCAATAACTTGATCATTTGCCAGTGTAAACACAGGCGGTTCATAATTGTACGAAGGCCCTAAAATAGAATTGATAAATGCCGATTTGCCTGAGAAGATGCTTTGATCAATTGCATGGATTTTGAGGTTGTAATAAATAGTGCCATCATCATGCCATACGTAGCTTTGGCGCGTATTGGCCTGAATCAAATCATCTAAATGTGCGCGTGTTACTTGCTCAATATGTTCGAGCTTGGGGTGTTCGTTGAGCACATAGGTTTTCCAACGCTGTTCTGGTAGGTGACGACTTACCAGAACAGGCATGGACAATAGCTCTCGTATATCAGGGGGTAAATCTTCTAAAATCGCAGTACCATCGCATACGGTTGTTTGTGAGCCCCGTCTTGCCGCGCGTCTCGAATAGAAGGCAACCACGTGGGGAGGGAAAGGTGTATTGCCATTTTCATTGTGTAGGCCAACAGGTAGTGTGCCTGCATCCACTTTTTGAGTTTGGCCACTCATGTATTCACGCGCTGGGTCAAAGGTTAAACGTGTGCACAATTGTTTCATCAAAGCAGAAAACCGTTCAACACTCATCTCAAAATCACGTAAAAGCACCCATCCTGAGTTTTTGAGATGATGTTTAATTTGCGTGATGGTTTCGTTGGTGGTTAAGTGGCCGTCTGAGTAAATGATGTTGTTCATAAGTGCTCCTATTGAATATGGGTTCTAAAAGTCACTGCAACACGAAGTCCTTGGGTGTCGTGCTCTGACAAGGCTCTATTTTCAATCACGAGTTGCGCATCATTTAGTTGGCAAATACGCTGCACGATCGACATGCCCAAACCAAACCCATTGTCTTGGTGGGTCACACGATAAAACCTGTCAGTAATTGATTTTAAGTGTTCGGCTGAAATGCCCACACCCGTGTCTATGATGGTCACACGAACGTGGGGTTCGTTGTCAATGTAGACGCAAATTTTCCCATCGCGGGGAGTGTACTTAATGGCATTTTCAATAATATTTTTGAGTAAAATATAAATCATATTGGCCTCGCTTTGAATCCAAGCATGAGGATGTCCATAAAGTTTTAAGTCAATAGTGCCTTGTTCATGATAAATGTTTAACAAGTCTGTACAGACTTTTTGTGCGACTTCATACACATCGATGCGCTGTGGCTGTGTGAGATGCATATTTGCATCCAGTCTAGCCAAAGTTAGTAGTTGTTCTATTTGAACTTTAGCACCATTCACTGCATTTTTAATTTTGTGTAAAATGCTTGGGCTTGGTGCTTTTAATGCAGTCTGAACCAAGGTATCAATGATGGCTAAGGGGGTTCTTAACTCATGTGCGGCATTGGCAGTAAAATCACGTTCTTTATTTAAAGAGTCCTCTAGAGAACTCATGAGCCGATTGAGCGATACAATCATGGGGCGTACTTCTAGGGGGGCCCCTTTCAAAGACACTGGTTCTAATCGCTCGGGTGAGCGTTCTGCAATGTTTTGACTTAAGTCATTTAAAGGTCGTAAACTTTCTCGAATGAAGTACCATAACAATAAGAGCAAAATCAAAAAGCCAGCCAGCATGGGAATCAACCAACTAATTAAAATCTCATTAATCATATGGTTTGACAAAGTGCGAGAGCGAGCCACTATAATCCAATATCCAGTATGTGCATTGCGCGATGCGTAACTGCGCCAGTCTTCTCCAGACAGTTGCACATCCGAAAATCCTTCTTGTCCAAGTGCGACTATTTGCTCGGGTATTCGCTCCGAGCGAAGCACCAACTCACCTTGAGCATTCCATATCTGAATGGCCATGCTGTTTTCATAACCCTCTTCAGAGTGTAAACGCGTGTGCAATACCCCCGTCAGCTGTCTGTCTTGGCTCAGGGCACTCAAGTGATTGGCATAAACCACTAAATTGGCATCTAGGGTCTCTTGCATTTCATGACGCAACCCCCACAGCAAAAAAGCGACACTCAGGCTGCCAAACACAGCCAAAATCACCATCACAAGGTACATCAAATGTTGACGGATGGATTGGCTTTGAAAAAAAGACCATCGGCTCATGACGCGCTCGATTTTTGATTGAGTTGGTAACCGATTCCGATATGTGTTTTGATACAGTCTTTGCCCAATTTTTTGCGCAAGTGTGAAATGTACACTTGCACGCTGTTGCTGGCAATATCATTGTCCCAAGTGTATAACTTCGCTTCTAAAGTGCCGTTAGAGACAATACGACCTTGAGCTTCAATCAAGATGTGCAACACACTGAATTCTTTATTGGATAAAATCACAGGTGCACTATCGAACCAAACTTCATGGGTTTGAATATTCATTCGAAAAGCCCCAAACTGAAAGACATTGTCTTGAAAACCAGAAGATCTGCGTGAAATTGCTCGCAACCTTGCATCCAGTTCATCGAGTTCAAAAGGCTTGACCACATAGTCGTCCGCCCCTAAATTGAGACCTTTAACTTTATCAAGAGTAGTATCACGTGCTGTCAAAATAATCACTGAGGTAGGGTTGTTGCTTTGGCGCAAGCGTTCAAGGCACTGAAATCCAGACATATTGGGCAAATTCACATCCAATAAAATGGCATCAAACGTGCTTTCATCTACCTCAAGCAAAGCATGCTCAGCACTGTGCACAACATCTACCACGTGCCCTAAAGCACTCAAGCCCAACTGAATCGCTTCAGCCAAAGGTTCATTGTCCTCTACCAGTAGTAATCGCATAGGTTAACCCGTCACCTTTAAAAAATATCTCGCCCTGCTTGGGTGGCTTTACGTAAGGCTTTGCTCACGACTTTAGGAAAGCCGCCGTTTAGACGTGCAAAAATTCGTTCACTACCGCCAATAATCGTATGAGGCTTGCCCGCCTCAATAGCTTTGAGAGCCGCTTGTACCACTTCGGGCACCTCATCCATTGTCGAGCCTGTAGCCTTCATAAAAGCACGTGCTTTCTCATCATTCATGGGCGTATTTACAGCTCTGGGTGCAATGTGGCAAACTTGGATACCCAATGGCTCTAATTCGCGACCAAGGGCTTCACTTAAACCGCGCAAGCCAAATTTGCTTGCTGAATACGCTGCATAATAGGGAAAACCGATATGACCAAAAACAGAGCCGATATAAGCCACAAAACAGCCCTTGGACATATAAGGCAACACCAAACGCGTCAGCAAAGTCGGTGCTATTAAATTAGTTTGCATCATAGTAGCCAATGCTTCTGGCGACTGTTTCATAAACACCCCAGCTTGCTGTAAACCCGCTACATGAATCAAACCATCAATGCGTTCTAACTCGTAAAGTGCTGACTCCAGTCCTAAAATAGAATTTTCTTGACTCAAATCCACAGTGAGATGTTCAACACCGTCGCGTACAATCGGGCTGCGCCCCAAAGTCACAATTTTTGCCCCCTGCTCAAGCAGTTTGTACATCATTTCTTTGCCAATGCCTCCGCTGGCACCTGTCAATAAAATGATTTTTCCAGAAAAATAAGACATCATCACTTCCTTTTTTGATTTAATAAAGTTTTGCATCAGTTATATTAGGCACAGGCTTAAATCGTTATAAATTGATGAGGCACTGAATGCAGTTGCGCTATGATCGCCGATCGAACAAGCACCCCATTAGAGCGCAAAGTACCCGATGAAAGGCAAAAAGGTGTTGCTCGAATCCATAATGCACGCACTTGCGCATAATGAGGTAACTGTTGATTCAATGTGTTGACTCGATTGAGGACTTCTTCAACTGAAAACTTTGAATAAATAACCGCTGACAAGTTGGGCTCGGCATCGCCCATTAGACACACTTGTTCTATGCCCATATCAGCTAGCAATTGTTCCACCCATTCAGGTGCGATGTTGCGACCAAAAGCATTGATGATGACATTTTTTTTGCGCCCCTTAATATACAAAAAACCATCATCCAACACTCCTAAATCCCCTGTTGCCAGCCAATCATTACCAAAGCGTTCTCCACTTAGATAACCAACAGCATTGGCACCTTTAACAAAAATCTCGTCGTTTTCAACTTTTATCTGCACATGCGGCATGGGCTTTCCCACTGAACCGATTCGATTAAACTTGGCCGTGTTCAGTGTTGCAATTGAACTGTTCTCAGACAAACCATAGCCCTGATAAACGGGTAAGCCCAAATTTTGAGCGCATTTGATCAGCTCAGTGGATATCAAAGCTCCTCCAGTGGCAATAAACTTAAAAGACTTTATGGCGTCACTAGAAATCAAGTTTTGCTCAACTTGTAAAACCAATTGAGCCAGCAATTCGGGCACGGTAATCATCACCTGTGGGCGCGTGTGATTGATGACATGAGCAAAAATGGACACATCTATCGAAAAGTCTGGACGATAGCCGATGCTGGCCAAAGGCCACGCGACAATACTGGCACCTTTACTTAATGCAGTATATACCCCAGCCACATTTTCTAGCAAGACAGACAATGGCAACAATGAGAGATAACAATCACCCTTTTGCAAATCCACACTGTCGCACAGTGAATCCGTTAAATGAGATAACGTGGTATTGGCTATCAAAACCCCTTTAGGATCCGCAGTGGTTCCTGAGGTAAATGTCACCTTATCAACCCCTTCCAAAATTGGCCAAGCTTGGCGCGATAAGCCATCGGATAGTATCAGCATCATGTATGTAACCCCTGTGATTTCAATTGAGCACAAACGCTCAATCTGACATAAAGGTGACAAACGCTCAACCCAGGCTGCCTCACAGATCACCACCTGAGGGTGAATGGATTGAATGATGTGTGCGATTTGCTGCGAATGAAAAAAACTTGGAATGGGCGTACACAAAGCATTAGCGTGTACACAAGCCAAATCTGACACCACCCATGCAGAGCCATTGTCCAAATACAACGCCACATTGCTCCACCCCTCTTGCTGTAAGTGCTGTGCCAGTTCAATCAATTCATTTTGCAGCGTGGCATAATGGGTGTCTTGCTGCGTTCCGTTCTCTGATATCAATGCAACAGGATTGCCATGCTTCGCCCAATGAGCAATTCGTTCTAAAATCATTTTTCGTGCCTTTTAATGAAAAACTCTGTAAACGGATACCACTTAATGTCAGGGTGTGACTATTGAAATATGAGGCATTCACATTGGTTCAAGCAGTTCAAAGACTGGTTAACCACAGTGTCGAATAAGCTCATTTTCATGCAGAACATCATACGCAGATGCGACATTCACATACAGCACGACAGGTTCATGACGATAATAATGCCCCCATTGCTCTGGCTGCTTGACTTGACTAATATCGGCACGCGCCAACTCACGGGTGGGAACACAGTATCTGTCTAAATGCGTTTTTAACACCCGAACAACCGTGAACACCATATAGTCAAAGTGATGCTCCTTACAATACTCAGTCATCATTCGGAATAGCGTTTTAATTTCTTTCGCGTCCTGCATCACCAACTGACCAACTTCTAAAATTTTTTTACGCTCCACCGCTGTTTTTTCATTTTCGGAAATACATTTCTCGATAGGTGCTGGTAAATACTGTTCGAGCAACAAAATCTCATCAGCGGAGCGTAAGCCGCACGTCGCGATCAGCCGACGGCCTGGTTGAGTGCCATTTTTAACAAAAACCTGAGCCAACATTGGCATAAAATCGGTGACTCGCGCACGATAGTAATGACGATAAGCCAATTGAATAACTTTTTTAAGTGCTAAAGCACTGTCTTCTTCTTGATAGTGTGTTTGGATATAGGGCATGATCCGCTCCATTTAAATGAATGGTCAAGATTTTTATCCACGCTCGAAAATTTGTTACACGAACAAAATAAAAATCTCATGGCATAAAAGACATGAGCAATTCTAAAACACCAACCTTAAATCCAAATGAAAACCAAAAAGTTTAATAGACTGTTGACCGTGCAACATGAGGCATCTCTATTTGATCTTTTACCATATTGCCAAGGCGGTTGCTGGTGGTGTCAAAATCAGCAAATAAGCCTTTGATGTCTTTTTCTGATGGGTAACTGTTGGCTGAGGCTTCGATTTCGGAGAAAATTTTGGCCAAGTCGGTATTGAGCGCTTCATTGGTGTGGGCATTTTTTGCGACATTGACAAATAGCTGGCTGGGATAGATGAAGTAACCTTTGGTTTTAATCGCATCGTCTTTAATCTCTGGCGTCATGACATCATCAGACAGCTCAGCATAATTGATGTCGTCGTCTGCCTCAATGTAACTGGCAAAGTGCTGACTGATAAAGCGGTAAAACAATGTACCCAGTACGTATTACTTAAAATCCCAGCCGTCAACAGCACCACGTACGTCGTTGGCGATTTTCCAGATTTGTCCTTGTAGTTCTTTTCGTTGCTCGATGCTTGTCATGGTGTTGCTGTTCCTAACTAAATTAAAGTTGATTTTTAATGGTTCAACTTATCAAGTCAAGATAGTTCAATAAGGCAGGACTACACTATTTAGCCTAGCCAAAATCTCTATAAAATGTGTCTTTTTTAAAAATGGGCTTGATCTCTATGTCACGCAAGCTAGACAATATTGGTCATTATGAAGTTGTCACGAATATAACGGCTTACAAACTATTTGATGCTATTATCACCAAGCAAAACAGTTCCGATTTAACGCTAAAAACCCGCATCATGAGTTTCAGCAAGTTTTAGGTTGATTTTGTTCTTTGCTTCAGGAGTATTCAAGTACCAGCCTTAAACACCAACGGCGCTTTGGGTTCACCACCCGTTTCGGATTGCAGTCGCCACTGCGTAGATTCAATATATAACTGCCAACGACCGATGCCCAGCGGCTCCGCGAGCTGACCATACCACAGGCCATCACCGCGCGGTAGGAGCACGATAGTTTGATCTTCTGTTTTTGAGGCGTAGTTTTGAGCGGATAGGTTCAAGGGCTGACCAGCGATGCCTGTCGCATCATTAGCAGACAGACGCAATTCAAGCTGTGTGCCTTTAACCGTTAGCTGCCCAATCAAGCCGATGTCGCGAGCATACTGATCACGGGTTAGGTCTTGGTTCACCGACAGCCCTTTTTTATAATAGTCTGTCGCCACGACGCCATCATCACTGACAATGGCAATAGACAGTGTCAAGAAAGAAGCCACCACGACAATGATGGGCAATGCGAAAACAAACCATGCCCAACGTGAGCGATACCATGGCTTGAAACTGGGGTCTTTTGCGTGTGCGTTCATTGTTGTTTGGGTAGAGAAAAAACAGTGTCAATCGAGAGCGGTTCATCCAACGCTTCTGGCGACTTCAGATGAAGCGAAATATTGTTGCTGCCCGATGTCGCTCCTGCTGCGCGCGCCTTAGCAGGATCAGTTTGTAGCTTAATCACAATCGTCTCGGTGGACAACGGAGCGAGCGTTAGTTTACCACCACCAGCGACATTGATGCTGTTCATGCCGTGTGCGGATAGCTCAATCTCGTGTGGTTTTTCATCAGCATTTGATAATTTGAGGCGATAGACGTTTTCCACTTGACCGCTTTCTAACAACCGCGCCACAGAGCGATTGTCTCGTTCAATGCTCATTTTCAGCGCACCACGCTGACTTAGGCTATAAGCCATGCCTATGACCATGGCAAGTAAGATGGCTGCGTAGATCAATACGCGCCCCCGCACCACGCGCTGCCAGAGTTGTTGACGCGTAAACTTATTCGCTACGCCGTTTTCGGTGTCATAGCGAATCAAACCGCGTGGGTAATTCATTTTGTCCATGATGTCATTGCAGCCATCAATACAAGCGCCACAACCGATACACTCCATCTGCAAGCCGTTGCGGATATCAATGCCTGTCGGACAAACGTCCACACATACGCCACAGTCAATACAATCACCTTTGCCCACACTGCGCGGGTCAATGCCTTTTTTACGCGCACCACGCGACTCGCCGCGCTGTTCATCATAAGTCACAATCAGGGTATCAGGATCAAACATGACACTCTGAAAACGTGCGTAGGGGCACATGTATTTGCAGACTTGCTCACGCATCCAGCCTGCAAACAAGTACATCATGAAACCATAAAAGAATATCCAAAAAATCTCGCCCGATGACAAAGAGCCGCTCAAGGTATTGCTCATTAACTCACGAATCGGCGTGAAGTAAGCAACCAGCGTGTAACCAGACCAGAGGGCAAACAGACCCCAAAGCAAATGCTTTGTGCCTTTCTTAAGAATTTTTGAGGCGGACAAAGGCGCTTTATCCAAACGCATTTGCGCGACACGGTCGCCCTCGATTTTTCGTTCAATCCACATAAAAATCTCGGTATATACCGTCTGCGGGCATGAGTAGCCACACCACAGCCGCCCAGCGATAGCGGTGAACAAAAACAAAGCCAGCGCGCAGATAATCAACAAACCAGCCATGTAAACAATGTCAGATGGCCAAAGCACTAAACCAAAAATATAGAACTTTCGCTCAGTCAAGTCGAATAAAACCGCTTGACGGTCATTCCACTGCAACCATGGCGTCAGATAAAAAACAATTTGCGTGAGCCAGACGAAAACCCAACGCCAATTATTGAACGGCCCCTTGACTGGTCGCATGTAGATTTTTTTGCGAGCGGCAAAAAGCGGCTGCGCTTGAGCTGCCTCAGGCGTGGCATTGCTAAACATTTCCACTTTGGCATAAAAAATAGAGGTGGTGTTCATAGTGTGATGATCCATGTAAATAAAGCGTTCTTGATGAACGCTTTATTTATTTTTTGATTTATTTTTTGAGTTCAGCGACAGGTGCAGGTTTTGCTGCGGCTTCCGCTGCGGCTTTCTCTGCCGCTAACTTCGCTTCCCTTGCCACTCGATCAGGTACAGAGTTTGCGCTACACTCGGGTTTGCCCGAGGCCTTAGCATCAGCCAAGTTCTTCGTCCAAGCTTGTTTGTCTGCCTCTAAAACCTTACTTAAGTAGTCTGGCGCAGATGTTGGATTTAGTACTTTATCGCCGTCACGATTTTTTTGCCACACATAAGCCGCCAAAACACGTACACGTGCAGGGCCTAAGAAACACTCCCACGAGGGCATGACGTTGTTTCGACCTTTGGTGATGGTTTCTGTGATGGTTTTGATATCACCACCGTATAGCCAAATTTTATCTGTTAAATTCGGTGCGCCAACGGCGTACTGTGCACCAGACACGTCAGTAATCGCACCTTTTGCATCAGGCATGTGACACGAAGCACATAACGTAAACTTCTCTTTACCACGAGCAGCTGCCACCACATCGTGAGGCGAATTGGACAGTGATTGCACATAGTTTGCGACGTCAACCACGGCAGCTGGGGTTTTCAGTGCATCTGCCTGAGAAGGCATCACACCATTACGCCCACCCAAAATACTCGCCTCGATGGCTTCAGGCCAGCCACCGTACAGCCAGTCACCATCAGTTAAGTTAGGGAAACCAACAGCACCTGTAGCAGCAGAGCCGTGGCACTGTGCACAATTATTGAGGAACAAGCGCTCACCAACAATCATTGCCTGTGGATCTTTGGCCAAATCAACAATCGGCGTGTTCAGATACTTGTCATACAACGGCGCAAGCTTAGCATCCTCCGTCTCAACTTCCTTTTTGTACTGATTGACCGCCGTCCAGCCTTGAGGATAGTCCTTGAGGAAACCACCAAGATTACCTTTGTACGAACCCAAGCCAGGATAAATTGCAAAAAACGCCAAAGCAAAGGCAATACAGATGAAAAACATGAACACCCACCAACGCGGCATTGGGTGGTTGTACTCTTGCAAATTATCGTCCCACACATGGGGTTTGAGCTCGTTTTGACCGGGCTTATTGGTTTTTGCCATCATCTGGCTGACCAAAATCACGAGGCAAAAAATTACGCCACCAAGCGCAATCGCAATAATCCAATAAGACCAGAACTCACTCTGAAAATCGCTTGTATTGTATGGTAACTCACTCATATAGCTTCCTTATTTATCGGCTGTGGTGTTTCTCAGCTGCCAACGAAATATTATTTTTTAACGCGCTGTTGCTCATTCAGCTCATCTATCTGAACAGGTGTGGTGTCGTCATCATCAAGCAACATCTCGGCTCGAGCTTGATATTTAGCAGTATTGTCTTTATTCAAAAACCAAACAATCCACGCAACGAAACAGATGAATGTCGCGACAGTCACGCCGATTCGAATCCAATCCAACCATGATTGCATGATATGCCCTTATTTTTTCAGAGCCAGACCAAGACCTTGCAAGTAAGCAATCACAGCGTCCATCTCTGTCTTACCTTCAACCTCTTTGGGTGCATTAGCAATCTCTTCTTCAGAGTATTTGTGCAAACCCACTTTATTCAATGCGCGCATATGGTCTTGTATCACAGCGCCATCCACCTTACCTTGCGCCAAAAACGCAAACGCAGGCATATTGGACTCAGGAACCACTGAGCGTGGGTTCATCAAGTGCTTGTAATGCCAATCGTCAGAGTTGCGACCACCTTGACGCGCTAAATCTGGACCCGTACGTTTAGAGCCCCATTGAAACGGGTGGTCATATACCGACTCACCCGCAACAGAGTAGTGACCGTAGCGAATTGTCTCCGCACGGAATGGGCGAACCATTTGCGAGTGACAGTTGTAGCAACCCTCGCGCACATAAACATCACGGCCAGCCAGTTGCAAAGCATTGTATGGTTTAACGCCTTCAATCGGTTTGGTCGTAGAGTCTTGAAAAAACAACGGCACAATCTCCGCCAAACCACCGAAAGAGACAGTAATTAAAGTCACAGCAATGAGCCAGCCAACTTTACGCTCTACTTTTTCTTGGGATAAAAAACTCATTATGCGTTCTCCGAAACTTCTTTTTTAGTAGTTGACGTGTTTATCAAGGGCAGGAATACGTGCATCCACTCGCTGACCAGCCATCGCTGTGCGTAAGACGTTGTATGCCATCAAAATCATGCCGGAGAGATACATCAAACCACCGAGCACACGAAGCATACGCAGTGGACGAACAGCTTCAACACCAGCAACGAATGAATTTTTCAGCGTACCATCAGCCTCAACATCGCGCCACATCACGCCTTCTGTTACACCCGAAACCCACATAGCAGTGATGTAGAGGACCACACCAATTGTTGCCACCCAGAAGTGCAAATTAATCAAACGCGTGCTGTACATCGTTTCACGATTGAATACACGCGGAATCAAATAGTACAAAGACCCGATGGAAATGAAACCAACCCAGCCCAACGCACCACTGTGAACGTGACCAACAGTCCAGTCAGTGTAGTGCGATAAAGCATTGACGGTTTTGATTGCCATCATAGGGCCTTCAAAAGTTGACATACCATAAAAGGACAGGGACACAATCAAAAACTTCAGAATCGGATCCGTGCGCAACTTGTCCCACGCACCAGACATGGTCATAACACCATTAATCATGCCGCCCCAGCTAGGAGCCAACAAAATAATCGAAAACGCCATACCCAAACCCTGAGTCCAGTCAGGTAAAGCGGTATAGTGCAGATGGTGAGGGCCTGCCCACATGTAGGTGAAAATCAACGCCCAAAAATGCACCACAGACAAACGATAAGAATAAATAGGGCGATTCGCTTGCTTGGGCACGTAGTAATACATCATGCCCAAAAAGCCGGCAGTCAAGAAAAAGCCCACGGCGTTATGGCCGTACCACCACTGAATCATCGCATCCTGAGCACCTGCATACGCAGAGTAAGACTTAAACAAACCAGCTGGAATCGCGGCACTGTTCACGATATGCAGCAAAGCCACGGTTAAGATGAAAGCGCCAAAAAACCAGTTAGCCACATAAACGTGAGAGACTTTGCGCTTGGCGATCGTGCCAAAGAACACCACGGCATACAGCACCCAAGTCACAGCCAGCAACAAATCAATTGGCCACTCAAGCTCGGCATACTCTTTGCCTTGGGTGAAGCCCATCGGCAAAGTCACAACCGCAGCCAAAAGCACCAGTTGATAACCTGCAAAAACCAACTCAGGCAACTTCCACTTTTCACCAAACAGGCGAACGTGCGAAGTACGCTGGACCACATGGAAAGATGTGGCCATCAAAGCGCAGCCACCAAAAGCAAAAATTACAGCATTGGTATGCAATGGACGCAAACGGCCAAAGTGGAACTGACCAAAGTTTAATTCAGGCCAAACCATTTGTGAGGCAATCAAAACACCCACGCCCATACCGATGATGCCCCAAACCACCGCCATGATGGCAAACCAGCGCACCACGCGGTAATTATAAGTTGCGGCTTGTGTTGACATAAAAACTCCAATATCGCTCAAAAATTCACTCGAGAAAAAGAACCCGAAACGCATATATTGTACCCGCTTTCGGCCGTAAAACCCAGCCCCTTGAAAGGGTTTTTGTACATTTTATGGGGGCTCATTCCCAACTGCTCACAAAAAAGCCGTGGCGACTGCCACGGCTTTTCCATAATTCACACTCAGCGCGTCATTTATCACACCGAAAAAGACGAACCACAACCGCAAGTGGTTGAAGCATTTGGATTTTTGATGACAAACTGCGCACCCTCCAAATCCTCTTTGTAGTCAATCTCCGCACCAACCAAATACTGATAACTCATAGAATCAACCAGCAATGTCACACCATTCTTATCAATAGCGGTGTCATCCTCATTAATAATCTCATCAAATGTGAAACCATACTGAAAACCCGAGCAACCTCCGCCTTGGACGAATACACGCAGCTTGAGATCAGGGTTGCCTTCTTCAGCAATTAGCTCTTTGACCTTATCTGCCGCACTGTCGGTAAAAACAAATGGGCCTTGGGTTAAATTCACTTCGGTCACTGCGTTCATGGTCTTTTCCTTTTCTCAAATGCGCCTATCAAGTGATGGCGCGAAAACATGGCTCATTATAGCGCAACTCAGATGTTCGCACCGAACACTGATTGATTAAGGCACAAGCCCAACCCCCAACAATCCCGCCGTTTCCTCCAAACCAAACATGATGTTCATGTTTTGCACAGCCTGCCCAGCAGCACCTTTGACCAAATTATCTTGAACCACCAGCACAATGACGACATCGCCATTTCGGTGCAAAGCCATGCGCAGCATGTTTGAGCCTCGCACCGAACGAGTTTCTGGATGACTCCCCCAAGGCATGACATCCACAAACGGCTCCTTGACGTAAGTGCTCTCGAATACTTTTTGCAACTCATCGTTACTCATTGCCACCGCCTCCGGCAAAAGCGTCGCATATAAAGTCGAGTGCATGCCACGAATCATCGGCGTGAGATGCGGCGTGAAAATCAAATTCACCTTTTGCGCCGTCATTTTGGTCAATTGCTCCAATGTCTCAGGCGTGTGGCGATGGCCGCTCACACCATAGGCCTTAAAAGTGTCGCCCGCTTCGCAAAACAGTGTACCCACCTCAGCCTTACGACCAGCACCAGATACACCTGACTTACAATCAGCAATCAACGCATTAGCACTCACCAAATTGTTTTTCAACAAGGGATAAAACCCCAGCTGCATCGTGGTTGGGTAACAGCCAGGATTGCCCACCAGCCGCGCAGATTTGATATGTTCGCGATTGAGCTCCGACAACCCATAAACCGCCTGCTTCAAAGCATCTGGCGTGCTGTGCGCAAGCTTGTACCACTTCTCAAACACCTCGGTGTCTTGCAAGCGAAAATCAGCGCCCAAATCAATCACCTTCACACCTTTATCCAACAAAGCGGGCGCTTGCGCCATGGCCACACCATGCGGCGTCGCAAAAAATACGGCATCACACGCCTCCAAAATTCCGCTAGCAGGGTCAGAAAACTTTAAATCCACCACACCACGCAAGCTCGGGAACATATTCGACACAGGCACGCCGTTCTCACTGCGCGAAGTGATGGCACGCAGCTGCACATCGGGATGGCGCGCCAATAAACGCAACAATTCCACCCCCGTGTAACCCGTACCGCCAACAATACCAACCTTGATTTTGCTCATAAAAAAACCTCATATTTAAGGTGAAGGAATATCAAAAAAGCCGCATTAAGCCGTCTATTTTAGACTCTCATCATCAAACTCTATTATTACCCACAACCAAAAAAACAAATCAGAAACCAGCAACAAAAAAACCACCCAAAGGTGGTTTTTTTGTTTTGTTGAACTGCAAAACAAAATATTAACGTTTTGAAAACTGTTTGCGACGACGCGCTTTGCGGAAACCGACTTTTTTACGCTCGACTTCACGAGCATCGCGAGTGACGAGACCAGCTTGTGACAAGCCTGATTTCAAGCTCGCATCATAGTCAATCAAAGCACGGGTAATACCGTGACGTACCGCACCCGCTTGACCTGATTCACCACCACCGCAAACGTTGACCATAATGTCAAATTTTTCAGTGGTTTGAGTCAATTCGAGCGGTTGACGGATGATCATCAGACCTGTTTCACGCGCAAAGTATTCGTTCGCTGGCTTACCGTTGACAACGATTTTGCCTGAACCTGCTTTTAAGAATACACGAGCCACCGCACTTTTACGACGACCTGTACCGTAGTTGTAGTTACCGTTCATCATTATTCCTTAAATGTCCAACACTTGAGGTTGTTGAGCTGTGTGTGGGTGCTCAGCGCCCGCATACACTTTGAGTTTTTTGATCATTGCGTAGCCCAAAGGACCTTTTGGCAACATGCCTTTAACGGCTTTTTCCAACGCACGACCCGGAAAACGCTCTTGCATTTTACGGAAATTGGTTTCATAGATACCACCTGGGTAACCTGAATGGCGGTAGTATTTTTTGTCTTCAAATTTCGCGCCTGTGACACGCAATTTGTCGGCATTAACGACGACGATAAAATCACCAGTGTCTACGTGTGGCGTAAACTCAGGTTTATGCTTACCGCGCAAACGAAGTGCAACTTCACTGGCTACACGACCCAACACTTTATCTGTGGCATCCACGACATACCAGTCGTGTTGCACTTCGTGTTGTTTTGCTGAAAAAGTTTTCATTACTTATTCCTACAATGTTCTTAAAAAACCATTTAACGACCGACTCCCCCGCTTATATCCCGCGATGCGGACTCTCCCGACTCGACGCCTTTATGGGCTAGCCGAGCATTATCAACGTTTAAACCTTATAAGTCAAGGATTTAGAAAAACATGTGGATAAAAGCGTACAAAAAAATCCCAAGCAATTAAGCTTGGGATAGAAATCCACCAAAAGGAGGGTGGAGGAGACAAGTTTCAGGCCAACACAGAGAACTAGATCATCTGCTGTACCAATAGCTCCCATTATACTGATTTTATTGTGCAACGCAAGATAAAAAAGTACGATCATTCATAGAAGGCTTGCCAAAAGCCATAAAATAAAATTTTTTCTTGTTTTTTGACAACAACTAAAATATAAATCATATTTTTATTGTTTTTTTAGAAAAAAACACAAACCATTTGTTGCAAAAACACATCAATATACCTCACCCATCCCTCAATCACCTCAGCCAAAAAGTCGCCCTGTCACCCTTATGTCTGCAAAATGCTCACATTCCGATATAATAAGCAACTAAATAATCACTGGAGTCAAAAATGGAATGCACAGTACGCTGGGTCGGCCCCACAGCAGGAATGTCCTTTTTAGGTGAGTCAGGCAGCAACCACGCCGTGTTGATGGACGGCGCACCAGAAGCAGGCGGACGAAATCTTGGGCCTCGTCCGATGGAAATGGTCCTCATCGGCACAGGCGGGTGCAGTGCATTTGATGTGGTGATGATTTTGCAAAAGTCCCGTCAACAGGTCACCGACTGTGTGGTCAAGTTATCGGCCACGCGTGCTGAAACAGACCCGAAAGTATTTACCAACATTCACTTTCACTTTGTCATCAGCGGTCATCAGCTGACAGAAGCCGCCGTTGAACGTGCGGTCAAACTATCTCACGAAAAATATTGCTCTGCCAGCATCATGCTCGCAAAAACAGCCAGCATGACACATAGCCTTGAAATCATTGAAGTGGGTGAACCTCAAAATCTCGTTACATGAGAGATGAGAGGGAGGCGATAACGGACGACTTAGTTTTTCAGCCGAACAAACTCAATAGACAATATAAGCTCTCCGTCATCGAATCACACTCACCCCCAAAAGCGCAATACCGCCATGTGCTGATGATTATATCCGTGCACCTAAAAATAGCGCCACCTCAGCAGCTAATACGCCGCGCACACGCACCAGCTTCACTCGGTTTGTTAAACCTTTCTCCACCAACACATCCCTCAACGCGCAACCAAACTGAGCAGCCAACCACTGACAAAGGGCCGCATTCGCTTTACCGTCAAGGGGCGGCTCTGACAAGCGAACCTTCACACGATCACCGTATAAACCCGCCCAAGACGTTTGCTTTGCGCCTGGCTGAACATGCAAAGCCAGCAAAACATCAGTACCGTCTTGTTTAATATAAGTAGGCAATATATTGGAGTTCAAGCAAGCACGCCTTTAAAAGTCAACAAGGAAAATAGTGTTGTCACGAACGCTGCATTCACAATGAGTGTCCGGCCTCCTTCTACTAAAAAGCCTTCCGCAAGAGAACTTGGGAAGGCTTTTTTACAACACCGCTTCTAAAACGTGGGGAGATTACGGACGCGGTGCAATCGGAAACGGCCAAATGGCTGCTGGCTTAGCTGCTGGCGGCTCCACCACTGGCTTAGCAACGGGTGCTGGTTTCGCTGGAGCTTTCGCTGCTGGTTTCTTAGCAACCACTTTTGCTGCTGGTTTCGCTACGGGCTTAGCAGCCGCTTTGGCCACCGGCTTTTTAGCAACCACTTTTGCTGTTGGTTTTGCCACTGCTTTTTTCGCTACGGGCTTAGCAGCCGCTTTGGCTACCGGCTTTTTAGCAACCACTTTTGCTGTTGGTTTTGCCACTGCTTTTTTCGCTACGGGCTTAGCAGCCGCTTTGGCTACCGGCTTTTTAGCAACCACTTTTGCTGTTGGTTTTGCCACTGCTTTTTTCGCTACGGGCTTAGCAGCCGCTTCTTTGGCTACCGGCTTTTTAGCAACCACTTTTGCTGTTGGTTTTGCCACTGATTTTTTAGCAACCACTTTTGCCACTGGCTTTGCCGCTGCTTTCTTCGCTACTGGCTTAGCAGCCGCTTTGGCCACTGACTTTTTAGCAACTACTTTTGCCACTGGCTTTTTAGCAACCACTTTTGCCACTGGCTTTGCCGCTGCTTTCTTCGCTACTGGCTTAGCAGCCGCTTTGGCCACTGGCTTTTTAGCAACAGTTTTTGCCGCTGGTTTTGCAACTACTTTTTTCGCTGCTGGCTTGGCCGCAGCTTTCTTAACGGCGGGTTTTGCTACCGCTTTAGCGACAGTTGTCTTCTTTTTAGCTTGGCTTGTTTTAGTGGCCATAGACCGCTCCTTTTTCCTTTGAGTAAACGAGATTTTACAAAACGCTCATTAAGAAAGCAAAGTATGCACCTGAGTTGACCACTTAAACACCATGTACGCCTTAAGTCGTAAACCAAGAAAAAAATACAACACAACTCTTGACATTCTTAAATTGTGCCCATCATACATTATTTTTTTTGGAAATTGAGTTTTAATTGTATCAGCTTTGTGTTATGAGAAACACAGCGGCTATTTTTTGCCCAAAAAACCACACTTGTATTTATTCTGAGCAACGTTGTTTTCATAAGCCAATGAGATCTAATGTGTGTGCATCAATGCATTTTTTGGCGCGCTCGACTGGAATCGAACCAGTGACCCTTGGCTTCGGAGGCCAATACTCTATCCACTGAGCTACGAGCGCGGCGTTTTTAATTTTACATTAGACCGTCATGATACCGTGTTTGATGCGCCTGTGTCTATGTGGTTTGACCGCTTATAGAAGAACAGAGGAATAAAGCATGACATTGGTACAACATAAGCTCGCTCATTCTTTATAATGTGGATAATCACTTTAATTTTTATCATGACACAAAACCATTTTGACATCATCGTTGTGGGCGGCGGCATTGCAGGCAGTGCCAGTGCTTTAGGTTTGGCTCAGCTGGGTTACTCAGTGGCGCACATGAACCCCAAACCAACCACCACACATCCGAACGACACATGGGACTCACGTATTTATGCGTTGTCACAGTCAAGCGTGGCACTGCTAAAACGGCTGCATGTTTGGGATGCTTTAGACACCAGCCGCATTTGCCCTGTCTCTGACATGCGTGTGATGGGAGATATAAACGATGATGATGTTTTGCGCGGTTCTTTGCATTTATCAGCTTATAGCTCGGCTTTGCCTGAGTTGGCATGGATTGTTGAGCAGCGTCATATTCAAACCATTTTAGATCAGGCATTGAGATTCACGCCAAATGTTCAGCGTTTTGATGCCACCGCAACTGAATTGATCATAACAGATTCAGAGGTTCGCTTATCAACAAGCAACGAAGCTCTGCAAGCGAGTTTGATTGTTGGTGCTGATGGCGCGAACTCATGGGTGAGGCAATCATTGGGTATTGAAACAGAAGTTTTTGATTACCAGCGTTTTGGCGTGGTGGCGAACTTTTCCATCAGCCAGCCACACCACAACACAGCTTATCAATGGTTCTTAAGTGATGGTGAAGTATTGGCTCTTTTGCCATTACCAAATCAAATGGTCTCAATGGTTTATTCATGCACCAAGGCTCACGCTGATATTTGGTGCAACGCTCCAAGTGATGCGCTCTCCGCGCATATAGGCCAACTATCCTCTCACACACTTGGCTCTTTGACAGCACTAAGCCGAGCGCAGAGCTTTCCACTCAAACGGCAACGCGCTCAGCATTTAGTCAGCCAACGAGCCTTATTAATCAGTGATGCCGCACACACGATGCACCCACTGGCTGGACAAGGGCTCAATCTGGGCTTGCAGGATTTGACATCGCTATTAGACACACTACTCGAAAGCCAAGCGTCAGAGCCACATCGCAGCATTGATGACCCAGTCCTGCTGCGTCGTTATGAGCGCGCATGCGCCACACCGACTTTTGAAATGCAAAGTGTGACGCATGCCTTACAGCGTTTGTTTGCATCACACCATCCAATTATTCGTCATGCTCGCAATATGGGCATGAATGTGCTGGACATCATCCCACCACTCAAACGACGTTTGATTCAACAAGCCATGGGTCACGCGCCCACTGAGTTCAAATAACTGGTTATAATACCGCATGTTTTCTACACCTCCCACACACACCGTACATACAGAGAGCTCTATGGCAAAAACCACTTGGTTCAAATCACTTACTGGCGCAGCCATTGTTGCACTGGGTTTAGCGACAGGTCTATCCATCAACGCACAGGCGAAGTCAGAAGTCGTAAGCATTTCAGCCATACAATCACCGAACACCAACGGTGCTGAGGCTTCAATAAAAAAAACATTCGAGCTTAAATTTGAAAAAAGCCAAGTCAAACAAGTTACCAAAATGCCATTTGGTGATCTGTACGAAATCGTTTTGGACACCAATGAAATCGTCTACACCAACGCAGCCACCGAATTCATCATGATTGGCCAAATCATTGACAGCACAGACATGCGCAACTTAACCAGCGCACGAGCAGACGAGCTGGCCACGATTGACTTTAAATCATTACCACTCAAACAAGCATTCACACTGGTTAAGGGCAGTGGTTCTCGACACATCGCGATTTTTGAAGACCCCAACTGCGGTTACTGCAAGGTGTTTCGCAAAACATTGGAGAACGTTGACAACATCACCATACACACCTTTGCTATTGATATTCTCGGCTCAAACTCGACCGAGAAAGCACGCGCACTCCTGTGTACAGCAGACCCAGCTCACGCATGGGATGAATGGATGTTACACAACAAAACCCCGACACCCAAAGCAGGCTGTGACAGCACTGAGCGTTTAGAAAAAAACAGAGCACTGGCCATGAAACTTGGCATCAGCGGCACACCGACTATTTTCTTCCAAAACGGCAAACGTGCACCAGGCGCCTTGCCAGCAAATGAGTTTAATGCGCTCTTGCAAAAAAACAGCCAACCTTGAAGCCAGCAACCAACTAAAAAGCCGCCATATTCATTGTATGGCGGCTTTTTTATACCTTCCAACTTATAACGCATCAAATGCAAAAACCGTAACTGTCACTGCAGAAGTGGTTGGGTACTGAGCAGCAGGATGATCACCATTCGAGCCAACAATATGAGGCAACAGTTGCGTCTCAATGCACAGCGCATCATGCGTCACCCCCACTGCACCGTGACGCAACAGTTCTCCTGCCGAATAATTATGTGCATAAAGTACAACGCAAGGCCTGTCCGTCCAGACGCGCAAACGGCGGCCACTGACCGCATCATAAAGCACTACTGAAGGCTCAGCAGACGCCGTATCCTTTAACACAAAATAATGATCAATCCCAGCGGCCAATCGCAACCGTGGGTCTTGCGAATCCAGAGCCAAACGCAAAGGCTTCAAATCTCTAAAATCAAAATCCGTGCCAGACACAGACCAGACACCTCCCGTCACCAAGAGCGCTTCGCTCATTTCACACACCTCATCTGCAGCCACTTGCAACTGATGCTCATGGACTGTACGCGATGCATTACCTGACAGGTTAAAGTAAGCATGGTTTGTGGGATTACACAATGTGGCTTCGGTATTGCTGCTTTCATAGCGTATGGTTAGTTCGCTATTTTCAGTAAGGCTATACGTCACGCGAAGATCAAGCTGGCTTGGGTAATCATTTTCCCCTGCCAAACTACGATAAAAAAATGTGACAGCATTCTCAACCTCATGGACCGACTCTACTTGCCATAACTGCTGCCACATCGCACCTGAACCACCATGTAAATGATGATTGCCAAATGCTGCCTGCGTGGGCAACTGATACGCCTGTCCTGCCAATCGAAAACGGCCATAAGGTATGCGACCAGCGACGCGACCAATCGTGCTACCAAAAAATGGGGCATTCGCTTCATAAGCGTCCCAATCGCGATGAGCGAGCGTGACACTTTGCACAGAACCATCACGATCAGGCGTAGAAATATCGACCAAAGTTGCACCCCAATTCATGAGCTCAACCACCATACCTTGCTGATTGGTCAAGGTCAAGTGTGCCACCTGATAAGCACCTATCTCAACGGTTTTTTGTGCGATAGCCATAGAGAAAAATCCTATAAAAAAGCCTTCATCACATCGATGAAGGCCTAAACATGAAACAGAGAAAAACACATGCCCAAAATATGAAAACACTTGTGGGCAATCGTAGTTTGTTAGGACGACTTCTTATTGTTGTACAAATCATACCAAACCGCGACCAGCAAAACGAGGCCTTTGACCACATATTGAAACTCAGGGCCAAGGTTCATCAATGACATACCATTATTAATCACGCCCATGACAAGACCGCCAATGATGGAGCCAATAATTGTCCCCACACCACCCGTCGCACTGGCACCACCAACGAACACCGCAGAAATGGCATCCAACTCAAACATGTTACCCGCAGCAGGTGTGGCTTGATTCATATAAGCAGTAAAAATCACGCCAGCGAATGCCGCCAAAACGCCCATGATGGTGAATACGTACAACTCAGTCCGTTCGGCATTGATGCCTGAGAGTTTCGCAGCTTTGGCATTGCCACCAATCGCATAAATGTTGCGACCAAACACCGTGTTGTTCATGACATAAGTCAAAAACACCACCAATGCACCAATAATCACAATGATGATGGGCACGCCACGGTCCATCGAGAACTTGTAAAACACCCACATGATGACTGCACTGATGAACAAATTCTTTAAAGCAAACAATGGCATAGGCAAAATATCAAAGCCGAGCTTGGTGCGTTTTTGACGACGACGTAAATCAAACAACACCATCAGCACCACAACCGCAATACCGACAAGCAACGCCAATAATTTTGCATCGATAAAACCAGGTTCAACAAACCCTGTGGTAATGACTTTGAAACTGTCATTGGTCAAACCAATCGGTTGCAAATCTGTGAACAAATACGTTGCACCGCGCCAGCCCAGCATCCCTGCCAATGTCACAATAAAGGCGGGCACTTTAAGATAAGCAATCCAGTACCCCTGAAAAGCTCCAATCAGCGCACCCGCAAACAAAGACACCAGCAAGGCCACAATCAAACTGCCACCAGCCAAGTTATAGGCCCATGCGGCAATCGCCCCTGTCAGAGCAACCACCGAGCCAACCGATAAGTCAATTTTCCCAATAATGATGACCATCACCATACCAATTGCGAGAATCAAGATATAACTGTTTTGAATCACCAGATTGGTGATATTACGCGGCATGAAGTTCACAAAATCGGTCAAAAACCCGAACACAGCAAAGATTAAAATCAACACAGCATACATCGAGAAATGCTTTTGATTTTGTTTGAGAATTTGTAGCATGATTGTCTCCAGACAGGTTTCTTTTACGTTTTTTCTTGCTTAATAAAAAGATAAGGCATACCAAACACTTCTTATTACGCCACAGCCAGTTTCATGATGGCTTCTTGACTCGCGTCTTTGGTCGCCATTTCGCCCTTGATGCGGCCTTTGTCCATGACGTACACACGGTCCGTCATACCCAACACCTCAGGCAGCTCGCTCGATATCATAATAATGGCATTGCCCTGCGCGACGAAGTCATTCATGATTTTGTAGATTTCGTTCTTCGCACCCACGTCAATGCCGCGTGTTGGCTCGTCGATAATCAATAATTTCGGTTTAGCCATCAAGCAACGAGCCAAAACGACTTTTTGCTGATTACCACCGCTTAAGTTACCGACAATTTGGTCAAGGTGTGGCGTTTTGATGCGCATGGCGACACGCATGGCATCGGCTTGACGAAACTCCTCTGCATCATCCACCACACCAAACTTATTAGACAATAAAGGTAACGACGAGTAAGACGCATTGTTTTTGATCGTTTGAATCAAGACCAAGCCCAAATCTTTGCGATCTTCTGATACATAAATCATGCCATTGGCAATGGCTTCTTTGGCACTTCTAAAATCCACTTTTTTGCCATCAAACTCGACATCTCCCACCACATCAGGACTGAGTGAGCGACCAAAAATCGACAGCATCAATTCAGTACGACCAGAACCAACCAGCCCTGCCAAACCGACAATTTCACCCGCCTTAACTTCCATCTGCGCATTATTAATGATGGTTCTGTCAGCGAAAATCGGGTGCTTGACCGTGTAATTAGATAGTTTGAGCATGGTCTGGCCAATGTTCGGCGTGCGGCTCGGATACATAGACGTCAACTCGCGACCAACCATCCCCTTGACGATGTAGTTCACATCGATCTGCTTCTCATGCAAGTTGATGTACTCAATGGTTTCACCGTCTCGAATGATGGTGATTTCATCGGCAATTGACATGACTTCGTTGAGTTTGTGCGAAATCATGATGATGGTCACGCCTTCTTTCTTGAGGTTTTTCAATAACTCAAGCAAATTCGCACTGTCTTCTTCATTCAATGATGAGGTTGGCTCATCAAGAATGAGTACTTTGGCATTTTTCGAGAGGGCTTTTGCGATTTCAATCAATTGCTGCTTCGCCACGGACAACTTGTTGACAGGTGTGGCCAAGTCTTCGGTGATACCGACTTTGGCCAAGACCTCACGCGCGTCAATATACGTCTGATCCCAGTCAATCAGCCAGCCTTTTTTGCGCTCATTACCCAAAAATAAATTCTCATAGATGGAGAGATAGGGCGATAACGCCAACTCTTGGTGAATGATGACAATACCTGCTTTTTCACTTTCACGAATATTTTGGAATTTGCATTCTTGGCCATTATAAAAAACTTGACCCTCGTAGCTACCGTGAGGATACACACCGCTGATGACCTTCATCATGGTTGATTTGCCTGCGCCGTTTTCGCCAACGATGAAATGAATGTTCGCTCTGGTGACATGCACATCGACTTTATCGAGTGCCACCACAGAGCCGAATGTTTTTCGCAAACCTTTGATGTCTAAAATGGTATCCATCTCAAACCTTTTGTCTCATATCAGCTGTGGTGCACTTTGCCACAACTGTTTGTTTTTTATAATTTTTCGTAGAGATGCGGTTTATCGAGCCTGTCGGCAAACCCGATAAACCGCATCTCAGCGATCTCGCTCAACACATCTGTGAGCATCAACCGTCGCACTTTGTGTTGTGAATGACGTTCAATCCAGCAAAGCACGACGGGCACGACAAAACATTTGAGCCGTATCAATCAATGCGGCTCACAACAACTTACTTAGTGCCTTTTGCTACTTGGTCAGCTGTGTAGAAACCGCTTTCCACCATTTCTTTGGTGGCATTGGCTTTGTTCACACCAACTGGTTCGAGCAAGTACGAAGTCACGACTTTTTTACCTGTATTGTAAGTAGTGGTGTCTTCTTTGTGTTTGCCAGACAAAGCTGGTTTGCCACCTTTGACCAGTGAGTCAGCGACTTCTGCAGCGGCTTTAGCGAGGTTGCGCGTGTCTTTAAACACAGTCATGCCTTGCTTGCCTTCGATAATCCACTTAACAGAGAGCAACTCACCGTCTTGACCAGTAACAAACGGCAATGTTTTGTATTTGCCATCTTGCTCTAACGCGCCAATGATGGCACGAGCCAATGTGTCATTCGGTGACAATACCGCGTCCAACTGAACCGCTTTACAATCGCCTGTCAACAATGTTTCCATGCGGGCTTTGGCCTTCTCAGCAACCCAGCCTTCAGTAGTGGTTTTTGGCCATGCAGCATCTTTTGAACCGTCAGGTGCAGGGCCGCAAGCTTTGAGCGCACCGCTGGCAACGTATGGCTTGAGGACATCCCAAGCACCGTCGTAGAAGAAACGAGCGTTGTTGTCAGTGGCAGCACCAGAGAACAAAGTGATATTTTTGCCTTTGGCTTTGTCCAAATCTAATGCAGCTTTGATCGCTTCACCTTGGATGGTACCGACTTTGTAGTTATCAAAGGTCACATAGTAATCATAAGCGTCTGTACCCGTAATCAAACGGTCATAAGCAATGACTTGAATGCCTGCTTTTTTGGCAGACTCAACTGCTTGGGCAGCAGCTTCTGAAACTGAACCAACTATGATGACTTTGGCACCTTTGGTGATGAAGTCTTCGATTTGTTTGTTTTGCTTTGATTGATCACCATCAGCTGAAGCGACTTCAACTTTGTAGCCTTTGGCTTCAAGTTCTTTCTTCATAAACGCCGCATCACCAGGCCAGCGTTCTACGTGGGTTTCTGGAATGGCAATACCAATCAAACCACCTGCTGACGCGGCTGGTTTGCCTGCATCGGCTTTTTGCGCGTCTTTTGGCTCTTCAGCAGGCTTATTGCACGCAGCCAAACCAACAGCTGCCGCTATCACCGCCATCAATAAAATACTTTTTTTCATGTTCGTCTCCTGGGTTTTAAATGAACGTTTTTGTGTATTAAAAACGCTTTGCGTATTAAGCAATAAAAATGACTTGCTTGTCAATATTAATTGTTTAAAAAAACAAATTTGCTGGTTGGTTTTTTCTGCACTCAAAACCAACTAGCAAACAACCTACAGCAAGCTGACAAATTACCACACTAAACGACTCGCCAGCCTAATGATGCTCACACAAAGCGATTCACGAGATTCTCAAGATACTCTTGTCGGCCAGACACAGGCAGCACATCCGTGTTGTTTGCCAAAACCTGATCTGCAAGCGCATCCAAGCCCACTTTACCCGCCATGATGTCTTGCGCCCATGTCTGACCCCAGCCAGCATAGCGTTCAGAAATGGCTTGCTCCATGCGGCTATCCGAGATCATTTTTTCCGCTGCGAGTAAGGCACGAGCGCACACATCCATACCACCCACATGGCCGTGGAATAAATCTGCCGCGTCAATCGACTGGCGACGCACTTTGGCATCAAAGTTGCAACCACCCGTCTTAAAGCCGCCCGCTTGCATGATGTAGTACATCGTCAAGGCAAGCTCAGGGACGTTGTTCGGGAACTGATCCGTGTCCCAACCCAATTGATAATCACCACGATTCATATCCAAACTACCAAAAATGCCGAGTGCCAAAGCTGTCGCCACTTCGTGTTCAAAGCTGTGGCCTGACAATGTGGCATGGTTCGCTTCGATGTTCACTTGGATTTCTTTCTCCAAACCAGCACGAGCCAATAAGCCATAAACAGTGGCTGTGTCAAAGTCGTATTGGTGTTTTGATGGCTCACGTGGTTTCGGTTCAATCAAAATCGCGCCTTTAAAACCTATTTTGTATTTGTACTCAACCACCATGTTGAGAAAGCGTCCCATTTGGTCAAGCTCATGTCCTATATTCGTGTTCAGCAAAGACTCATAACCTTCACGGCCTCCCCACAACACGTAGTTTTCACCACCGAGCTGATGCGTCGCGTCCATCGCGTCGCGCACTTGTGCGGCAGCCATGGCAAATAACTCAGGGTTCGGATTGGTCGCTGCGCCCGACATGAAACGGCGGTGACTGAACAGATTCGCTGTGCCCCAGAGCAACTTCATCCCTGTGCGCTCTTGATGCGCCGCGAGCTTTTCAACCATGTGTTTGAAGTTATGGTGACTCTCACGCGGATCAGCGCCTTCTGGTGCGACATCGCGGTCATGAAAGCAATAGTACGGCACGGTTAATTTGGTAAAAAAATCAAACGCCGCATCGGCTTTTTGCTCTGCCAGTTGCAATGGCGTACCACCCGCAAACCAAGGCCGCTCAAATGTACCGCCACCAAACGGGTCCAAGCCATTCCAGCAAAATGTGTGCCAGTAGCACGCTGCAAAACGCAGATGTTCTTTCATGGTTTTGCCCAGTACAACTTGGTCTGCGTTGTAATAACGAAATGCCAGTGGATTTTCGCTGTTTAAACCCTCAAATTGAATGGGGGCGATGTCTTTAAAATAGTCACTCATGCTTGTCTCCAAAAGTACCCAAAACTGGGCGGTTAGTCATCTTGCTCGGCAAAGCCTCACAAAAACAGGTAAAACCCCCATCCAATATTCTTAGGGGAAAAATATCAATCAAGGAAATACGAAAAAAGTAAAAACCTACTTTTTTCGTGCTTAGAGTTAGAAATTTTTCTAGGGAAACCCTGAAAAAATTTTCAACAAAATCAAAAAGATAAGCAGAACCAGCTTTTTCAGAAAGTACAGATTGGTTCGTAAAACTTTATAAACCAGACTTATTCCATTTTGTCTCAACTTTGAAACAAAGGCTTGACGGTCTGATACAGCAACTTAAATTTTTCGTAGCGTGCCGCCAAACCCTCAACCAACACAGGTTCAAAACTCTGAGCAATCGGCGGTTTGGTGCACACAGCCACCTCACTCAAACCATCGGCCAACGCCCCCAATCGAGCGGCACCAAGCGCACCACCTGCCTCCGAGCCAACATGCGTGTGAATGCGCACTTGCAAGGCATTGGCCAACAACTGCGCCCAGTAAGCACTGCGCGAGCCACCGCCCACCAGCGATAAGTCATGTACCTGTGTACCCGCTGCACGCAACGCATTCATGCCATCAAGCAGGCCAAACGCCACCCCTTCAATCACCGCGTAGGCCAAATGGGCTCGCGATGTCTCATGGGTCAATCCAAAAAACACACCTTGTGCGTATGGGTCATTATGTGGCGTGCGTTCGCCTGACAAATAGGGCAAAAAGAGCGGAGCAGTCATGACATCATCCAATAAAACCACTTCTGCCAACAAGTCAGCCTCTTTCACCCCAACTGTCTGACAAATCCAATGTAAACCACTGGCTGCCGACAGCATGACACTCATCTGATGCCAACGATTAGGCAAGGCATGACAAAAAGCATGAACCGCCGCCTGTGGGTTTGGGCGATATTGATCATTCACCACAAACAACACCCCCGATGTGCCCAATGAAATAAAGCCATCACCTGCAGCTACCGCCCCAATGCCGACAGCACTGGCCGCGTTATCACCGCCACCACCCGCCACTTTGACCTCATCAGACAACCCAAGTTGGGCAGCTACCGCAGAGGACAGATTGGCCGACACCGCACTGCCCTCAACCAGTCGCGGCATATGGGCGCGGGTCAGTCCTGTGGCGGCAAGCAGCTCATCCGACCAATCACGTTTTGCCACGTCCAACCACAGTGTCCCCGCCGCATCGGACATGTCAGAGACAAACGCTCCTGTGAGTCGAAAGCGAATGTAATCTTTGGGCAACAAAACGGTGCGTGTTGCGGCAAAAACCTCAGGCTCATGCTTTGCCACCCACAGCAGCTTGGGTGCAGTAAAGCCAGGCATGGCCAAATTGCCCGCAACGTCATATAAATTAGGGACTTTTTCTGTCAACTCGATGCACTCCGCATGACTGCGCACATCGTTCCACAAAATCGCAGGGCGCAAAACTTGCTGGTGCTCATCGAGCAGCACGGCTCCGTGCATCTGACCAGACAGACCAATGGCTTTGGTTTGCGCATATTCCTCAGGCTTTTGGTCACGCAAGCCAGCCAATGCCGCAAGCGTCGCAGCCCACCAGTCTTCTGGGTTCTGCTCTGACCACATGGGATGCGGGCGAGAAATCGTCAATGGTGAACCAGATGTGGCCAATGGCACACCAACCGCACTCATCAGTAATGCTTTGACCTCTGATGTGCCAAAGTCGAGTCCTATATACATGGTTGTCTCCAAATCAAATAATTGGTTTTTTTAGAACACTAATTAAGCTGTGGCGATTATAGTGCAAAATTTCTGAGCCACCAGCAAGATAATTAGTAAATTAGGTCAGAAACTGCACAAAATACAAAATAAAAAATTCACCTAAACAACAAATTATCATAGAATCTGAGGCAAGCTTTGATGCATCAACCAATTCGCACAAGATTTTGCCCCTCTCGCTATTCGATTTAACCCGCCTCAAAACCTTTTGGTAGAACCTCAGGAACACACATGGCTTTCACCAGCAATCACAGCGACCTCAAACAAATCAATCGCTTGGCCGTAATTAACTTGGTCAAAACTCAGCCCGGCATCTCGCGTGCCGACTTGGCCAAACGCACAGGACTGAACAAATCCACCATCGGCAAAATTGTCCAAGAGCTGCTCGATGAACACTGGTTACAAGAAGATCACACCCCCACCCCGCTCAACGGCGCTGGCCGTCGCCCCACAGGTTTAACCCTAAATGGCCATGTGCTGGCATTACTCGGTGCGGAAATAGGCGTGGATTACATCACGGTTTTGGCTTGTTCTATCACGGGCGAGACGCTGTTTAATGCCACCCTACCTTATCAGCATGGCAACATGGAGGCGTCCATTGACCAATTGATTGAGCTACTCGAGCACGCTTGGCGCATCATGGATACGATGAACCACGAGGTTCTGGGGCTGGGTATCGCTGTTCCGGGCTTGGTCAATGCCTTAGACGAAAAAATCATTGCACTACCAAATCTGAATTGGCATGATGTCTCGATGATTCAGCTATTGCGCGAGCGATTCGTCAGCAAAAACCTACCCACCATCCCTGTCACCATCCTCAATGACGCCAACGCCGCCGCACTATCCGAATTCGTGTTCGGTCACACCCAGTACCGACGCAGCGCGTTGGTACATTTGACATTGGGGATTGGTGTGGGGGCAGGCATCATCACAGAGAAAGGCTTGTATCGTGGCTTTAACGGCTGGGCAGGTGAAATCGGGCATTCAATATTGCAACCTGTGAACGGCCTGCGTTGTGCTTGTGGTCAGTACGGCTGTGTTGAAACACTCGTCTCGCAGCGTGCTTTAAGCCATGCTGTCACAGGTGATAGGCAAATGCTCTCGATTGACGCCTTGCAACGTCGCCTCGCCAAAGATGATGAAAAGGTCAAGCAAGGCTTAAACGCCGTCGGCCATTATTTAGGCATTGTGCTGCGCAATGTCGCCAACATCCTCAACCCAGAAACCATCGTACTGGGCGGCCCAATGAGCCAATTTGGTCAACACCTCATAGACCCGACCATCCAAAGCTTTAAAGCTCACACAGGCCGAAATCATATTTTACCCAACATCCAACTGTGCGAATTCGGCCACAATGCTGCCGCGCTCGGTGCCGCCGCCGCGATTTTGAGTCAACATGTCGAACCAACAGGAACACCGACCCATTTGACGCATCAAGGTTTGTTGCGTTAATTCAATACACAAAAAAGGCGATAATCATCGCCTTTTTTGCTTTTATCCACCCCGAAGCGCATCACGTCTGATGGCTCATCAACCCCAGTACCTGCTCGTACTGTGCCACCAGCTCATCAATGCTGTTTACCTCTAAGCCGATGGGTCGGATCAAGCCGTCTCTTAGATTGTAAACCCAGCTATGGATTGTCAAGGATTGGCCACGTTCCCACGCATCCTGCACAACCGTGCTGTGGCTGGCATTGAGCACTTGTTCCAATACATTGAGCTCACACAAGCGATTGTGTTTTAAGTCAGATTCAAGCACTTGACTGAGCAAATTGGCGTACTTGATTTTGGTGTCATGAATGTGACGAAGCCAATTATCAGCCAAACCCACACGGTGGTTATCCAACACGCTTTTTACACCGCCGCAGCCATAATGACCGCACACAATAATGTGCTTGACCTGCAAAATATCCACAGCGAACTGCATCGCCGCCAAACAATTCAAGTCGCTATGAACAATCAAATTGGCCACGTTTCGATGGACAAACACCTCACCAGGTTGTAGGCCAATCAGTTCATTTGCAGGCACACGCGAATCAGCGCAGCCAATCCACATGTATTCAGGCGCTTGTTGTTGCGCCAAGGATTCAAAAAAATGCTCGTCGATGGCCCTCGTCCGCTCAGACCACATGCGATTATTGTCCAGCAGATGTTTTAAGGCAGCTCGGGGCAACCGAGGAGGGTTGAGGTTTTTCACTGAGGCATCCTTTTCGAAGATGGGGCTGCACAGCCCCTGAATCTGACAATGGCAAAATCACCGCCCGAATTCTATCACACACCACAAAAAGCCAAAGAGCGTACAGTAAAGACCATATGAAAAGAACCAGACATTCAGATAACCATTTGTTTTTTTAAGAATTTTCACTTGAAAGATATTTAAAACATAATGATAGATTTTAACAATAAATGATATAAATTAATACATTTAGACTATTTTTTAATTCACGCTTATAATCAGTTCCAAACCACCTAAAAACACAACCACAAGGAGAACTTCATGAATACTGAAAGCAAATGCCCTTTCCATGCCACTGCTGGTGCACGCGCTGTCCAAGGCACGCAGTCGAACAAAGACTGGTGGCCCAATCAGCTCAATCTCAACATACTGCACCAACATGCCCCAGCCTCTAATCCCATGGATGCCGACTTTGACTACAAACAGGCTTTTTTAGCGCTGGACTACGACGCTCTCAAAAAAGATTTGCACACATTAATGACCGACTCGCAGGATTGGTGGCCAGCAGACTGGGGACACTACGGCGGATTATTCATCCGCATGGCGTGGCATAGTGCAGGCACATATCGCACCGCAGATGGTCGGGGCGGCGCAAGCACTGGCAATCAGCGTTTTGCCCCGCTCAACAGCTGGCCTGACAATGGCAACTTAGACAAAGCACGTCGCCTACTCTGGCCAATCAAACAAAAATATGGCAATGCCATCTCGTGGGCAGACCTCATGATTTTGGCTGGCAATGTCGCCCTCGAATCCATGGGCTTCAAAACGTTCGGGTTCGGAGGTGGGCGCACCGATATTTGGCAACCTGAAGAAGATGTGTACTGGGGGGCAGAAAAAGAATGGCTGGCCACCAGCGACAAACCACACAGCCGTTACAGCGGTGAGCGTAACCTTGAAAACCCACTGGCAGCCGTGCAAATGGGCCTGATTTACGTCAATCCAGAAGGCCCTGATGGTAACCCTGACCCCGTCGCCTCAGGACGAGATGTCCGTGAAACATTTGCCCGTATGGCAATGAATGACGAAGAAACAGTCGCGCTCATCGCAGGTGGTCACACATTCGGTAAAGCCCACGGCGCAGGCGACCCGTCATTGGTCGGTCCAGAACCTGAAGCCGCGCCGTTAGAGGCGCAAGGCTTTGGCTGGATAAATGCCTTCGGCAGCGGTAAAGGCGTGCACACCACCACCAGCGGTATTGAAGGCGCGTGGAAACCCAATCCCACCCAATGGGACAACGGCTACTTCGACATGCTGTTTGGCTACGAGTGGGCGCTGACCAAAAGCCCAGCAGGTGCGCATCAATGGGTTGCCAAAGACTGCAAACCAGAACACCTGATTCCTGATGCACACGACCCATCTAAAAAACACCCGCCGATGATGACCACCGCCGATTTGTCGCTGCGTTTTGACCCGATTTATGAGCCAATTTCGCGTCGCTTTCATCAAAACCCAGCCGAGTTCGCCGATGCATTCGCACGCGCTTGGTTTAAGTTGACCCACCGCGACATGGGGCCAAAATCTTTGTACTTGGGTAAAGAAGTGCCAAAAGAAGATTTGATTTGGCAAGACCCGATTCCAACGGTCAATCATCCATTGATTGATGCACAAGACATCGCCGCACTCAAAGCCGATATTTTAAGCAGTGGTTTAAGCACTCAAGAGTTGGTATCAACCGCTTGGGCATCGGCATCGACATTCAGAGGTTCCGACAAACGTGGCGGTGCAAACGGCGCACGTATTCGCCTCGCCCCACAAAAAGACTGGGCTGCGAACCAGCCAGAGCAATTGGTCAAGGTTTTGAGCACATTAGAAAACATCCAAACCACATTCAATCAGAATGCGGGAGGTGGCAAAAAGGTCTCCTTGGCCGACTTAATCGTTTTGGCAGGCAGTGCCGCGATTGAAAAAGCGGCTAGCTTAGCAGGACACACGGTAGATGTGCCATTCGCTGCTGGCCGCATGGATGCCACGGCAGAGCAGACTGATGTCGAGTCATTTGAAATGATGGAGCCACAAGCAGATGGTTTTCGCAATTACCAAAAGGCCACCTACCGCGTACCTGCCGAGCAACTGCTGATTGATAAAGCGCAGCTACTCACACTCAGCGCTCCTGAAATGACGGTTTTGATTGGTGGTTTGCGTGTTTTGGGCGTCACTGCCGCTGATGCACCACATGGCGTTTTGACACATCATGTAGGACAATTGTCCAACGACTTTTTCACTCACTTATTGGACATGAATGTGGTGTGGCAGCCAACGTCTGCCGATGCGCAAGTATTCGAAGCACGCCATCGCCAAACTGGGGCAACGCAATGGACAGCCACTCGCGTCGATTTGGTATTCGGCTCTAACTCACAACTGCGTGCGTTGAGCGAGGTCTACGCGCAAGCAGACAACCAAGGTAAATTCATCCGTGACTTTGTTGCGGCTTGGGTCAAGGTAATGAATCTTGATCGCTTTGATTTGTCGTGAGTTGATGTGTTTTGACTTTAAAAAAGCCGAGCGATAACGCTTGGCTTTTTAAATTTTATTAGCCCAGTTAACACTACCAATAACTTGGCATGAAACTCACGCAAACCCAATACAAGCAAATTGCTGCGCATCCATATAGATGCCGTCAGCATAGACAGTACCTAAGCCCTATAGTCAAAGCGCATAGCGTTACGCTTTAAACCAAGGTAGCTTTAGCCATGCCGCAACGCAATTTCAAAAGACCAAAGGTATGTTCAACTGTACAGCACATCCATCCCAATAAGACCGATGAAAACGTAACTTTTTTCTCAATTTTTACAACTGAAAGGAACAAACATTGACACATAGAATTTTATCCAATGATGAAATTAGTACATGCCGCCACCATAAGGGGCGAATGATTTTTAATATTTGCTCTGCTATTATCGCGGTTTTGGTAAGTATAATTGTCGTAGTATTTATCACCAAGCCCTTTTTAAATGAGGAGTTGCCACGATTAAGCGTAGAACTTTATTTGTCCTCGTTTGATGAAAACACGCAGGTGCCCGAAGCCGATAAAGTCAATCTACTCCATGGGCAGTGGGCTATTAAGAATGACTCCAGTAAACAAACACTCATCCTATCTGAGAATGGAAATGCCAGTTCTACCAATAATAACAATGAACTGTCCGAACGTTACATCCATTGGAAAGTGGTCGATAATTTTTTAATCATGACAAAACTATCGCCACAAATAGGCAAAGTTACCGAAGAGGCGTGGCTGATTAAGCAACAAAAACCCAATCAGATCACTATTTTATTTAACAACCAATTGCTTGTAGCCGATAGAGATCTGCAGAACTCTATCACCGAGCTATTGCCTATCTTGACAAACGATAAGGACGATGGCTTTATTCTGTCCTTTTTAATAGATAAAGCCAATATTATGATGGCTTTCTGTGGCATTGTTGGTTTTTTGATTCTATGTTACATAGCGCAATATATGACTTACCTATCTACTCAGGTTCGCAGCATTCAAATCACGAAGGAGCAGTTCCCTCGTGCCTACGCTATTTTCGAGGAAATGGCTAGAACCATGGGGATGACAACGATTCCTGAGTTTTATTTAGCTAATGGTAATGGTGTTTATAACGCCTATGCTTCATGTGTTTCTGGCTATAGAAAATTTGCATGCATACACGCTGAGATTTTATACGCTTTTGAAGTTGGCGGAGATGAACAAGCTTTTCGAACTGTCATGGCACATGAATTAGGACACATAAAGTTAGGACATACGGGCTTTTGGGCAACCTGTATGAGTTTGCTTTTTTCTTTGCCCGGCATAAATTTACTCGCTAAAGCTTGGGGACGTGCATTCGAGTATGAAGCAGACCGAATGGCTTTACACTTTGTTAAAGGTGAAGATGCGGCGAAAAGTATGCTCATGCTGTACAGCAGTGCGTTCGTTTACAAACAGATCAATGTTCAAGAATATCGAGAAAAAAGTAAACGCTATGAACAAATGGGTTTGATGTTTAACAATATCACGTCCTCACACCCGATTGGTCCTTGGCGAATTGATGCTTTGTGTAATCACTGCCAAGGTGGACTGTTCCACCACAAAATAGAACCACAAGGAACACCTGCTAGTGAACAAAACAAAAAGTTGTTTGCTATTAACAAATCAATATCACGAAGCTCATAAAAGCTTGATTCTTTTGGGACACAAAAAACAAAACGCCATTTGATCCAGTCAAGTGGCGTTTGTTTATAAACTGCATCATGCTTTATAAAGATGACTATCGCTTACCACCAAACAAGCTACCCAGCACGCCACGGACAATGGTTCGCCCCAAATTCGTACCCATGCTGCGCAGTGTGCTTTTTGCCACTGATTCGAGCAAGGTATCGTTGCGCGATGCACGTTTGGTACTTCCTCCACCAAGCAAGCCACCCAGCGAACCCAGCAATCCGCCATCTTCCTCTGCCTTCTTCGCTTCGGCTTCTTCCAGTTCGGCGGCTTGCGTGCGCGCCTGCAGCTTCTCGTAAGCGGACTCTGAATCCACCGCTTCGTCATAGACCCCAGCCACAATGGAGTTTTTGATCAATGTTGCGCGCTCAGCCTCTGTCGCTGGACCAAGGCGTGATTCTGGAGGAATCATAAACACGCGCTGCGTGACATTCGGGCGGCCTTTTTCGTCCAAAGTGGAAACCAGCGCCTCGCCAACGCCCAGCTCAGTGATGGCAGCGCCAATGTCCAAATCTGGATTTTCGCGCATCGTCGTCGCAGCGACTTGTACTGCTTTTTGATCACGCGGCGTAAATGCGCGCAATGCGTGTTGTACACGATTACCAAGTTGCCCTAAAACCGTATCAGGAATATCAATCGGGTTTTGCGTAACAAAATAAACACCGACACCTTTAGAACGAATCAGACGCACGACTTGCTCGATTTTTTCGAGTAATACTTTCGGCGCGTCATTAAACAACAAATGCGCTTCGTCAAAGAAAAAGACGAATTTCGGCTTATCCACATCACCGACCTCGGGTAAGTTTTCAAACAACTCAGACAACATCCACAGGAGGAAAGCGCCATAAACACGCGGAGAGTTCATGAGTTTGTCCGCGGCGAGGATATTCACTACACCTTTGCCACCCACAGTTTGCATCATGTCTGCGATGTTGAGCATCGGTTCGCCAAAAAACGCTCCAGCACCCTGCTCCTCAATCGCGAGCAAACCACGCTGCACTGCGCCGATGGATGCGGCGGAGACATTGCCGTACTCTGTGGTGAATGTTTTGGCGTTTTCACCTACGTATTGCAACATCGCGCGTAAGTCTTTTAGGTCAAGCAATAACATGCCGTTGTCATCGGCAATGCGAAACACCATGTTGAGCACGCCTGTTTGTGTGTCGTTTAAATCCAGCATGCGCGAGAGCAGCAAAGGCCCCATGTCGCTGATGGTTGCACGCACGGGATGGCCTTTTTCGCCGAAGACGTCCCAGAGCGTCGTGGGTGCGCCCTGCCAGTCAAGCTCAGGCAGACCCAAGTCTTTTAAACGGGCTTTGACTTTCTCGTTATCGCCACCTACTTGTGAAATCCCCGCCAAGTCGCCTTTGACATCGGCCATAAACACAGGAACGCCGAGATTCACGAAGTGCTGCGCCAACGCTTGCAAACTGACGGTTTTACCCGTGCCTGTTGCACCTGTAATCAAGCCATGGCGATTACCCATTTGCGGTAAAAAATTCACCTCAATCGTCGATGATTTACCCAGTAAAATCGGCTCAGCCATGCGATACTCCTTGCGAATGCGCACTGGTTTTAGAGACAGTGCGTGTGTTAAAATGTGCGCTGATTATAAACCAAAGCCAGTGCATAGTCTGCACAGGCTGCGCTTACTTTTTTCGAGGAATTTATGGCAGGACACAGCAAATGGGCCAATATCAAACACAAGAAGGCACGTGCCGACGCCACACGCGGTAAGGCTTGGACCCGCATCATCAAGGAGTTACAAGTCGCCGCCAAAACAGGCGGCGGTGATCCGACTGCCAATCCACGCCTGCGTCTGGCCATCGACAAAGCCAAGGGCGCGAACATGCCGAATGACAACATCAACCGCGCCGTTGCACGTGGCGCAGGTGCTGGCGAGGGTGAAGACTACGAAGAGATTCGCTACGAAGGCTACGGCATTGGCGGCGCAGCACTCATCATCGACTGCATGACCGACAACAAAACCCGCACCGTCGCTGACGTGCGCCACGCGCTATCCAAGCACGGCGGAAATCTCGGCACAGACGGCTCCGTGGCATTCATGTTTGACCACGTTGGCCAATTTTTGTTTTCCCCTGAAGTCTCCGAAGACACCATCATGAACATCGCCTTAGAAAACGGCGCATCTGATGTCATCACCGATGACGAGGGTCTCACCGAAGTGATCTGCGATCCCGCTGACTTTGAAACCCTCAAAAATGCTTTCGATACCGCAGGTTTAATCGCCGAGGAAGCCGACATCACCATGCGCGGCCAAACCGAAATCGAGCTGTCTGGCGACGATGCCATCCGAATGCAAAAAATCCTCGACAGACTCGAAGACTTGGACGACGTGCAAGAGGTTTATACCAATGCTGTGTTGGATATTGAGTAATCAGCAGCCATTCACGACACAAAAACGGCGAATACCATCGCCGTTTTTTATCGCCCATTTTGTAGACAATCAGGTTTTGAGGACTTTTACCGACAAAGCCCGCCACATCAAGTCACTACCTCTGCCTCGACCTCTTTCGCCACATCCACCCACTCACCTTGCGTTAAATGCGCGAGTTCATTCAATGACACGCGCACCGCACTGTTCACGCTCCCCGCTGCAGGCAGTAACTCATCAAACTGCTTTAAGCTTTCGTCTAAATAAATCTTCAACGACGAGGGCAAACCAAAGGGGCACACGCCACCCACTGGGTGACTGGTGACGGACAGCACCTCTTCGGCATTGAGCATTTTTGCTTTGCCACCCAAAGCGCGCTTGACCTTCGCATTATCCATCCGCGCCATTCCTCCCGCTACAATGAGCACAGGTTTTTTTGCACCACCATTATCCACCCAAAACGCCAGTGTCTTTGCAATCTGCGCAGGAGCAACACCGTGCACATCGGCAGCTGTTTGTACCGTGGGCGTCGGTGTATCAGTTTCGACGATGGTTAAATGAGGGGCACGCTTTGATAAATCATGGGTAACACTGGATAAACTCATGGCAACTCCTTATAGAGTGTTTTAAAGAAATTTCAATCCGCTTATTTTACATCTCGTTAACGTCGAAAATGCAGCACATGCATTAGGGACTGTGCTTTAATGTCGGTCGAAAGTCAGCAATTTTTATGACACAACCCATGAGGATATGTATGAAACGATTGAACGATAAAGTCGCCATCATCACAGGTGCGGCTCAGGGCATCGGTTTGGCCACGGCACGTAAGTTTGCCCTCGAAGGCGCCAAAGTTGTCTTGGTTGACCTGAACGAAACCAGCTTACTCAAAGCCCAAGCCGATTTAGCCGCCGAAAATCTCACCGCCGACATCGCCGTCGTCAATGTCACCAATCGCGCCCAAGTCGATGAACTCATCGTCAACGTCAAAGCCAAACACCACCGCATCGACATCCTCGTCAACAACGCAGGCATCACCCGCGACGCGCGCCTTATCAACATGACCGAAGAGCAATTCGACCAAGTCATCAGCGTGAACCTCAAAGCGGTATTTGCCTGTACCCAATCCGTTGCACCAACCATGCTCGAACAAGGCAGCGGTGTCATTCTCAATGCCTCCTCCGTCGTCGGTCTGTATGGCAATTTCGGCCAAACCAACTACGCCGCCAGTAAATACGGCGTGATCGGTTTCACCACCACATGGGCACGCGAACTCGGCCCGAAAGGCATTCGTGTCAATGCCGTTTGCCCTGGTTTCATCCAAACACCGATTTTGGACACCATCCCAGAAAAAGTCCTCGATGTCATGAAAGGCCAATGCTGGCAGCGTCGTTTGGGGCAACCCGAAGAAATCGCCAACGCCTATGCGTTTCTCGCATCCGATGAGGCCAGTTATATCAACGGCGTGGCTTTAGAAGTCTCAGGCGGTTTGTCAATTTAAACGCGATTGACTCTATCACAGTACATATCAAAAACACTTTGTTTCGACAAGGTGTTTTTTGCTTTGGGACTCTATTTTTCCCTCCACACAGACCGCATATAAAAGGGTATGCTACACAGACACCCACAGGAGAATCATCATGAATCCATTCAAATATTTAACCGTCCTCATCACCAGTTTATTTTTAGTCGGTTGTACCAGCAACAGCATTCCACAAGGCGTCACACCTGTGACCAACTTTGACGCCACGCGCTACACAGGTACGTGGTATGAAATCGCTCGTTTAGACCACAGCTTTGAGCGTGGGCTATCCAAGGTCACCGCAGAATACACACTCAACCCAGACAACACGCTCACTGTCATCAACAAAGGTTACTCTGAGAGTAAACAAAAATGGCAACAAGCGACAGGTAAAGCGCGCTTTGTCGGTGACACCTCAACGGGTCATCTCAAAGTGTCATTTTTCGGGCCATTTTATGGTGGTTACATCGTCTTTGAGTTAGATAAAACCAATTATCAATACGCGCTCGTCAGCGGCCCAGACCACTCATACCTGTGGTTGCTGTCGCGCACCCCCACCATCAGCGAACCACTCAAACAGCAGCTGATTGATAAAGCCAAAGCCGCTGGGTTTGGTACTCAAAAGCTAATTATGGTTCAACAATAACATTCAGGCTCAAACAAAAGGCTTCGCTTGATGCACAGAGTCAAGACTTCTCTATTCAAATCAAACCTGCATCAAGCGCCGCCGCCATATACTGCCCCAGCTCATGGGCTGCCGTCACATCTCGCTCGCCCACCTCACCTCGAACCATCAGCGGCTCAAGCGCCGCCTTCATCCCATAACCCACCATAATCCGCTCCATCGCAGCCACTGCGCCACGCCCGTCATTGCTCGCGCTTACCACCAATGCATACGCGCGACCCGCCGTCGCCTCACGCGTTACATCATAGGTTCGATCAAAAACCGCCTTCACCTCGCCCGACATATAACCAAAATTCTCAGGCGTACAAATCACCCAAGCATCCGCCGACAGCACCTCAGGCACCGACACATCACGCGCGTGCAGGAAAGACACCACGACAGAGGACTCACCGTGTTCACCTGCCAACGACAGGCGCGCCCCCTCACAGACCGATTTGGCCAACTCAAACGTGCGTCCCGTGAGGCTGTGATACATGATTAACAATGTTTTCATCCGTCGCGCCCCACATTCACATGACCAAAAGGACAATGCCGACAACCCTGACCGCAACAACTGCCGCGCTTCAAATGAAACCAGCGAGACAACACCCAAGCCCCGCCCTCAACCGTGTAATCCAAACCCTCAACCAACGGCAAGCGCTGACAAGCCATCGCCTCATCCGAAGGCTCAGCATGCACCGCAACCACATCAATGCGCTCACGCAACACCTGCTGCGTGCGTAGGCTCAAACAATCAGGGCATAGGCAACGCTCACCAACTTGAGCCGCCTGCTCCGCACTCAACACAGCAGGATACGCCATGCACCAGCACGTACTGTCAGACGCACACTCAAACGGCTTGCCACATAACTCACAGGCTTCACGCATCAATAGCTCTCATCTTCATTATAAAAACCTTAATCAATCCGACTCGTCGTTGCGGGCTTGACCCGCAACCTCCCGAACGGTGAGCCGCCCTGTCAAAAAACCATTACAAACACCATCGCCTTCACCGCACCATAAGTCAAACGAACAAAACGGGCATTTCTGCCCGTACCGTCTCATCATCGAATGCTCTGCTGAAACAACTTCAAAGCATCCGCCCGTGCATTAGCCAAAGTGCGCATCTCAGGTGCCAAATCATGCGGCACAAAATACTCAGCATCCTGAGCCGCCACCACCAATCCAATCGCCGCCTCCTCATCAAGATCGTACAGCTCATAAATCAAGGTAGTGACTTCGTTGAGGTACTCCTCGTAACTCATGGTTTTCATTCACAGCACTTTCATCATTAAAATTAACGCACATCCATGCGCGTCATTGCGGGCTTGACCCGCAATCTCCCTATATGACCAGTCACATAGAAAAAGCATCACGCAAAAATGAAATAATCACGCAAAAATGAAATAAACGGACGCTCCTTGGCCAGCAACTTTTGTACCGCTTGCCGTCTTCTTATTGGTTCTTTAACACTAGATTTCACCGCTTTTTCTAAAGCCGTGCGAGCGTTAGCTCGTGCGATATTGAGTCTAGGATTGTTCAAATTGAGCAAACTGATGGTGTAATTTGCTTTTGCCACATCTAACTGACTGCCTAATATTTCACAAGTGGTCTTGTCATACACAAAATACTCACCAATATTTTTCACTTCTACTGGGTTTAAAAACAACCCCATATCAAGCGAATCGTCTTTGTGGTGGCCACAAGAATCAATATTTTCGGATGCATAAGGGTTCACTGTTAAAACCGAATTCTGTTGCGCCCCATAGCATGAAGCCACTAAGTTACGGTACTCAAAGCGCAGGTCCGGATGCACTGACTGCGCTTGGATGTGCTCAATATGAGCATTTTCAGCATCAATGCCTACTTCGCAGTACACGCACAAGCCAGCCTGTTCAGCAATTAAATCCACTTTTAACTGTGTTTTACAGTGCAAGTTATTCCAGCTTGGGTCAATCACTATGCTCTGTTTTTCTGTCTCAAAATAGTCGGGAGATGGGCCTTTGTTGATGTAACGCATCAATCCTCCCGCAGGTCGATCAAAAACTGCATTTCTTGCATAAAGGCAGACTCTGGACTTTCCAACTTAAGCAGTTCGCTTTTTATCTGTAAGGCTTGCGGTGAATGCTCTTCTTTGTTCTCAACAAACTCTCTGTATTGTCGATACAAGTCCGTTAGTTTTTTGGGTTGTGCCTCAGCCCCCATCACCTCAGACAAAATACTGTTGACGTCCACTCCAGTCGGCGGCTGGTCACAATGCACGGCTTCAATCTGGCGCGTCTCAGGGTTTTTGCGCAACAAAATCAAATTTTGATAAGGCACACTAGCGATAATCTGCGGTGAATGCGTCGCAATAATGAATTGGTTGTTTTGACCAATATTGGCATAAATCGACATGATTTTTTGTTGCCACGCGGGATGCAGGGCGATTTCTGGCTCATCAATCAAAATAATGGAGTCTTGCGGTTGCAGCATCATCAGCGCAATCACCCGTGCATACAGCTGCTTTTCGCCATCACTGAGCTGGTCAATGGTCACACGCTCACCTGCCACATTTTTAAACAAAGGACGATTAAACTGCTCAGCAGACAAGTCATCCAATTGAGTGAGTAAATCGGCATCTAAGAAATGACTGTTAAACTCATTAATCGCGGCTCGAGTACGCGCCTTGGGATCAGCTATGTCACTTTTGCGCTCTAAACCCAACACATACTCTTTGATATAAAACTCGGCATTACCCAAGAGAGTGCGTTTATTGACTTCTTGAGCAAATACATATTTGAGCTCAAGCTGTGCCTGAGGCTGGAAATCAAAACTTTGTTGTGATGGTAAAAAAATTAACTTTTCATCCGATAATTTAGCCTCGCCTTTATCAATCGACTGTCTTTGTCGATGCCAAAATTGGCCAAAAACGTTTAATTTTTTGTCATGCTTGAGAAACTGCCCATTTAGACTAAAAGCATCAAATTCTATTATACTCTCACGAGTATTCCAAGGGGTATTAAACTCTTCGTAAATTGCTCGCAACACGCTAGTTTTACCGCAGCCGTTAACCCCTGCAATGATGTTAATGACATTGCCATTGGTCTGTGCTGTAATATCGTTCGGTGTCTGAAAGCGCAAGACCACATTTTCTAAGATGCGGCATTTCTTAATATCGACAGACTGGATATACATGGTGATACCTTTGACTTTCCTATCGGGTGGTATTCGGTATACAAACTCATAGCCTTTACCGCTCGATGGAATGGGTTAAATGAATTTCAAATGCTTTATTCCGTATTTATATCAAACAGATCGTCTAACAAAATAAGTCAATGTCACTTCCATAATTAAATGGTACTGAAACCATAGCTTTTTATATATTTAACAACGATATTTGCTACTATAACAATCAAATATCCGCGTATTAAACTTGTTTCACAACATTATTTGAGACTGGATGCGCAATGCCTGTTAGAAAAATTCCAAAAAACTACCGAAATATCACGGGTATTGCTGCGCACTCAAAGGCAAATGGTGCAGCCGCATACGAATCCTCACTCGAGCGCGACTTTCTCAGTCTGCTGGAGTTCTCTAATGACGTAGCTCAATTTGAAGTTCAACCCGTTTCGATTGAATGGTTTGACCCTTCAGGCAAAAAGCGTACGTACACTCCTGATGTGCTGGTGCATTATAAACAATCTCATCACACCACAATCGAGATTTTGTACGAAGTCAAATACCGCAGTGACATCAAAGAAAACTGGCTCACGCTAAAACCAAAATTCAAAGCAGCAGTTGCGTACTGCAAAGCACGCGGTTGGCGTTTCAAGCTCATAACCGAGGTTGAACTTCACACCATTTACATGGATAACGTTCGGTTTTTACTGCCTTATGTGACTCAAGGCGTATTGCATGAGCACTATGAGGCACATATGACACTACTTGATAAACAAATCAGAGCCGTCAAAACAAGCACGCCAAACGAGTTACTTGCTTCCATTTTTGATGATGAGTGGAGTCGTGCTGAGTTATTGCCCACACTTTGGTATCTGATCGGCACATTTCAAATTGGTATCGATTTGAATCAGCCATTATCCATGCAATCTAAAATATGGAGCATTCGATGAACACTCAAACCACGTTGGCCATAAAACTCGGTTCGGAGTTTGTTTTCAATGGTGCACGTTGCGCCGTGACCCACATTTTGGATTTGGATAAGGTGCTGCTGACCGATCTTTTAACGGGTGAAACTCATCAGGCCAACATGACTGAGTTACAGCCTGTCGCTAAAACCAGTAACAACCATGATTTAAACAGTATTGAAGAATCCACATGGAGTAGCATTCAAGAGCGATTTAACGTCATTAAGCCTTTACTTGACAGTGCTGGTCGAACACGCGAGCAAGTCGCACAGCGTGCTAAAGCATTCAATCTTCACACCAATACGGTTTATCGTTGGATTAAACAATACGAAGAAGGCGGCGTGCTCACTGCCCTGTCCAAGCAACCACGTCTTGATAAAGGTCGTGCGCGAGTGCAGTCTGAAGTTGAAGCCATTATCCAGACCGCTATTGAAACGGAATACCTGACGGGACAACGCAAGTCTGCACAAAAGGTTTGCATTGAAGTTAAACGTTTGTGCTTGGCTGCATCACTCAAGCCACCACATGACAACACCATTCGCTCGCGCATTCAGCAACTCGCCCCACAGATTAAAACAGCCAAAAGACAAGGCAAACAAGCGGCTGATGAAGTGTATGCCCCCATTAACAACCAATTCCCAAATGCAAACTCACCACTGGCCGCTGTTGAAATAGACCATACCAAACTCGATATTATTCTGGTGGATGACATTCACCGCCGCCCGATTGGAAGGCCGTGGATTACGGTGGCAATCGATGTTTTTAGCCGAATGATTACAGGCTTTTATGTGTCATTCGACCCGCCCAGTGCCTTATCGACTGGGCTGTGCTTAGCTCATGGCATTATTGCAAAAGAATCATGGCTCACCAAACACGAGGTCAAAGGCACTTGGCCATGCTGGGGACTACCCAAAAAAATCCATCTGGATAACGCCAAAGAGTTTCGCGGCAAAATGCTACAGCGTGCGTGCCAACAATACGGCATCGATATCGAATGGCGACCCGTTGCCCGCCCTCATTTTGGAGGACACATTGAGCGAGCGATTGGCACGTTATTGACAGAGATTCACACACTGTCAGGCACAACGTTTTCTAATACGATTGAACGCAAAGGCTACGACTCTGAAGACAAAGCCATATTGACGTTATCAGAGTTTGAAACTTGGCTCACAACCTTCATCACCGATGTGTATCACCAACGCATACACACATCACTTGGTACTTCACCATTGACCAAATACAAAGAAGGTATCCTGGGCAATCATGAGCGACCTGGCGCGGGCTTGCCACCTAAAATCATCGATGAAACCAAGCTGAGGCTGGACTTCATGCCGTTTGAGGAGCGCACCGTGCAGCAATACGGCGTTGCTTTAGATGAGGTTCACTATTGGCACGATGTACTGCGCCCGTGGATTGGCGCAACCGAACCGAGCAACCCAAAAGTCGCGCGTAAATTCATCTTTCGTCGTGATCCACGCGACATCAGTGTGATTTGGTTCTTTGATCCCGAATTACGCTCCTACTTCACCATACCGTATCGCGATGGCTCTCACCCTGTTTTGAGTATTTGGGAGCTGCGAGAAGCCAAGCGCATATTGAAAGCCGAGGGTAAAAAGCACATTGATGAACGCATGATTTTCTCGGCATATGAGCGCATGAGAACAATTGAACAAGCAGCTGCTGGCAAAACCAAAGCAGCACGTCGCGCGCAACAGCGTCGCTCAACCAATCATGGTACGCGCATTCAAATCCCCATCAAACCTCTATCACATGATTTGAACATGAATAACCCAATTGATGAACTCTCGGACGATATCCAACCGTTTGATGATTTGGATGACTTGTCATGACACATAAACATCTCCGTGAAGCAACCATCAAGTTCTTGGAACTCTCATATGAAGAGCGCATTGAGCGCATCCGCTCACCACGCTGGATAGGCTATCCGCAAGCGAAGCGCATCATCACAAAATTAGAAGATTTGCTGGTTTACCCCAAAAGCCATCGTATGCCCAATCTGCTGATTGTCGGTGATACCAATAATGGCAAAACCATGCTGGTTTCACGTTTCCGTGCCATGCACCCAGCCAGAGACAATCCGAATGGCGGAGCAATCATTGCGCCCACATTGATGGTTCAGGCCCCACCCACACCCGATGAAGGACGCTTTTACAATGCGATTCTTGACGTGTTGTTTGCACCCTATAAGCCGCACGACCGCATCGACAAAAAACAGTTTCAAGTCATCAACATTTTGCGACGCATTGGCCTAAAAATGCTCATCATCGATGAGATACACCATGTTTTGGCTGGCAGCATGAACCGCCAAAAAACCTTCTTAAACGTCATCAAGTATTTAGGCAACGAGTTACAAGTGCCGATTGTCGGCATTGGCACCAAAGACGCATTTCGCGCCTTACAGACCGATGCGCAACTATCCAATCGATTTGAACCTGCCGTCTTGCCTCGATGGGAGTTTGACAAAGAGTTTTTGAGCTTATTGACCAGTTTTGAGCGCATGTTGCCACTCAAAAACGCATCCAATCTGCACGAAACATCGTTGGCCACCCGCCTGTTTTCAATGTCTGAAGGTTATATTGGCGAGTTGTCGAGAATACTCACTGAAGCAGCAGTCAGAGCCGTTACGTCAGGAGAAGAGCGCATTACCATCAAAATACTCGATGCCATTATGTGGGTATCGCCAGCTGACCGTAAGCGACAACTTGACCAGTTGAGTTAATTTGCACGAAGGAAATTAATTGATTACACCCATGACAATTCTGTCTTTTATGATTTCTATTATGTGACGATCTAAATTCTCGCCATGTGTTGTATGAAAATCCGAACCCGCGTCTTGACTATACTCAAAATCGACGTCTAACTGTTCACGAGAAGAACCATTAGTTCCAATCAAGTAGATACGTGCTATCTTGCCATCCTGAACCCCATCACCATCATACTTTTCTACAATATCTATTTCGTACTCTTTACCATTATGGCTAAACTTTTCTGATGTCATAATCCTCTCCTATCATAGGATACAAATTGATTAGCGGTATAGTAGCCTAATATTACGCACTAATAAAATCTTTTTAAAATGAGTCTTTGGCCTATTCATCCACAACCTTACTCTGATGAACTGCTGTCATCATGGCTTGTACGGATTGCTCATGCCAACGGCCTCAAAGTCCAAACGTTCTGTCATTTAGAGTTTGACCAACGCTTCGAGGTATGGAACCGTGATATTGATCGCCTCGCTCCCGACTGGCTGTTACAGAGAATTCAAGCGAAAACTGGGCTATCACGCAAGAGGATTCTTAACACAACGCTACTGGCCTATCAAGGCAAACTCTATGACAGATACCGCGCAGCGGGTCAATTACCGTGGATAACCACTTTGCAGATTTATCACCGTAAACGTCGTGGTCACGGATTACAGTTTTGCCCACAGTGTTTGGCTGAAGATGACGAACCTTATTTCCGTAAGTCATGGCGCACCGCACTACACACACTTTGTCCAAAACACATGAATTTAATGCACGACCATTGCCCCGCTTGCGACGAAAGTATTGCGTTTTACAGGCAAGAACTGGGGAAGCCAAAAGAACATCAATTCAATCCGCTCAGCACCTGCTGGCAATGTCAGTTTGACTTGTCAAAAGCAGACGTGCAAAAAGTTGATGTATGGGATAGGCAGCTATTCAGCGACTGGCGAAATGTGCTGCGTAACTTCTTAGATGAACCCATTCCATTTGACCAAGAAATGCGCGACCAACTGAAAATCACACACCATTTTATGAAGGTGCTGTTTTCACCACGGCTTGCGCCAAAGCTTCATGCGTACCTTTGTGCTCAAACGGGGCAAACACTACAAAAAATAGAAAGCAGCGAAACTCGCATATCGTGGGAGAGCTACAAAGTCGCAGAGCGGCATCACGCTCTTGGGCTTTGCTTGTGGCTGATGAGTGATTATCCGAACCGCTTGTTGAATGCTTGGGCTGACAAGGCAATACGTTACAACCACATGCTCAAGGATTTTAATGACGGCCCTAAAAGATTTATTGAGTTAATCCATGTGCTGAACCGCAATGTAGATAAGAAGCTTTATAAACGGTGATAACCTCAGGCGCAAAAGAGGTTCAATAACTCACCTATAACAAAATAGACCTCTCACTTTTGTTGAAGTGCGGTAAAACGTTGACTTAGTATTAAAAAAATGATACATTTATCTAAATTGTATTAAATTTATGAGACAATGAATAACTTTAAAATTACCAACCTCGACATCAGCATAGCGGTTAAGAACGCTGTAAAAGAACAACACAAAACTGTTAGAGCTTGCGCCAACGCCTTTAACTTAAGGCACTCGGGTGAAATCAAAGGCAAGGGATGGAAAAAAATAGATAAGGACTTTGTTCAACGAATTTGCAGTAACCAATTTAGCGTTGTGACACCTCGTGTATCAAATTTATGCGCTTTTTTGAAAATTGATTTAGGAGCGCAGCCCACTCCAGAACGAAGCGTGTTTACAAACGAAATTGCTGCATTAGATAGGGTTGTCCAACACAACCCCGACTTGGAAAAAACTCTTCGGTCGCTTTTATTAAACGTTGCAGAGGCATTTACACTTAGGGAGGCAAAGTAAAATGAAATTTATTGATTTATTTTCGGGGTTAGGTGGTTTTCATGTTGGTTTGAAAAACAATGGACATGAGTGTGTATTCTCTTGTGAGATTGATAAAGACCTACGAGATCTTTACGAAAGCAATCACGGAGTCAGACCCCATGATGATATTCGCACCGCACGCGAGTCAGAAATTCCCGCACACGATATTTTATGCGCAGGATTCCCATGCCAACCATTCTCGTTAGCAGGAAAGAAAAAAGGAGCGACGTGTCCAGAGTCAGGTCGGCTGATCGATCATGTTGTTAGAATAGCAAAACACCATAAGCCAAAATTTATATTGCTTGAAAATGTACCAAATGTTTTAACCATTGAAAATGGTCAGTTTTGGAACTATGTTCGTAGTTCTTTTGAACTCATTGGTTACAAAATGGATTACCGTATCATTTCACCCGTAGATTTAGGTATCCCTCAAAATCGCAAACGTGTTTTTATTTTAGGAACTCGATCTGATGTTAAAAATGAATCATTTAAATGGCCATCAGCTAGTGATGAAGGGATTATAAAAGTAAGTTTAAATGAAATCCTTGATAACTCTTTGCATCATAAAAAATTGGAAATCAAAAAATCAGACACGCTTTTATTATGGCAAGAGCTACTCAATGGATTAAATATCGAAACGCTCAGCGGTGTCTCAATCGTAGCTCCAGAGTTTGGAGCGAATTACCCTGAAAACTTCGTTAATCTTTCATTGAAAGACATGAGGCAGTACAAAGGCGCTTATGGACAATCTTTGGAACGTTGCCGTACTTGGAGCGAGCTATTGAGTCATATACCAAGCTACGCACAAAAAAACAAGAAAATTTCACCATGGATACTAAAATCAGTTCGTTTCAGTAGAAACCTTTATCAAGAAAATAAAGGGCTCTGCGAAAAATGGTCGAAAAAACTAAACAAAATCAATAACAGTTGGCAAATACTTGAATGGCGCGGCGACCATACAAAACACGTTATTGGGAATCATGTTGTCCAGTTCAGAGCTTCTGGTATTAGGGTACTCAGGGCTGATGTTGCACCATCACTCATCGCCATGACCCCCACGCAAATTCCAATCATCCCGTCGGAGTCTCGTTATGTTTCAAAATATGAGGCAGCGAAACTACAACACTTACATACGCTGAAAAAGTTACCCGAAAAAAACAATGCGGCATTTAAGGCACTCGGTAATGCCGTAAACGCCAAAATAATCGAATTAATTGGTAGAAACTTAACATCAATTAACTCGCACGCATCAACGATAAATTCTGTCTAAAAACACCATCTAAAGAAATTTAGCTATAAGCCCATAAAAGCAAAGCCTCCAAGTTAATCGCAAATTTATGCAGCTCTGCAAAATTGGTTTTATAGTGCCCATGAGCAATGTTATTCAGAAGAATAACGTCAGGCTGTGCTCCATTAGCACAACTTTGCACGCATTTAACAATGACATGGTCTTTTTTAGCATCAAAGAAATCGTTTGAATGGCTATACATATAATTTAATAAAGACTTTATCCCCTTCTCTGAAACTTTAGGGTATTCCGCATGAAAATCTCGTCGTATTTTATCCAAGCACCCTAACTCTAAAACGGTTCGAAAACATAAAGCAGTCCCTAACTCACGTTTAAATTGGAATTGCCAAATCGTTTCATCAATTATGGATGAGAGTGCTAAATTTGTCGTACTCCCTCGCAGTTTCCGAAGCAGTGCAAGCAAAGGCGGCTCTTTTGGTTTGGGTGTTGGTTTGGGTGTTGGTGTTGGCTTAGGATTCGGATTCGGTTCTGGCTTAGGGCCTGGTTTCGGACTCGGTTTTGCCCCAGGAATATCTGCCTCACTGACTACTTCTCTCACTTCTTTCAGGCGGTATTCTTGAGCTTGTTTGAGCAAATCAATTACTCCTGGTACCGCACGCAATTGCTCTGCAAATAAGTCATCGTCGATCTCAAATTTATCTTTCGTGTACGTAACAGGTAGTCCATCAGCATATAGCTCGCCATATACCCGTTGACGAGCATATTTGTTTGATGTTTGAAATAGTTTGCTAGGTAAATATGGGCGCGCGTTGAGTCCTTGAATAACCCGACCATAACGAAACATAATAATCCCAGGATTAGCTACATAACTGCCTGTTTCTAGCAAGGACAGATAACCACTGATTTGTATTCCTTGGAAAACCATATCTATCGGGACGTACCATTTTTTTGATTCACCAAACGCATAAACTACTTTTCCAAACTCCTTGTATGTTTTGGCTTCTAATATAATTCGTTCAGTATCAAACTTCAAAGAGGTAGGCGTACCATTAAAATGAGCTGTCAGAACCAACTCAGGGTCTGAACCCATGGTGAATTTTTGATACAACTCACGCAAATCTTGGCATATACCTTTAAATTTTAATTGATCTATTGGCTTCCTTAATTCAGACAAAACTATAGTAGTTCCGTTTTCCCCATCCCCTTGTTTTTCTTGAACCTCGACGACCTCCTTGTGCATATTAATAAGCGAAAGAAGATCAAATTTCATATCAAACTTAACCATTTGATTTTTTGGTTCTGTTAAAAGTTGCCACGTATCACAAAACCAAACTGCCGCCGCTTTCATGCCAATACCGAACTCACTCAAACCCTTTTCACTTGGTGGTTTGGCAGGTTTCATAGCATCAACCAGTTTATCTTTAGCAATCCCTGGTCCGTTATCTTTGATAAGTAGCGAATTTTTAAGAGAGGCCTGTTTAAAGTCACTTGAATAAAAATGAAGATCAATATTTAACTGCTCTCTATCTGATCCCGACATCAAGTGAGCTTGTAGCGCATTGTCTATAAACTCTGCTATTGCATAAGCAGGGTCGTAACCTTGACTTTTCAGTAAGTTATACATGGCCATATCTGGTGAAACATTTACTGGAAACATTATTTACCCTCTCTTTTTTGAATTAATTTGCTTACAAAATAAGTACTTCTCGTTCCATTTAACTACTTCAGATTCGACATCGCTCATAAACCGACAATGCGTATCCCTCGGCACTATTCCAAGTATGCTTCATCGGTATTATTTTCAAATCAAGCCGATGCTTGATATTCCTCCAAATTCCATTCTTCAATGCCAAACCTTTAAGCAGTTGGAGTAACTCACTATCTCCGTAATGGTTTGGAGTCTCGATCAATGCCGAAGTACACTTTTCGCTTTTTCTTTGCTCAAACTCAATCAACCAAAAATACCGCTCATCAACCTGTATATCAGCCACAAGAACAGAGCGGTACTTTTTCCTTTTTGAATCCAAGTACGACCACTGACGGCTTTTAGATGAGGTTAGCGGGATCTCATATCCATTACTCGATTGACGAATAGAGGCTTTTGTATTCGGATATTGGTTCAACAACCTAAACGCTTGCATCATTGTCTCAAACGATGCTTCCAAAGCTTTTTCTCGTTGGCGGCGCACTTTCTCTTCATCTTCGGCTGTTACAGTGATTTGCACTGGGATTATCGTTGAATCACCTGTTGTGCCTAAGCCAGTCCCCGATCCAGTTGCCACAGTGCTTTGGCAAGGGGTTAGTTGCGCGGCCTTGTACTTGCATTGGTCTTTTGTGTTCTTGAGGATTTCTTTACCCACCAATGCTGCAAAACGATTGGCCATTAAGGTAATACTATCCTTTTTGGCATAACGGTATGGCTCGGCCTCACTTTGCAAGGACAAATCATCATCGGGGCTGGGCTTCGTTACTTTTTTATTTGGCCAGCACTCGATTTTGTCATCATCAGAAACATCGGTTTCAGGATTGGCTTTATTACCATCATTGTCATGAATTACATGCAAGTCAGAGAATGGAAATGGTGCTGTACAATGCAATAGCTCTAAAATCAATGTTCGATTTTTACCACCTGATTGAAAGTTAATGCAGTGTGCAGTCCAGTCCGTTCGCCCTTCAAAGGGAAAATTGGTCTCTGGCATTGCTTTTTTGTGAAGGGTATTAACCGACTGCTTAACCAAGGAGCGATGAATCAGCTTAAATACTTCGTCTGCACAAGGCTCTTGTAGCAGCCGCCCAATCGTCCAGCCGTCATCATCTTCAAGCCACTTTCTCAGTTGTATGATGAACATGTCTTGTTCTGGGTGCATGTGGTGCAACTCACCCACCATTGAATCAAAGTCATTTTCATACCTACCCGAAAAAGCAATGTTTGATAAGTCACTTGAGGACGCATAATAAAAACGAATCACTTCAGCCACGGGAATAATAATGCCGTAAGGGTCACCATTGCGCTCGATTGCCAAGCAATTTGCGCTCAATCCGTTTTGAATACCGCCAATGTCAAAGTAAAATTTGCTGATTGCATAATTACCCTCATCTTGATGCCCTGCTTTAATAAGTTTGACTGTTGAGGAGTTAATCAAGACAGAATGTAAATTCGTTCGTCTTTGAACTGCCCTGATGTCATCTAAGAGCTGACCTTTGTGCCAAAGTGAGCCAATGGCAAGTAGCGGTAGTTGACCCACTCCTATTTGGCAGCATACACGTTCCGTAATCGTCATACCGAAGTCGGTTGTGTGCTGTGGATTAACTGGTCGCAGATAAACATCTATCGTGTTTTCGGTCGGGATATTTTTTTCGTTGTGTTGAACAGCAGCCAGCCAGTCGATTCGCCACAATCGACCATCATCTGGAAATTCTGCAATTTTCACAACCTTCGCCATCAACTACCTCCCAGTAGCATTTATTGTTATTCAGTAGCAATTAATTATGTTGAGTACTATTTATTGTTGGAATTCACAGTCAAACACCCGCCTCATGCGCCTGCACATCGGCATGGTATGAGCTGCGTACCATCGCGCCGACGGCGGCGTGGGTGAAGCCCATTTCATAGGCTTTTTCTTCAAACATTTTGAACACGTCGGGGTGGACATAGCGACGCACGGGCAGATGGTGGCCTGATGGCGCGAGGTATTGACCGATGGTGAGCATGTCGATGTTGTGGGCGCGCATGTCGCGCATGACGTCAAGGATTTCGTCGTCAGTTTCACCGAGGCCGACCATGAGGCCGCTTTTGGTCACAGCACTGGGATAGCGTTCTTTGAAGTCTTTAAGCAGTGTGAGTGAGTGCTGGTAGTCTGCACCGGGGCGCGCTTCTTTGTAGAGACGTGGCACGGTTTCGAGGTTGTGGTTCATGACGTCGGGTAGACCGTCTTTAAAAATATCGAGGGCTTTGTCGAGACGACCACGAAAATCGGGGACGAGGACTTCAATTTGCGTGTTTGGGGATTGGGCGCGGGTGAGCGTGATGCAGTCTACGAAGTGCTGTGCGCCGCCGTCGCGCAAGTCATCGCGATCAACGGAGGTGATGACGACGTATTTGAGCTTGAGTGCAGCGATGGTGCGTGCTAAGTTGGCTGGCTCTTGGGTATCGAGCGGGTCTGGGCGGCCATGGCCGACGTCGCAGAATGGGCAGCGGCGCGTGCATTTATCACCCATGATCATGAATGTGGCGGTGCCTTTGCCGAAGCATTCGCCGATGTTGGGGCAGCTGGCTTCTTCGCAGACGGTGACAAGCTCATTTTCGCGTAGGATTTTTTTGATTTCGTTAAACCGTGAGTTGCCTGAGGCGGCTTTGACGCGAATCCATTCGGGTTTTTTCAGCACTTCGGTTTGAACGACTTTGACGGGGATACGTGAGACTTTATCAAAGGCTTTTTGCTTTTTGGTGGCGTCGTAATCGACGTTGGTGTTGGTCGTTTCGCTCATGCGATGTTCTCCAGTATGGGCGGTTTCGGTGTCATGCGTTCATCAAAGCGGGCAGTACGTCAAATGCGGTGCAACGGATCAATACGGTTTGGCTCAGGGTCAAGCTTGGCTCTCGTCGGCTTGCCATTGACTGACTAAGGATTGCGCCAATTGCTCGGCCACGTCTGCCCATGTGGCGGTGACGCCGAGGGTTTTCATGTCAACCGTTTCTAAACCTGCATAACCACAGGGGTTGATGTGTAAAAACGGAGTTAAATCCATATCCACATTAAAACTGAGTCCGTGATAGGTGCAGCCACGTTTGACTTTGAGCCCCAATGCCGCGATTTTAGCACCTTCATGAGTGCCCTGCCCGACATAAATCCCCGGTGCGCCGTCTTTGCGCACGCCTGTGATGCCATAGTCAGCTAAGGTGAGGATAATCGCCCCTTCAATGCGTCGCACCCATTCTCTAACCATGATGCCACGGCGTTTGAGATCGAGCATCATGTAGATGACGACTTGACCTGGGCCATGATAGGTGATTTGGCCGCCACGCTCAGTTTTGACCAAGGGAATGTCACCGGCTTGTAATAAGTGCTCAGCCAATCCCGCTTGCCCCAAAGTAAAGACAGGCGGATGCTCCACCAGCCACAATTCGTCAGGTGTGCTGGCATCACGAGTGGCGGTAAATTCGCGCATGGCTTGCTCTGTGGGCAAGTAGTCCACGCGGCCAAGGCGTTTGACGATGAGCTCAGACATTTACAACACAATGCTCACGAGCGGATGACCTGTGAGCGCAAGGTATAAATCATCGAGTTGCTTTTGGCTGGTGGCAGTGACCGTGCAAGTCAAACCGAGGTATTTGCCTGTTGATGACGGACGAGTCTCCATGGTGGCCTCGTCGAAATCAGGCGCGTGTTGTTTCACCACTGCGACAATGGTCGCGGGGAACTCTGCGACGTGCTTACCCATGACTTTTAAAGGAAACTCGCACGGGAATTCGAGTAGCGTCGTGCGTTCTTCGGGCGGATTGTTGGTTTGGGTCATTTTTTGTCCTTGTCTATCAAAATGCTGTCAAAGCGTTTGCGTTGTATCGCCAACAGCAGAATTTTTTTTAATCTTTGGTTTGCTTCTTCGCACGAGGATGGGCTGCATCATAAACTGAGGCTAAGTGCTGAAAATCCAAGCCCGTATACACCTGCGTCGCCGACAAACTGCTGTGTCCAAGCAACTCTTGCACCGCTCGCAAATCACCCGATGACTGCAATATGTGCGTGGCGAACGAGTGACGCAGCATATGGGGATGCACGCGAACAGGCAAGCCCAGAACCTTAGCATGATGCGCCAGTCGCAACTGTATCGAGCGCACCGATAATCGTTTGCCCTGAGTGTTGATAAACAGCGCGTGCGTGAGTGCTGACTTCGGCATAGCGGCACGCGCTTGTTGCCATGCGTTCAACGCAGCCATCGCAGGCGCCCCCACAGGTGCAATGCGCGGCTTGCTGCCTTTGCCCAGCACATGCACCTCTGACTCTGACCAGTCCACCCAGCCCGTGCCTTGGTCATTTTCGCTGGTCGCGGTGGGTGGTGACACATCCAAACCCGCAATCTCTGACACCCGCAATCCACTCGAATAAAGCAACTCAATGATGGCATGGTCTCGTTTGAGAATGGCGGTGTCTCCGCGAGCAGCGTGATTGGCCAGATTCACCGCATCGTCTACCGACAGTGCTTTTGGCAGGTTTTTGGGTGCTTTCGGCGCACGCACACCTTCAACGGGATTGGCAGGCAACTCATGGTACTTCACCAACCACTCAAACCATGTGCGCCAGCAGGACAGGTAGCGCGCCAAACTTTTCGGGCCATGACCTTGCCCATGCAGCTGCATCACAAAGTGCTTGATTTGATAAGCCGCCAAGCGTTGTGGCTCGGTGACTTGAACCTGTGCCGCCAAGCGGCACAATAACGTTAAATCACGGGCGTAATTCTCGCAAGTTTTGTCAGACAGTCGCTTGTGTATCGCCAACCATTCAAGGTAGGCTTGCATCAATGAGGGCAGCTCGTCTGCAATGCGCACGGTGTCGATTGGCCTGATTAAGTTTTCAGCGACAAATGCACAGGGCTTTGGACGCGCGACAAGGCCGCGCCCGCCAAATGTGCGATGCTTTGCAAAAAGTGTGTGCCCATGTCTGGCGTGAATCGCTTCGCATCTGCCGCACCCAGCAGCAGAACGCCGACACACACATGTGCACGGTTGAGTGTGCCCCAAAGCGGGACAATGGCCAATGAAGCAATCGAACCCGACGCACTTTTTTTCGCCAATGCCGCTTCAATCTCGAAGCCCTTACATGGACCACAATACGGTGTGCGCAAACTATTGGCAAAAATCACCACATTGTCAGACCATGACTGACCAGAGGGGTGGTAGACCGCGCGCGATGGCTCGTTCCAAACCATGACTTGCACAGCGTCGAGATGAAAAGCGTCTTGCACATCTCGCTCAATCTGTGCAGGCAGATCATTGGCGTCCACCAAGCCCAGCCAATTACTCACCAGATGGAGTAGTTTGTCGTGGTTTTGTTGGTTACTCGCAGCTTGTGCCAATAATCGCTCAAGGCGAACTTGATGCTGTTCGGCTTTTTCGCGCAGCATGTTGTTTTGCCAATGCGCCATCGACACCACATTGCCATCACGCGTGGTGGGCAATGGCAATCCCGCCAGAGCTTCGGCGTGTTCGACAAAAAACTCTGGGTGGTTTTGTAAATAAGCGATGACCTCAGCCGCATTCATCACAGGCGCGTCATCCAATGCCTCATGGGTTTGATTAATGAGTTCATCGCGATTTTGTTGTTCAGACATTGTTGTTCTCGTATGGTTTTTTGTATCAATACATTGGAATCGTTTGATTGGTTGCTCAGTCTACCAAAGGCACTTCACCATCAAAGACGGTGACTGCAGGACCGCTCATCATCACGGGGTGCCCCTTACCCGCCCATGCGATGTTAAGCACACCACCACGCGCTTGGACGGTCACAGGCGAGGACAAAACGCCACGGCGAATACCAGCGACCACCGCTGCACACGCTCCTGTCCCGCAGGCTAATGTTTCACCAGCACCGCGTTCAAAGACACGCACGCTGATGTGGTGCTGATCGTGGATCTGCATAAAGCCAATATTGGCTTTGTTCGGGAAGATAGCATGTTTTTCCAACGCTTCACCATCAAACAAAACTGGTGCAGTATTCACATCCGAGACAACCTGCACCGCATGAGGATTACCCATAGACACCATGGACAACCAGCGTGTACCACCATTGACATTGACGGCGTAGAGTGTGTCTTCACCCTGTTTACGCGAAGGAAGGCTATCGACAACGGCGGGCAAGCCCGCCGCTTGCAGTTTAGGGACCCCCATGTTGACAGTCACTGAGCCATCTTCGTTGAGCGTTAAAATCATCAAACCTGTGGCGATTTGCACCGTGATTTCGCGCTTTTGTGTCATGCCTTTGTCATGCACATATTTGACGAAGCAACGTGCGCCGTTGCCACAGTTTTCAACCAACGAACCATCTTGGTTATAAATGGTGTATTTAAAGTCAGCCGAAGATTTGCTCGGCTTTTCGACCAGCAAAATCTGATCCGCACCCACGCCGAAGTGACGGTCCGCCAGAGCGCACCAATCTGCGGGTGTGATACGCGAGACATCTTGATCAATCGCATTAACGACAATGAAGTCATTGCCTGCGCCATGCATTTTTGTGAATTTCAATTTCATGATGTTTCACCAACTTGTTTTTGATAAAAGCTCTGTTCGCCTTCGGGTCTGGTTTTAAAGCGCTTGTGCATCCATAAATACTGCGCTGGCTCCTCCAAAATTCGAGTCTCAATAAACGCATTCATCTCTCGCACAGCTGCCGCCTCATCCTCGCCTGGATAACCGTCCCACGCAGGATAAAACTGTGTACGATAGAGTGTTTGACCACGGGCCAAGGCGTCTTTGTCGATGCGTGTGACGCAAGGCACGATAAGCGCGTTGGTTAATTTTGCCAACTTGGGCAATGCCATTAATGTCGCGGCAGGCACCCCAAAAAACGGAGAAAATATCGCATCTTGTATGCCAAAATCCATATCAGGCAAATAGTACAACGGTATATTTTTACGCAACAATTTGACCAATCCTCGCACGCCGTCTTGGCGTGAATACAAATGCGCTTGTCCTGAGCGAGCACGTCCTTCTTTCATCAACTCATCCATAACGGGGTTGGCTTGACGCTGATACATCGTGGCCATCTCGCGGTCAAAGTTGATGCGCAAACCACCAACATCCAGCCCGATAAAGTGAGGCGCGAGAATAATAATCGGTCGTTGCTGTGCTATCGCAGCGTGCAAATAATGCTCGTCAATTTTGACGATGTTCTCATCAAACGCCTTTAAATCACCAAACCAAAACAAACTGCGGTCAAATAACCCGTGCGAAAAATAGCGCAAATGCGCTTTCACAGTCAGCTCAATCTGCTCATCGCCCCAATCAGGAAAGCATTTTTTTAAATTAATGCGAGCAATGCGCACACGCTTCTTAACCAAACGGTAAGCCAACACCGCCACCGTCTCGGCCAATCGATGACGAACAGCTTGCGGCCATCGCCCCATTTTTCGTAGGATATATGCCCCCAGTTTAGACATCAGCATCGGCTTTCCCCTCTGATTTCGTCACCTCAGGCACGCCTTTATAACGATTATAACCCCACAAATATTGCTCTGGCGCTCGGTGAATCACCGACGCCATTAATTCATTAACACGCGCAGCGTCTGCTGCCATGTCCAACGAAGGCACAAACTCAACCACCTGAAAATCAATTTCGTAACGATGCGGCGCATACACGCGCCGTGCCGACATAATCACGAGCGCCGCACCTGTTTGGCGCAACAGTTTCGACGGCAGTGTCATCGTCCATGCGGGCGCACCGAAAACATCCACCAGTACCGCATCGCCCTGAGCATTCGGCACTTGGTCGGGTAAAAGACCAACCAGCTCACCATTTTTTAAGGCACGCAGCATGGTACGAATGCCTTTGACATCAGCACTGGCCATTTTGACTTGGTATTTTTGACGACCGCTGAGCATCGCCTCGGCAATCATGGCCTGTTTGGGCGGACGATACATGGCGGTAAAAGGTGCACGCTGACCAATCCACAATGAGAGCAGCTCAAATGCCCCAATGTGTGGCGTGAGCATCAATACACCTTGACCACTGTCTTGAATCTTTTGTACAGCCTCCCAACCTGTCACTTTCACTTTGGGTAGTAACGCATCAATGCGCCACGTCCAAATATGCGCCAGCTCCAAAACAGAACGCCCCATGTGTGCCGCAGAATCACGAGCAAACTGTCGCGAGGTGAAACCTGCCTGTGATGCATTCTTCGCCAATCGCGCGCCATATCGCTTATCAAAGCGCGCGACAAAGCGCCCCAGCCAGCCACCAAGTACATGCAGCACAGACAGAGGCAAAACCGACAACGCTGCTAATAACAACTTAACCCACATGGCAAAACACCCTAAAAATTCTGCTTATCACCACAAAAAATATCGAGTCACCGCACTTTTGTCGTATTTACCGACACAAAACTAGCATTTCTCGAAAAATTTCACAGCACTTTTTCGCAAACCTTATAAAGCGGCTATAATACCACTTCTTGCTGGTTTAACGACAACTTACGGGGCAAGAAGAGTATTTGCGAAAGCGTCCCGCTTTCCACCGTTAAAGCGTCGCTGCTCGGGCTTATCAGTCTTACAACAGCGCGCCCAACCTTTTGATTATTTGAGGAACTTCATGAGCAGCAACAAAAACTATCTATTCACATCCGAATCCGTCTCCGAAGGCCATCCCGACAAAGTCGCTGACCAAGTCTCTGACGCGATTCTCGATGCCATTCTTGAGCAAGACCCCACTGCGCGCGTGGCTGCCGAGACATTATGCAACACAGGCTTGGTGGTCTTAGCTGGCGAAATCACCACCACCGCTGTCATCGACTACATCGACATCGCGCGCGACACCATCAAACGCATCGGCTACGACGACACCGACTATGGCATTGACTACAAAGGCTGCGCGGTGCTTGTCGCTTATGACAAACAGTCTCCCGACATCGCCATGGGCGTGGATGCCGCGCATGATGACAATTTAGACCAAGGTGCAGGTGACCAAGGTTTGATGTTCGGCTACGCGTGTTCTGAAACCACCGAGCTCATGCCTTTGCCGATTCACTTGGCGCACCGCCTTGTCGAGCGTCAAGCCGACATTCGCCGCGATGGTCGTCTGCCATGGTTGCGCCCTGATGCCAAATCTCAAGTGACGATTCGCTACGAAGATGGCAAACCCTCTGCCATTGATACCATCGTGCTGTCGACACAGCACCACGCTGATATCTCACTGGAAACCGTTCGCGAAGGCGTGATTGAGGAAATCATCAAGCCGATTCTGCCAGCTGAATTGATTAAAAACGACATCAAATTCCTCGTCAACCCAACAGGTCGCTTCGTGATTGGCGGTCCGCAAGGTGACTGTGGTCTGACTGGTCGTAAAATCATTGTTGATACATACGGCGGCGCAGCACCACACGGCGGCGGTGCTTTTTCGGGCAAAGACCCCTCGAAAGTTGACCGCTCTGCCGCGTACGCAGGTCGATATGTCGCGAAAAACATCGTGGCTGCAGGCTTAGCGGAACGCTGCTTGATTCAAATCTCATACGCCATCGGTGTGGCACGCCCCACTTCGATTATGGTGGATACCTTTGGTACTGGTAAAATCTCTGATGAGCGCATCACTGCTTTGGTGGCAGAGCATTTTGACCTGCGTCCGAAAGGCATCGTTAAAATGCTCAATCTGCTGCGCCCCATCTACAGCAAAACCGCTGCCTACGGTCATTTTGGACGTGAAGAGCCTGAGTTCAGCTGGGAAGCAACAGACAAAGCAGCATTACTCCGTGATGCTACTGCGTAAGCCTCCCAGAAATTTGAACCACTTGAGAATAGAATAACTGAAACTCAAGGAGCCTTAATCTACGCTCCTTTGATTTTTAGAGCACACAATATCTCACGTCATTTGGACTCATTCAAGATGGCTACACGTGACGCTTACTCTCAAATTGAGTCAGTTTGACAATGAACGGTTACCATTTAAAGAAAGAACCTCTGCGCAGCGGCAGAGGTTTTCACCATTATCTCACAAAGAGAGTTGACCACTTTTCATGTCAAGTGATTCATCAAACCAAATCAAAATGCTTTGCATACCTTGGGGCAACATTGGCGCGATGCAACACAGTCAGAAAGTCAGCGGTATGAAAATCAGGGTCATAAGTCGGCGCACCACAAACTTGAGCGCCCAAACGCACGTAGCCTTTAAACAACGGTGGCAACACCATTTTTACATCAGCTTGGACAACAGGTTGTAAACCATGGTCAAAGGGATTGCGTGGAGTCACTTTAAACTCGTCGCTCATCGCTCCTGAGTCGATGAGCATTTGGTGGACATCAGCGACAGAAGGACTGTTTGCAGCAATAGGCACACTGGTGCAGCCAAGTATCATGTCATAGTCATTTTTGACTGCGTACACCAAAATGGCTTTCCACAAGGCCATCAATGCTGGGCCACTGCGGTAATCCTTGTGCACGCAAGCTCGGCCAATTTCTAAAATGCGCTCACGATGAGGCAAAAGTTCACTGATATCGAATTCTTGAGCAGAATAAAAACCAACGCTGCTGGTACAACCACGGGGTAAGACGCGATAAGTGCCAACCACTTGACCTGTTTTCGCGTCACGAACAAATACGTGTTCGGCACAGGCATCAAACTGATCCTCATCCAAACCATCATGTCCATGCAAATTAACGCCCAATTCTTCTGAAAACACTTGATAACGCAAGCGTTGAACTTCCCGAACTTCGTCAATAGAACTGGCCCAACCAACCACGACGGACTCAGCCTGACCATGCCGACTGTGGGGCGAGGCTTGGGCTTGTTGCATTGTTTGCGTCTGAACCAACATTTGCTCCTTGTGCGCGAAAATCATTCGCACGATTTTTTGACAATCTCACCATTTTACCAGTAAGTTTTGCACTTGAATAGCGTTTATCTAACGCTCGTTTCATTCTAGGCACTCATGTGGCAAAGCCACTGACAACGAATTATTGCTTCATACCCAGCTCTTTTAAACGCTCACTCAAATAACTCTCTGCTGTGTGTCTGATTGACAAGACCACTTCGGGCTTGGGATGCAAGAACAAGGGCAAAGACACACGACTGACATTGTGCGTACGATTCTCTGGATTGATGACACGATGCATGGTGCTTGGGTAGTAACCTTGAGAGGCTTCTTGCAGCATGTCACCAATGTTGATAATCAGCATACCAAAATCGCAAGGCACATCCAGCCACTCGCCATTTTTTGCTTGAACTTGCAAACCCGGCTCGTTGGCGGCTGGCAATACGGTCAATAAATTAATATCTGTGTGTGCAGCAGCCCGTAAAGACCCGATTGGTTCATCACCTTTGAGTGGCGGGTAGTGCAAAACGCGGAGCAGTGTCTGCTCACTGCCGTCAATCATCGTGGACAGTGGTTGGCTGTAGTGTTGAGCAATCGCATCTGGTGTTTGTTGCTCCACCCAGCCAAGCAATGTTGCCGCCAACTGACTCGCCTCCTGATAATAAGTCAGCGCATCAGATTTGAGCAACTCTGGGATTCGACCCCATGGATAGATGTGGAAAAACTCTTTGATGTCTTTCTTGTCATTGCCTTTGGCCGTCTCTGACACAGCCGTGGAAAAATACCCGTCAAACTTCTCAGCACTATAGGGATAGTTAAACTTATCCTCGCCTTGAAAAAAGGACAACCAATCCGTAAAAATGCCCTGCACCAAAGGGTTAGAAATGGGGTGATTCACCAGCACCCCAAACCCTGTGTCATGCAAAGACTGTGTGAAGTCACGCGCCGCTGTTGGGCTGGTGTAATCAATGACTGGTAACATCATCATTTCCTTTTCAAAGAACGCTCACAAAAGCACGGTTATTTTGCTGTGCTCAACACTTGCTCAATCAAAGCCAACACACCCGCTTCATCCACATCCGTGCACACTTGGACATTGTCGCGCTCAGACCAATAGCTCTCAGCGTAGACTTTTCCTTCTGGTGCAAAAAAGGTCTTACCTGCACCAGCACCCTCTTTGACCACTTCAACCTGACCGCGAACGGTGGTGAATAACTCGGGGTTGGTGACATACATCACCGTTGCAGGGTCATGCAGTGAAAAACCATTGAACCCAGCCACGTTACGATAAAAATTTGCATAAAAAGCGCAGATTTTTTGCAAAAAACCACCCACTTTCGGCGAAGCTGCCGCAATACGCGCCATCGGCTCACTCGGCATGATGGTTTGATAAGTCACATCCAAGCCCACCATCACGATTGGCCACGGCGCTTCAAAGACTTTTTGAGCAGCATGAGGGTCATTCCAAATATTAGCCTCAGCAGCTGGAGAGACGTTTCCAGCCACATGAGCTGCACCACCCATGATGACGACCTGTTTGACTTTTTGGGCAATCGTTGGGTCTTTTTTCAGAGCCAGAGCAATATTGGCCAACGGGCCAACTGGAACCAAGATGACTTCACCTGGGTGCTCGTTGATCACTCTGACGATGAAGTCAGCGGCGTGCTCAGCCACGGGTTGAAAGTCGGCAGGATAGGTCACCTTAACATCACCAAAACCATTTTTACCATGGACAAAATCAGGGAACGGATGTGGTTTTTGTACAGACGGAACCGCCTCGCCCTTGGCAACAGGCACATGCTTGATGTCCAGCAAGTCGAGTAAATAACCTGCATTTTTGGTTGACTGCTCGACAGAGACATTGCCATACACCGTTGTCAAGCCCAACAACTCAATATCAGGGTGCTGTGCGGCAAAAGCGATTGCCAAAGCATCATCCACACCTGGATCGGTGTCGATAATCATTTTGTACTTGGTCATAGAACTTCCTTTAATAAAAATTGAAGCACAAGTCGTTTTAGACCAGCTCGTGCGCAAAAGGGATGGCTGAGCTCGCGCCTTTTCGCGAAACGGTAACCGCAGCCGCACGACTCGCTTGCGCCAAAGCATCGGACACACTCAAATCTTGCATGATAGCGGCCAAATAATAACCGATGAATGTATCACCCGCCGCTGTGGTGTCAACGACCTCAACTCGTTGCGCTGATTGAAAGAACGTGCCTGCTTGCCCCATGTACTTCACACCATCGCCGCCCATGGTCAGCACAACGTTTTTCACAACTTGGCTCAACTTCGCTAAAGCGTCGTCTAAATCAGACAAGCCTGTAAGCTGCGACGCTTCGACCTCATTTACAATCAATGTATCAATCAAATGCAAAGGCAACTTCGCCAAATTCGCATGACAAGGCGCAGGATTAAACGCAATTCGTTTGCCAGCTGCATGGGCTTTTTGGATGATGGTTTCAATCAAATTGGTTTCATTTTGCAATAAGACCCACGTCACGTCAGTGCGTGCCAATTGTGAGTCAACCATCTGCTCCGTCAATGCGTGATTGGCGCCTGCGTGCAGCAAAATGCAGTTTTCACCGTCTTGGTTCACTTGGATCAGTGCGTGTCCCGTTGCTTGCTCAACTTTCTCAATCGCAGAAGTATCTAAAGCCAGCTTGGTCAACTGGTCAGCCATCCATTCATCGTCACGGCCGATACACCCTACGTGAATCACAGATGCACCTGCACGCTGTAAAGCAACCGACTGATTCAAGCCCTTACCACCCATACCTTTGTCATAGCCCAGTGTCGCCAACGTTTCGCCTGGCTGCACAAAATGCGCGACCTGATAAACATGGTCAATATTAATCGAGCCAAAATTCACAATCGCAGACATATTATCTCTCTTTGACATAAGGACGACCAATCGCTTTGGGTGCGACCGCTTTACCGACGAAACTCGCCAACAACACAATCGTCAAGACATAAGGTAAAGCATTGAATATCTGAGACGGGATTTCTGGCAAACCAAACATCGGCACGCCTTGTAAGGAACCCGACAACGCGCCTAGCAAGCCAAACAAAAAACACGCCCAAAATGCAGGCCAAGGCCTCCATTTACCAAAAATCACTGCAGCCAAGGCCATATAACCCATGTTCGCGCTCATTTCCCGCACAAAACCGCCATTTTGCGCCATGGATAACGCAACGCCTGCCAAACCACACATCACGCCGGTAAACACCAGCGCCAAATAACGTAAGCCGATGACTGATAAGCCAGCGGTGTCTACAGCATTTGGCTCTTCACCGACCGCACGAATACGCAAACCCAAGCGAGTGCGATACAACAAAAATGCTGTCAAAAACACCGAGGCAATCGCCACATAGGTAAAAACATGATGGCCAGAAATAATCTTTTCATAAATAGGCCCAATCACAGGTACACCTCTGACTGCTTCTACACCAGGGAAAACAATCGGTTTGAAACGCAGCTCATCGGGCAACAAAGGCGTCTGACCACCTTTTTGAAACCACGCCTGTCCCAACACCAAGGTCAAGCCCGAAGCCAACACATTAATCGCCAAGCCAGACACAACATGGTCGCCTTTTTGACTGATGGTGGCAAAACCATGCAACATCGAAAAAACCACAGACGTCAAAACCGCTGCCAAAACAGCCAAAGACACTGAACCAGACAAACTGGCCACAGCTGCACCAGCGAATGCCGACAACAGCAACTTGCCCTCTAAACCAATATCCACCGTACCAGAACGCTCGGCCATCAAGCCCCCCATCGCGACCAAAATCAAAGGCACAGCCTGACGCAGTCCACTGCCCGTCACATTGGCAATCGTTACGATTAAATCATTCATCACGCACTCCCTTTTTTCTGATACAAAGTTTCGATGGGCTTTCTAATCAAACCATCGAGCGCTGCCACAAAGAAAATAATCAAACCTTGAATCACCACATTAAACTCAGGGCTAATGTCGGGTAAGTCAAACTGCATTTCTGAGCCACCTTGCGCCAGCGCACCAAACAGCAAAGCAGCCAACACCACGCCGACAGGATGATTACGCCCCATCAAAGCCACCGCAATCCCCATGAAACCAATGCCTGATGTGAAGGACAAACTCAAGCGCCCTTGCGCCCCATAAACCATATTCACGGCCATCAAACCAGCCAAAGCGCCCGAAATCATCATGCTGATAATAATGGTACGAGACACCGATATACCTGCATAACCCGCTGCCTGAGGATTTTGTCCTACCACACGAATCTCATAACCCAAACGAGAGCGCCAAATCAACCACCACACAAAAGCGGCTGTGACCAATGCAAAGAAAAATGCAAAGTTCAACGGTGTGTCATCAAAGCCCAAAAATGGGAGCATCTCTGACAGACGGGGCAATATGGAGCTTTCTGCAAAATTTTCAGAATCTGTACTTTCACCTTTACCCAACCAAAAACGCATGACAAAATCCATAAAGGCAAACATAATGTAGTTGAGCATGATTGTCGTCACCACCACATGCGCACCACGCTTGGCCTGCAGCAAGCCAGGGATAAACCCGTAAAAACCACCAAAAATCAAGGCTGCAACAATCGCTACCAAAAACACCAGCGGCGCTGGCAAATAAGGCCCCAACCACAAGCAAACCAAGGCAACACCCAAACCCGCAAAATACGCCTGACCCTCGCCACCAATATTAAATAAGCCTGCGTGAAAAGCCACCAACACGGCCAGTCCTGTGAAAATCAATGACGTGGCATTAAAGAGCGTAAATGGCAAACCAGTATCAAAGTTAAACGCACCACGGAATAATACGGACAACACCTCTAAAGGGCTTTGACCAATCGACAAAACCAATAAAGACGCGAGCCCAAAAGCCAAGACCAGTTGCACCACAGGAATGGCAAAACCCGTCAACCAAATCGGCAATGCTTGAGAATTTTTCTTATCTGACATGATTAACCTTTCATCGCTTCAGAGCTGGCCATCAACATACCGATGGTTCGTGGGTCGGCTTCATCACCTTTGAGCTCACCCGTGATTTGTCCCTGATTCATGACCAAAATACGATCCGACAACGTCAACACCTCATCGAGCTCCACCGACACCACCAAAATCGCAGCACCCGCATCGCGTGCTTTGACCAACTCTTTATAAATCAACTCAATCGCGCCGATGTCCACCCCACGCGTCGGCTGACCAACCAGCAGCACTTTCGGTTGGCGCGCCATTTCACGAGCGATGATGAGCTTTTGCTGATTACCGCCCGACATATTGGCCGAGCGAATTTCTGGCAAATTCGGGCGAACATCAAATGCTTTAATCAAAGCCAGTGCCGAATCTCGAACTTTTTTAACCATCAGCGAAAATTTACTGCCCAAAGATGCATCGTGGTGGTAACCCAAAATGGCCGACTCTTGCATCGTGAAGTTTTTCAATAAGCCTTGGCCAATACGATCCTCTGGAATGTGTGCCACGCCAACAGCGCGCAACTGCTTCGGATTCGGCCATGTTTGGCATGTGTAAGCGGGCTTGCCATCAGCAACGAAATCAATCATGCCACTCGTGCCACGCATTTCACCCGATAAGATTTTGAGTAACTCTGTTTGACCATTGCCAGACACACCTGCCAAACCGACGATTTCGCCTGCGTGTAGATCAAATGAAATACTTTTTAAGCGTTTAATGCCTTTGCCGTCGGTATAAGATAAGTCTCGCACCGACAGATAAACTTGCGACTGATCAAGGTTGCCTTTGGGCAAATCTTTGGCCACGGGGCGGCCAACCATTAACTCAGCCAATTCCTCTGCGTTGGTGTTCGCTGTTTTGCGATGCGCCACCATTTTGCCGCCGCGCATGACCGAGACATTGTCGGTCACATCCATGATTTCACGCAGTTTGTGGGTAATGATGAGTACCGTGACGCCCTGCGTGCGTAAGTCGCGCAACACATCGAACAACTGGTCAGCTTCCTGTGGTGTCAAAACGCCTGTCGGCTCATCCAGAATCAAAATCTTTGCCTGACGATACAGCGCCTTTAAAATTTCAACCCGCTGTTGCACACCAACCGCCAACTCGCCAACTGGCTCATCAAGTGGTACTTCCAAGCCAAATTTTTGAGAAATCGCTTCTAACTTTTGACGCGCCTTCGCTTTTGAGGCATCCAACGACCACGAACTTTCTGCGCCCAACAAAATATTTTCTAATGCCGACAAAGTCTCGACCAGCATGAAGTGCTGATGCACCATGCCCACACCATGCGCAATCGCGTGCGTCGAATTGGTCATTTTGACTTTTTCACCATCAATCACCACATCGCCAGAGTCGGCCTCATAAAAACCGTAGAGTACCGACATTAGTGTGGATTTGCCCGCACCGTTCTCGCCGATGATGCCGTGAATCGTCGCTTTGGGGACGGATAAGTCAATATCCTTATTCGCCCAAACTGCACCAAATCGTTTATTGATGCGCTTGAGCTCAACAGCGTATGGACCTGCAGGCTGCGCGTCGTGGGAGTCAGACATAAATGTCTCCTGTTATCCTGTTAAATTAATCATGCCATTTGCTGTATTGGTTTTAGATACCGCTTGGTGTCGTACAGATATTTAAGGAAAGTATTAACACAAAAGATACCCAAAGCAAATACAGCAAAAGCCAACGAATTGGCTTTTGCTGTCACTCATGCGTTTGGATTACTTACCATCGCAGGTGATTTTGATTTTGCCATCGATGATGTCCTTTTTGATGGCGTTCACTTTTATGCGCATTTCGTCATTGACCAAGGCTTTGTTGTGTTCGTCATCAGCCCAATCCACGCCATCTTCAGCCAAGCCCATTGATACAGAACCTGCTTTGAACGAACCCGCTGCGGACTCTTTGAATGCTGCTAAAACCGCGTTGTCCACGCGTTTGACCATTGAGGTCAACATCGTGCCTGGGAACAAGTAGTTTTGGTTACTGTCTACACCGATCGCGTATTTTTTACCGTCTTTGGCTGCTTGATACACGCCGTTACCTGTACCGCCTGCCGCTGCAAACACAACGTCCACACCACGGTCAAACTGTGCTTTGGCTAATTCGCCGCCTTTGGTTGGGTTGTTCCACGCATCACCCGTTGTGCCAACTGTGTTTTTAATCACTTCAGCTTTGGCGTTGATGTGCTTCGCACCTTGTTCGAAACCACACGAGAACTTACGAATCACAGGAATATCCATGCCGCCGATGAAACCCACTTTACCTGACTTAGACGCCATCGCTGCCAAAGCACCCACGAGGAACGAGCCTTCTTCTTCACGGAACTGGACTGACTTCACATTTGGTTGTTTCACTTCTGAGTCAATGATGACAAAGTTGCTCTTTGGCAATTCTGCAGCCACTTTATTCAATGCTTCACCACTGTTAAAGCCCATGGTCACAATCGGATTACCACCGCGTTGTGCCATTTTGCGCAAAACGCCTTCTAATTCAGCTGGATTTTTCAACTCAAAATCGAGGTAAGATTTACCTGTTTCTTTTTTAAACATTTCCGCGCCGTTGTAACCTGACTCGTTAAATGACTTGTCAAACTTACCACCCGCATCAAAAATAATTGCAGGACCGCCAGCTGCGTCAGCTTTGGCTTCTGTTTTTGGTGCATCAGTTGCTGCCGCGTCTTTTTTTGGTGCTTTATCACCGCAGGCCGCGAGAACCAAGGTCATACCCAATGCCAACATGAGTTTTTGATGTTTCATGAATCATCTCCTAATAATAAAAAGTAAAAAACCAATTCGTTTCAGCCATCTCATCAGGCACATCAGAACACCGACCCATCGTAGGACGCAGTGCAACGCCAACAGCCTTTTTGCAAGATAGTGGATTATACAGAGGCAAACCTGATAAGTTCAATCATATTTCATCCATGATTCAATTGGATTGACAAAGAAAAGCTTTCAACGTAAAGTGGCACCTCTCGCGAGGAGAGCGCTGTGTTCAGCACAGCCGCCGAAGGTGTATTCCCAAAAACTCTCAGGCACAAGGACTCGCGGGGCGAAGGTTGACATGGCGTACGAGCCACGCAACCGCGCATTTCTGGAGAGCACAGCGGACACAATTTCAAGTCTAAGCTGTCACCGAAGGGGCGCGCAAACACCACGTTTGCCAAGAATCTCTCAGGTACCAAGGACAGAAACGGGCACATCATCACCAATCCAACCGATTGATGATGTCCGTTATTGACCTCTGGACACCTGCTATGACATTAAAATCCACTGTTTTACATTCCACTCATTTGGCTGCCAACGCCCGCATGGTCGACTTTGGCGGCTGGGACATGCCCGTTAACTACGGTTCACAAATCGAAGAGCACCACGCCGTGCGCACTGACGCAGGTATGTTTGACGTCTCGCACATGCGTGTGGTGGATATCACGGGCGATAAAACCCGCGATTTTTTGCGCTTTGTCCTTGCCAATAATGTTGATAAGTTGCAAACATCGGGCAAAGCTTTGTACTCGTGCATGTTGCGTCCCGACGGCGGCGTGATTGACGACCTGATTGTGTATTTTTTCGCCGAGGACTTTTTTCGCCTGGTCGTCAACGCAGGCACGGCGGACAAAGACATCGCTTGGCTTGCCGAGCAAAACGCCACGGGTGAGTTTGGCTTAACCATCACGCCGCGCCCAGACTTCGCGCTCATCGCCGTACAAGGCCCAAACGCCCGCGCCAAAGCGTGGCAAGCCTTCCCGTTCACGCAAGCCACTTCCGAGTCCCTCAAACCTTTCAACGCCGCCCGCATCGAGCACGACGGCAGCGAATGGATGGTCGCGCGTACAGGCTACACAGGTGAAGACGGGTTCGAGATTGCCGTCCCCGCCGCAGTCGCCGCCGACGCATGGAATGCATTACTCGCCGCTGGCGTGCGCCCCGCTGGTCTTGGTGCGCGAGATACTTTGCGCCTTGAAGCAGGGATGAATCTATACGGTCAAGACATGGACGAATCGGTCAACCCGCTCAACTCAGGTTTGGCATGGACGGTGGATTTACAGTCTGAGCGTGACTTCATCGGCAAGACCGCATTGAGTACTGGCGCAACCGCACAACTCGTCGGCCTAATTTTGCAAGACAAAGGCGTGCTGCGCAGCCACCAAACCGTGCAAACCGCGCACGGTGCTGGTGAAACCACCAGCGGCACATTCAGCCCGACCATGCAGCAATCCATCGCCTTTGCCCGCGTACCGCTTGGCGTTAGCGTCGGCAACACAGTGCAAGTCATCATCCGAGACAAAGCACTCAATGCCACCGTTGCCAAACTTCCATTTGTTCGAAACGGTAAAATACTTGCCACGGCTTAAATCCGCCGCGACCCACCTCATTTCAAAACGACTTTCTAACAGGAGCACACCATGACCACACTCAAATTCGCCACCAGCCACGAATGGGCACGCCTCGAAGCCGACGGTACTGTCACCATCGGCATTTCTAACCACGCGCAAGAAGCTTTGGGCGACATCGTCTTTCTCGAATTACCCGACGTCGGTCGCGAAGTCAAAGCCACGGAGAACGTCGCCGTCGTCGAGTCAGTCAAAGCTGCCAGCGACATCTACGCCCCAATCAGCGGCACAATCACCGCCCGCAACGACGCCATCGCCGACACACCTGAGCAAGTGAACGAAAAACCTTACGACGCATGGTTATTTAAAATCGCTCCGAGTGATGTGGCGGAATTGGATGGATTGTTGAGCGAAGCCGATTACGAAGCGCAAAATGGCTGAGCCAACAGGCTTTTTGCAGGGTGCAATAACGCAGTGCATTACACCTTTTTAGCTAATTGCACCCTAAGTTTTAACAACTCATAACATATGGTCACACTCCATTTACCGGACATCATAATTAATCTAATCAACCAAGCGAAAGAAGGTGTTTATTGGGATTTCAAACAAGAACACCACGCCAATACCGCAGCGTTGGTTCATGACATCATGTGTCTTGCCAACGCAGATCACGATGGAGACCGATACATAATTTATGGCGTGACCAATAACTATGGTTTTTGCCCTTTGAAATGCAACAGAAGAACCCAAGCAAATTTAATTGATACTTTACGTAGCACGGGATTCGCAGAGGGCATTTACCCCGATATTCGTTTAGAACAGTGCTCAATCAATGGTAATGTTTTGGACATCCTCATTATTCAAAATGCGGCGAACAAGCCTTATTATTTAGTTAAAGAAAAAAAAGAGCAAAGCATCATCGTTCGAGCTCACCACATTTACACACGAACAATGGACTCCAATACACCATTAAACCAGTCCGCCAGCCCAAAACAAATTGAAAAAATGTGGAAAGAGCGCTTCGGCTTGACACAAACGCCTTTGGAGAAATTGCGACTTTATTTAAATGATGCCGAAAACTGGGCGCACGATGATGAGGGCAAATTTTATTATAAATATCATCCTGAATTCACCATTCAAAGTACAGAGGCATTTGCAGAGCAAGGCTGCGAGACACCGGAGTGGGCAAGAGGTGAAATTGGTTATTCATACACGTCAGGCAATAACACTTACTGCTGGACTTTTTACTATCACAACACAAAACTATTCAAGTGTGTGTACTGCAAATTTGATGGTGGCAAAAAAGACATCGTCAACCCAGATTGGTCGGCGGTTGGCAGTGGACGAATTTATTATTATTTAAAAGATAGTTTCGAATATTGTTTTCACAATTTCATGATCAATCATTTCAATAAGAGCGACCACTCTAAAAACCTGAAGAGAGCAACTTCTCCTCAAAATTTTGATATTCCAGTTTTTGAATCAGAAAATCAATTACAAGACTTCCTTAGCTTTTCAAAAATGAAGTTGGATATTAAAAGCAACAAACCTACTCTGGATAATAAAGAGCAAAATCGTTTATTTTACGAGCTACTTGATATTTATACCGAATTTCAAAATCAAAAGGAAACTTAACCATGACCTCAACCACCTTCGCCTCCCGCCACACCGCCCCCTCCACCGCTGACCAAGCGCACATGCTCAAAGCCTTGGGTTTTGACTCGATGGACAGTTTCATCAATGCCGTCGTCCCCGATAACATCCGCCGCAGCGAGATGAATCTCGGCGAGTTTGCCCATGGCTATTCTGAAGAAGCCGCGATTGCCCGTTTGCGCCAGCACGCGAACCAAAATAAGGTTTTTAAAAGCTTCATCGGCCAAGGCTACTACGGCACGCACACACCTGCGGTGATTTTGCGCAATGTGCTGGAAAATCCTGCGTGGTACACGGCGTATACGCCGTATCAGCCTGAAATTTCGCAAGGTCGCTTAGAAGCCCTGCTCAATTTTCAACAAATGGTGACGGACTTAACCGCGATGGACATAGCCAATGCGTCGATGCTCGATGAAGCGACGGCGGCAGCGGAGGCGATGACATTGGCGATGCGCAGTGTGAAAGCCAAGGGCAATGCCATCATCGTGGCGGGTGATGCGCACCCTCAAACAATTGAAGTGATTCAGACGCGTGCTGCGCCTTTGGGCATAGAGGTGCGCGTCGCGAATTCTGCTGAAGAGTGGTACGCGTTGATTCAAGGCGATGATTATTTTGCGGTGCTTGACCAATATCCATCGACCAGTGGTCGTTTGGGTGAGGATTTTGAGGATGTCAAAACTGTACACGACAAAGGCGCGGCGTACATCGTGGCGAGTGATTTACTCGCGCTCACCTTACTCAAACCACCAGGTGAGTGGCCGCACGGCGGCGCGGATATTGTGATTGGCAACACGCAACGCTTTGGCGTGCCCTTTGGCTTTGGTGGCCCACACGCGGCGTTTATGGCGACGCGTGACAGCTTTAAACGCTCGATGCCCGGTCGATTGGTCGGCGTATCGGTCGATGCACAGGGCAATCCAGCCTTGCGCCTCGCGCTGCAAACCCGCGAACAACACATTCGCCGCGAAAAAGCGACGTCGAATATTTGTACCGCGCAAGCTTTGTTGGCGATTATGGCGAGTATGTATGCGGTCTATCACGGCGCGGAGGGTTTGACCCGCATCGCGCAACGAGTAGCGCATTACACGGCAGTTTTGCGCGCAGGTTTGGCGCAGTTGGGCTACAGCGAATGCCATGATGAACAAACCTTTGACACGCTCTGCCTCAAAACTGGCACGGCTACTGGCTCGCTCATCGCACGTGGGCACGAGCACGGTGCTAATTTACGCATGGCTTGGGATGAATATATTTGCATCTCTTTAGACGAAACCACTACGCCAGATGACGTGCGTTTGCTGTGGCAAATTTTCGCGTCAGCCGAGCAAACCTTGCCTGATTTTGCCTCCTTGGCACAAACCACCCGTGATTTGATTCCTGAAAGTTTGCGTCGCACATCAAAATTTTTAACCCATCCTGTGTTCAACACACACCGCTCTGAGCACGGCATGTTGCGCTATTTGCGTGAGTTATCTGACAAAGATTTGGCACTTGACCGCTCGATGATTCCGCTCGGTAGTTGCACAATGAAACTCAATGCAACCAGCGAAATGCTCCCCGTGACGTGGCCAGAATTTTGCAACATCCACCCCTACGCACCCGACGCGCAAACGGTTGGCTATCGCGCAATGATTGCTGAAGTTGAAGCGATGTTGGTGGCGGCGACAGGTTACGCGGCGGTGAGTTTGCAGCCGAATGCAGGCTCGCAAGGCGAGTACGCAGGTTTGCTCATCATCCAAAAATACCACGCATCACGGGGCGAAGCGCACCGCAACATTTGCCTCATCCCCGCATCGGCGCATGGTACGAACCCCGCCTCCGCCGCGATGGCGGACATGCAAGTGGTGGTCGTGGCTTGCGATGAGTGCGGCAATGTCGACGTGGCGGATTTAAAAGCCAAAGCCGAGCAGCATTCCGCCAACCTCGCAGCGTTGATGATTACCTATCCATCCACACACGGCGTGTTTGAGAAAAGCATCACGGAAATTTGTGACATCATTCATCAGCACGGCGGACAAGTGTATGTCGATGGCGCGAATATGAATGCGATGGTCGGCTTGTGCGCCCCTGGTCAGTTCGGTGGCGATGTCTCGCATTTGAATTTACACAAAACCTTCGCCATCCCGCACGGCGGTGGTGGGCCCGGTATTGGCCCTGTTTGCGTGGCGGCACACTTGGCCGAGTTTTTGCCAAATCTCAACGCGGTCGGTTACGAGCGCAATCCGAATGGCATTTCAGCAGTGTCCGCCGCGCCTTACGGCAGCGCGGGCGTGTTGCCAATTACGTGGATGTATATTGCGATGATGGGCACTGAAGGTTTGACTGAAGCATCAAAAGTAGCCATCTTGTCAGCCAATTATTTGGCGAAAAAACTCTCGGCATTTTTCCCGATTCTCTACACCGACGAAAAAGGTCTGGTTGCCCACGAATGTATTTTAGACGTGCGTGTGGTCAAAGACAGCACGGGCGTGACGGTTGATGACATTGCCAAACGCTTGATGGACTTTGGCTTTCACGCGCCGACCATGAGCTTTCCCGTGGCGGGCACGTTGATGATTGAGCCGACCGAATCAGAGCCATTGGAAGAGCTCGACCGCTTCATCACCGCCATGCACACGATTCGCGACGAAATCGCACAAATTGAACGTGGCGAATTGCCCGCTGATGATAATCCACTCAAACACGCACCGCACACCGCTGCCGTGGTTAGTGCCGATGAATGGACACATGCCTACCCGCGCAGCCAAGCCGCATACCCTGTTGCTTCTTTGCGCTCACGCAAATATTGGCCACCAGTCTCGCGCGCCGACAATGTGTATGGTGATAGAAACTTGTTTTGCTCGTGCATTCCGATTTCAGAATACACCGCATAAACAAGCCAGTCTGACTGGACTGAACTGAATAAAAAACCCTGCTGACGCAGGGTTTTTTATCACTCTAAAGTTCTCAACCATCAACGATTAAAGTCAATTTGTTTGATTTTGGCTCGTCGCAGCTTGCCCAAAAACATCGGTACCAAACCAATCAACAAACCCGCAAAGCCCAAATAAATAGCCAAATTATCTTCCGAGTCGTCATTCATCAAGGTGGTGTAAGACAGATAAAGCGCCATAAACACCATAAACGCGCCACTAAACGCAGGCCATACAACATAAGAAACCGATGTACCCAAACCCTTGTTCAATTTATCACGGTACCACCATGCACAAGCAAATGCCGCCAAGCTCATGTAAAAGCAAATTTGAATACCAATGGCAGTGATAGAGGCATCCAAAATCATTTGCACTGTCGGCATCATCGTGGCACAAAACAGCAACACAGAACCCAAAAACCAAATCACAAAGGTTGCGACCCAAGGCGTTTTCCACTCTGGGTGAACTTTTGAATAGATGGGATGCAACGCATTGTCACGCGACATCGCAAACATGCTGCGAGAGAACTGCAAAATCTGAGTTTCAATCGTGCCAATCGTACTCAAAATTGTCGACAAAACGGCCAAATAACTCCAAGGTTTAGGGAACAATTTGTCAGCAATAGCGTACAAAACATTCGTCTCAGCCTCAGCAATTTCTGCATCCGTGAGCGTGATCAACACCACAATCATCATGATGATAAAGAACAAAATCAAATTGACCATGGCCCAAAATGCACCCGACGATGCTGGATTGGGCGTCCCCTCCTTGGTTTCTTCCCCCAAATTCATGGTGACATCCCAGCCCCAATAAAAAAAAATCGCAATCAATGCGCCTTGAGCGAAAGTCTCTGCGCTAAACGAGGTCGGCGAGAACCAAGACCATGAAAACGCATGGGCAGGTTTATCACCGTACTCGACAAACGCACCAATAATCAAGGCAAAGATAATGACGGTCTCAATCACCGTCAAAATCAATTGTGCATAGCTGGCATGCTGAATCCCTTTAATGACAACAATCGTCACCAAAGTGAGCCAAACCCAAGCGGTAAAGGTCACGTAGCTCACGTCCTTTACCCACGCTTCAGGTGCACCAAAAAGTTCGCTAAACATTTTGAGTGTAGCAGTGGCGGCTGGCGTGGTGGCCGACACCATAAAGAATATGGAAGCAATCAGTAAACCCCAGCCAGCCAAAAACCCCCAAGACTCACCAAACACCTTACCCACCCAAGCATACGTAGCGCCAGCATGACGCGTGATTTTATTCAAATGAGTGAATGCCAGCATGATGCCAAACATGATCAAACCGCAGTAAAGAATACTACCCACGGCAAGCTCACCCACAGCACCAACAATGGTGGCAGTGGTGACAGCAACGCTAAATGCGGGAGCCGTGCCAGCGATGCCCATGATGGCCGACTCAAATGCCCCAAGTGTCCCTGAAGCAAGTCCTTTATTGTCTGACATGATTGTCTCCTTAAGCGTCAGTTAAAATAAAAAATGTAGTAATTGTGGTGAAATTGCGCGATTATGACGATAAACTGCCAAGTGCTGTGGTGCCACTTATGAGCAAACCAACCGTACACTAGCGCCCCCCCTATCAACCCCATCAACGTATATACCAAGCGAAACCAATCGTTTTGATGCCTGTTCAAACGCATTATCGACGCGTGGAACGCTTTAGCACTGGACACAGCAGACCTCAGAATGATCAACAAATTCCCCGCTTGGATCAAAATCGGTGGGGATTTTCTCACCTTCATCGCAGGTTCCATCAACGTCATCGGCCTGCTTGGTTTTGAGCATCAAGCCATTTCACATTTGACAGGTGTCTCCAGCTTTATCGGCTTTGAGGTGGCGAAGGGCAACTGATCATTGGTAATTCACTTGAACTTGATTGTGTTTAGCTTTGTGGTTGGTGCTGTATTAGGAGGGCTAATTGTCCGAGACTCACACCTACAACTGAGGCGATGCTATGGTGTGGCTCTATTGGTTGAACCGGTGTTTTTATTTACAGCTTTAATCACTTTGAATTTAGGCTCAACCTCAGGGCATTTTTTCGCAGCCACCGCTTGTGGGTTACAAAATGCAATGACGACAACCTATAGCGGTGTGCTGATACGCACAACGCATGTTTCTGGCTTGTTTACTGATTTAGGGATTATGCTAGGCAATTGGCTACGTGGCATGCCCATCGAAGTGCGCAAGGTCAAACTGTATTTGATTTTAATCAACGGTTTTATCGTGGGCGGCGTATTTGGCGCATGGTCTTTTCAGCTATGGGCGATTAACGCTTTGGCTGTACCCGCTTGCTTAACGCTGTTGTTGGCTGCGGCTTATTGGCGACTTTTACACAATAAGTACAGGCTTCAAGCCTGTCGGCGAAACGTCGGTTTGTGTTACACTCTTTTCCCCATGTTTGCCAGACAATCGCTGTCATCTCACGATGAGGGAGGAAAGTCCGGACTCCATAGAGCACGATAGCGGCTAACAGCCGTCCGCCGAAATCTTTGAAAAGAGGCATAAGGCGAGGAATAGGGCCACAGAGACGAGCGTATTTAGTTACGGTGAAACGCGGTAACCTCTATCGGGAGCAACACCAAATAGGCGCGTATTGAGGCGGCTCGCTGAGCGCGCGGGTAGGTGGCTTGAGTGGCAGAGCAATCTGTCGCCTAGAGGAATGATTGTCGCTTCATGCGTTTCACGACGCATGAAGTCACAGAATCCGGCTTATCGGCGAACTTGGGATGAATCAAGAGTGAAGCAGGCAGAGCCTGCTTTTTTCGTTTGACTGCGCCACTCATGTCATGAGCCAACCACCTAATATCTGTACGATTTTGTTATGAACGACATTTTGCTGCCTTTGCTGTTGGCCATTGCTGCGGCGCTTTACTCAGCTGTCGGGCACGGTGGTGCTTCGGGTTATTTGGCCGTTTTTGCACTATTGGGGCTTGCCCCCGCATCGCTTCGTCCTGCGGCTTTGGCCTTGAATGTGGCGGTAGCTTCGCTGGCTTCTGTTCAATATATTCGGCGATTTGGTTCGTTTCCAAAACTGCTTTGGCCACTTTTGGCTGGCTCTGTGCCCCCAGCGTTTATTGGCGGGCGTCTGCCCGTGGATGCGACACTCATCAAACTACTGATTGGCACCACACTGGTCACTGCTGCCGTTCGATTATTGACCGCGCATCGTGAGGTAACTCATTTACGAGAGCCTGCCGCATGGATTTTGTTTTTGTTGGGCATGGTTTTGGGGCTATTGTCAGGTTTGACGGGTATTGGCGGCGGTGTATTTTTAAGCCCAATTTTTATTTTGATGAGTTGGGCACTGGTGCGTGAGTCCTCCGCAGTGGTGGCACCGTTTATTTTGGCGAACTCGTTATCAGGCTTAATCGGCGCATTGTCTTCTGGCGCACAGCTGCCTAATCAATTTGGCTGGTGGTTGCTCGCGGTCATCATCGGTGGATTCGCAGGCAGCACATGGGGCGCACGTCATGGCAGTCCGCTCTTGGTCAATGCGGTACTCGCGTTGGTTTTGGTGATTGCGGGTGTTAAACTGCTATTGACGTAAACAACCAACCGACCATCTCATTTCACTCACCAAAGGCACAACATGAATCTTGACCCCATTCGCATCGGACTCGTTTCCATCAGTGACCGCGCTAGCTCTGGCGTATACGAGGACAAAGGACTACCAGCGCTGCGAGATTGGTTAGAAGCGACCTTGCTCAATCCAATTGAGTGGGTCAGCCACCTGATCGCTGATGAACAACCTGTGATTGAGCAAACACTCAAACAACTCTCAAACACAGAGCATTGCGCGTTGATATTAACAACAGGGGGCACAGGTCCCTCGCCCAGAGACGTCACACCAGAAGCCACGTTGGCTGTGGCGGATAAGGTTTTGCCAGGCTTTGGTGAGCAAATGCGTGCGGTCAGCCTACAATACGTGCCAACGGCTATTTTGTCTCGGCAAGTCGCGGTCATTCGTGGCTCGTCACTCATCATCAACCTGCCTGGTCAGCCCAAGGCAATTAAAGAAACGCTTGATGGTGTGTTTGGTGCTGTTCCCTACTGTTTGGATTTGATTGGTGCGCCATTCATTGAGGTGCGCGAAGGCTCAGTCAATGTTTTCCGTCCCAAAACCAAATAAACCTGTCATGTTCAGCGAAACCCAACGTCTAACCATCATAGCCCTAGCAACCCCCATTAGAACCTCGCTGACTGCTTAAAACAATGCCCACCTCAAATCTGCCCGCTGCCCTGATTGATCGTTTTGACAGAAAGATTGACTACCTGCGATTGTCGGTGATGGATCGCTGTGATTTGCGCTGTCATTATTGCTTACCCAAAGGTTTTCGGGACTTCGCCGAACCTGCCGAATGGCTCAATTTCGACGAAATCACACGCGTTGCCAAAATTTTTGGCGAGCTGGGAGTGCGACGGCTGCGCTTAACGGGTGGTGAACCGCTGCTACGCAAAAATCTCAGTAGATTGGTACGCAGCATTCGTGATTTGCAGTTATTTGATGATATTTCACTCTCCACCAATGCTACACAACTGACGCAGCAAGCCCATGAATTGTACGAAGCGGGGGTTTCTCGTCTCAATATCAGTTTAGACAGCTTAGATCCATCCATGGTGCAAGCCATCACGGGACGAGACAGCTTACAGTCGGTCATGGCAGGCTTAGATGCTGCCGTCGCGACAGGATTCTCACCGATTAAAATCAACATGGTTGTCATGGCTGAAAATATGCACGAAGTACCTGCCATGACCGAGTTTTGTATCAAGCGCGGTTTTGTTCTGCGACTCATCGAAGCCATGCCCATGGGCGTCACAGGTGCAGCAGCCGAGTTCATCAATCTCTCCGTATTGCGCGAACGCCTCGTATCACAGTTTAACCTCATCGCTCAGCCGACACACGTTGGCGGCGGCCCCGCTCAATACTGGCAAACCGCCGATGGCAAAGGTTCGCTGGGTTTCATCACCCCCAAAAGCCAGCATTTCTGCAACACCTGTAACCGCGTCCGTCTATCCACCGAGGGCACACTTTATTTGTGCCTCGGCCAAAATGACAAGGTAGAATTAGGCTCACTCATGCGAGAGGGCGCCTCTGACAATGAGTTGCGCGCGGCGATTGTTTCAGGAATCAGCATGAAACCCGAACACCACGAATTCAACGAAAAACCGCAGCAAGTGCTGCGGTTTATGTCCAAAACTGGCGGATAACATCATTACAAATCATCTTTCGGCGAGCTTATCAAGTGCTCATCGAGCAAGCCAATACGCACTTCATCTTTGTCCGTGTAATCGAGCTTGTGTAACACAAATTGCATGGCAGTCAACCGTGCTCTGCGTTTGTCATCGGACTTAATCACTGTCCACGGCGCATCTGGCGTATCCGTGAATGAAAACATGGCTTCTTTGGCATCAGTATACTCCGCCCATTTGTCTAATGAGGCCGTGTCAACAGGAGATAATTTCCACTGCTTGAGTGGATCGGTGGCACGCTCCTCAAATCGGCGTCGCTGCTCGGCTTGCGATACAGAAAACCAAAACTTGATCAAATGAATCCCACTATTGACCAACATTCGCTCAAACTCAGGGGCTTGCTGCATAAACGTGAAATACTCTTGCGTGCTGCAAAAACCCATCACACGCTCAACCCCCGCACGGTTGTACCACGAACGGTCAAACATGACGATTTCACCAGCCGTGGGCAACTGAGCGACATAACGTTGGAAATACCACTGCCCGCGCTCGGTCTCTGTCGGTTTTTGTAACGCCACCACGCGTGCGCCACGAGGGTTTAAGTGCTCCATGAATCGTTTAATCGTACCGCCCTTACCTGCCGCATCCCGGCCTTCAAAAACAATAATGACTTTTTGATTGGTTTCTTTGACCCAAGCTTGTAGCTTCAATAGCTCTATCTGCAACTCTTTTTTCTTATCTTCATAAATCTGATAGTCCAGCCAATCGTCATAAGGGTAAGGCGTTTTTTCGTGACTGTCCTCTAAAGTTGGTAGCAATTTGAGAAATTGGTTGGTTGTATCAGTATTCATCATCTGTCCAAATCGTGTCTGTAGTTTTGTCATTGTAGAACGAGTTGATGACACAAAGATGACATTTCATCACGGTAATTCAGGTACAGATGCTGTCGCAAAACACACAAGCGTGTATCATGACAAATAACGTTTTCAACGATTCATACCATGACGCCCACCGAACCACTCACGACACAAATGAATGCCAGCGAGGCTTTACGACGCGTACAAAATTATGCCAAAAGCTGCTATGGTGACAGCCTGCTGTCGTCAGGAGAGCCCATTTTTGCTCATGCGTGCGGCATGAGCGATATTTTGTCACGGCTTGACGTCGGTGATGAAATGCACGTCAGTGCCTACCTATTTTCATATTTGGCATTGGCCAAAACGACCACTGAGCGCAAACAACGTCACGAGCAACTCGCGGCGGATTGGGGTGACATACAAGCGGCGCGCATCCAAAATTTAGATGCCCTAATGAACATCGGTGTGAAAGTGCAAGTAGTCAAATCCGATGCGGACATTGACAAAAAAGACAAACGCGCCGCAGCCCAAGACCTGTCCGAACAAATCGAGCGCGTGCGTAAAATGCTACTCGCCATGGCACATGACATTCGAGTTGTGATTCTGCGTTTGGTGTCTCGACTTCAAACTTTGCGCTATTTTGCGTCCAATAAAATCATTTGTCCGCCCGAAGTCGCTCAAGAAACGTTACTTTTATATTCACCCTTGGCCAACCGTCTTGGTGTTTGGCAAGTCAAATGGGAGTTAGAGGACTTGGCGTTTCGCTTCGCTGAGCCGCAAGTCTATCGGGATATTTCTAAATGGCTCGATGAAAAACGCACCGAGCGCGAGTCATTCATCTCCCAATCCATCGACAGATTACAAACCGCACTCAAAGAACAACACATCCGTGCCGACATCTCAGGCCGCCCGAAACACATTTACAGCATCTACAACAAAATGCGTGGCAAAAATCTTGAGTTCGCCGACCTGTATGACATTCGAGCCTTTCGCATCATCGTCGCAGACTTAAAAGACTGTTACAGCGTGCTCGGTGTGCTACACCACTTATGGCAGCCCATTCCCAAGGAGTTCGACGACTACATTGCCCGACCGAAATCAAACGGTTATCAGTCACTGCACACCGTCGTCGTCGGTGACGATGGCCGCCCCATCGAAGTCCAAATTCGCACCAAAGACATGCACCAGTTCGCCGAATACGGCGTCGCTGCGCACTGGCGCTACAAAGAAGGTAGCTTTTCCAAAGGTGGTAACGCCGAGCAATCCGAGTACGATGCGCAAATCGCCTGGGTGCGCCAGCTGATCAGTTGGCAGTCAGACCTCACGCATGCACTATCGGCTCAAGATAAAGCACTCAAGTTGCAAGACCCACACATCTACGTGCTCACGCCCGATGCCCGTGTCATGGAGCTGCCGCGCGAATCAACGCCGATTGACTTCGCTTATCACGTTCACACCAACCTTGGCCATTTGTGCCGCGGCGCAAAAGTGAACGGCCAAATGGTGCCATTGAACACTAAACTACAAACAGGTCAAACCGTCGCCATCGTTGCAGCCAAACAAGGCGGTCCTTCGCGCGACTGGCTGCGTGACGATTTTGTCAAAAGCAACCGCGCCAAATCAAAAATCCGCTCGTGGTTTAATGCCCAAGCCACCGCAGACTATGTCGCGCAAGGTCGTACTTTGTTCGAAAAAGAGCTACAGCGTTTGGGCAAAACCGCAGCACGACACGAAGATATTGCCCAGGCCTTAGGCTTTGCCACCGCCAATGAGTGTTATCTAGCCTTTGGCCGCGAGGAGATCACAGCCCACCACATAGAAACACACTTTAAAGAAACTGCACCACCAGACACACGAGACCCGAGTAGCGATGATAAGCAATGGGTCAGTGCTCAAACAGGCAAGTTTCTCAATAAAGGTGGCGTGCTCGTCGTCGGTCTAGATGACCTCATGACCCAGCTCGCACAATGCTGTAAACCCGCGCCACCCGACGACGTCTCAGGTTTTGTCACGCGTGGCAAAGGCATCTCCATCCATCGCAGCAGTTGTGATAATTTCGCCCACATGAAAGTGCAACATCCCGAGCGTGTATTGCCTTGCACTTGGGCAACGCGTGCTGGCTCTCGCTATGCGGTTGATGTGCTTATCCAAGCACACGAATCTGTTGATCTTTTGAAAGACATCACCGACATCATTGCGCGAGAAAAGATTCTGGTCAGCGGCTTATCTAAACAACGTGGCACATCTGGTCGATGCCAACTCGTTTTTTCGCTTGAGGTCGAGAACACAGGACAACTCGAAAAATCCATGCAAGCCCTGCGCCAATTACCCGATGTACGCAGTGTCGAGCGGATATAACCAACAAAAAGCGCCCTGAAACTCAGGGCGCTTTTTAAAGCCATCATAATTAAACACATCTAAAACCTTAACCCAACCACTGTGCCAAAACCAAAATCAACACACCGAAGATGATTCGATACCACGCAAAGCCGATAAAGTTGTTGTTGCTGACAAACTTGAGCAACCAACGCACACAAATAAACGCACTGACTAACGAGAATACAAAACCAATCGCAAACAACACCCACGCCTGAGCATTGAGTAACTCTCGCATGTCATACAGGCCTTTGACGAATGCACCAAATAAAATCGGAATGGCGAGAAAAAACGAAAAATTCGTTGCAGTCTGACGCGACAACCCAAAAAACATCCCGCCAATAATCGTTGCACCAGAGCGTGAAGTGCCAGGAAACACCACCGCCAATGTTTGCGCCAAACCGACTTTCAGTGCATCAATATAGCTTAAGTCATCCATGTCAGTCACTGTCGGAGCAATCGCCGCTTGGCGACGTTCGGCTGCAATGATGATAAAACCACCGACAATCAGCGCGATGGCAACTGCAACAGGATTAAATAAATATTCTTTAATAACATCACCAAATGCCAACGCGAGAACTACCGCAGGGATAGTGGCAATAACCACATTGACAGCAAAACGCCATGAAATGGCTTCTCGCTTAGCCATGCCAGTGAGGACTCCACCGATGCGTGAACGGAACTCCCACATCACCGCAATAATCGCACCAAACTGAATCGCCACCTCAAACCCACTCCAAAACTCGTGGGATGGCTGTGTCGCCGTTGCGGGAAACAAACCATCAAAGCCCGCCTGAGCCAAAATCAAGTGTCCCGTACTGGAAATCGGTAAAAACTCGGTCAATCCCTCAACAATGCCGAGAAACGCCGCTTTGAGCATTAAAATAAAATCCATAACCATCCTTGCTGATGAGTGACAAAACAATTCGGCATTATCTCAAAAAAACCGAGTCGAAACCGAACTTTGCGACTACAATCAGACAAACACTCTACAAATAAAAAAGCCCCGACAAGTCAGGGCAAAGGAAGGTTAGTTTTAAATATAGACAATCTAAGCATCACTCAGTCAATGTCCAGAAGAACCAGAAGCACCAATTCCTGTTTCTGAGCGGACTTTTTGAGCGACATAACCTGCTTTATCTTGCATGGCACGCGCTGATGTATCAGTGACAGAGAACAACCAAATCCCCACAAAGCCAATCGTCATCGAAAACAAAGCAGGTGATGCATAAGGAAAGGGTGAGCTACCGATCGCGTTACCCAAGACAGCTTCCCAAATAGATGGTGACAAAATGGTCAACACCACCGCAGAGATTAATCCCAGAAACCCACCGATAGTTGCCCCGCGCGTGGTACAACCTTTCCACAACACCGACAAAAACAGCACGGGAAAGTTTGCGGATGCTGCAACAGCGAAAGCCAAAGACACCATGAATGCGATATTTTGCTTCTCAAATACAATACCCAACACTACAGCTACAACACCCAAAACAATGGTGGTTTGCTTGGAAATGCGCAGTTCATCAACGCTACTCGCTTTGCCTTTTTTAATCACAGTGGCATATAAGTCATGTGCCACTGCTGAAGCACCTGAGAGCGTCAAACCTGCCACCACTGCCAAAATCGTGGCAAAAGCAACCGCAGAAATGAAACCCAAAAATACATTGCCGCCAACAGCACTGGCCAAATGAATCGCAGCCATATTGCCGCCACCCATGAGCTTACCTGCAGCATCTTTGAAGACAGGATTGGTGCTCACCAAAACAATCGCGCCAAAACCGATGATGAAGGTCAGGATATAAAAATAGCCAATCCAAGTCGTTGCCCAGAATACCGATTTGCGTGCTTCTTTTGCATTAGGTACTGTAAAGAAGCGCATCATGATGTGAGGCAAACCCGCCGTGCCAAACATCAAAGCCATACCAAAAGAAATCGCTGAAATCGGGTCTTTGATGAATGCACCCGGCCCCATGATGGCTTGTTTTTTCTCATGCACTTCGACAGACTTGGCAAATAAGGCTTCAAAGCTGAAACCGAAATTGGCCATCACCATAAATGCCATGAAACTTGCACCCGCCAGCAACATCACCGCTTTAATAATTTGCACCCAAGTCGTGGCAGTCATGCCACCAAAGAGCACGTACACCATCATCAAAACGCCGACACTAATGACCGCCAAATAGTAATCCAAGCCAAACAAGAGTTTAATCAACTGACCTGCACCAACCATTTGTGCAATCAGGTAAAAAGCCACCACAACCAACGTACTGGTCGCAGCAAAAACCCGCACAGGCCCTTGTTGAAAACGATACGCCGCCACATCTGCAAAGGTATATCGCCCTAAATTTCGCAACCGCTCGGCCATCAAAAACGTGATGATTGGCCAGCCGACCAAAAAGCCGATGGAGTAAATCAAACCGTCATAGCCATTGGCGTACACCGCTGCCGAAATGCCCAAAAACGATGCCGCTGACATATAGTCACCCGCAATCGCCAAGCCATTTTGAAAGCCCGTGATACCGCCACCTGCTGTATAAAAGTCAGCTGCCGACTTCGTCTTGGCTGCCGCCCACTTGGTAATGTATAGCGTTAGAACAACGAAGGCTAAAAACATCGTAATCGCCGTCCAGTTCGTTCCGAGTTTTTCGGCCTGTCCCAGATCTGCACCCGCAGCGAGAGCGGAGGAAATCGCGCCAATCATACTGGCAGCGATGAGCACTTTGACTTGTTTGTTCATCACATCACCTCTTTTTTAATCTGTTCGGTTAACTCATCAAACTCATGATTGGCACGTCGCACATAAATGCCCGTAATCACAATAGTGAATACAATCACAAACAAGCCCATGGGAATGCCCCAAGTCATCACACTATCGCCTATACGCGTCGCGAGTAACTCTTTGTCAAATGCAATCAACAGCGTATAACCGTAATACACTATCAATACCAAGGCAGTGAGCACCCAGCCATATGCCGTTCTGATTTTCACTAATCTTTGGTATTTTGGATTGCCTTCGACTCTTTTGATAAAGGTGTCGTCCATTTTTTTGTCTCCTGTTTTTGCCATTTTTGGATATCAATGCATTTAACCTTGCATGATGATGCTCAATGTAGCCCTCAATACTTACAATTGTCTGAACACCCTCACACTCAAAAGCTTTTTACAAAAACTTTCGTTCTTGCACCGCCGCAAAAAAGCCACAACCCAATCGGCTGTGGCTTTTATATCGACCAGAAAAGTAGTGGCCTTTCCTCATGTTTTGAAAAAAATGCCAAACAAGTTATCTTTCAAAACTACGCTACTCACTTGACTCATCACTGCGAACGATTTGACGTGGTAGGCTGACGTGAAAAACGGCCCCCACCTGTTCACCCCGTAGTTCATTATTGTCACTCACATCAATTACCGCGTGGTGCATCTGAGCAATTTGCCGGACAATTGCCAAACCAAGTCCACTGCCGTTGCCATTCGCCCCCAAGATGCTGTGAAACGGCTCAAAAACATTTTCCCGTTCCTCTAATGCAATACCCGGTCCATCATCAAGTACATACAAATGCGCACGTTCCTCATCAAACAGCACTCGAACAATCACCAAGCTATTGGTATAAAAAATCGCATTGTCCACTAAATTTTTAATCAACTCACCAAACATAATGGCATGGGCAAACACCCAGACTGGCGTATCTGGCACTTCCAGTGCAATGTACAAACCCTTTTGCAATGCCCGATCTGCAGCATAGACTGTTTGCTCACGCGCAATGCTTGCCAAATCCATTGGGCTTAAATCCAAACGTTCTTCAGCCAAATGTTCTGTTCGAGACAACGCAATCAACTGGTTGACCAAACGAGCAGTTCGCTCAGATGACGCGACGATTTGTTTGAGGCTGTGGTTTCGATCCGCTTCATCTTGTGTTGCCAAAGCGTACTCTGCATGGGTTTTTAAGCCCGCCAACGGGGTTTTTATTTGATGGGCTGTGTCAGTCAAAAATCGTTTTTGCAAAGCGATGTGACGACGAAGTCTTGACAACACGTGATTAAAACCATGGACCAAGGGCTGCAGCTCTTCAGGCGTGTCCTCTGTACTCAAATCGCTCAGATCCTGACTGTCTCGTTGCGACATTTGGTGCTGCAACTGATTCAAACGCAGCAGCCCACGAAACAGCCCAAACCAAATCAACATGACCGCAATCGGCAAAAAAATCAATTGGGGTAATGTCACCCCTTGCAAAATTTGGCGAGCCAAAGTCTCGCGTTTGTGCAAAGACTCAGCCACTTGAATCAATACAATAGGATGCTCCTTAAAACGTGAATTGAGTAAAGACTGACCAGCCAAATCCACCCACATATAAGCGACTTTAACTGGCTCCTCGTACATCACTGCGTCGTACAACTGCACTCGATTGAGCACCATATCTGAAGGTGGCTCTGGCATAGACACCGTGCCCACGATGGTCTCCGCATCTACCACTGCCACTTGATAATACACATGATCTTGCTCATCACTTGAAGGCACACTCAAACCCCACGATGACAAAGATCGCTCGGAATACGAACTTTGCAACTGTTGCGATAAGTTCAACACACTGTTTTTCAAACCTTGATCAAAAGGCGCGTCAGCAATATTTCGACCCAAGTTGTAACTGACCAAAAATGACAGCGGCCACAACACCGTTAGTGGAATCATCATCCACAGCAAAATCTGCCCAAATAGAGATTTTTGCTTCGTCAAAGCCATGTGCTTATTTCACCCATAAAAATCACATCACATCACAATCAACTCGACGAATATCAACATCACGCCGCTCCCGAACAAAAAAGACGCCGATCGTCAATGTCATCAGTGCCACACCAATCGGATACCATAAACCATCATAAACATTTCCCGACGTCGCCACAATCGCAAACGAAACGGTGGGGAGAAAACCGCCAAACCAACCATTACCAACGTGATAAGGTAAAGACATAGAGGTATAGCGAATTTGTGTGGGAAACATTTCTGCCAGCATCGCCGCAATCGGTCCATAAACCATGGCTACATACGACATCAAAATGAATAAAATAATCACCACCATCGGCTGATTTATCATACTCGGATTGGCCTTCGTTGGATAACCCGCTTGCTTTAAGGCAGACTGAATTTCTGATTGAAACCTCAAACGCTGCCATTTGGCATCGGACGCCGCACCATCAAACGACCTGACCACTCGATCACCAATCTGAATACTCGCTAGACCATTGACCTCTAAGTTTTGATTGCTATAACTCAAACCTGCTTTAGACAAGTAGCTTTTCGCCTCATCACATGAGCTGGTAAAACGAACGGATTCGATGGGATTGAATAAGAAAGAACAGTCTTGAGCATTAGCACTCACCACAATCGGTGCAGTATTTTGCGCTTCTTGTAATGTTGGATTGGCATAATGGGTCAATGCTTGAAACAAAGGAAAGTAAGTCAATGCAGCCAACAAACAGCCCACCATGATAATAGGCTTTCGCCCAACACGATCAGACAGCGCACCAAAAAAGATATAAAACGGCACAACACACAACAAAGCGATCGCCATCATTCCGTAAGCCGTATCGTTATCGACCCTCAACGTTTGCGTCAGAAAAAATAAGGCATAGAACTGCCCCGTGTACCACACCACTCCCTGCCCTGCCGTCAAACCAAACAATGCCAACAACACCAATTTTAAATTGCCAGATTGGCCAAACGAATCACGGACAGGAGCGATAGATAAACGTCCCTCTTCGCGCAGCGCCTCAAACACCGGTGACTCGTGCAACTGCATCCGCATCCAAATGGACACAACCAACAAAGCCATCGAACCCAAGAATGGAACTCGCCAACCCCAAGCCTCAAATGCCACCTCGTCCATACATGATCGCGTCACGACAATCACTAACAACGATAAAAACAAACCAAACGGTGCTGCTGCTTGAACCCACGCAGTATACAAACCTCGCCGACCATTCTGCGCGTACTCTGCCACATAAGTCGCGGCTGCACCATACTCGCCACCCAAGGCCAGCCCCTGCAAAAGACGCAAACCGATCAAATAATCGGTGCAGCCACTCCCACTGTGGCATAAGAAGGCAACACCCCAATGATGAAGGTGGACAAACCCATAATGAGAATCGTGACCAAAAAGGTGTGTTTGCGCCCCACCAAATCACCGAGACAGCCAAACAAAACGCCACCCAAAGGACGAACAGCAAATCCCACCGCAAAGGCCATGAGTGCAAAAATAAAAGCAGTTGAGTCACTGAACCCTGAGAAAAAATGACGTGACATGATCGGCGCGAGTGCACCAAAGAGATAAAAATCGTACCACTCGAACGCAGTCCCCAGCGATGAGGCAAAAACCACTTTGCGCTCTCGCTGAATCATGGGCAACATCGCCAATCGTCTCATACCAAACCCTCCTGCCCAAAGACCAACACAGCACAAGAGATAGATACAAAATATAAAAAAACATCATGCACATCAGATGAAAGGCGATGTGCATGGTTTAGGTTTTTTAAGTCACACAGGCTCATTCGCTCTTCGGTTTATCTAAGCAATAACCCAAGCCACGAATCGTGGAAATCGACAAACCCGAGGTTTCGATTTTTTTACGCAGCCGATGAATATACACCTCAATCGCGTTGTGGCTGACTTCTTCACCCCACTCACACAAACCATCAAGAATCTGCTCTTTGCTGACCAGTCGCCCCGCCCGATTGATAAGCACCTCGAGCACACTAATTTCACGCGCGGACAGTTCGAGCAACTCACCATCCACATAAGTGCTCCGTGAGACCTGATCATAGGTGAGTTTGCCTAATTGAATTTTACTTTGATCAAAACCCGAATGTCTACGCGCCAACGCTCGCACGCGTGCTTGCAACTCAGACAATGAGAACGGCTTGGCAATGTAATCATCTGCACCGAGATCAAGCCCCTGCACACGCTGATCGACCGAGTCGCCTGCTGTTAAAATAATCACAGGTGTCGAATTGTGTCGCGCGCGCAATCGGCGCAACACATCCAAACCCGAAATACGCGGCAAACCCAAATCAAGAATCACCAAGTCGCATGATTGTGAACTTAAGGCGGTATCCGCCAACTCACCATCACCCACAACATCGACCACATAACCTGTATCACGCAAAGCACGCGACAAGCCGTTGGCCAAGATGGCATCATCCTCTGCCAATAAAATACGCATATTTGCCTCCTACTGCTTTTATATGATTTTGTCATCATCGGGCTTACCCGTGGTTTTGTCAATCACCATCTCTCTTTAGCCCTAGATATTTATGCACTTCTTTTACCGACCACCAGCCACATCCACAAAAGTCCCAGTGCAATAACGCGAGTCTTCAGAGAGCAACCAGACAATCGCCGAAGCCACTTCGTCTGGTGTTCCAATGCGTTGCATCGGAATCGTCGATGTAACCCGATTCAAATCCTGCCGCCCACCATTTTTGTCATGAATGCAGGTATCAATCATACCAGGGCGCACGGCATTCACCCGAATCCCCTCCATCGCGACCTCTCGCGCCAAACCAATGGTGAGCGTATCGAGAGCAGCCTTTGATGCGGCATAATCCACATAGCGATTAGCCGAGCCCAGCTGGGCAGCACGTGAGGAAACATTCACAATCACACCACCCGCGTGACCATAGCGCGTACTCATCGCCTTCACAGCATGACCGCAGCACAAAAACGCACTGGTGATATTGGTTGTGAATATTTGATTCAGTCGCAACGCATCCATTTCATCCACGCGACCAAGTAAAGGCGTGATGCCAACGTTATTCACCAAACCATCAAGACGACCATAATGAGTCAGCACACGGTCAAATAAACTTTTGATATCGAACTCACTCGCCATATCCGCTGCAAATGCATCGGCTTGCCCGCCAGCATGAGTAATCGCATCACAGACGTCCTGAGCTGCTTGGCTATTTTGATGATAGTGAACCGCTACACGCCAGCCTTCTCGCGCTGCGCGAATGGCAGTCGCCGCGCCGATGCCGCGTGACGCGCCCGTGATGAGAAGCGTTTTTTGAGTCATTTTTTTAAATCACTATATTATGCAAGCCACAATAAAGCCCATACATGATGGGCTTTAAAGGTATTCATAAACCATTAAACTTGGTTCGCAATACGCGCAAATGCACGCTTAGCACAGTCAATCGTCTGCGCCACATCGTCATCCGTATGCGCCGCCGAAATAAATCCAGCCTCGAACGCAGATGGCGCGAGATAAACGCCCTCATCGAGCATGCCATGGAAAAAAGCGGGGAACAAGTCCACGCGCGAAGCCATCACATCCGCGAAACTCTTAGGCACTTGCTCTGAGAAGAATATACCAAACATCCCACCTTCTAACTCAGTTGAGAGCGGCACACCCGCAGCATGAGCTGCATGGGTCAATCCATCGAGCAACGCCGCGCCTTTGGCTCGCAAATTTTCATAAAAGCCAGGCGCCTGAATCAGCTTCATCGTGGTGTAACCTGCCGCAACGGCGACGGGATTGCCCGACAGTGTCCCCGCTTGATACACGCCGCCGAGTGGTGCCATGTGCGCCATGATGTCTGCTCGTCCGCCAAATGCCGCTACAGGCATACCACCACCGATGACTTTGCCCAGCGTGGTAATGTCCGCTTGAATGCCATACAAACCCTGAGCACATTGCAAGCCAACGCGAAAACCCGTCATAACTTCATCGATAATCAGCACCACGCCATGCTCAGTACACAAGTCCCGCAAGGCGTTCATAAACTCAAAGCTGGCGCGAACAAAATTCATATTACCCGCAATCGGTTCTAAAATCACAGCGGCAATTTGATCCCCTTTTTCGGCAAACAGGGTTTTTAGTGCAGGCACATCATTGTATGGCAGCACCAAAGTATTATTCGACACGCCCACAGGAACACCCTTTGAGCTTGGGTTACCCAAAGTCAACAAACCCGAACCCGCTTTCACCAGCAAGCTGTCTGAATGACCATGGTAACAACCTTCAAACTTAATCAATAAGTCACGCCCGGTAAACCCACGCGCCAGACGAATCGCACTCATCGTCGCTTCCGTACCGCTAGACACAAGGCGGACTTGCGCCATACTCGGCAGCATGGTACAGAGCAATTCGGCCATTTCGACTTCCGCGCGGGTTGGTGCACCGAACCCCAGACCTTGAGTCGCCGCCTCTTGCACAGCACTCACCACTTCAGGATGAGCGTGTCCCACAATCGCAGGCCCCCATGAGCCAACGTAGTCTATATAGCGTGTGTCGTTTTCATCCCACATATACGCGCCTTGGGCACGTTTGATAAAGCGTGGCGTACCGCCGACAGAGCGAAAAGCGCGTACAGGCGAATTCACGCCCCCTGGTGAGGTTAAACTGGCGCGGTCAAATAAAGCTTGGTTAAGATTGGTCATAAAAGAAGAAAATTATTGCAACGTAGTGGGAGATGGTGTGGGTCGTTTACCGCCCACGGTATCGGTGGTTTTGGTTTTTTCGGCATCCGCATCATCTGGTCGCGTCCAATAAAAACGATCGGGGATTTTTTTGCCCATGCCCATATTGATGCCATGCTGTAAGGTTTGCCAAGTGAACTCAAGCCCCTCACCAACCGCCTGTGGCGTCGGTTGACCATGGGCAATCAGTGTCGCAATCGAGGCCGACAAGGTCGTGTTCGCCCCCAAAAACGAATACGGTAAACGCGCCATCGCGTCCGAGCGCAACAAACCGCCTTCACCAAACAACAGATGCACCACCTGTGGCTCGGGCGCTTTTGCATCCGTCAATAAAACATACTCACAGCCCATCGACATCAAAGCGTGCGCGTGCGCATGCGCCAATTCATGAGCAGGAATACTTGAAAAATCATGGCGTATTTCAGCGAGCTGCTTGAGCAATGATTTTTGCGCAATGAGCAAGTGCGTATTTGGCAAAATCAACTCATGAATCGCCATGATAATCTCATCGGCGTCATTATCCTCATCATCGTCTGCCACCAAGATAGACGGCGCCAAAATCACAGGCACCTGTGGATAATCCGCAATGATTTCTGCGACCACCCGCACCACATTCAAGTCAGGCATCACGCCCACCTTAATCGCATCAATCACGGAGTCCTCAAGCAATGTGCGCGCCTGATCATCAATCCAGTCAGCATCAAGCGGGCACACCGCATCGAGCTGGCTAAAATCGCCAGTCAGCAATGCCGTCGGTATGGTAAATGCATTCGCCTCAAGGCTTGCACTCGTTAGTACATCAGCAGCGATACCTGCCCCCCCCGTCGGGTCATGGGCATTAAAACTCAGAATAATCGGTCGGCTCATGGTGTCGTCTTTCTTGATTTGGTACAATCGTATTGTACTCGTTTGCTCACCGTGGGTGAGTGCTTGAAAAAGGAAAAAGCATGAAAACTTGGATGTGTTTGATTTGTGGCTGGATTTATGATGAAGAGGCAGGCGCTCCCGAAGACGGCATCGCTCCAGGCACACGCTGGGAAGATGTGCCAATCAACTGGTCATGCCCAGAATGCGGCGCCCGCAAAGAGGACTTTGAGATGATGGAGTTTTAAATCAAAGCCCACAGACGCGTTTTTCTAACTTAGAGAAATGAAGTCATCCAGAGTATCTGTCAGGTCATGGCACGGGGAGCAAACGCTAACACGCGCTCCATGACCACACTAAGATTCACGACAACTGCGTCGGAGTCTTTTGCTATATATGAAACAGAGACCTTGATCACTCGACGCTGTTTCCCATAAACCAAAATACAGCTAAGACACCTGCAACCAAAACGTCACAGGTCCATCATTGACGAGAGACACTTGCATATCTGCCGCAAAAATACCTGTTTGCACATCACTGTGAACGACTCGGGCTTGTTTGACCCACTCATCATATAACGAACGAGCCAAATCTGGCGGGGCTGCTGGAGTGAAGCTCGCGCGCGTGCCACTATTCGTGTCTGCTGCGAGGGTAAATTGCGACACAATGAGCAAGCCACCGTGAGCACCATTGCCGTCAATATTTTGCACGTTGCGGTTCATTTTGCCTTGCTCATCGCTGAACATACGATAAGCAAGGACTTTTTTGAGCAGTTTGTCACTTATGGCAAACGTGTCGTTCTTTTCGGCACATAAAAACACCAGCAAACCCATATTGATTTGACCCGTGATGCTGCCATCGACTTCGACGGCAGCGCGTTTGACGCGCTGGAGTAAAGCAATCATGGTGGCTGACTGTCGCTTAATGAGTGAATGTGACTTTTGCAAAACGTCGTTTACCGACTTGCATCAAATACTCGCCAGCTGGCAGTTTAAGCCCTCTGTCTTTAACGACTTCGCCATTGAGCTTGAATCCACCTTGGTCAATCGCGCGGTTGGCTTCGGAGGCTGACTCAACCAAACCGGCGGCTTTCAGAATCCCACCTAGTGTAGAGGTAGCGGGTGATGACTCTACGGTGATACTTGGAATATCATCAGGTACGCCGCCTTTAGCGCGGTGATTAAATGCTTCCAGTGCCTGTTCAGCAGCTGATTGTGAGTGAAAACGGACGACGATTTCTTGCGCGAGGCCAACTTTTGCGTCGCGTGGATTGCGCCCAGCAGCAACTTCGGCTTTGAGTGCAGCAATCGCTTCAATAGATTGAAAAGACAACAAGTCATACCAAGTCCACATCATCTCATCCGAAATACTCATGACCTTGCCAAACATCTCGCTCGGCGCCTCGGTGATACCAATGTAGTTGTTTTTTGATTTGGACATTTTGTCCACGCCGTCCAAACCAACGAGCAATGGCATGGTGAGGATGCACTGCGGCTCTTGACCATATTCTTTTTGCAGAGCACGACCAACCAGTAAGTTAAATTTTTGATCGGTACCGCCGAGCTCTAAATCGGATTTGAGCGCAACAGAGTCATAACCTTGCATCAGCGGGTACAAAAACTCATGCACCGAAATCGGTACACCACTGTCATATCGTTTAGTGAAGTCATCGCGCTCAAGCATCTGTGCCACTGTATAACGCGACGCGAGCTGAATCATCCCTCGCGCACCGAGAGGGTCGCACCATTCGGAGTTGTAGCGAATTTCGGTTTTTGACTCATCGAGAATCAATGAAGCCTGCTTGTAATACGTTTCGGCATTGACTTTAATTTGCTCAGGTGTGAGCGGTGGGCGCGTCGCATTTCGACCAGAGGGATCACCAATCATCGATGTAAAATCACCAATCAAAAAAATCACCGTGTGACCCAAGTCCTGTAACTGACGCAGTTTATTCAGAACAACCGTATGGCCAAGGTGAATATCAGGCGCGGTCGGATCTAAACCCAGCTTAATACGCAAAGGCACGCCTGTGGCGGCACTTTTGGCCAATTTTTTGACCCAATCAGCCTCAATCAGCAACTCATCGCAGCCACGCTTGGTGATGGCGAGTGCTTTTTCAACGTCTGGGGTGATGGGATAGTTAGTCGCGGCTTCTGTCATAATGTACTCATATAATCCATATTGTGAATGGCCGATATTGTACCAACTCTGACCGCTGCCGCCCACCTGAAAAGCACAGCATTCAAAACGCACCAAAACAGTGCAAAATTTGCACCACAACAGCCGTAAAATCACCGTGTTTAGTGCTTTACATCACAATCGAATGTGGCACAATCCCATCAGACGTTGACGTAGGGCGTATCCCAAACCCACAAAAACCACGGAGCACACCATGAAAGAAATCACCGCCATCATCAAACCCTTCAAACTCGACGAAGTACGCGAAGCGCTCGCCGACGTTGGTATTCAGGGCTTAACCGTCACTGAAGTCAAAGGTTTTGGCCGTCAAAAAGGCCACACAGAGCTGTATCGTGGTGCTGAGTACGTGGTCGATTTTTTACCAAAAGTCAAAATCGAAGTGGTACTCGCAGACGAGCAGCTCAACCCTGCGGTCGATGCCATCATCAAGGCCGCTTACACGGGCAAAATCGGCGACGGCAAAATTTTTGTGCGCAATGTCGAAGAAGTCATCCGAATCCGCACAGGCGAAACAGGTATTGACGCGGTGTAATCGATGATCATTTGTCATTAATTGACACAGCATCACTGACAACAAAGCCCAAGTCGGTTAGACTTGGGCTTTGCTTTTGAGTTCAAAATAACTATGTTCACCCCTCCAAACTCCTCAATTTATTTCGGCGTGATGTCAGGTACCAGTTTAGATGGCGTCGATGTGGTGGCCTTTGATGTGACGCAACAATCCGTCGTCGGCGCATACAGCGTTGCATTTGATGAGTCTCTGCGCGCCGACTGTTTGGCATTACAAGCGCCGCAAACAGACGAAATCGCCCGCGCCCAAATCGTCGCAAACCAGCTCGCTGATTTATATGCCCAAGCCATTGACCAATTGCGCCAAAACCTATCGCTCGCGCATGAGTCCATCGCAGCAGTGGGTGTGCACGGGCAAACCATTCGCCACCGTCCCGAGCATAGTTACACCATTCAACTGAATCAACCTGCCCGTATTGCGGAGCAAACAGGTTTGACGGTGGTCTCTGACTTTCGGGCGCGAGACATCGCAGCAGGCGGTCAGGGTGCGCCGCTGGTGCCTGCATTTCACGATGCGATTTGGCGAGATAAGAGACTCAATCGTGTGATTCTGAATGTGGGCGGCTTTGCCAACATCAGTGTGCTTAATGTGGGTGCAGATGCGTTTGGCTATGACACGGGACCAGGTAATGTTCTAATGGATGCTTGGATTTCTGAACATCTGGGGCATACCTATGATGCGTCTGGTCAATGGGCCTCAACGGGCACAGTGCATCAGAACTTACTCAATCGTTTGTTGGATGAACCATACTTTCAGCAACCCCCACCCAAAAGTACGGGGCGAGATAGCTTTCATTTGCCGTGGTTATACAAACATTTAGCGGATTTTAACGACATCTCCGCCGCAGATGTACAAGCGACGCTGCTGCGCCTGACCTGCCAGACCATACTCAACGAAATCAACCGCAGCTCGGTGAACCTGCACGAACTCATCATCTGTGGTGGTGGCGCATACAACCAGCAGTTAATAAAACAACTCGCTCATGCCTTACCAGCGGTGCGTGTGCAAACATCAGCCGCCCATGGTATTGCGCCAGAGCATGTTGAGGCCGCTGCTTTTGCATGGTTAGCCGCTCAGACAATTCAAGGCAAAACCAGCAATTTACCGGCTGTGACAGGTGCGCGTGGTGCGCGAATTTTGGGCAATATCACATTAGCTTGAGCCAACATGAGACATAGCTGTTTTAGCGATAGATAGAGCATGAAGTTTCAGTAAAAAGCAAAACCTACTTTCTTATGCATCAGTTAATCCAAAGCGAAAGGTCTGTGAACTCACAGTTAAAGCGCTTGATATTGGCGTGACCTATGGCCATTCCGACACTAGTCAAATTAAAATGCTGCATTGCCGATTCATTCCATATATCGAAGACTTTCTGCATATAAGGGCGATTGGCAATCACCATTTCTTTTATCTCATAATTATTCATCTTTGAAATGTCAAATAGCGCTAGAATTTTTATCTTGTCCTCGTCTGACAACCCTTGTTCTGCGAGATACTTTTCCGCATTATTTTTATTGAGGCCCTTCACCTGAATCTTCGACGAGTCGTTGATGCAAGGAATGAAAAACCTAGCATCGAGGCCAACGGTGATTTCGCGATTAGTAATCTCAGACTCATCAAACCCCTTGACGAAAAGACCTTGATAATTTTGACCAAAGCTTTTTTCCAAAGGATCACCTACTAGGCTTGTTCCACAGCCAGCGAACTCAAGATGTTGGTAGCCTGCTTGGCTCTTTGAAAGCTTTTGGGCAAATGGCAAAACGTGTTTATCAAGGTACTCACCCAACAACTGGTGGTTCCCAACATTGTAATTTTGTGTGTACTTGAATAAAAAAATTACAGCCAAGGCAGCAAGCTGGTTATCTGTTAGCTTTGGTGCGGTGGCGATTGACTCATTGAGAACAATTTGGAGAATGTCCCGCTGGTCATACTTGCTTCGATCGACTAAGAGATCAACAAGTAAGTCGCCGAGGTCTTTGTCTCCGCTTCGAGCAAACTCCTTTTGAACGGTAAAGAGCGCATATTGAAAATCAGGGTCTCTTGCCTTTTGAAGGCCGTTTGGGAATTCCCGCTCAAGCTTTTCAATGATCTGCGTCGTTATTTCGTCAACTCTCGCGATGGCCGTATCTTTTGCCGCGCCGGTAAGTTCATTGAATGTTGCTTTCGCAACATCTAAAGCGATAGACCGAGCTTCAGAGGCTGTCACGCCTACATTTACTACCGTGACGTTACCACCCGCTTGGATTCCACTGCCGCCCTCAGCAACTTTTTGGTCTTGATCTTTACTCAGCATCTTTTGCCTTTTGACCGAGGCTTATCTCGCCTATTGTGATGTTACCGCCTGCCTGAATACCGACGCCATTCTCTGCAACTCCCTGCCTTTGAGTTGCTTGTTGCTCTGGCTTTTGACCCTTGTACCAAGCAGCTATTAAAGCTGTTATGGAGGTAACTATCGCAATCGCTGGCTCATAGTCAGGCATCTTGGTAAACCAAAGAATCGATCCGATTAACGCCAAGGTGCTCAAAATTCTAATGATTAGCATGTAGTGACTCCTGATATCTAAACGTTGAAAAACAATGACATTTTGTTTTCATTTTGCCGCTTATCCTATTGATTAAATTAAAAAACACAGATGCCCTCACACCGAATAACGCCAGTATAGATGCTGCCCCAAACAATAGCAAATAACTGACTAGTATTACTGCAAAACCGAAAAATGCCGTGATTTGTTTAAATAACACAAAAAAGGACGATTCACAAATCGCCCTTTTCCAACATTTCATTAGATCACACCAGCACTAAACCACACTGGTACGCAACTGATCCAAAATCGCAGGATTTTCTAAAGTCGAGGTGTCTTGCGTGATGGCCTCATCTTTAGCGATGGAGCGTAGCAAGCGACGCATGATTTTACCTGAGCGCGTTTTGGGTAGATTATCACCAAAGCGGATGTCCTTTGGTTTCGCGATTGGGCCAATTTCGTGTTTCACCCACTCGCGCAGTTCATTGGCCAGCTTAACGGCGGCTTCACCTTCTGGGATGGCACTTTTGAGCACCACGAACGCACAGATGGCTTCACCACTGACCTCATCGGGCTTGCCAACGACAGCGGCTTCCGCCACCATCGGGTGAGCCACCAGCGCAGATTCAATCTCCATCGTACCCAAGCGGTGTCCTGAGACATTGAGCACGTCGTCAATCCGCCCCATGATTTGAAAATACGTGGTGTCGCTGTGGCGCACTGCGCCATCGCCTGCGAGGTAATATCGTCCACCGAGCTCTTCGGGATAGTAGCCTGCCTTGAAGCGTTCTGGGTTATTCCAAATGGTGCGAATCATCGATGGCCATGGGCGTTTGATAACGAGTAAGCCACCCTGACCATTTTCGACATCCTCGCCGGTTTCATCGACAATCGCTGCCTGAATGCCGGGCAGAGGTAATGTACAAGAACCAGGCGTGAGCGGTGTCGCAGCAGGCAGCGGCGTAATCACATGACCACCCGTTTCAGTTTGCCAAAACGTATCCATGATCGGACAACGCTCGCCACCGACCTGTTTGTGATACCACATCCACGCTTCTGGGTTGATCGGCTCGCCGACCGTGCCCAAAATCCGCAGACTACTCAAATCGTATTTTTTGGGATGAACTTGCTCATCCATATCCGCCGCTTTAATCAACGAGCGAATGGCTGTCGGTGCAGTGTAAAAAATACTGCAACGGTGACGCTCAATCATTTGCCAAAAACGAGACGCATCTGGATAAGTCGGAATCCCCTCAAAAACCAATTGCGTCGCACCACAAGACAACGGCCCGTAGCAAACATACGTATGCCCCGTAATCCAACCAATGTCAGCGGTACACCAAAACACGTCCTGAGCAGTAATATCAAACGACCACTTCATCGTCTGTGTCGCCCACATCAAGTAACCACCTGTCGAATGCTGGACACCTTTGGGCGTGCCTGTTGAACCAGAGGTATAGAGAACAAACAGCGGATGCTCAGCATCGACCCATTCAGGCACACAATCAGTAGACTGCTGCGCGAGCAGAGGTTCTAAGGCCAAATCACGACCCACGACCATATCGCAACCCTGCTCCGTACGCTGATTCACTAAAACATGGCGAACCGTATCGCAACCACCCAATGCCAGAGCTTCATCAACCACCAATTTCAACCCCAGCTGTTTGCCGCCTCTAGTCTGTGCATCCGCAGTGATGATCAACACAGCGCCCGCATCAATCACACGCTCATGAATCGCTTTGGCCGAAAAACCACCAAACACCACAGAGTGCGTCGCACCAATGCGTGCGCACGCTTGCATAGCGACAATGCCCTCGATTGACATCGGCATGTAGATGATAACTCGATCGGATTTTTGCACGCCTAGGCTTTTGAGCACATTGGCCATTTGGCAGACACGAGCCAGTAATTCTGCATAAGTCACACGCGTCACTACCCCCGAATCGCTTTCGCTGATGATCGCTGTCACATCGCCACGACCTGCCAGTACGTGACGATCTAAACAGTTGTAAGACGCATTTAATAACCCATCGCCATACCAACGATAAAACGGTGCATTGGACTCATCAAGCGTCTGGGTGAATGGTTTATGCCAATCTAGGTTCTCTCGCCCCAAACGTGCCCAAAAACCCTGCTCATCACGAACAGCCTCAGCACATAGCGCCTCGTAGGTGGCCATATCAGGCACACTGCTAGTCGCTTTTAGGCTTGGAACGAATGAGCGTGTTTCGTTTAATACGCTCTGAATGTTTTGCGGATTTTGACTCATGATTGTCTCCTCATGAAAGTGGTTTATTTGATTTTGTGGACTCATCGTACTGACTGTCACTGACAGAACACTTACAGCACAGACTGTAGAAACGCATCTATTTTTTTATTTTTTAAACACATGCAAAAAATGGGGCGCAAAGCCCCATTTTTATCAAACATCAAACACCCCCGTCGACATATACCGATCACCACGGTCACACACGATGAAGACAATGGTTGCATTCTCCACCGTTTTTGCGATTTCTAAAGCACTCCACAACGCACCGCCCGACGATACACCTGCGAAAATGCCTTCTTCGGTGGCCATTCTGCGTGCGAATTCTTCGGCGTCTTTTTGCTCGACCAAAACCTCTTGATCGACTCGTGCAGCATCATAAATTTTTGGTAAATAAGCTTGTGGCCATTTACGAATTCCGGGGATACTGGAGCCTTCAGCGGGTTGTGCACCGACGATTTGGATTTTTGGGTTTTGGGACTTGAGATAGGTCGAGACACCCGTGATCGTGCCCGTCGTGCCCATCGCGCTGACAAAATGCGTCACTTCGCCGTGCGTGTCGCGCCAAATCTCTGGGCCTGTGCCACGTATGTGCGCCAACGGATTATCAGGATTGGCGAACTGATCGAGCACACGCCCTTTGCCATCGGCCTGCATTTTGAGCGCCAAGTCTCGTGCGTATTCCATCCCACCATCTTCGGCACGGGTCAAGATTAACTCCGCACCATACACCTGCATGGCCAAACGACGCTCGACCGACAAATTATCAGGCATGATGAGAATCATTTTGTAGCCACGCATCGCCGCCACCATCGCCAGCGCAATTCCCGTATTGCCACTGGTGGCCTCAATCAGGGTGTCACCTGGTTTGATGTCACCACGCTTTTCAGCTTCGACAATCATCGAATGAGCTGGACGATCTTTGACAGAACCCGCAGGGTTATTCCCCTCTAGCTTTCCGAGAATCACATTGTTGCGCGGCAAGCAGATATCCGCACCAATGCGCTGTATGCGCACCAAGGGCGTGTTACCGATGAACTGGTCAATGGTTGGGTAGGTGTGTTTCATGAGATTCCTCATTTAGGATGTGCGCCATTATAGCGCGTGAAAGATTTATTGGCTGACGCTGCGCAATGAGCGCAACTGCGATGGAAAAAACCGCAAAATAGTGCAGTGCCATTATGAGTAAGTATAAAAAGAACGATGATTTTGCCGTAGCGTATAATGACACCCATGATTACCTTAACCACACTCAACGCCCGTTATTCACACGCCTCACTGGGTTTGCGCTATCTGATGGCCAACCTTGGTGAGCATGCCACTCACACACGCATGGTTGAATACACCATTAAATCTGCAACCGATGAAATGGTGGCCGACCTACTAAGCGACGCGCCACGCATCATCGGTTTTGGTGTGTATATCTGGAATGTGAATGAAACTCTGGCGTTGATGCAAGCCGTCAAAGCCGCAGCACCCCAAACGATCCTCATCGTTGGCGGCCCAGAAGTCTCGTACGAAGTGGATCAGCAAGCCATCACGAAACTGGCCGATTATGTCATCACAGGTTGGGGAGAAATCACCTTACCCCAACTGCTCACGTCATTGATTGATGGGCCAAAACCACTGATGAAAACCCACATCGGTGTGCAAGCCAAGTTAGACGACCTCATCACGCCCTATCACCTCTACACGGATCATGATTTGGCACACCGCAACATCTATGTCGAAGCCTCACGTGGCTGTCCTTTTAAATGCGAATTTTGTTTGTCCAGCTTGGACAAAACCGCGTGGGCTTTTGATTTAGACCATTTTTTGCGCGAAATGGAAACGCTTTATCAACGCGGTGCGCGCACGTTTAAATTCGTTGACCGTACTTTTAATCTGAAGCCCGACACAGGACGGCGCATCCTCGATTTTTTCAGAGAAAAATTGAACGATGACGACCCGATTTTTGCCCATTTTGAAGTCATTCCCGACCATTTACCAGAGCTACTCAAAGAAGCGATTGCCGCTTTTCCCGCAGGCAGCTTGCAGTTTGAAATCGGTATTCAAACCCTCAACACCACGGTGCAAAAGCACATTTCGCGCAAGACCGACCTAACCAAAGCCGAAGCGAATGTGCGCTGGCTGCGCGAACACAGCCATGCTCACCTGCACGTGGACTTAATCGCGGGGTTACCGTCTGAAACCATGGCAAGCTTTGCCGAAGGGTTTGACCGACTGTATCAGTGGGATGCTCATGAAATTCAGATCGGTATATTAAAGCGTCTGCGTGGCACGCCGATTATTCGTCATACAGAAGCATTTGGCATGGTGTATTCAGAGGCACCACCTTACGAGATTATTTCTAATCACGATGTCTCACAAGCCGAATTAGACGCCTTCAAACATTTCGCCAAATACTGGGACGCGATTGCCAACTCTGGCCGTTTCAACCAAACATTACCACTCATCATGGCTGGTGCGTCTCCCTATGCGCGTTTCGCTGATTTATCACACTATTTAAATACCATCTGGCAACGCAGCCACAGCATCGTCTTAGAGAAGTTATTCACAGAAGTGGCCAATTGGCTGATGAGTCGTAGCGACGAATCAAATCACGACGACATTCGCCATGCCGTCACCGCCGACTACCTTGCCAGCGGCGCACAAGGTAAACTACCATGGATGACACGCGGCCTAACGATTCAAACCAAACAAAAAACGGACGGTAGCCTACTGGCCAGACAAGCCAGACACCAAACAATGACATCATCAGCTAACTAACCGACGAAAAAACCGTGCAAGGGGGCAAGTTAATAACCCCGCTCAAAACTCACCTGATACATCAAATCCTCTCCCGCCACAAATCGACGATGATTCTCAGCAAACACCCCAAACACCTCCTCTGGAAAACTCGGTGCTGCGGTATGTGAGGTCAATGTCAAGTTTGGCGTATCCCAAAACACATGATGCTCAGGTAACGGCTCCTCACGATACACGTCAAGCACCGCCGCCGAGATAATGCCGTTCGACAAAGCCGCTGCCAAATCGGCCTCTATGACAGCTTGCCCACGACCGACATTCATAAACACCGCCGAAGACTTCATCAGAGATAGAAAGCGCGCATCCACCACATTTTGTGTCGCAGGTGTATTGGGCAAAACATTCACGACATAATCAGCACGAGGCAACAAAGTTGGTAAATCAACGAAAGTGCCCACCTCATCCACATCACTCATCGGGCGGGCTGTACCCACCACCCCCAGCACCCTCATGCCAAAGAACCGCGCAGCTTGGGCAATGCCCATCCCAATGGAGCCTACACCCATAATCAATAGAGTTTTGCCACGCAGTACCCCATTGTGCTCGTTCAGCCAGCGTTTCTCTCTCTTGGCAGCCTCATGCGCCAACAAGCGCCGCTCATGTGCCAAGCAATGTGCCAGCACATACTCACTCATCAGCGGTGCGAATATGCCTCGAATATTGGTTAACGTATAGTCACGCCGCAACGAAGGTGCAAGCAACACCTCAACACCCGCCCAAGTCGATTGCAACCAAACCAAATTTGGCAAATAAGGCAACACCGCCAAAGCCAAAGATGGTTCAGCCAACAGCCACCGCACTGAGGCGCGTCGCAAGTCGTCGGCGGACAACACATCATCCAGACACTCTGTCACCCACCAATCCCGTAAGTCTTCTATCCGAGACTGCTCGGCAAAATGCTGGTAACTCAAAGCCGCCTTTGAAAGAATCAAACCCGTCATTTTCTGTCCCTATTTATTGTCATGAACGCCACAATCATGGTCTTTAGGCACAAAAAAACACCAAACTCGTGCAAAAACCACCCTAAAAAAACCAAAGCTTCAACCCACCCAAACCGTCCCTTATTCTGCACATTATAAAAAAACGAAACAATTAACTGCAAAGATAACGAACAACAGCGATAAGAAAGCCAAAAACAACAATTCACACACAATTATTGTTTTTTTCTACTCTGTCTCACATTAATGCTTGTAAAGACACGCACAGCCTTTATAATGCACCAGCTTTTTATAGCACACATTCTATCCACAGTCCATCCACTGCATGTGCTATAAAAAGCAGACTTTAGCACTATTAGAAACACACGTGGCGGGGGAGACAGTGCAGCACCAACCCCAACGCATCACACAAAAGGAAATAATTATGGCTAACATGAATAGCTCATCAAAAGGCGGCAGCGGTCGCTTAGCGATATACATCATTATTGCAATGATCTTAGGTATTATCTTCGGTTATTTGGTCAACACCAAAGCGATTAATGTCGATATGTCGTATATCGGTTTGTTATCGACGTTGTTTTTGCGTGCGATTAAAATGATTATCGCACCGCTCGTATTCTCGACTTTGGTCGTTGGTATCGCGCAAATGGGGCAAGGCAAAGCAGTTGGCCGCGTCGGTTTAAAGGCTTTGGGTTGGTTTATCATCGCCTCTGTCGTGTCATTGTTCTTGGGTTTGATTTTTGCAAATCTGTTCCAACCAGGTGTTGGCAGTACATTACAACCATTGACGCCTGAGCAAATCGCTGCAGGTAAAGGTAAATTGGATGGTTTCGCACAAGGGGTGAAAGATTCTGGTTTCGTCGCATTTATCACTGCACAATTGATTCCAACTTCATTCGCTGATGCAGCATCGGGCAATAAACTGCTGCAAATCGTGTTCTTCTCGGTTTTCTTTGGTGTGGCTTTGGGTGCGTTGGGTCCAGTGGGCAAAGGCTTAGTAGACATTTTGGAACAATTGTCACACGTCATGATCAAAATCACTGGTTATGTGATGAAAGCAGCGCCTTTCGCTGTATTTGCTGCCATCTCTACCGTAGTTGCGCAACAAGGTTTGGGCGTATTGGTAACTTACGGTAAATTCATGGGTACGTTCTACATCGCTTTGTTCGTACTGTGGGCATTGTTGGTATTTGTCGGCTACTTGTTCTTAGGCAAACGTGTATTCACATTGCTCAAAGAAATCAAAGAAGCCTTTTTCTTGTCGTTCGCAACCGCATCATCAGAAGCCGCCTATCCAAAAATCTTGGACGCGTTGGATCGCTTCGGTGTCAACCGTAAGATTTCCAGCTTTGTTATGCCTTTGGGCTACTCGTTCAATCTTGACGGTTCAATGATGTACTGTACGTTTGCTGCGTTGTTCATCGCTCAGTTTTACGGCATCCACTTGGATTTTGGTACGCAATTGGCCATGTTGTTTACATTGATGGTGACATCTAAAGGTATGGCGGGGATTCCATCAGCATCATTGGTGGTGATTGCAGGTACTTTGGCACAGTTTGGCTTGCCAGTTGAAGGTATGTTGTTGATTTTGGGCGTTGACCGCTTCCTCGACATGGGTCGTTCTGCAACCAATGCAGTGGGTAACTCAGTTGCATCTGCTGTGATCGGCAAATGGGAAGGCGAGTTGCTCTCCGTTGAAGACGCAGCAAAACGCGCGGCGATGATTGAAGAAGAAGCTGCTGCAACCTTGAGCCACCATGTTGAATCAGACAAAGGTCATCACAACATGGGCTAATCATAATGTGATTGGTTTTGATAAAAAAGCGAGCTTCGGCTCGCTTTTGTCTCACATCAATGCTTGTAAAGACACGCACAGCCTTTATAATGCACCAGCTTTTTATAGCACATCTATCCACAGTCCCTCCTCCGCATGGGACATGCGCTGCAAAAAGCAGACTTTAGCACTATTAGAAACACACGTGGCGGGAGAGTCAGTGCAGCACCAACCCCAACGCATCACGCAAAAGGAACTTATCATGGAAATAACAGAAATTAAACTTAATATGGCGACGACGGTAGCGATTGCTGCTGTACTCATCGTCATTGGCGAGTTTCTCAAAAAACGCATTTCCGTTTTGGAGCGCTTTTTCATCCCCAGTCCAGTCATTGGCGGCTTGCTGTTCTCAATCGTTTCATTGATTGGCTACCAAACAGGTGCATTTAAGTTCGCATTTTATTCAGACATGCAGGACTTTTTGCTGCTGGTATTCTTCACAACCATCGGCTTTATGGCGTCATTTGAGTTACTCAAAAAAGGCGGCACGGCAGTCATGATTTTCTTAGCAGCTGCAGTGATCATGGTTATTATCCAAAATACTGTGGGCACGACTTTGGCATCGGCTTTGGGCATTCACCCGCTCATCGGCTTGTCTGCTGGCTCTGTCTCATTGACAGGCGGTAATGGTACATCCGCGGCATTCGGCCCATTGCTCGAAAAAGCAGGTGCGGTTGGCGCAACACCTGCCGCCATTGCTTCAGCAACTTGGGGTTTGGTGTTTGGCTGCTTGATTGGCGGTCCAGTGGCATCGCGTTTGCTCAAACGCCACAAGCTTGACTCAAGCATGGTAGACACCCCATCTGTTCCACAAAACATTGAGACAACTTCTGAAACCAAATCAACCACAACCGACACATCTTTGTACGCCATTATCTTGATCGCTCTGTGTATTGGTGTCGGTTATATCATTACAGATCCTATAAACATCGGTTTAAAAGCCTTTTCAGCGTTTTTGACTGGCGTGTTGGGTGTGAAAATCAGTATTGCGTTGCCAAGTTACTTACTACCAATGCTGGTAGCAGTCATCGTTCGCAATGTGATTGATGCAAAAAACTGGACTTTACCAGTTGCCCAGTTTGACATCATCGGCAATGTGTCCTTGATGTTCTTCTTGACCATGGCACTCATGTCTATGAAGTTGTGGGAATTGGCCGGCATTGCTGGTCCACTCGTTATCATCTTGATCGTACAAACCATCTTAATGGCTCTGTTTGCTTACTTCATCACATTCCGTGTTATGGGTAAAAACTACGATGCAGCGGTGATGTCTGCAGGCCACTGTGGTTTTAGCTTGGGTGCGACACCAAACGCGATGGCAAACATGCAGTCATTCACCAAAGCAAATGGTCCATCTTTGAAAGCATTTTTTGTCGTACCTTTGGTTGGTTCATTGTTCATTGACCCAATCAATGCCATCATCATTTCTTTGTTCATGGGCTTTTTTAGCTAATGTTTGATAATGGCTAAAACCAGTCTGCAATTGAACAGATAAACGAAAAAGCGAGCAGAAATTCTGCTCGCTTTTTGTCAAGGTTTATATAAGATTTTAACTGACAGCAAATTTCACCAAAATGGTGCGAACTTTTAATGATGGCACTTTAACCACACACGCGACAGTGTTATGATGCGCGACTCGCTTTTCAGTGAGTGCGACTAAAATAACCTTTAATGGGGACAATGTATGCACACAAAAACAATCACATTATTTTTACTGGCTCTTGCCTCCTGCCCAGCCTTAGCCGCAGGCGGCAGCATGTCCGAACTGAGCTTGATGTGGGCCATTCCATTTATCGGCATATTGCTATCAATCGCCCTATTTCCCCTGATCGCGCCGCATTTTTGGCATCATTATTTTGGTAAAATTGCAGCATTTTGGATGCTGTTGTTTATGGTCCCAGCTGCGATGCGTTTTGGGGGCAATGAGCTGATTCACATTGTGACGCATGCGCTGGTTGCGGAGTACATTCCATTCATTATTGTTATTGCCTGTTTGTATATTATCTCTGGTGGCATTTACATCAAAGGTAATCTGCACGGCACCCCCAAGCTCAACACCGCGATACTGGCCATCGGCACCGTGCTTGCTTCCATTATGGGCACGACAGGAGCCTCCATGCTGCTGATTCGACCACTGCTGCGCGCGAATGACAACCGAAGGCATAAAGTGCATGTCGTCGTGTTTTTCATCTTCCTTGTCGCAAATATCGGTGGCTCACTGACGCCACTGGGTGATCCACCGTTGTTTCTCGGTTTTTTAAAGGGTGTTCCGTTTACATGGACATTGGAAAACATTTGGTTGGATACATTGGTTTCTACAGTGATTTTGCTGCCTTTGTTCTACGCCATTGACAGTTATTACTTTCACCGTCGTGAAGAGCAGTTGCCCGCCATCATGGATCCAACGCCTGACACCAAACGCATCTCGTTTGATGGCGGCTTGAACTTTCTCTGGCTTGCTGGGGCAATCGGTTTCGTTCTCATCAGCGGCTTGTGGAATTCTGGGGTCTCATTTGATATTCTCGGTACACCAGTGACATTGCAGAATTTGGTTCGTGATGCGGGCTTGATTTTAATGGCCGCATTGTCGTGGAAAACCACGGCAATGAAAGTGCGTGACGAGAATCAGTTCAACTTCGGTCCTGTGTTTGAAGTGGCGAAATTATTTCTCGCGATTTTCATCACCATTGCCCCCGTGATTACCATGTTGCAAGCAGGTTTGGATGGGCCGTTCGCAGGCTTGATTGCCGCCGTACACACTGATACGGGTGAGCCGATTGTTTGGCGCTATTTCTGGGCAACAGGGATGTTGTCTGGCTTTCTCGACAATGCACCGACTTACCTTGTGTTCTTTAATTTGGCAGGTGGCGATGTCACCGAGCTGACCACCCGTTTGGCCAGCACACTGGCTGCGGTTTCGGCTGGCTCCGTGTTCATGGGCGCATTAAGTTACATCGGTAATGCTCCTAACTTCATGGTCAAAGCCATCGCCGAACACAGCGGCGTTAAAATGCCATCGTTTTTTGGCTACATGGCTTGGTCATTTGCGATTTTGATTCCGTTGTTCGTGCTGCTCACGTTTTTGTTTTTCATTTAAGACACAAACGGCATCAACAAGCATGTGAAAAGTCTGGTCATTCTGACCAGGCTTTTTTATTGTTTACCACCCACGTTGGGTTTATTTGGAGTCTTATTATAAACTGTCTATTCGGTCTCCACGCTCAAAGCCCAACAATGCATCATTCTCATCCCAGCCCAAGCCTTTTTGCCACGCCATGACTTTAAACAACTCGCCCATTTCTGCCTCGGACAGTAGCTTACTCACGCGATTGGCGTGTATCCGTTGTTGCTCTGGTTCTATCTGTGACAACAAATTCAAAAGTCCTGTGTTGATGAGAAAATTGGCTTGATTTGTATATCCCACAGCAAATAAATGTTCTAAACACCCCGCCTCTTTCAATGCAGAGAAATTCACATGGGCTGTGATGTCCTGTACACCTGGATAATAGAGCGCGTCATCATGCGCCACATGCTGAATGTGACACATCAACGTGCCCGTATTGCGTTGCGGATGGTAAAGCTCCTTGGCAGGAAAACCATAATCAATCATCAAAACAACGCCACGCTTTAAGCACAACGCCAAACTTTTAATAAACGCCGCCTGCTGATGTTGCGTTTCTGAGAGATACGTCGCGCCTGACTCACGAAGTGCTGCTTGCCAAGAGTCACTGGTTGGCAGCCGTTCCGTTGTTGATCTGTCTGCATACTTCAGCTGACCGTTCTCATGCACAACGCCCCGCTCAAACCAGTCACCCAGCTTCATACCCACGAGTTTGACAGGCATGGCATCGAGCACTTCATTGCCCACAATCAGCCCCTCAAAATCAACAGGCAGGGCATCTAACCAAATAATATTGTGAAATCCCACGTCAGCCAAAGTCGCCTGCTGCTGCGCTCTCAAAGTCGCAGACAATTCCAAAATATAATACTGCGCCTTGACGCCTGATTTAGCCAAATGCGTGAGCACATCGGCAGCCAACTGCCCTGTGCCCGCCCCAATTTCGAGCATTTGATTAGAGCCAATCCGTTCAAAAACCTCCAAAGCCTGCTCCGCCACACAAGCGCCAAACAAAGGCGAGAGCAAAGGTGCAGTGATAAAATCGCCCTTTACGCCAAACTCAGAAAACGGTGAACCATCGTTGCTGTAATACCCCAAGCGTGGTGTGTACAAAGCCGCATTCATGTATTCATCGAACGGTAACCACCCCTGATGAGCGTTAATGAGTTGGATGATGTGTTGGACTAAATCAGCGCTGCGGCTGATTTGTGCAGCAGAAGGTGTGGGCAAAGAAGCAGACATGGGTTTTCGTCAGACGGGAAAGGGTATAATGTGGTGTCAGTGAATCAAGCGCTCAAGAGATATTCGAGCACTCATCAAACTTCATTTCTCATTTTACCGCAAACCATGCCCATCAAATCCACCTTTCCGAACTCTTTACCACGCACGGCGCTGGTCACAGGTGGCGCACGGCGCATCGGGCGCGTGCTTTGTTTGGCATTGGCTCAGGCGGGATTTGGCGTTGCGGTACATTATGGTCAATCACAAGACGATGCGTTGAGGCTGGTTGATGAGATTCGCGTGGCAGGCAGACAGGCTTTTGCCTTGCAAGCAGATTTATCAGATGAGTTTTCTGTACATCATTTGGTCAACGATGCCCGCGCTGTGTTGGGAGATATTGGTGTACTGGTCAACAACGCTTCTTTGTTTGAATACGATTCACTCACCCAAGAAGACCCTTTATCACTTGCGCTGTTTGAACAACATTTCAGAGCCAACACCTTCGCTCCCATCGCGCTCATGCAGCAGTTTGCCGCCCAAATTAACGAAACACGCACTGGTGTGGTCATTAACATTCTTGATCAAAAGCTGCACAACCCCAACCCTGACTTTTTGAGCTATACCTTATCCAAAGCCGCTTTGTCACACGCCACCACACTCGCAGCGCAAGCGCTCGCGCCACGTGTGCGCGTGGTTGGCATTGCACCAGGTATCAGCCTACCGTCTGGTGACCAGTCAGAAGCTGACTTTCAATCAGCCCACCAGCAAACCATTTTGCAACACGCCTCAGACCCCGCCGATATCGCTGATGCCATGTTGTACGCGATTGGCGCGAAAAGCATCACGGGCACAACACTGCTGGTCGATGGAGGACAACATTTGACCCCACAAGCGCGCGACGTGATGTTTACGCATCGTGCTTAATTGATTAACCTAAAAGACCATCCACATGCTCACACACCCCATTACCCCCGAACTCTCAGCCTTACTGGTTCACTGTCGCTGTATTTTCATCCGCGATTATGAGCTGCAAGTCTCCATCGGTGTTTATGACCATGAGAAACATGCACCGCAAACCATGCGCTTTAACGTCACCGCTTTCGTCAAACGTGAATCTGCCAGTCCAAAGCACGATGGACTCAACGAAGTCATTGATTATGACTTCGTGCGCAACACCATCACCGAGCATGCCAAAGGCGCCCACGTCCAACTGCAAGAAACCCTGTGCGATCGCATCGGCGAGACATTGCTCAAAAAGTCAGCCATCGTCGCAGCATACATCAGCAGTGAAAAAACCGACATTTATCCTGATTGTGATGCGATTGGTGTGGGTGCTTGGTATTTGTGATTGATAACATCAGTCATGATCTCATCAGAATAAAAAAGGGCGCAATCAATCGCGCCCTTCAAACAAACCGTACCGATATTTACAAGACCACGCCAGCCTTCACCACAGTCTTACAAGCATTGTGTCCTATGCTGTACGCCAAATCCGCAGGACGCGCAATATCCCAAATAGCCAAATCCGCTGAATAACCAACGGCCAGCAAAGCCAATGTCATGTGCGACAACGGCGCCAAGTCACCCGACGCGCCCACTGAACCCTTCACAGGTATCAACGGTATAATGCCTGCGTTAAACATCGCAATCATGGTATCAATCACCACGGCACGAATCCCTGAATAACCGCGTGCCAAGCTGGCAATTTTCATCAACATCACCAATCGAACCACACCATCTGACAAGGGCTCACCTGTCCCGACTGAGTGCGACAAGATTAAATTGCGTTGCAACTTTTCAAGCTCCTCATCGGCAATGCGTGTTTTCGCCAGCAGGCCAAAACCTGTATTGATGCCATAAGCCGCATCACCTTTGGCGATGATGTCCGCAACGGTCTGTGATGAAATATTGATGTTTTCATGGGCAGACGCCTCTAATGAAACCACGGTGTGCTCAGCCCAGACGCTGCGCAAATCATTGAGCGTGAGCTGACTCGGTTTAATGTGTAAAGTGTGAGTGGTCATCATCAGTCCATTTATATCTGTATTGGGAAAGCTGGGACATCTACTATGCTTCCCTGCTGTGTGTATTTCTTGTACCTAAAAAGAATGGCCACATGCTGACGTCAGCACGTTTTAGTCATTGAGCATCGGCAGATTGAGTCCTTGTTTCTTCGCAGTCGCTTTGGCCAAATCATAACCCGCATCGGCATGTCGCATCACACCAGAACCACAATCATTAACCAATACACGGGCCAAACGCGCTGCGGCGGCATCCGTACCATCGGCCACAATCACCATACCCGAGTGCTGCGAGTAGCCCATGCCCACGCCGCCACCGTGGTGTAAAGACACCCAGCTCGCGCCACCAGCCGTATTGAGCAGTGCATTGAGCAACGGCCAGTCTGATACCGCATCCGTGCCATCCATCATGCTTTCCGTTTCGCGATTCGGTGACGAGACCGAACCTGTGTCTAAGTGATCACGGCCAATAACAATGGGGGCTTTGAGCTCACCGCTTTTGACCATTTCATTAAACGCCAAACCAGCCAAATGACGCTCGCCCAAACCCAACCAGCAAATCCGCGCAGGCAAACCTTGAAACGCAATGCGCTTTTTCGCCATGTCTAACCAATGGTGAACGTGCTTGTTGTCAGGGAACAATTCTTTGATTTTCGCATCGGTTTTGTAGATGTCCTCTGGGTCACCAGACAATGCCACCCAGCGGAACGGGCCTTTGCCTTCACAGAACAATGGGCGAATGTAGGCTGGAACGAAGCCTGGGAAATCAAACGCATTGGCCACGCCTGTGTCATAAGCGACTTGGCGAATGTTGTTGCCATAGTCCACCGTTGGGATGCCCATGCTTTGGAAATCAAGCATCGCCTGAACATGCACCGCGCATGATTGCGCAGCGTCATTCATGAGCTTGGCGTGCTGTTCTGGGTCATGCTGTGCCGCTCTCCATTGTGCCACTGTCCAACCGCTGGGTAAATAACCATTAATCAGATCATGTGCGGATGTTTGGTCGGTCACCAAGTCTGGCTTAATCCCGCCCGCTTGAGCTCGTTTGACCAACTCAGGCAAAATGTCCGCCGCATTACCCAGCAAACCAATCGATACGGCTTCTTTACGGTCACAGTGGTATTTGACCAATTCGAGCGCATGATCCAGATTGTCAGCAATTTTATCCAAGTAACGTGTGCGAACGCGGAAGTCCAAACTCGATTGTTGGCATTCAATGTTCAGCGATACAGCACCTACGAGCGTCGCGGCCAAAGGCTGCGCACCACCCATACCGCCCAAACCGGCAGTCAGAATCCAACGACTGCCCCAGTAACCACCGAAGTGTTGGCGACCCGCCTCGACAAACGTCTCAAATGTGCCTTGTACAATGCCTTGCGAGCCAATATAAATCCAGCTACCCGCTGTCATTTGGCCGTACATGAACAAACCTTTTCGGTCTAGCTCATTGAAGTGCTCCCAATTCGCCCACTTGGGCACCAAGTTCGAGTTAGCGATGAGCACGCGCGGCGCATCCGCATGGGTTTTAAAGACGCCCACTGGCTTACCAGATTGCACAAGCAAGGTCTCATCATCATTGAGTTCTTTGAGCACTTCGAGGATTTTGTCATAACAAGCCCAATCACGAGCAACGCGGCCAATACCACCGTAGACAACAAGGTGCTTCGGGTTTTCAGCCACTTCTGGGTCAAGGTTATTCTGAATCATGCGATAGGCCGCCTCAGCATGCCAGCTTTTGCACACTTTTTCACTGCCACGGGGTGCGCGGATCCCTCTTTGTTCATCAAAACGGGGGTCATGGGAAAAGTTCATGGTCACCTCCTAAATAAATAGTATATACAACTTTAATTTAACAAAATATAGTTGTCAATACAATTTATTGAGAAAAAGCACTTGCTGCAAAAAATGGACAGTAAACACAGTAAAATGTCCTGATCCAACCGAGGCTCAACCATGACCACCTTACCCGCATACCAAAACATCAAAAACCACATCCTTGAGGCCATCCACAACGGCGTTTGGAAAGAAGGTGAAGCCATACCCGCAGAAATGCAGCTGGCAGAACAATTCGGTGTCTCGCGCATGACGGTCAATCGTGCCATGCGCGAACTCACCGCAGAGCAAATCGTCACACGCATTCAAGGCTCAGGCACGTACGTGGCGCAGCAAAAATACCAGACCACCCTTGTCGAAATCAAAAGCATCGCTGACGAAATCCGCGCTCGAGGCCACAAGCACCGTAGCGAGCTACAGCAACTGTCGCAATCAAAAGCCAGCGATTCGCTCAAAGCTTTATTTGAACTAAAAACCAAAAGCACTCTTTATCATTCACTCATCGTGCATTTTGAAAACGATATACCCATACAAGTTGAAGACCGCCGGGTCAACGCGGCCATCGCCCCAGACTACTTAAAACAAGACTTTTCACGCATCACAGCGAACGAATACCTCATGATGGCCGCACCTTTGCAAGGTGTTGATTACCAAATCGAAGCCATCACTGCGCCCGAGCACATCGCAGCACTCTTGCATATCAGCACTCACGAGCCTTGCCTTGTCCTACACCGAAAAACACGTTCGATGGGTTGTGTCGCGTCCATCGCAACCATGTGGCACGCAGGCACACGTTACCGCTTTTCGGGTGGGTTTTAAAATGCGTGGCATCTAAAACCAATAAGCCACACAACAGGATGCGCCGCACCTTGCCATTTTGCTTTAAAATCCTGTTTTATCCATTTTAAGTCCGCATCATGAATAGCCCCACAACGTTCCCCACCAAGGCCGAACAAAAAGTCCAATTCGAAAACAACAAATTAGAAAAGCGTCTATGCCGCCAAGTCGGTGAAGCGATTGGCGACTACAACATGATTGAAGATGGCGATAAAGTCATGGTCTGCTTGTCTGGCGGTAAAGACAGCTATGCCATGCTGGATATTTTGCTCAAGCTGCGCGAGCGTGCGCCGATTCATTTTGACATCGTGGCGGTGAATCTCGATCAGAAGCAGCCTGGGTTTCCTGAGCAAGTTTTGCCTGCTTATTTAACAGAGCTCGGCGTTCCCTTTCACATTGAGACGCAAAACACCTACAGCATTGTCACCCGCGTCATCGAAGAAGGCAAAACCACTTGTGGCTTATGTTCTCGCCTACGCCGTGGTATTTTGTACCGCGTGGCGGACGAACTCGGTGCGACCAAAATCGCACTTGGTCACCACCGCGACGACATCCTCGAAACATTTTTATTAAATCTTTTTTATGGCGGCAAGCTCAAAGCCATGCCACCGAAACTCGTCTCGGACGTCAAAAAACATGTCGTGATTCGACCACTGGCTTATGTGCAAGAAAAGGATTTAGAGCGCTACGCCCAAATCAAGCAGTTCCCCATCATTCCTTGCAATCTGTGTGGCTCGCAAGAAAACCTGCAACGCCAAGCCATGAAAACAATGCTCAACGAGTGGGACAAAAAATTCACAGGCCGAGTGGAAAACATGTTTGCCGCCATGTCCAGCGTCGTGCCTTCTCATCTACTCGATGGTAAATTGTTTGACTTCAAAGGGTTGACTGTTGACACAGAAGTCGAGCAAGGCGATGTGGCATTTGATGAAGAACCTTGCGGGACAAATAGTACAGAACCACTAGAGTTGAATGATTTGAACACCATTCGCCCTCAAACGATTCAGTTTGTGTGAGCGTGGTTAAAGCTGTAACTGCAATCGAAAACCAAATGAAGCCATCCTCCACCATCCAGAGTCACTTACGTGCGGGCGTGCTACCTACACTTGAGATGCGTATGCTGCTCACGGTAGCCACAGGACTGTCACACGTACAACTCATCAGTCGAGCCCATGATGTCATAACAACTACACAGATGATGACACTTGACGCCCTGGTCACACGCCGATTATCGGGTGAGCCGATGGCTTATATTTTGGGTTCACGAGAGTTTTTTGGACGCGATTTTTTGGTGTCACCTGCGGTGCTAATTCCTCGCCCTGACACAGAGTTACTGGTTGAGGTAGTTTTGAATTTACCATCCCGTACACAAAACATTCGTGCACTTGATTTGGGTACTGGTTCAGGAGCTATTGCCATCACTCTCGCATGTGAACGCCCTGATTGGCGCGTTTGTGCGGTCGATGTCAGCGGTGCCGCTTTGATGGTGGCTAGAGAGAACGCCACTAGACTGGATGCGCATGTATCGTTCTTTGAAAGTGATTGGTTTTCGGTGTTTCAAGGCAGCAATGCACAGTTCGATATCATTGTCAGCAATCCACCCTATATCGAACCAGCTGATGAACACCTGAGCCAAGGAGACGTACGATTTGAACCGATAACAGCATTGACGGATGGCATTGATGGATTATCCTGTTATCGCACTCTACTACTCGAAGTCGCCACGCATTTGGCGGTGGGTGGACACTTTGTCGTGGAGCATGGTTTCACACAGGGCGAGGCAGTACGAGATTTGTTTGCCCAAGCTGGCTTCTCAAGCATACAAACACACAGAGACTTAGCGGGACATGAGCGTGTCACTTTGGGCATTTTGCAAGGACTATGATGACGGCGACTCACCAGACTCACCATTAAGCCAAACAGTACCTACAACGTTTTTTTACCCAAACCTTGACGTGCCCGCATCTTTAATGCAAACTGACCCCAATAACAAGTATAGAAAAAAGACAAGTCGATTGTGACTTGTACAAGTTTTGTTAAATTAATGCAGGGGACAAGCATGGCTCGGATGGCGCGCGTGTATTTGCCAGGCGTGGCGCAACTGGTGCAAGTGCAAGGCATCAACAGCGCAGCGGTTTTCTTTTCAACCCAAGATTATGAATCATGGTGCTCGATTTTGCGCAACATTGCCCCGAATCACGCCGTGGATATCCATGCTTATGCATTGGTTGAGCACTCAGCATTTCTGCTGGTCACCGCCCGCGATGAAACAGCACTGGGGCGACTGATGCAAGACCTAGGACGTCGCTACGTGCGCCAAATCAACACCAAGTATCAGCGCAGCGGGACATTGTGGGAAGGCCGCTATCGAACCGCACACATCCAAGACACACCATATGTACTACAAGCCTATCTTTGGCTCGATGGTATGAGTCAACATACCAGCCAATCACACCACATCGGATTGTCTCTGTTGGGTTTTATCCAAGACCACCCTCAATACTGGTCACTCGGCAACACCCCTTTTGACCGTCAACTTAGCTACAAGCAATTACTCGCAGCAGGCATTTCAGAACGTGTGGCACAAACATTGTCTCATGCTGTCCAAACAGGTTGGGCACTCGGTGATGCCACGTTTCTCACGCAAGCAGCACGGCTAGGTGGGCGGCGAGTCACACCAGCCGCAAGAGGACGCCCAAAGAAAAAGCCAGCACAACCCATGCAATAAAACCGCACATCCGTACACTTTTTAAGTACAATTCACAGACAACATAAACATTGGTTACAAGGAGACAACCATGAACCAACCCTGGCTCAAGTCCTATGAGGCTGGCATTCCTGCCACCATTAATATTGACAAATATGCGTCAATCGCAGGCATGTTTGAAGAGGCATTCGAGAGGTACGCTCATCGCATCGCGACATCATCGATGGGCAAAGACATGACCTATGCCGAGTGGGCCAAGCACTCCGAAAACGTTGGTGCATGGCTGCAGCAACTGGGTCTGAAAAAAGGTGACCGTGTCGCCATCATGATGCCAAACTGTATGCAATACCCGATTTTGGTTGCCGCTATTTTGCGCTCAGGCTACTGTGTGGTTAACGTTAATCCTCTCTACACTGCGACAGAATTAACACACCAATTGAACGACTCTGGCGCAAAAGCTATCTTTATCCTTGAGAACTTCGCCGCCACACTGCAAGCATCATTGCCCAACCTCAAGCAACTCAAACACACCATCGTCGCCACACTTGGCGACATGCTCGGCCTTAAAGGCCATGTTGTTAACTTTGTCGTACGTAAAATCAAAAAAATGGTGCCCGCATGGAAACTCGACAACGCCATTTCTTTCAAATCTGTACTCAGTCAAAGCATCAATGCCAAGCTCACCCCTGTGCACTTAGAACACAATGATCTCGCATTTTTGCAATACACTGGCGGTACAACAGGTGTTGCAAAAGGTGCCACATTGACCCATGCCAACATCATCGCCAATGTGCTCCAAGTCGATGCATGGTGCGGCAAAGAGCTACAAACAGACGGCGAAGACGGCACCGTATTCGTCGGCGCATTACCCATGTACCACATATTTGGCCTCACCGCGTGCGCCCTATACTGTGCACACGTCGGCGGTCACCTGCTCCTCATCACCAACCCGCGCGATATTCCAGCGTTTATCAAAGAGCTGTCTAAATATCCCTTCGCATTACTGCCTGCTGTCAACACCCTGTTCACAGCACTCATGAACCACCCTGATTTTGAGAGACTGAATTTCTCCAGCCTCAAAATCGCTTTAGGTGGCGGCATGGCCGTCCAATCAGCGGTGGCTGAAAGATTTAAGAAAATAACGGGCGTTACGATTTGCCAAGCCTATGGTCTGTCAGAAACCAGCCCTGGGGCGACCATTAATCCAGTGGGCAGTCGTGAGTTCAACGGTTCAATTGGTTTACCACTGCCATCAACTGATGTTGCCATCATCGCTGATGACGGCAATCATCTGCCCATCGGTGCGACGGGTGAAATCGCCATTCGCGGCCCGCAAGTTATGGCTGGCTATTGGCAGCGCCCTGATGAAACCGCTAAAGTCATGACTTCGGATGGTTACTTCAAATCAGGTGACATCGGCATTATGGAAGAGTCTGGCTTTGTCAGAATCGTTGACCGCAAGAAAGACATGATTCTCATCTCAGGCTTTAATGTTTATCCAAACGAAATTGAAGATGTTGCTGTCCGCTGCTCCAAAGTCCTCGAATGCGCAGCCATCGGTGTACCCGATGAGCATTCGGGTGAAGCCGTCAAAATCTTTGTCGTGAAGAAAGACAATAGCCTGACTGAGACTGAGTTGCTTGAGTTCATGAAGGAATACCTTACCAACTACAAACGTCCTAAGTATGTTGAGTTCCGAACAGACTTGCCAAAATCCAATGTAGGCAAGATTCTGCGTAAAGATTTGCGTGGACAATAACCCATACTACATCAAATTTAAAAAAGCCCCCTGCGCAATCAGGCGGGCTTTTTTGAATCAAAGCACATTAGGCCAAATCAATAAAAGAAGAAAACACTCAAAAAAAATAGGTTTACAATACGCTCACAACAACAAACGCCGAAGGTATGCATGGCTTTGCATCATTCGGGTCAATCAATCACCAGACGAAGGTTACAACATGTCCATTGAGCAATTTTCCGCACTTACCGAGATTAACCTAAAGGGCATCGCTGTCTATGCTCAAGCCCCAAAAAATAACATCAGTGATGTTAACTTGCACTCATCAGCGATTGAAGTCATGACAGACTTTCATCACACGCCCGCCATTACCATTGATTCCGATACCAATATTGACGATGCGAACGCAAAAATGATTTCATTCAGCATACGTTCACTATTGGTCACCAATTCAAAAGCTCAAGTGGTCGGTATTGTCACAGCATCAGATATTTTAGGCGAGAAGCCCATGCGTGTTTTACAACAGCGAGGTGGCCGCCACCAAGACGTCACAGTCTACGACGTGATGACAGCCAGTGATCAATTATTTTTCGTCCATTACAATGATCTTGCCAAAGCCAAAGTTGGCCACATACTACAAACCCTTCGCCAATCAGGCCGTCAACACACACTGGTGTTAGAGGAACAACAAGGCAATGAAATCGTGCGAGGTATTGTCTCTGCGGCACAAATCGCCAGACAGCTGGGTGTCGCACATCACACCGATGTTGCCCGCACATTTGTCGAAATTGAAAATGCTCTAAAATGAATGGATGTAAAAACCTGTCCTTGAGACAGGTTTTTTAAGAGCGCACTAAAAAATCATCTCCACTGACGTGCTGACAGCAACACTTTCTCTGCATAAGCCGTTTGACCAAGGCTACCATTGTAGCGAGCTAAAGCACGGACAAGATCGCCGCGCTCTTTTTCCAAATAATGTCGCAGAATTACGCACCCAAAACGCACATTCACACGCAACTGATAAAGCCGCCGCGCATCGCCATCCCCAATCGCTTTGGCCCAAAACGGCATCACCTGCATCAAGCCACGTGCACCAACAGGGCTCGTAGCGACAGGCTTAAACTGGCTTTCGACGGTAATGACGCCGAGCACTAATGCTGGCTCTAAACCAGCACGGCGCGCTTCATAATCAACAGCATCGAGTATCGCGTGACGCAGAGACGGCTGCGAGACATACCGCGCCATCCGCTGACTCATGACACTGCGCCAAAGATAAAAATTCTGCTCGTCACGCTCGGACATAAAGGGGCGTTGTTGCGGCATTTGGGCAGAGACCGATTGGCGCAGCAGCGTACTCACAGAGTCGGCCAAGTATTCTTCTTTCTGATAACCAGCCTGTGTGATGCCACTCAAAAAAAACATCAGTATCACACCGATGCGCAGAAACCAGTCCATACAGCCTTTTCCCTTGCTCATTCCCGGCAGACAATGGTATCGTTCAAAAGCGCTCCACATCAAAGCCGTTAGGCTACGCTCATCTGTGCCAACACATGCGCATGAATCTCAAGCACAGGCACTTTCGTCGCTTCTGTGTCACGACGATTTTGGTATTCAACCAAACCCTCTTTTAAGCCACGATCACCTATGGTCAAGCGATGAGGCACGCCAATCAATTCCCAATCAGCAAACATCACACCAGGTCGCTCTCCACGGTCATCAATGATCACGTCCACACCAGCTTGGATGAGTGAGTGGTAAAGTTTATCCGCCTCCTCACGTACCACCTCTGACTTATCCGCACCAACAGGGCAAATCACCACTTCAAATGGGGCGATGGATTGTGGCCAAAGAATGCCTTTGGCGTCAAAATTTTGCTCGATGGCCGCACCGAGAATTCGCGTGATGCCAATACCGTAGCAACCCATGACGAATGGCTGCGGTTTGCCGTTTTCACCGAGGAATGTCGCTTTCATTGCCTCAGAATATTTCGTGCCGAGCTGGAATACGTGGCCAACTTCGATGCCTCGGCAAATGCCCACTGTGCCATTACCATCAGGTGCGGGGTCGCCAGCGACGACGTTGCGTACGTCAGCGATGAGGTCGGGTTCGGGCAAGTCACGCCCCCAGTTGACACCGACGTGGTGGTAATCGACCTCATTCGCACCGCAGATGAAGTCAGACATGTTCGCAACAGTCTTATCAGCAATAATCGTGACTTTTTGTGCAGTGGCGACGGGGCCTATGTAGCCTGGAGTGGTGTTAAAAGCGGTGGCGATTTCGGCTTCAGTCGCCATGCGATAGTTTGACAAACCAGCCAATTTGGACACTTTGATTTCATTGAGTGTGTGGTCTGCACGCAGCAATACGAGAAAAATTTGAGTAGCACTGTCGTCTTCTTGGTTTTCGATGTCTACCGCCAAAACAATGGATTTAACATTTTTATCCAACGGCACCCCCAGAAACTCGGCGACATCTTCGCATTTGCCTTTACTTGGCGTGTGAGTCTTGGTCAATGTTTGTGTCGGCGCCGCACGCTCAGCGATGAGAGCAACGGCTTCGGCCGCCTCGATGTTCGCTGCATAGTCACTATTGGGGTTATACACGATGTCGTCCTCACCAGTCTCTGCGATGACGTGGAATTCGTGCGAGCCATCGCCGCCGATAGAGCCATTGTCTGCCGCGACCGCACGAAAGTTTAAGCCGAGGCGTTTGAAAATCGCAGTGTAAGCGTTGAACATTTTGTCATACGATGCCTTCATGCCATCAACATCTTTATCAAATGAGTAGGCGTCTTTCATGATGAACTCACGACCACGCATCACGCCGAAGCGCGGGCGAATCTCGTCGCGAAACTTTGTTTGGATTTGATACATGTTAACAGGCAACTGTTTGTAGCTTTTGACATCGCGGCGAATCAAGTCGGTGATGACTTCTTCATGGGTCGGGCCAACAACAAAATCACGGTTATGACGATCTTTCAAACGCAGCAATTCTGGGCCGTATTGTTCCCAGCGACCAGATTCTTGCCACAACTCGGCAGGCTGCACTGCGGGCATGAGCAACTCCATGGCGCCCGCTTTATTCATTTCTTCGCGAACGATTTGTTCAACTTTACGTACGCTGCGCAAGCCAATCGGCATGTAGCTATAAATACCACTACCAATGCGTTTGATGAGGCCTGCGCGCATCATGAGCTGGTGACTGATGATTTCTGCTTCTGCTGGGGCTTCCTTGAGAGTGGAGATAAAGAATTGACTGGCTTTCATGCGGGCTCGATATTCGGTTAGTGTATTTGAAGGGAAATTTGAAGTTCACAGTTGTGTGAATCGCTATATAATCTCGCTATTGTAAATCATTTATTGAGGAAAAAATGCTCGACAAAGAAGGTTATCGCCCCAATGTCGGCATCATTCTGGTCAACTCACGCAATCAGGTTTTTTGGGGTAAACGCATCCGTGAACACGCATGGCAGTTTCCCCAAGGGGGCATTGCCCACGGCGAATCCCCTGAGCAAGCCATGTTGCGCGAACTGTATGAGGAAACAGGCTTATTGCCCGAACACGTTAAAGTCATTGGACGTACCCGAAATTGGTTGCGCTACGATGTTCCGACCCGTTGGGTTAAACGCGATTTTCGCAATCATTACCGTGGTCAAAAGCAGATTTGGTTTTTGCTGCGACTTGTTGGTCGCGATCATCACGTGAATTTACGTGCCTCAGAACATCCTGAGTTTGATGCTTGGCGCTGGAATGACTATTGGATTCCACTCGATGAAGTCATCGACTTCAAGCGTGGTGTGTATCAGCAAGCATTGGAGGAACTGGCTCGTTTATTGTTCCACAAACGCCCTTTGCCGCAACACATTCCACCCGATGGTCAGTTAGCAGAGTAAATAAAAATCCGCTCATTTTTTGGGCGGATTTTTTATGCGTGATCTGATGGATTCATGGGTGATTATTTTGGCTGCAGGATGATTTCTAAACCGTCTCGCTCGACGTTGATGGTTTGTGGAATCCATTTTTTCCCTGCAAAAGACAATTTTTCAGGCGAAATTTCATACAGCGGAATATCCACGCCAAACTTTTTACCAATCATTTTTTGAGCTTGAGACTTCACCAAAGCATCAGGAAGGTTTTTGGCATCGAAATTATCCACACGCAAGTTATTGAGCATCACGGCACCTTTTGACTCACTGTACGCAGGAATCCCAGAAACAGACATGACACCTTCAACCTTGATCAGCCCCAAATCAATATAAGCATCAAAATCGGCACCAATGCGCTGCTCATTGGGCTGCAAGTTGATTGTGGGTGCTGCAATGGTCACATTGTACTGTGCCAACTTCTCTGCTATGGTGGTCCAGTTTCGATTCACTAATTTTTGTAACTGTGCTTGATTCACACGGAACGTTTTATCAGTGTTCAAAGCCTCACACCCCGCAAGCGTTAAACCAGCCAATGCGGCCAGAGCCACAAGCCATTTAATGAGTTTCATATTCGATGTTCCAAAAATTAATGTTATGACTATTTTGCATGATGCCAGTGTAATCTCTTTACTTAAATCAAAATTATGAATTTATTTTTGTTTTCTAAAAGCCAATGGCGTTTGACCTTGCCATTTCTTGAAAGCTCTGGCAAAGGATTGACTGTCGTGAAAACCCAGTAAATAAGCAATTTCATTCAAAGAAATATGGCTTTTTTTGAGATAGTGTTGCGCCAAATCTTTTCTGGTCTGGTGCAAAACCTCCTGAAAATGTAGATTTTCACTGTGTAGATGACGTTGCAGACTACGCACGCTCATGGCTAAGGTTTTGGCAACGGCATCTATGCTGCTGCGCCCAGTTGGTAGCAGTTCCAATAAAACACTTTTAACTCTTTCTGCAGTTGTGCTGTGTTGCGTCAATTCACTTAGCTGCTTTCGCAAAGTGGGTTCAAAAAACTGCCACACCGGCGAATTTTCAGTCAAGAAAGGGCACTCGGCATCCACTTTTGAAAATGCGATTGTTATGTCAGTGCCTGGTTCAATTGGACGACCGAAATACTGGGTGTAAGGCGTTAAATCGCTGGGCAGCTCTTGCAAAGCTAGGCTTGACGGCACAATCATTTGACGGGTCGCGATACGAGCCAGTTGCGTGAAAAATACCAATTCCGTTGCTGCAATAATTGTGGGCACAGGTGTTTCGGTATGACAAAAGCGAAGTTGGGCACATGTATGCGTCTCATCTTCCTCGACATGCAGCGTCATTGGTCCGAGTAGACTTTTAAATTCGGCCAAGCGTTTTAGGGCAACGTTTAAGTTTGCGCTGCACATGCACGCAAATACAAGTGGGCTAAAAGACTCAATCGCAACTGATTGGGCAATCCTCAAAGGGAGGTCATTGGCATTGCCCACCAGTTGTCCAGTGGCTTGCCATAACTTGAAATATTGAGCCGTACTGAGGTAGGCCTCTTCTCGGCTGAATAAATCCGCAGGAAGTTGTGCCGAGCGCAGTACATGCCCCACATTTAAGCCCAAGTCGGTGATAATTAAGCGCCAACTGGGTTGTACGAGGAAGTGGCTCATTACTTTCATGTTGTTATGTTCAGTTTGCGCACCGATTTACTATTTTTTGGCGTTTAACTGCCCTGATTGTACGAGCTGTTCAAAAAATTCGTTCATGGAGTCGTTTAACGAACGGTATGTTAGGCAGAGCTCACGTCGACTTTTGCTATTATCCGCGCGCCAAGGGATGTTGACGTTTCGACGAATAATTTCACGGGTGAAGGTTTTGTCCGCCAAAGGGCCCACAAGCCAAACCAACCATTTGGGCAAAATGCGTTTGGGGATCGGGTAGCTATTACCAAACTTAGGCAATAAACACGCCGCCATTTCAGCTAGGTTGGTGTCATGACCCGATAAAATGTGTCGTCCTTGGGCGTTTGGCAAAAAAGCGGCACGGACATGGGCATCGGCGACATCACGGACATCGACAACACCAATATATAACTTAGGCACGCCCATTTTGGCTCGACCATCACCAAATTGACGAACCAGATTGAAACTCTCGGATGTTGCATTAGGGTTTATACCAGGCCCAATGACTAAGGACGGATTAATTACCACCAAACGCCAACGGTTTTGAGTTTCAGCCATTTTCCATGCCTCGGCCTCCGCCAATGTTTTAGAGTATGAATAAGGGTTATGTTGCAGCGAAGAACTGGTGTTCCAAATCTCTTCGGTCAAAATATTGTTAGGGGTATTCGCAACATCGATGTTATCACCATAAATAGCGGCACAACTGCTGGTGAGAACCACGCGTTCAACAGATGGACAATGATTAACGGACTCAAGAACGTTGCGAGTGCCCAAGACCGCTGGGTCGACTAAATCTTTTTGTGGATCTTGAACATTCAAGACAAAAGGTGAGGCTGTATGAAACACCACCTGACACCCCTTCATGGCCTCATCGTAATCGCCATGATTTAACAAGTCGGCTTTAAAATAGCGAATATTGCCCGTGTGTTTTTTAGCTAAGGCATCCAAATGCGCTATTTTTTTGACATCATTGGGATTGCGCACAGCCGCATGAACGGTCAACCCCAAAGTGAGCAAGCGTTCAATAACCCAACCTGCAACATAACCTGTTGCGCCCGTAACAAGTACGGGTTTATTCTGATCAAAAACCAATTCCATTTACATCTCCTTTTGTTTGATAACTCTTACTTATTATCAATTAAAGTTAACTGAGGGGGCAATAACCATATACGCCATATTTTAAGCAAAACACGCCAAACGTTGTGTATGCCCGATTATATGGACTTATTTTGTGCGTTTTGTATTGATTAGTTTATCTGGGCTTCTTTTGTACATCATTTTTTATGTTGAGTCATGAAATACAACAATGAATAAAAATCCCCCCTGCAAGTGTAAATCGCACAGTAAAATTGAGTTATTCATGTAGTTTTTTTAGAGAAAAGCCGCAACAGTTTATCAACAAACTTTCGCTAAAAAACAAGGCTTTGCACAAAGTAGTATGGCCGTTCTGCGTGTTTTTTCTATGAAGTCGCCAATTCCAGACGGGTTAAGTAAGTAATCGCGTACGCACGTCCTTGCTGCTCGTTCCCGCACATTTCAATAGATGGCTGCAAGCTGCCGCACACTTTTGGCCGACGCTCATCACCAAATAGTCGACAGCGCAGCTGCTCATCGAGCGCCACACAAGGCACGCCTGCTGGCTTACCATTGGGCATGCCAACAATGGGGCTGCTAATAGAGGGCGCAATACAGCAAGCAGCGCAACCCGAGCGACACGCTAGATTAGTCATCTCGCTCAAAACTTTCAAAATACCAGTCGCCCGAGCCAAAAGCATCGCACAAACGCTGCATGCCCAAAATCGCATACTCAACCGTCTGCACACGAATCGAGTGGCGATCCCCTGTAAATTGCTTGGTCGTTGTGCGGGCATGGCTGGTACCGTGTGCATCACGCCAACTCCACGCAAAGCAGACCATACCCAATGGTTTACGCGGCGTTGCACCACCTGGCCCTGCGATACCACTCACAGACACCGCACAGTCGATGTTCAAGACCCGCAACGCCCCTTGCGCCATCTGCGCCACCACCTGCTCACTCACCGCACCATAATCCATCAAATCATGCGAAGTTACACCCAGTACATCTTGTTTAACAGCATTACTGTAGGACACCACGCTGCCCGCAAACCACGCCGAAGAACCAGGGACCTCAGTTAAATAATAAGCAATACCACCACCTGTGCACGACTCTGCGGTGCCCATTTGCCAGCCGAGTGTTTTTAGTGACTCGGCCAGCACGTTAATCGCTGGGGTTAAATCTACGCTCATCATGCTGTGATCCATTTATAAACATTGAAGAGCACGGAGAATGACAGCAAAGCATAAAACGCCGCCAACACATCATCGACCATCACGCCCAGTCCGTTGTGCCATTTACCATCAACGATGCGAATGGGGTAAGGCTTCCAAATATCAAACAAACGAAACAACCCAAATGCCAATAACTGCCACCAAATGCTGAGTGGTATAACAAACAACATCACCAACCAGATGGCCCACATTTCGTCAAAAACAATAGACGAGTCATCATGCACCCCCAGTTGTTTACCTGTGATATGACAAGCCCACACACCAATGATGAATGTGACCGCTAAAAATATTACCCAAACCCAAGGAGCGGTCATCCCGTTCGTGTACAAAAAACTAAACAGCAACCACCCAACCAATGTTCCCCAAGTACCTGACGCAGGATGAAGCAGACCTGAGCCAGCACCTTGAGCCACGATGGCGGCTGGATGCACCAAAATCCATTGAAAACGAGTTTGCATTGATTTGATTCCTAAAAAAACGAAGGCTCAGTATCAAAAGAGCACTGAACCTATTAATCATCAGATGAGATAAAAAATTAGCAATGATTATAACCGCGACACCCTCAAAGAACACAGAAATGCTGATAAAAAGCCCTTGCTTTAAGCAAAAGCCAGCGAAAATGCCATGCCAATTTAGATTTACGAGCACAAATACATTCGCAAACACTCGCGAACCGCCCACGACATGGGTACATCGATGAGGCGTTACTCAAGCATGCCATATAAAAAAACGCCACGGCATTTCTGCCGTGGCGTGAAGCACCACATGAAATCAGTTATTTCACTTGATCAACGGTGACGAACTTACCACCCTTGCTTTCAGACATCGTGATCACGGCATCTTTGCGCTCGCCAATGTCATCAAAAGCAATCGTGCCACTCAAACCAGTCAGACTCAAACCTTTCATGGCTTCAGCCACTTTTACAGCATCAGTAGAACCTGCTTTTTTAATCGCAGCCACGGCAGCATAAACGCCATCGTAGTACAAAGGACCGTAGGCTTGGATGGCTTGACCTGGGAAGCGTTTTTCAAAACGCTCTTTGAATGCCGCACCTTCCTTCATATCAGCCAATGGCTGGCTGGTCGCTGAGCAAATCGTGCCTTCAGCAGCTGCACCCGCGAGTTTCAGATAGTTGTCCGTGCACACTGCATCTGGCATGAGGAAGGTGGCTGTGATACCCAACTCACGAGCTTGTTTGGCCAATGTCGCCGCCGTGTCATCATAGCCACCCCACATAATGGCATCCACACCTTTGGCTTTGAGCTTGGTCAAAATGCCTTTGAAATCCGTGGTTTTGTCGGTTGCCGATTCGCGCTCAGCAACAGTCACACCGAGTTCCCTGGCTTTTTTATCAACCTGATCGGCCAAGCCTTTGCCATAAGCGGTCGCATCATCAACAATGGCGATATTTTTAAAGCCTTTTTTCTGAGCGAAGGTTGCCAAGGCTGGGCCTTGCATACCATCGTGGCCAGCCAAACGATAAACCATGGTCAAGCCTGCGTCATTTTTGACACCTTTGAGGGTAATGTCTGGGTTGCTGCTGACGGTGAGTGCGACGAGATTGGCTTTGGCATAAATCGGTTGTGCCACAGCTGTCACACCTGAGTTGTAGTGACCGACCACCGCAGAGATGCTTTTGTCATCAGCGATTTTTTGTGCGACAGTCGCGCCCTGCTTCGGATCGCCTGCGTCGTCCTCAACTACCAACTCAATGGTGTATTTTTTACCACTGATATCGACACCACCTGCAGCGTTTATTTCTTCGACAGCCAAACGCGCGCCGCTTTCATTGTCTTTACCGACAGTTGATTGACCACCGCTCATCGGCGATGCTGTGGCAATCTTAATCACGTTGCTGCTGGCTACGCCATCGGCCTTTTTGTTACCTGCACCGCAGGCGGCCAAGGTCAAGCTGCCAATCAATGCAGCTGTGAGGGTTAAATATTTAAAATTCATGTGTCTCTCCAGTTAAAAAATCATAAGGTGTTTGCACCTCATTAAAATAAACCGCCGTGCCATTTGTCTATCCAAACAGCAAGGCTGTCAGTTTAAAACGCTTTGCATGGATAAACAACCGTTATCCACCGCAACGCTTCAAGCATCCCATCAACCATAAGGAATTGTTTTTATCACACAGAGTGCGCCAGCAACTGTGCGTTACCACCTGCCGCAGTGGTGTCCGTACACACGTGCACCTCATGTACCAAAGCCGCAACATCGGTGAGCTCAGTCATAAGCGGAATCACTAAGCTTTCGTGTTCGGCCAATGTTTTTTGCCACTGCCGCTGCGCTGATGCATCAGCAAATAATGCAACAGCATCCACAGCATCTAAGCCCAGCTCACGAACCAACTCGATATGACCCACTTGCTGAAGCTCCTTTAGCCAAGCAGCATCACTGAGCACTTGCACACGGTTACCGCACAGCAAGGCAGCAAGTACTTGATGCATCAAATCAAACTCAGACGCACCGCCCAAGCAAGTCACCGTGCCACGTGGAATGATGCGATAGTCATTGGACTCACCTGTCGGGCTAGGTAAACTGATGGTCGAAAGATTTAAGGCAGCCGTGGCATCCAATACCTGTTGCCACACTTGGCTGGCTTCAGGAGAGATGGCGGCAGTGATTCGGGCAATACGCTCGGCTTTTGTTACATCCATCACGGCAGCGTTGGATGTGCCACGTACAAATTTCGACAGATACAATGCACCACCCGCTTTCGGGCCAGTCCCTGACAAACCATGACCACCAAATGGCTGACTACCAACAATCGCGCCGATTTGATTGCGATTGACATAAATATTACCAATATGTGCCTGAGCACAAACCGCATCGACGCGTGATTCAATGCGACTGTGCACACCCAAAGTCAAACCATAACCTTTGTTGTTGATGGTTTGCACCACTTGTTCTAACTCATGCGCTTTAAATGTGGCCACATGCAGAATCGGGCCAAACATCTCTTTACCCATCGCCTCAATCCCTTGCACGCGCGCCATGGTTGGGGCAACGAAGTAGCCAGCGTTCGGCACGGGCACGGTTTTGATGATGTCGCAGTTTTTCAGATACTCGTTCAACTCACGTTGTGCATCCAGATCAATCACCGGCCCCACATCAGTCTCCAGTTGCCAAGGGTTACCGACTGCGAGTAAATCCATCGCCCCAGCAATCATTTCAATCACATCATGTGCCACGTCTTCTTGCACGTACAAAATCCGCAAGGCCGAGCAGCGTTGCCCAGCGCTTTGAAAAGCAGATGCCATCACATCACGCACCACTTGTTCAGGCAAGGCCGATGAATCCACAATCATGGCATTTAACCCGCCCGTCTCGGCAATAAACATGGCATCGGGTGCCAAGTGTTTGGCCATGTTGTTTTGAATCAATTTCGCCGTCACACTCGAACCTGTGAACACCACGCCATTAATACGAACATCTACTGTCATTGCCGCGCCAACCACAGCGCCGTCACCACACAAAAGCTGCACCGCATCATGCGGCACACCCGCTTGGTGCATGAGTTCAATCGCTCGCTGCGCAATCAATGGTGTTTGCTCTGCAGGCTTGGCCAATACGGTATTGCCCGTGACCAAAGCCGCGACAATTTGACCTGTAAAAATCGCCAACGGGAAGTTCCACGGTGAAATGCACGTCACCACGCCACGCGCAGGCGCATGGCTGTAGTCCATCGCTTGCACTGCATAATAACGACAAAAATCCACCGCCTCACGCAACTCAGCAACGGCATCGGCCAACGTTTTACCCGCTTCTCGCGTGAGCAGTGCGAAAAGCTGCGGCGCATTCGCTTCATACAAATCGGCCAAACGATTCAAGCAGTACGCGCGTTCGGTCACTGGTGTATTCGTCCAACCAGCCTGAGCTGCCACCGCTCGAGCAATCGCCGCCTGAACGTCCTCAGTGGATGCGCTCTTCACAGTACCCACCACATCATTTAAATCCGCAGGATTGCGAATCACCACATCATGTGCCGCGTTTAAGATAGCAGAATCAGTAAAAAATGGTTGATGATGCGGTAGTTGAGCCAAGGTCAAGGGGTCAGTTAAATCCCAGCCTTTAGAGTTTCGACGTGACGGTGCAAACAAGTCAGATGGCCTGACCACGCCATTTGACGTCACACCGCGCAACTGCTCAACGATCAACCAAGGATCCGCCGCCACCAGCTCTGCAGGCACGTCTTCATTCGCCATTTGGTGGACGAACGAGCCATTGGCACCATTTTCTAACAGTCGTCGCACGAGGTATGCGAGCAAGTCGCGATGCGCACCAACGGGCGCGTAAATGCGGCAACGCGCCTGGTATTGACGCATGATTTCATCGTGTACCGCTTCGCCCATACCGTGCAAGCGCTGGAACTCAAACGATATGGCTTGCTCACCCACGAATTGCAAAATCGCCGTCGCAGTATGGGCATTGTGTGTAGCAAACTGTGGATAAATGCGCTCATGCATCGTGAGCAATTGCTGCGCACAGGAGAGATAAGCCACGTCGGTATTTGCCTTGTGCGTGTAGACAGGAAACTCGTCCAAGCCAAGCACTTGGGCACGTTTGATCTCAGCATCCCAATATGCCCCTTTGACCAAACGCACCATGATTTTTCTGTCTAACTCGGTAGCCAATCGGTGCAACCAGTCCAAAACCGCGGGTGCGCGTTTGCCATAAGCCTGCACCACCACGCCGAAACCATCCCAGCCTCGCAAGGCCTCGTCACGCAGCACCGCCTCAATCACATCGAGGGAAGTATCGAGCCGCTCGACTTCTTCCGCATCAATATTAAACCCCATGTTCGCACGCGCCGCCAATCTGGCCAGCTCAGATGTTCGCGACACCAAGACAGCCATCACATCGGCTTTTTTGGCATGCTCGTAGCGCGGATAAAGCGCTGAAAGCTTGACCGAAATACCTGGATTGCCCTTCACGGTGTCATGGGTACACAATGGCGTCAAGGTCTCAATGGTGCTGCGATAAGAAGCAAAATAACGCAGCGCGTCAACTTCGGTTTTTGCCCCTTCACCGAGCATATCGTACGAATACGTGTAACCACGCGCTTCTTGTTTGCGGGCCTCTTTCAACGCAAGCTCAATGGTCTCGCCCAACACAAACTGTGTGCCCAAGCGTTTGAGCATTTCACCGATGGCCGTGCGAATCACAGGCTCTGACAAACGTTTCACCAAACCGTGCAACGTCCCCAAAACCCCACTGGTTTCATCAGCTGATAAAATTTTTCCCGTGAGCATCAAACCCCATGTGGACGCATTGATCAATGTCGAAGGAGACTGACCTTTGTGCCCTGCCCAATTGGCCGCCGCGATTTTGTCCTCAATCAGCTCATTCACCGTCGCTGAGTCAGGCACGCGCAGCATGGCTTCAGCCAAACACATCAAAGCGACGCCTTCATCGGTTGACAAACCATACTCAGCGAGCATCGACTCCATCAAGCTTGGATTTTGCTCTGCCCGAATGTCTTTAATGAGCTGCGCTGCACGCTCAGTGATGGCGGCTCGATGCTCTAATGACGGAATCAGCGGTTCAAATCGTGCCAAAGCGTCAGACTCTGACATCATCAAGGCTTGGGCAATGGTCAAACGGTGTTGGGGCAACATGGCAGCATCCTTTGGTAGTGCAAAAATTATTTAAAAATTTTAACGGATGCTAAAATCATTTATCGTCTATTTTCAGCCAATTATCATATTTTTTAATTTTTTAATAACTACTTTATAGGTGATTTAATCATGAAAACTGATATATATAGTGAATTCAACAAATTGGATTTAAACATCATCAAACACCTGCGCCAAGACGGCCGCATCCCCAATAGTCGCCTTGCTGACATGGTGGGTTTGTCAGCAACCGCTTGCGCCGCGCGAGTCAAACACCTTGAGAAAAAAGGCATCATCAAGGGCTACACCGCCATCATCGACGATCATTTACTGCTCGGTGAAAACATGGCATTCGTCCAAGTCACCATGAACAGCACCAGCGCACCCGCGTTGGAAGCGTTTAATCGAGAGGTGGCAAAAATCTCAGAGATTGAGCAATGCCACATGATTGCCGCGAATTTTGATTATTTATTAAAGGTGCGCAGTGTCAACATGACCGACTACCGACGAATTTTTGCCGACAAAATTTCCACACTGCCGCATGTGAAGCAGACCTCGACGTTTATTGTCATGGAGTCAGTGAAAGACTAATAGGCTGTTCAATAGAGCATCACAATAGCGCATGAGCCCGCGGCTTGCCATTCGAGAATCGAATGAATTCATTGGCCACCATTTTGTGCCACACTTCGTTGTCTGTGAGTGGTTGTGTGGCAATAACCGCCACGCGATCGTCTGGTGTGGTGTGCTCAGCAAAATCAATCGCGACATCCGCGTCAAGCAGGTGGGCGGTGGTGAATGGATGCTCGCGCACGATGTAGCACAGATTTGTCGAGCAGTACGCCCACATGGCTTGACCATTGGAGAGGCAAAAATTAAACGTACCAAATTGCGCAATCTCTTTGACAATCACACGCAGCGCCTCATCTACTTCATGCGGCGCAGGTGGTAGCAATGCGGTGGCTTGGGGAAACTTGGCTCTCAGATTTTGCATGATGAGGCAAAATGCCGCCTCAGAATCCGTTGTGCCAACGGGGTGATACACACCTGTGAACTGTGGATTGAAGTCAATCAAATTACCATTGTGCGCAAACACCCACTGCAAACCCCACATCTCGCGCATGAACGGATGGCAATTTTCGAGATTGACGTCACCTTGCGTGGCTTTGCGGATGTGGGCAATCACATTGAGCGATTTAATCGGATAGGTACGCACCAACTGCGCAATCGGCGAATGAATCGACGGCTGATGATCAATGAACAACCGCGCCGCCTTGCCCTCAAAAAACGCAATACCCCAACCATCCGTGTGGTGGTCGGTAAGCCCACCCCGCTGTGTGAAACCCTCAAAAGAGAACACAATATCAGTCGGGGTGTTGCAATTCATTCCAAGCAGTTGGCACATAGTATTTATCATTTAGGTTCAAAACCTTCGCAGTGTAGCGAAACTCAACGTGTGGGGCAATGCACAGTGACAACACAGCCAAAAAAACCAGCATCACATGAAGCTGGTTTCTAATTTGTTTAATCTCTCTCACCTCGCTCATGACGTGCCGTCAAAGTCTTTGCCAAGAGCCAACCCAACAACGCGCCAATCACCTGCGCCACCACAAACATCACCGCCGACTGCGGCGCAATACCCGAAAACGTATCGGTAAACATGCGCCCCAGCACCGCCGCAGGATTGGCAAACGATGTAGACGCTGTGAATAAATACGCCGCCCCGATGTAACATGCTACACCAGCGGCCACTTGCGATGAGGGAAAGCGCAAAATCACAAACAGCAAACCAGCCGTGGCAATGATTTCGCTCACAAATAAACTCAAGCCATCACGCACATGGTGTGACACCTGCCCAATCGGCAAATCAAACATCGCATGTGCCAGCATCGCGCCGAGTACAGCGCCGATGCTTTGTGCACACCAATAAAGCAACGTGTGACGCTTTGATAACTGACCGCGCAGGCACATCACCAGTGACACGACAGGGTTAAAGTGCGCGCCGCTGACTGATCCAAGCGTAGTAATCAGCACATAAAGACCAAACACGGTGGCAATGGTATTGACCAACAGCGCAACCGCCACGTTGCCACCCGCCAGTTGCTCGCCCATGATGCCCGAACCAATCACAACGGCGAGCAATGAGGCTGTGCCAAAAGTTTCTGCGAAAAACAATCGTTTCATTTAATCGCTCATTTTTTCAAAACGTGGGTTAACTGTGCCAAACGCACGTCTTTGGGCAATGCTTGCCATGCCTGTTTGAGCGCATTGTCATCCTCAGGTTTGTCCGTCAAGCTCTCAAAAAAATCGAGCAACATCAACATCCGATAGCCGATGGCTTGGCGCGTGACCTCAAACGCGGCGTGTTTGGCCGTGTCGTCACCCACCGTATTGGACGGGTCAGGGTAACCCCAATGCACTTTGACTTGATGCGCGCCCCCTTGAAACAACGGGCAGACCTCGCCCGCCGCCGAATCGCACACCGTGATGACGATGTCGATATTGGGTGCGTCATTTTGCGAAAACTCATCCCAATTTTTGCTGCGCAAATATGAGACATCGATACCCGCCTGCGCTAAAACAGCCAGTGCATGAGGGTTGGTACGGCCAGAAGGTGCGCTGCCCGCACTGTAGGCTTTGACCGCGACATCGCGCTCACGCGCCCAGTGATTGAGCATGGCTTCGCCGAGCGCACTGCGCGCTGAGTTGTGTGTACAGAGGATGAGCACATTGAGCATAGCGAACCTTTATGATAATCAGTTTTGAGAAGTGCACTGCACATCGCTGTTGGTCATACAGGGATTGCCACCACAGCAATTGTCAGTGAGGTATTGCAACAACGCATTCATGGTCGAAAAATTCGCGGCATAGATGACAAATCTCCCATCTTGGCGAGAAGTGACCATATCGGCATGGGACAATTCTTTGAGGTGAAAGGATAGCGATGAGGGCGAAATGCCTGTTTCTTCTGAGATTTTGCCTGCGGGCAAACCGCTGGGACCAGCTTGTACCAGCAGTTTAAAGATAGACAAGCGCGACTCTTGAGCGAGTGCGGAGAGAGCGAGAACAGTGGCTTTAGTTTCCATATTTCAATAATAGTTGAAAGATGGAGGTATGGCAATAAAACAACGCCCATCATGGGGCGCTTTTCAAACTAGCGAGACTAAATCGCGAAACCTTTTGGCGTTTTAGCAACTTCAGTAAGTCCCACGCAACAAAATCTCTTTATCCACCGCAGCCATCTCTGTCCGCCCACAAAACGCCATGGTTAAATCAAGCTCTTTGTGAATAATCTCCAATGCCCGCGTCACACCCGCCTCCCCCATGGCCCCCAGGCCGTACAACATCGGTCGGCCAATGTACGTGCCTTTCGCCCCCAGTGCCATCGCCTTGAGCACATCCTGCCCGCTGCGAATCCCACCGTCCATGTGTACTTCGATGTCTTGCCCGACGGCGTCCACAATCCTTGGCAGCGCCTGAATCGACGACATCGCCCCATCAAGCTGACGGCCACCATGGTTAGACACCACAATCGCATCTGCCCCGTGCTGCACGGCAAGTCGAGCATCCTCTTCGTCCAAAATGCCTTTGACGATGAGTTTACCGCCCCAACGCTCTTTAATCCATGCCACATCAGACCAGCTCAGCTCAGGATCAAATTGACCAGAGACCCAGTCAGACAAAGAGCCCATATCTCCAGTGCCACTCACATGCCCGACAATGTTGCCAAAAAATCGCCGCTTTGTATTGAGCATACCCCAGCACCAACGGGGTTTGGTGGCCATATTTAGGATATTCGCCATCGTGAGCTTCGGTGGCGCAGACAAACCATTTCGAATGTCTTTGTGACGCTGCCCCAATACCTGCAAATCCAACGTGAGCACCAACGCCGAGCAATGCGCCGCCCGCGCTCGTTCAATCAACCGCTCGATAAACGCTTTGTCTCGCATCACATAAAGCTGAAACCAAAAAGGGTGGTTGTCCGTCTTTGTCGCAATGTCTTCAATCGAGCAAATACTCATGGTGGACAACGTGAACGGAATACCGAATGCCTTAGCCGCTCGCGCCGCCAGAATCTCGCCATCAGCATGTTGCATACCAGTCAACCCCGTCGGCGCAATCGCCACAGGCATACTGACTGGTTGCCCCACCATTGTGCTGGCAGTGGTGCGACCAGACATATTGACAGCGACACGCTGGCGAAACTTGATTTTTTGAAAGTCTGATTCATTGGCTCGGTACGTTGACTCGGTCCAAGAACCTGAATCAGCATAGTCATAAAACATGCGAGGCACACGCTTCTGTGCCAATTGGCGAAGATCTTCTATAGTGGTGATAATCATGATGAACTCTGGGGATGATTTGAGACACAGGGTTAAAAAAGGCAAGGCAGCAACGTAATTTCGTAAGAATCATACTGCTATTTCCTTAGAAAAATCGAGCAAAAAATCAAAATATATTCGCCAACCACACATGTAAGCCAGCCATAAAAATCACTGTGGTAAAATCACGCGCCCCGTGATGAAACCTTTGACCGAACACTCTCAAAAAACACCGCTCAACGAGTCTCATAAAACGTCAAAAACCTCAGGAATCCCATGACCTCTATCGACATCATTCAGCCAGACGACTGGCACGTCCATTTGCGCGATGGTGAGGCACTCGCCCACACCGTACCGCACATCGCAAACCAGTTCGCACGCGCCATCGTCATGCCCAACCTGAAACCACCTGTGACCAATCGTACCATGGCACAAGACTACGCCACGCGCATCATGGAGCATGTACCAGAACATGTCGATTTCACGCCGTTAATGACGCTGTACCTCACCGACAAGACCAATGCGGGCGACATCAACTGCGCCGTGTCAGCCAACGCCGTCAAAGCAGTCAAACTCTACCCAGCAGGAGCCACGACCAACTCCGACTCAGGTGTGACGTCACTGGATCATTGTGATGGGGCATTGTCGATGATGCAAAGTGCTGGGTTGCCACTGCTGGTGCACGGTGAAGTGACGGATGCCAACGTGGACATATTTGACCGCGAAGCCGTATTCATCGACAAAGTACTCATCCCTTTACGCGCTCGCTATCCGAAGCTCAAAATCGTGCTGGAGCACATCACCACCCGCGCAGCAGCTGAGTACGTGGCCACATCAGAGGATGGTATCGCAGCCACAATTACCGCTCATCACTTGCTGTATAACCGCAACCACATGCTGGCTGGCGGCATCAGACCACATTACTACTGTTTACCGATTCTCAAACGTGAGTCACACCGCGAAGCACTGATTGGAGCGGCCACATCTGGCAACCCACGGTTTTTCCTCGGTACAGACAGCGCACCACACGCGCAACCCACCAAAGAAACCGCCTGCGGTTGCGCAGGCTGCTACACAGCATTACACGCGATGGAGCTGTACGCCACCGCCTTTGAGCAAGCGGGTGCCCTCGATAAACTCGAAGCCTTCTCCAGCATCCACGGCGCAGCGTTTTATGGTTTGCCTGTGAATACACGAAAAATCCGACTGGTTAAAGAAGATTGGCAAGTACCCAGCGAATTACCGTACATTGAAGGACAAAAACTGATTCCGCTCAATGCGGGCGAGACGCTGTCGTGGAAATTTGCTGGGATTGTTTAAAAACCAATTCAGGACAAACCAAATAAAAGCCGCTGGTTTTGTGCGTCTTTGCCACAGCGAGCCAATCAAAGTAAGTTAAAATACCGACCATCTTAAAAAAACGAGGTGAAACACACGTCTCACCTCTCTAAATTACATCACTGGTTGGGTTTTATGCACATTCACATCTTAGGTATTTGCGGCACATTCATGGGTGGCATCGCGGCCATCGCCAAACAAGCAGGTCACAAAGTCACTGGCTGCGACGCCAACGTTTACCCGCCCATGAGCACACAACTCGAAGCGCAAGGCATTGAGCTCATCAGCGGCTTTGATGCGTCACAAACTGACTTAAAGCCTGATTTATACGTGATTGGCAATGTCGTCTCGCGTGGTAACCCGCTGATGGAGGCGATTCTAAATCAAGGTCTGCCTTATATTTCAGGTCCACAATGGCTCGGTGAAAACGTCCTGCGTGACAAATGGGTACTCGCCGTCGCAGGCACACACGGCAAAACCACCACCTCATCCATGCTGGCGTGGATTTTACAAGATGCGGGTTTAAGCCCTGGCTTTTTGATTGGCGGCGTGCCAAATAACTTTGGCATTTCGGCGCGTTTGACCGATGACCCTTTTTTTGTCATCGAAGCCGATGAGTACGACACGGCGTTTTTTGATAAACGCAGTAAATTCGTGCATTACCGCCCACGCACTGCAATTTTGAACAATCTTGAGTTTGACCACGCAGACATTTTCGCTGACTTAAACGCGATTCAAACGCAGTTTCACCACCTCATGCGCACCATCCCAGCCAATGGTTTGATTGTCTCCAATGCGCATGAAGCCGCTTTGGACGAAACCTTGTCTCGTGGCGTATGGACCGATGTGGCACGCTTTGGTAATGGTTTGGGCGACTGGCAAATCAGCAACGTGGGCAGTGATGATTCATTTGATGTATTGCTCAAGGGCGAACTGCAAGGCCGCGTCCAATGGAACGTCACAGGCGAACACAACCGATTGAATGCACTGGCCGCCATCGCGGCCGCGCGTCATGTTGGCGTTGAGCCACGTCACGCGATTGAGGCATTCTCCCGATTCGAGATGGTTAAACGCCGCATGGAAATCAAAGGTGTGGTCAACAACATCACCGTCTACGACGACTTCGCCCACCACCCCACTGCCATCACACTCACGGTTGCGGGTCTGCGTAAACGCGTCGGTACAGCACGGATTTTGGCCGTACTGGAACCCCGCTCGAACACCATGAAACTTGGTGTCATGAAAGCACAGCTGCCTGACTCATTGACACAAGCCGATTTGATATTCGGTTACGGCGCAGTCGGCGATGGCAAAGACGCGCTCGGCTGGGACTTGGCTGAATCACTGGCGCCGCTGGGAGATAAAGCGCGCGCATTTAGCGACCTCAATGAGTTGGTGAATGCCGTCAAGGCAGTCGCACAATCGGGCGATCATATACTGGTCATGAGCAATGGCGGATTTGGCGGCGTACATCAAAAATTATTGGATGCACTAAAATAATCATTGCCCACCCAAACTCATGTGGTGCGCAGAACAAGGAGAATTTTTCATGAAACTTTTGTACTTGCATGGTTTTCGCTCCACCCCTAAGTCACCAAAAGCTGTGGCGATTGCGGACTACTGTAAAACCCATGGTTTGAGCGCACCCGTGATGCCGCAGTTACCCATATCCCCGAAGGACTCGATCAAACTGTGCGAAAAGCTCATCAAGGAGCACGCGATTGACACTGTCTGTGGTTCTTCACTCGGTGGTTTTTACGCCATTCATTTGGCCGAAAAATACCATTTTCGCTGCGCCACGATCAACCCAGCCCTCACCCCATGGAACGAACTCAAACAAGCCAGCCTGCAAACGCGATACAACGTTGAAGAAATCACACCATCAGACGCCATCCGCTACCTGGCTGAACTCAAGCATTATGAAACTGAAGAAGTCACCGATTTGTCACGTTATTTATTGCTTGTGGCAATGGGCGATGAAGTACTCAACCCTTGGCAAATGCGGGCTTTTTTCAAAGGGGCGCAACAAATCATCGTTGAAGGCGGAGACCACGCGCTCAACGACTTTGGCGGTCAGCTCCATGACTTAATGACGTTTTTGTCTTCATGAGGAACCCTTAGTTTCATCATATTCATTTCTCCGCTTTTCAGCGCGAAATGGCTCTGTTTGTCAACGCGGCTGAATCACTCGGCCACACCACCTCTGTCGAGCACGGCGTCATTCGTCCTGGTGCTCTCAACATCTTGTTTGCCACGCACAGCGAACCTTTAGCATCGCTAAAGAAAAAAGCCGAACACATTGATTTTGTACCGATGGGTTATATGCCTGTAATGAGTTGTATTCCGACAAATGTGCCACAGGATATTGACGTGCTTTTTTTACGGAACAATTAATCCACGCCGCAAACAGTTATTGCAAAAAATTTCCGAACTGGGCGTCCATTTGGTCTCGAATGACTCTCTCGGCCGTCCGATTCTGGCACTGATATTGAGCAAAAATCTGCACCCATCACACCAAAGAAAATAGCGCATAAAAAACCTCCACATCAGTGGAGGTTTTTTTACAACATCATTTCTTATTTGGCAGATTTTTCGCATTTGGTCACGCGATACAGCAACGCACCCGCGATACCACCCGCAATCGGCGCAAACCAGAACAACCACAATTGACCAACCGATGCGCCATTACCAAACATCGCAGCAATCACTGAAACACCTGTTGAACGTGCAGGGTTAACTGAAGTGTTGGTCACAGGAATCGAAATCAAGTGAATCAAAGTCAAACCCAAACCAATGGCGATTGGCGCAAAGCCTGCAGGCGCGTCTTTGTGTGTAGCACCCATGATAATAAATAAAAATGCCGCTGTCATCACAAACTCAGCGATCAATGCCGACATCATGCTAAAACCACCAGGTGACAACTCACCGTAACCATTCGTCGCAAATACACCCGCACCAGAAGTCGCCAAACCAGCGAAACCAGACTTACCACTGATGATGCAGTACAAAACTGCAGCACCAGCAATCGCCCCCACGACCTGCGCCACGACGTAACCAACGATGTCTTTAGTCGCAAAACGACCACCCGCCCACAAGCCAAAAGTCACAGCAGGGTTAAAGTGACCGCCCGAAATATGACCCACAGCATAAGCCATGGTCAACACAGTCAAACCAAAAGCGAACGATACACCCACAAAGTGAATGCCATGCTCAGGAAACGCCGCAGCCAAAACCGCGCTACCGCAACCACCCAAAACCAACCAAAAAGTACCGATAAACTCAGCGAGTAATTTATTCATATCAACCTCCATTAATAAAAAAGCAGTATCAGACTTTGGAGCCAAGCCCAAAGCCACCTTGGCGACACAATACACCAACATAATGGGCATGATGCAGCACAACGGCGCGATTTTACTAGAAAACAAACAGACACGTCATCATCCAGCTTGGATTTTTCAGATTTGAGTCATCATTCATGCGATAAATTAAGTATTGAACATGGGCAAAATCCTTGTGATTTTTGACTAATGTTTGACAAGCAGGATGACTGAAATTACACTGCCCCATAGATAAGAACGATCATTCTATTTTTTCATCATGTAACTTTGAGTCATCCAGTTGTCATACATGATGAGCAAACTGATGAAAAAGTCGCCTCAAAAAAAATCGTTTGGCACTTTGATTGCCGTTACCAAGCCATCATTCATAATTTCCAAAACGGAGACAGCATGAACATCATCACTCATATCGACGAGCGCATTGGCTACATACAAATCAACCGCCCTGAACGGAAAAACGCCCTCACATCAGCCATGTACCAAACCATGGCAGAAACGCTTAAAAGCTACGATGCGGACAACAGCGTCCGTGTGATTTTGCTACATGGTCTGATAGACATGTTTTGTGCGGGCAATGATTTACAAGACTTTCTACAGAACCCCGTCACCAGCAATGATGCACCCGTGGTGCAATTTTTATTCGCTCTGCGAGACTTAAAAAAACCACTGGTCATTGCGGTTAACGGCGTTGCTGTCGGTGTCGGTGTCACCATGTTGCTACACGCCGACCTTGTCGTTGTGGCCGATGACTCAAAATTTCAGTTGCCTTTTATCAATCTCGCACTCTGTCCAGAAGCGGGTTCCAGCTTACTGCTCACACAGCGAACAGGGTATTTACGCAGCGCGGAAAAACTGATGCTTGGTGAATTTTTTAACGCACAAGAAGCTTTGGAAATGGGCATTGCCAGCCGCATCATGCCCCACGTTGAAGTCCTGCGCTATGCCCAGCATCAAGCCCGACATTTGGCAGAAAAATCACCACAAGCCATGCGCGCTACCAAAACGCTGCTCAAGGCGGCAAATGCGGATGCGTTGCGTGATGCGATGGATGCTGAGCTACTCAGCTTTGGTCAGTTACTCCGTGGTGCTGACTCACGAGAAGCCATGACCGCATTTTTTGAGAAGCGTCAACCAAACTTCCAGTAAAACCCTGCTCAGAGTTTCAGCACGACGCTATAGGTTGACTCTGTACTCACAATAAAAACGCACACACGCACTTTTTCGACAAAAACACAGTTTTTTTGTGCTAACCTATTGACACGAGATATACTTTTGTTGAAAATAGAACGAACGTTCGATTTTGTTTGGAGAAACCGATGAGCGACACAACTCATTCGACACCCGTCGAACGCCAGCCCACACGAACAGCTGTGCGCAAAGGCGAGCAAACCCGCATGGCAATTTTGGATGTCGCCTTAGAAGTAGCAGCACGAGATGGTTTAGAGGGTGTGACAATCGGCATTTTGGCTGACCGTCTGAGCATGAGCAAAAGCGGGGTGTTTTCCCACTTTGGCTCACGAGAAGAACTTTTGATTGCAACACTCAAAGAGTATGAACATCGCTTTTTGGCAGAAGTCCTTAAACCAGCGGTCACACAGCCACGAGGCCTAGCTCGCCTCAAGGCTATTTTGGGCAATTGGTTCAACCGCTTAAATGCAGAGGCAGAGTCAGGGTGCTTATACATATCCGGCGCAGTTGAATACGATGATCGCCCAGGCCCAGTTCGAGATGAGTTGGTCGCCATGATTTCAGCTTGGGAGAAGGAGTTATACAAATCCATCAACCAAAGCATCGAAACAGGCGAGTTGATGTCGGACACGCCTGTGGAGTTGGTGATTTTTGAGTTGTATGGTGTCGCTTTGGTTTTTCATCAGCACAATCGACTGATGAAACGCGAAAATGGTTCCGCACTGGTTCGCCAAGTGTTCGAACGCATTCTTAAACAATATCGACGCGTGACGTAACACAACCGTCGCGCACAATTGGAGACAAAAACATGGGTTCATATATTCCACCACTGCGCGACATGCAATTCGTGATGCACGAGTTACTCAACGTAGAAGCTGAATTACAAGCGATGCCAGCCCACGCTGAGATCGACGCAGACACCATCAACGCTGTCATCGAAGAGGCGGGAAAATTTGCCTCTGAAGTCATTTTCCCTCTCAACCAATCAGGCGACCAAGAAGGCTGCCACTGGAACGACACCGTCGTCACCACGCCCAAAGGGTACAAAGAGGCCTATCAGCAATACGTCGAGGCAGGCTGGCCATCACTGTCTTGCGATCCAGCTTACGGAGGCCAAGGCTTACCGATTTCGCTGAATAACGCACTGTATGAAATGCTCAATTCAGCAAACATCGCATGGACGATGTATCCGGGTTTGTCACACGGTGCTTACGAAGCTTTACACGCACACGGCACAGATGAATTAAAAAACACCTATTTGGCGAAACTGGCTTCAGGCGAGTGGACTGGCACGATGTGTTTGACTGAACCTCATTGCGGTACAGACCTCGGTATTTTGCGCACTAAGGCCGACCCACAAGACGACGGTAGCTACAAAATCACTGGTACAAAAATCTTCATCTCCAGTGGCGAGCACGACATGGCGGAAAACATCATCCACCTCGTTTTGGCACGTCTGCCTGGCGCACCGACTGGCACGAAAGGTATTTCGCTATTTGTCGTACCTAAGTTTTTACCCAATGCTGATGGTTCAGTTGGCGCGCGAAACCCCGTTTCATGCGGTTCGATTGAACACAAAATGGGGATTCACAGCAACTCAACCTGCGTGATCAACTTAGATGGCGCTCTTGGCTGGATGGTTGGCGAACCAAATAAAGGCTTACAAGCCATGTTTGTCATGATGAATGCCGCACGCTTAGGCGTAGGTATGCAAGGTTTGGGTTTGACGGAAATTTCGTATCAAAACGCTCGCAATTACGCGAAAGAGCGCATCCAGATGCGCGCACTGTCTGGCGCAAAACATCCCGAAAAAGAAGCCGACCCGATTTTGGTACACCCAGATGTTCGCCGCATGTTGCTCACGCAACGCGCTTATGCTGAGGGTGCTCGTGCCTTCACATACTGGATCGCCTTGCAAATTGACCGAGAGCTGTCTCATCCAGACGAATCTGTCCGCAAAGAGGCGGCTGATTTAGTGGCATTGCTCACACCGATTGTCAAAGCATTCATCACGGACAATGCCTTTGAATGTACCAACCACGGCGTCCAAGTTTATGGTGGTCACGGCTTCATCGCCGAATGGGGCATGGAGCAATACGTGCGCGATGCTCGTATCACTCAAATCTACGAAGGCACGAACGGCGTTCAAGCTTTGGACTTGCTTGGTCGCAAAATTTTGTCAGACATGGGTGCGAAGATGAAAAAATTCGGTGAGCAAGTTCGTTCATTCGTCGAAGAGCACGGAGTCGATGCCAAAATGCAAGAATTCATCAACCCGCTTGGTGACATTGCCGTCAAAGTCGAAAAGCTCACGATGGAAATCGGCATGAAAGCCATGACCAACCAGGACGAAGTCGGCGCAGCATCCGTACCGTATCAACGAGTGGTTGGCCACATGGTGTTCGCTTACTTTTGGGCACGAATGGCGAAAGTGGCCTTGGAAAAAGAATCCACAGACGACTTCTACAAAGCCAAACTCGCAACGGCTCGTTTTTACTTTGCCAAACTCTTGCCCGAAACGGCTGGCTACATCCGTCAGGCGCGCGCAGGTAATGCCACACTGGCCGACATGAAAGACGAGTGGTTCTAATCATCAAAGGTATATCATGCGGCTTGGGTCAACCAAGCAGCTGAGCAACACATTGAAGTCATGTGGTTCTTTCACATCCACATCCATTCATGGCAGTACCCGCAACACCCTTTCACCCACAGGAGACAAAAAATGAAATTATTCGCAAAATTAGGGTTACTCACCGCAGGTTTAACTCTTTCCTTGGCAGCTATGGCTGACCCAGTCGGCACTTGGCGCACCATTGATGATGCCACGGGCAAGCCAAAGTCATTGGTGAAAATCACTCTTGAAGATGGTAAATACGTCGGTCGCATCGTTCAGCTACTCAACAATCCATCGGGCAATGTGTGCAACGCATGCGAAGGCAAGCTCAAAGGTCAAAATGTTTCGGGCAAAACCATTATGTGGAACGTGCAATCCGAAGGCGGTAACAAATACGGTGGCGGCAAAATCATGGACCCAAAAAGCGACAAAACCTACACCGTTTCCCTCACCGACAACGGCAACACGCTTGCCGTGCGTGGCTCTGTGATGGGTATCGGTCGTACACAGACTTGGTACCGTCAGTAAAACATTTGTTTGGTGGGTGTTCATCCCCGCCGTATTTCCTCTACCAACAGCAGCATGATTTTGAATGGGTCATGTTGCTGTATTTGATTTTAATTGGATGTGAAAAGGACAACCATGAGTAACTTAGTAATTCGCAAAGTCGCCGTGCTCGGCGCAGGCGTGATGGGTGCGCAAATCGCTGCGCATTTAGTTAACGCAAAAGTACCCGTCATGTTGTTTGACTTGGCAGATAAAGAAGGTTCAAAAAACGCCATCGTCGATAAAGCATTGGCAGGCCTTAAAAAACTCTCACCTGCACCATTGGGCAACGCTGCCCATGGCGCCTACATCGAAGCGGCGAACTACGAAACTGATTTATCCAAACTGGCTGAGTGCGATTTGGTCATTGAAGCCATCGCCGAGCGCATGGATTGGAAACATGACCTGTACGCAAAAGTCTCGCCACACTTGGCACCTCACGCGATTTTTGTATCGAATACTTCAGGCCTGTCGATCACCGAATTATCAAATGGCTTTTCGGACGAGCTCAAAAAACGCTTTTGCGGTGTGCATTTTTTCAACCCGCCGCGCTACATGCACTTGGTTGAGTTGATTCCGACTGCGACAACCGATGCTGAGACATTAGACAAACTTGAATCATTCGCCACCAGCACACTGGGCAAAGGCGTGGTTCGTGCAAAAGACACCCCCAACTTCATCGCCAATCGCGTTGGTGTGTTCTCAATTTTGGCGGTGATTGCCGAAGCCGAAAAATACGGTTTATCATTTGATGTCGTCGATGATTTGACAGGCTCAAAACTTGGTCGCGCCAAATCAGCCACCTTCCGCACCGCCGACGTGGTCGGCTTGGACACGATGGCACACGTCATCAAAACCATGGAAGACAACCTCAAGGATGACCCGTTCGCAGCACAGTACACAACACCCGCAGTGCTCAAAGCCTTGGTTGAAAAAGGCGCACTGGGTCAAAAATCAGGCGCTGGTTTCTACAAAAAAGAAGGAAAAGAAATCAAAGTGCTCAACCCAGCCACGGGCGAATACGTCACCGGCGGCGCCAAAGCGGACGAGCTGGTTGCACGCATTCTCAAACGTCCAGCGACGGAGCGCTTTAAATTACTGCGTGAAACTGATCACCCTCAAGCACAGTTTTTGTGGGCGATTTTCCGCGATGTGTTCCACTATATTGCCCTGCATTTAGAGTCGATTGCCGACAATGCGCGTGACGTTGACTTTGCGATTCGTTGGGGCTTTGGCTGGAACGAAGGCCCATTTGAGACTTGGCAGTCTGCAGGTTGGAAGCAAATCGCTGACTGGGTTTCAGAAGACATCGCGGCGGGTAAAGCATTGTCCAACGCACCATTGCCAGCGTGGGTGAGCGAAGTAGGTGGCGTACACACGCCAGCAGGCTCATACGCCCCCGCTCAAAAATCCTATACACCACGCTCAAGCTTACCCGTGTATGCTCGCCAAGCATTCCCAGCCGCGCTCGTCGGTGAAAATGCAGCCGATCCAAAAACCGCAGGCGTGACAGTCGAGGAGAATGACTCTATTCGCCTATGGCATCAAAACGACGGCGTGCTCATCGCATCATTCAAAACCAAAATGAACACCATCGGCCCAGATGTGCTCGATGGTTTGCAACGTGCCGTCAGCATTGCCGAAAAAGACTTTAGCGGTTTGGTCATTTGGCAACCTGCATCTTTGACAGGTGGGCCATTCTCTGCGGGTGCGGATTTACAAGCTGCGATGCCATTGTTCATGCAAGGCGGCGCGAAAGCGGTTGAGCCTTTTGTGAAAAAATTTCAAGATACCGCGATGTGTCTTAAATATGCACAAGTACCTGTTGTTGCGGCGTTAGCTGGTTTGGCATTGGGTGGTGGTGTTGAAACAGCCATTCACTGTGCACACCGTGTAGCACACCTCGAAACTTACATGGGTTTGGTTGAGCTAGGCGTTGGCCTCGTACCTGCAGGTGGTGGTTTAAAAGAAGCAGCACTGCGCGCCTCACGTGACGGTGGTGCTTATGGTTTCTCTAATTTGACCGAATTCGTCAAACCATGGTTCCAAAACGTCGCCATGGCCAAAGTCTCAAAATCTGCGCTCGAAGCGCGTGAAATGGGCTATCTCACCGCCTCAGACACCGTGGTATTCAACGTACACGAGTTGCTGCACGTGGCGAAAAACACCGCCAAATCACTGGCTGATGCGGGTTATCGCCCACCTTTAGCGGGCGTGGCCATCACTGCGGCTGGACCATCTGTCCAAGCAACGTTGCAATCGATCATCGCCAACATGCGCGACGGCCGATTCATCAGTGCTTATGACGGCGAACTTGCCACCCGCGTGGCAAACATCCTTGCTGGCGGCGGCGTTGAAGCAGGCACGGTCATTGACGAAGAATGGTTGCTCAAACTAGAACGTGAGCACTTCATCGACGCATTGGGCAAACCAAAAACCCAAGAACGCATCATGGGCATGTTGTCTACGGGCAAACCAGTGCGAAACTAATCGCACCGAGGTCTAGTGGCGAAGTCTGCGCTTTCGATAGCCCACCACTGACCTCTTGACTGTAGCACTGGTGGGCAATGCCCGCCTCACTCAACGAATTTGGAGAGATTTAAATGACTCAATTACAAGAAGCCTACATCGTCGCGGCAACCCGCACCCCCGTAGGTAAAGCACCACGCGGCGTGTTTAAAAACACCCGCCCAGACGATTTGCTCGCGCACGTATTGCGCAGTGCCGTAGCACAAGTACCTAATCTTGACCCCGCACTCATCGAAGACGCCATCATTGGCTGTGCCATTCCACAAGGCCCACAAGGCCTGAACATGGCACGCATGGGCGTGTTGTTTGCAGGTTTGCCCAACACCATCGGTGGTGTGACCGTCAATCGCTATTGCGCTTCTGGCGTGACAGCGCTCGCAATGGCTGCTGATCGCATTCGCACAGGGCAAGCCGATGTGATGATTGCAGGTGGCGCAGAGTCCATGAGCATGGTGCCAATGAATGCCATCCTGACCGATATGAACCCAGAGATTTTCACCAAGGACGAAAACGTTGGCATCGCCTACGGCATGGGTCTGACCGCTGAAAACGTCGCCAAACAATGGAATATCTCTCGCGAAGCGCAAGACGCCTTCGCCGCAGAATCACATCGCCGCGCACTCGCTGCACAAGCGGCTGGTTATTTCAACGCAGAAATCACACCTTATAACGTGACAGACATAGGCTTGAATTTATCTACTCACGAGTTGAAAAACAAAAACTTCACCGTTTCTCAGGATGAAGGCCCTCGTTCTGATACCACCGCCGAAGGCTTGGGCAAACTCAAACCCGTATTTGCAGCCAAAGGCAGCGTCACGGCAGGCAACTCCTCGCAAATGTCAGACGGCGCAGGTGCATTGATTCTCGTGTCAGAGCGCATGTTGAAAGAACACAATCTCGCGCCCCTAGGTCGTTTCGTATCGTTCTCCGTTCGTGGTGTGCCGCCCGAAATCATGGGTATTGGTCCAAAATTTGCCATCCCAACCGCATTAAAAGTTGCAGGTTTGCAGTTATCCGACATCGACTGGATTGAGTTGAATGAGGCTTTCGCCGCACAAGCACTCGCGGTCATCCAAGACCTCGATATGGATATGAGCAAAATCAACCCTCTCGGTGGCGCAATTGCTCTGGGTCACCCACTCGGTGCAACGGGTGCGATTCGCGCGGCCACAGTACTGCACGGCCTCAAGCGTACGGGTGGCCGCTATGGCATGGTCACAATGTGTGTGGGTACAGGCATGGGAGCAGCAGGCATTATTGAACGTCTCTAAACTCAACTGACTTAAACCAAAAACGCCACATGCTTTAAGCATGTGGCGTTTTTTTCACGTCAAACTGACAAAGATCATGCATGATGCCATTGAAAGATTTTTCATGAAAGACAATCCCATGATCAACCACGCTGTTCTCTGACTAAAGGCAGGTCAGGTCGCACTTGCACTCTTAATGCAACGCCACCTCAAACCTCCTATTAGGTGCCAAGCATTGAATCAGCTTGTCATTTTTAGGTCCTGGACATTGAACCAAGGGCTGACTGCCCCCGTGCCTTTAATGGTAATCAAGCTCTCATCAATGCCTTGGCTCACTAAAAATGCTTTAATGGTTTCAGCTCGTTTCGTTGAGAGCTTTTGATTATAGGCAGCCGAACCCAAACGATCAGTGTAAGCGGATACTTTCAACCCTTTTTGTGTCTTCGAGTCTTCCAATAAATGCTTAGCCAAATCAGCCAGCTTCTTACGTCCTGCGTCCAACAAATCAAAGCGGTCATACTCAAACAAACCATCCGCTGAGAGCATCACTGGTACGACAGCGGTTTGCCTGGTTCATAGGTATTAAACGGCATACGGAAACCGAAGTTAAACAAGCCAGGCAAACCTTGAGTCAAGCGTTTAACCAATGGGTTTTGCGTTGTAGAAACAGCGCCCTCAGGGATAGTAGCCACATCAACCTTCACAATGAAGTTACTGCCACGCGCCCATTGACCTGGGTTTATGCCTTCAATATGGTAGCGGCCATATGCATCGGTTTCAATCNTAATAGCTGAAGACGCATCACCGACCTTCGCACAGTTCTCCAAACTGCCTTGTCCTGCACTCGCACCCACACGCATCATGTAGCTCAATGTCAGCTTTTGGCCTGCGGCAACATCCAAACTCGATGTCGTCAATGGATACTCTGACGTCACAGTAAAGCTGCTATCACCTACCACATTCATTGAGCCTGAAACATAGCTCAAACCTGGCGCGGGTTGATCCACTAAGATAAAGTCTTTGGCATCGTATTTGCTTGGGTTCTCAATCACCACTTCGTAACGAACAAAATCACCAATCTTCGCCGTTTTGGTTTTAGATCGCTTGGTCACGAGAAGCTGAACATTTCTCCCAAAAATCGCTTGAGTAACTGTAGACTGATTACTGAGTACAAAACCCAACGCTGAGGTATTCGCTTTGGCCTGAGCAACATTTATCACAAAGCCTAAAAGAACGTCATTCTCAGTCACCTTGCGTTGACCAACACAAGTAACCACTGCATTAGGCAAAAGCGAGTTTGAAGGACATATTGCAGGCATATCAATCAGTGCATCGTCTATACTAAGTCCCGATAAGCTCACATTACCAGTATTACGTACCTCAAAACGGTAAGTCAATACACTCCCAAGTTGTGGACGTTCTATAGGCAAAATGGTTTTGCTTAACAATAATCGAGCGACTTGCTCTAACTTGGTAATAACAGGTTCTGTCTCATCACTTACAACCGTGCCCGATGGGTCAGTACCTGTCACGCTCGCTACGTTGCTGACCTCACCTGCATCAACCTCCGCTTGTGTGATGGTGTGTGTGCCCGTACAGGTGGTACTCACTCCAG
>NZ_BMZG01000003.1 GCF_014652675.1 Formosimonas limnophila | reverse complement strand
CAGAGGCGCGTATTTTGATTTTTTGTAGGCTTAAAATCAAAGTAACTTAATGATTTTATTGAAAATTGCCGATGACTCATAATCCTTTGGTCGTAGGTTCAAGTCCTACATGGCCCACCAAATAAAAGAGGTCACAGAAATTCTGTGACCTCTTTATCTACAAGAACAGTAAGGTATTTATGCCCACCCTTCGAGTCATCGCTTTGATTGCCTTATGTGCAACATTAGCCGCTTGTTCTTCTTTGGGTCGCGACCGCATCGGTTATGAGCGTACTTTTAAGATTCAGTTCGACCCTCATTTGCATGATGAAGCCGAATAAAAAGCCCCGTCGCGGGGCTTTTTCATTGCCTGTCAATCCGTATCATCGGGTCAACCAAAATCCCCCCATCAATAAAAGCAATCCCACCATGACACTACTCAAAATATAGAGAAAAGCCATTGTCACGGCTCCTTGACGCAGCAGTACAAAAGTCTCCAAACCAAAAGCAGAAAAAGTGGTGAAACCACCGAGCAAGCCCGTAATCAATAGCAAGCGTAAATCAGTCGAGAGCCACTCGTGTTTCTCACCCAGACCCGCAAGCACGCCAATCGCAAAGCACCCGACAATATTAATCACAAATGTGCTGATCGGAAATGTCCAACCAATAAACTGGCGAAGCACCAAACCTGACAATTTAAATCGGGCAACAGAGCCCACAGCACCGCCGAGAGCAACATAAAGAATGGGCAGTAAAGCATTCATCTGTTTTTACCTCCGATTACATTCGTCGCCACTCAACCACCCCACCCGCTTTGTCTTCGATGGCAATCCCCATATCGGTGAGTTGAGCACGAACGGCATCCGCTGCGGCAAAATCTTTGGCAGCTTTGGCCACCTTGCGTGATTCAATTAAGGCCTCAATCTGCGCAACGTCATCCTGAACACCACCTTGTAAAAACACATGCGGCTCACGCTGCAACAGACCGAGTACACCCGCCAATGCTTTGAGCTGAGAGGCAAGAACGACGTCTTGGGTTTTATTAACTAAGGTGGCCAAGTCAAACAACACGGAAACGGCGATGGCGGTATTAAAATCATCATCCATAGCAGATTTAAATGCCACAGCATGTGCCTCAGTCCAATCAACTGGCTTGTCATCCACAGGAATGTCTTTGAGTGCGTTGTACAGCCTGGTGAGCGCCGATTTGGCATCGTTGAGGTGCTCGTTTGAGTAATTAAGTGGGCTGCGATACTGAGCGCGCAGAATAAAAAATCGCACCACTTCGGCGTCATATTCTTTAAGAACATCACGGATGGTGAAAAAATTACCAAGCGACTTACTCATTTTTTCATTGTCCACTCGCACAAAGCCGTTGTGCATCCAGTAATTCACGAATTGTTCATTGTGGTTGTGCGGGTCGTCTGAGCACTGCATCGCGCCTTCGGATTGGGCGATTTCGTTTTCGTGATGGGGAAATTGCAAATCCGCACCACCACCATGGATGTCAAAGTGATTGCCTAACAAACTGCTACTCATCGCCGAGCACTCAATGTGCCAGCCAGGGCGACCGATGCCCCATTTTGATGGCCATTTGGTATCAGCGGGTTCAGACTCTTTGGCACTTTTCCACAACACAAAGTCGAGTGGGTCACGTTTGTCATCTGCAACCGCGACACGCTCACCCGCTCGCAAATCGTCTAAAGTTTTACCAGACAATTTGCCGTAACTTTTAAAACCACGCACCGCATAATTCACGTCACCATTGGTTGCCTGATAAGCCAAGCCGTTTTGCTCCAACTGCTCAATGATGCCCAGCATCTCTGGCACGTATTCTGTCGCTCGCGGCTCATGTGTGGGTCGCTCTATGCCAAGCGCGTCGGCATCTTCGTGCATGGCAAGAATGAAACGATCAGTCAGCTCACGAATCGACTCGTTGTTTTCTAAGGCACGTTTGATGATTTTGTCATCAATGTCGGTGATGTTGCGCACATAATTGACTTCATAGCCAGAGGCACGCAACCAGCGCTGAACCATGTCAAACACGACCATCACGCGTGCGTGACCGAGGTGGCAATAATCATAAACCGTCATGCCGCAGACATACATGCGTACTTGATTGGGTGTGATTGGCTTGAATACTTGTTTTTCGCGAGCGAGGGTATTATAAATCTGTAGCATGGGTCACCAATTGAGGGGGTTGAACCACACACGGCAGCCCAAACCCAGTAAAATAACGTCGTGAAGTCTTTGTGCCAGCGTTGCATTCAGGACTAAGACAAAAACGGCAGCAAAAACAACTAAAAACATCGATTTTTTGCTTTTGCTTTCGTAAAAGTTAGGGTTTCCCTAACTTTTACGGTCGATCCAAAACAAAGTAGGTTTTTACTTTGTTTTGCAAAGATTTCGCCGTTTGATACGACACAATCAACCAGCATTATACACCGCCGCGCAGCCTTATTTATAGTCGGCTCACAGGAGAACCACATGAAACAGCTTTTACAATCAGCTATACTCATCAGCAGCATTTTAAGCACCGCGCTTTTGGCCAAAACAGCCATCATCGAAACCAACATGGGCAGCATCACCGTCGACTTGAACGAAAAAGCTGCGCCAAAAACCGTGGCAAACTTCATTCAATACGCCAACAGCGGCCATTATGAAGGCACGGTTTTTCACCGTGTGATTCCCAACTTCATGATTCAAGGTGGTGGATTTAACACAGCCATGCAAGAACGAGACACTCGCCCACCGATTATCAATGAAGCGAGCAACGGCTTAAAAAATGAGAAATACACCATCGCCATGGCACGCACGAGCGATGTGAATTCAGCCACCTCTCAGTTTTTTATCAATGTCGCTTACAACGATTTTTTAAATCAACGCGACAAAACCACCGCAGGCTATGGTTATGCGGTATTTGGCAAAGTCACCAGCGGCTTTGATGTGGTCGATAAAATCGCCAAAGTCTATACCAAGCGCAGCATAGTCTCAGAAGCGCAACCCATTCAAAACATCGTCATCAGCAAAGTCACCATCCGCAACGACTAAACCCACACGAGTCAGGCGTGTTAAAATCACCTCTTTATCGTCCATCCATCAAAGGAAAAACATGACACAAGTACGTTTCACCACCAATCACGGCGCATTCACCGTTGAGCTCAACACCGAAAAAGCCCCGAAAACCGCTGCGAACTTCATCGAGTACGTGCAAGCAGGTTTTTACAGCGGTACAATTTTTCACCGAGTGATTAAAAACTTCATGATTCAAGGTGGTGGTTTCGAAGTTGGCATGTCTCAGAAAAAAGTCAACGCCCCCATCGAAAACGAAGCCAACAATGGCCTGACAAACGACAAATACACCATCGCCATGGCGCGCACCAGCGACCCGCATTCTGCCACCGCACAGTTTTTTATCAACACCGTGGACAATGAATTCCTCAATTTCACTTCCCCATCGTCACAAGGCTGGGGTTATGCTGTGTTTGGTAAAGTCACCGACGGTACCGATGTGGTTGATGCCATCAAAGGTGTGAAAACCTCACGTTCTGGTATGCATGCCGATGTTCCTGTCGAGGACGTCATCATCGAAAAAGCCGAAATTCTTTAATACAGCCCTATGCCCCATCATCGCCCTGCACAACCAGCTTGCATTGACTTAACGCACAGTGTGGCACACAGCGGGGCGTATTTTATTTCTGATTTGCATCTGTCAGATGAGTTGCCAGTTACGTTGGCACAGTTTGAGTATTTTTGCCAGCACATCGCAGCAACTCAACCAGCTCTATTCATTCTCGGAGATTTATTTGAGTTTTGGATTGGTGATGACGTCTGTGCGATCAGTGATGCAGCGCTGCGTGTCGCGCAATCACTCAAAAAATTAAACCAAAGTGGAACGACGATTTACTTTGTGGCAGGTAATCGCGATTTTTTACTTCAGTCCAGCTACTGCCGACAAGCTGGTATGACAGCATTACCCGACCCCTGCATCGTCAGAATTAACCAGCAACGAATTCTCTTAACCCACGGTGATTTGCTTTGTACCGATGATCGAGGTTATCAACGCTATCGTCGTTGCGTACACACAAAATGGGTGCAACGACTATTTTTAAGAACCCCCTGTTCGTGGCGGCTCAAGCTGGCGCAAAGCTTGCGACGCAGCAGCAAAGTCAAAAAAACAACAGCCAACACGCCCGCTCAATACATCAAACAAGATGTTGTCGAAGCCAGTGCACAGCTCTGGTTTGAAAAGAATGCTGTCCAGCTCATCGTACACGGCCACACCCATCGCCCCCAAAAACACAACCAGCCTTATGGTCAGCGATACGTTCTACCTGACTGGGAGTGCGATCACATCAATCACATTCGCTGGGGCTATGCACTCCTGGACTCAACTCACCATGAACCCATTCTCCGTGTGGTGCATGAGCTCGCGCTGTGAGCCAAAGTCACCATCCATGCAGCCTCATACAGCATCGTTTTAGAAGACACATCGATCAACACGGTACCCAGCCACGCAGGCATCATCTGAAGCCTTACCCGTAAGCATCGATAAAAAACAGCGAGGTTAAATCTCGCTGTTTTTTCGTCAAAGACGCGGGTTGTCTCACAACTACTTTTTGTCTTTTGCAAACCGAGCCCTCGCAGCCACAGCCGTGTCGGTGTAATCACTGAATACACCATCCACTCCCAGTTGAAAGTACAAAGCGTACTCATTGTACGGCTCCCCCATATCACCGCTTGTTAAATGCTTCGACTCATTGCGAAAAGTGAAGGGATGAACTGCCAAACCAGCTGCATGAGCGCGCGCAATAAAGTTATTGGCAGGCAAACGTGTGGTTTTACCAAACTCTGTTTTATAAGAAGCGATATAAACCTTCCATGGGCCAATACCTTGCGCAACTTGAGCAATTTCTTTGAGGTTGGCGTCACTGAGCATATCCGCGTAGGTTCGCACATCGCCCTGTTTGACGAAATCATAGGGGCGAATGGTGACCACAGAGCCGTCAGCAGCCACATCGTCACCATCAATCAAATAAACTTTTTTGACATCCGTCATTGCCTTGAGCGCCTTAAGATTCGTCAGCTCAAACGACTGAATAAACACAGGCGCATCGGCTCGATTAAGGTTGTATTTACCAAGCAAAGCAACCAAGCCAGCCTCAAACTCTAAGCCTTTTTCCGAATGCCATGCAGGGTGCTTGGTTTCAGGATAAACACCTATTGCACGCTTATATTGCTTGGACAGCTTTTCACGAAGTTGCAAAACTTCTTCAAAAGTCGGAATCTCGAACTGACCATCAAATGCCGCATTACGATCCGCACGCGGCTGCTTGGCACGCAAAGTTTTGATTTGCGCTAAGGTTAAATCACTGGCAAACCAGCCTTTTTCATCACGCCCATCCACTTTTTCGACGCGCTCGTACATGGCGAATTCTGGACGCGTGGCAATATCGGTCGTATCCTTTAGATTAGGCTCATGTCGCGCAATCAGCACACCATCTTTGGTCGACACCAAATCAGGCTCGATAAAATCCGCCCCCAGCTCTACAGCTTTTGTATAACCAGCCAACGTGTGATCAGGCATATAACCCGAAGCACCACGGTGAGCGATGACCAAAGGTGGCTCACCCGTTAATGTATTCCACTCTTTGGCACTTGCAGCCACAGACACCCCCATCATCACCCCAACCAACAAACATTGTTGCACATTCATCAAAGACTCTAACATGATTTTCTCCCCATATAAATAAGCAAAATACTGTGCCCGAGTTGGCTCAGTACTATCAACACTGACATCGCCACAATCTGCGATAATCACAGTTTATAAATTGGTTCTGTCAGACACATGACAAACCCATCATATTTTTGGCCTATCCATGCTTATTTTAGGAATCGAATCGTCATGTGACGAAACAGGCGTCGCGCTCTACGACAGCCAGCGCGGCTTGCTCGCACATGCTCTGCACTCTCAAATCGACATGCACGTCGCTTATGGCGGCGTCGTACCCGAGCTGGCCTCACGTGACCACATTCAACGTGTTCTGCCTTTGACCACAGAGGTTTTAACCCAAGCGAGTGTCACACTCAATGATGTTGACGCCATCGCCTGCACCACAGGTCCAGGACTGGCAGGCGCATTGCTCGTTGGTACAGCCTGCGCGCACGCCATCGGCTTTGCACTCAACAAACCAGTCATCCCTGTGCATCACCTCGAAGGACATCTACTGTCACCACTGCTGTCAGCCAATCCACCCGCATTTCCCTTCATCGCCCTACTCGTTTCAGGTGGTCACACCCAGCTCATGCGCGTCGATGATGTTGGTCAATACACCTTACTCGGCGAAACGCTCGATGACGCAGCAGGTGAAGCCTTTGACAAAACAGCCAAAGTGCTTGGTCTCTCCTACCCAGGCGGCCCTGCCGTCTCCCAGCTCGCCGAGCAAGGCGATCCAGAACGATTTAAATTTGGCCGCCCGATGCTGCACTCAGGTGACTTGGACTTTAGCTTTGCAGGTTTAAAAACTGCTGTGCTCACGCAAGCCAAGAAACTACAAGCTACTCATCCACTCACCGAACAAGAGAAGGCAGACATCGCACGGGCTTTCGTCGAATCAGCCGTGGATGTTTTGTCCAAAAAATGCCTAACGGCTCTCAAAGATAATCACATGAATCGCCTTGTCGTCGCAGGTGGTGTCGGCGCAAACAGTCAGCTGCGCGAACGTCTCAATGAATTAGCCCAAAAGCACAAATTTCACGTTCACTACCCCGAACTGCACCTGTGCACTGACAACGGCGCAATGATTGCACTGGCAGGTTGTCTTTCAGCTACTCGCGACAAATCGCTTCTAAACCAACATGACAGCTTCACCGTCAAACCACGCTGGTCACTACACAGCACATCATAATTTTTTCACTAAAACGCTTGACGGTGTTAAAAAAAATCGTCATAATATCGTTCTTCAATTCCCTGATAGCTCAGTCGGTAGAGCGACGGACTGTTAATCCGCAGGTCCCTGGTTCGAGTCCAGGTCGGGGAGCCAGATAAATCAAAAAGCCCATCTCATAATGAGATGGGCTTTTTGCTGCCTGACGTCTACAAATAATATTTAAAGTATGTCAATAATCAGACCAATTCGCTAAACGCTCAAACCGACGATGACCAGCGAATAGCGACACAAAAACGCCGCTACAGCACTGCGACTAAAACAATTTGGACAGCTCGAAAAGTTACAACTCCACTGAATTTCAAGCCAACAAATCCCGCGCAATCGCCTCAGCCACATAAATACCATCCACCCCAGCGGACAAAATCCCACCCGCATAGCCAGCGCCCTCACCCGCAGGATACAAGCCTTTCACGTTCAAGCTTTGATAGGTCTCACGGTCACGCGTGATGCGCACGGGGGATGATGTGCGCGTTTCAACACCCGTGATGACAGCGTCATAGAGGTTATAACCACGAATTTGTTTATCAAAAGCAGGAAGTGCTTCACGCACGGCGTGGATGGCGTACTCAGGTAAGCTCGGATTCAAGCTGCCCCACTTTACCCCAGGTTTATACGAGGGCATGACATCACCCGCACCCGTTGAGGCTTTGTCTGCGACAAAATCGCCGAGGAGCTGCGCAGGCGCACTGTAGTCGCCACCACCGAGTTCAAAGGCACGGCTTTCCCAAAACCGCTGAAAAGCGATGCCCGCCAGAGGTGAATCATCGCCATAGTCTTTGGGCTCAATCCCGACGACAATGCCCGAGTTCGCATTGCGTTCATTGCGTGAGTACTGACTCATGCCGTTGGTCACCACACGATTTGGCTCACTGGTAGCGGCCACCACGGTACCGCCGGGGCACATACAGAAGCTATAAACACTGCGGCCGTTATTCGCATGATGCACCAGTCGATAATCCGCAGCACCCAGCACAGGATGCCCCGCATACTCGCCGAATCGCGCTTTGTCGATGATTGACTGAGGGTGCTCAACGCGAAAACCGACAGAAAAAGGCTTCGCCTCCATAAACACACCGCGCTCATGGAGCATTTCTACCGTGTCACGTGCACTGTGACCGAGTGCGAGCACCACATGGCGAGAGTAGATGATTTCACCGTTGGCCAACTGCACACCATTCATCGCGCCGTTCTCAATCAACACATCCGTCACACGCGACTCAAAACGAACCTCACCACCGAGGCGAATAATCTCAGCACGCATCCGCTCAATCACCCCCACCAATCGAAATGTACCAATGTGCGGTTTATTGATGAATAAAATCTCCTCAGGCGCGCCCGCTTTGACGAACTCATGCAGCACCTTGCGGCCATAAAACTTAGGGTCTTTGATCTGGCTGTACAGCTTACCATCTGAGAACGTCCCCGCGCCGCCCTCACCGAACTGCACATTGGACTCAGGATTAAGCACCTTTTTTCGCCAAAGTCCCCACGTGTCTTTCGTGCGCTGACGCACGTCTCGCCCACGCTCCAGCACAATCGGCCGCAACCCCATCTGAGCCAACAACAACGCCGCAAACAACCCACACGGCCCGAAACCAATCACAATCGGGCGCAGCTTATCAGCAGGGAAATCAGTGACTTGCGCCACAAAATGGTACGACGTATCAGGCGCAGGCTTAATGTGTGGGTCGTTGGCGAATTTTTTTAGCACAGCCGCTTCATTCGTCAGCACAACATCCACACTGTAACTGAGCAAAATCTCGCGCACCTTGCGCGCGTCATAGCTGCGTTTAAACACAGTGAACGACACCAGCTCGCTCGCGTCAATCTTTAACCGTGCCACAATCGCCAGCATTAACTGCTCATGCAATTGAGCATTAAGCTTGTCCTGCTGCTCACCTTGCAGATGATGATCAGGTAAATTTTTTTCATACTCGCGTATCAGCGGTACGCGCAGTTCATTGATGCGTAACATCTCGACTCTCCGAAGCCTATTTATGGCTCAATGGTTCAATAACAATGATTCAATTAGTGAAAAATAGTTGATACATAAACCTAAAAGCATCAACAAACCAAACTCGTGGGGTTTCGCCTATGATTCGCTAAACCGACTTTTTCGCCAAATGAACCACGTTTGTGCAAAAACCGCCATTTCCAACATCATATAAAAAAACAAAAGCCAATGAGGCATGCCATCAAACAACACACTCAACAAGCGACCAGAAAACAAACCAAACATCACCACCATCACACTGATCAAAGCACCCTCATGCCACTGCGGTTTGCGCAGCGCCGTATAAATCCAATACCCCCCCAAAGTCAAATACAGTGTGCACAACGCCCGAAAAATATGCACCTCGTTGACCGTTGTCAACGCATAACCGTACAAACTCGGATAAAAATTAGGATCAATCCCATAACCCAAGCCAATGATGGACAAACCAACCCCCGTGTTAATCAAGCTCACTTGCCGAGCACGGTACATATTCATAAAACACTCCATTGTTAATGTTATTTAAGTCAATTGGTAAAACAAACCTTAATCAAGCTTCGTGACGAGATGAATCCTGCCGCGCCACCCAATCAATCACCATTTGAGCAAACGCATCTGCCGCATCCTGATAAACAAAATGCCCTGCGCCCTCAAATATCCGAACCTCGCTCTGAGGCAGCAGCTCATGCAGCACACGAGCTGTGTGAGGCAGTACCACTTCATCCTCGCCGCCCCAAAAAATATTGACTGGAACACTTATTTTAGCCAAACCTGCCTGCAAACGAGGCAAATCCCGCGGATACTTACCAAACCAGCGCACAGCAGCACCCAGCCGCCCACAATAACAGTCAGTATACTCAGCCAGCTCATCAGCAGATGGCTTGTACTGGCGATAGCTCATCTTAAAAGTCGCCTGCATAAAACTGCTAAGGCTCAGCGAAAAAGCCCAACGCCAAAATGCCGAAGACATCATGCGATCAATCGGTTTGCCCATAAACGCAGGATACACCGCCGGCCCATCCCCTACCAGCAAGCTCGCCACATCCCCACCCTGCTGCGCATAAGCCAGCGCCACAGGCATCCCCACATCAGGCCCGAGCAAATGCGGCCGAGTCAAACCCAAACGCTCAATGATCGAAGCCAGCCACGTCGCCTGGGTGAAAATATCCATCACCGCCTCACCGCCAGAAGAACGACCAAACCCAGGCAAATCCACCGCATACAGGTCAAACCGTTGTGCCAAAGCAGGCCAAATCTGACGATAAGCCAAAATACTCTGTGGAAAAGGACTCAACAACAGCAGCGTCGGTGCCTCCACGCGGGGACTGGCCGCATAACGAATCGAAACCCCACCGATATCCAGAGTCTGCATATTCATATCCATGATCACCTCAATGACGTTTTGTTAAAAAATATAGGACTACACAACTGCCACTCTTAGAAGAACGACGGATGCGACTGCATCACCACCGTCAACCCCAACATCGCCCCCACCATACACACCGCATCACCGACAAGCGTCCCCACCACAGCACCCATCCCACACCGAATCGAGCGCGCGCTCACATTCACAATCGCCAACGTTCCCGCACCAGGGATGAGCTGGAAAACGATGATGGCGAGGATGAATTGGGGGTAGTTTTGGATGCCGAACATGGGTTATCGTCAATGTTTCTTAAGGAAAATACGTAATGCACAGAACCGTAGGGCGTCAATAAGCGAAGCGCATTGCGCAGCATGTCTAAAACCAAACGTTATCGTCTTTTTTGAGACATACTGCACTTTAATTCACGTAGAAATAAATAGCTGAAAGATTTCTGCTCGCGCAACGCCAAACAACTCTTTCTCGCTTAAATTTTCAGACAGTGGCTGCGTCAAATTTCGAGCACGTTTTATCGCTTGCGGCCGACCATTTGAATCCTTTGCTATGGTTTTAACCAAGCCAGCCCCTTTGCCTTCAGGGCAATGCCCCTTAAACTCAGCCGAGTTCAATAGTTCATCCGCACTTTTAAAACATCGTGGCAGACCTTTGGCATCAACGGGCGGGTCTGTGCGATGTAATAAAAACCAGTATTCAAGGCATGGGTTGTTAATTAAAATCAACAACTTAGACCATTCATTATCTTTCTTTGCCAGCCACTCTTTGTAGAATTCAAAAAAATGATTTTTACCTTTTTTCTTCTTTGATTGATTGATGTGTTCATCACCCCCATCAACAATCCAAACAACGCGCTCAATAGCATCATTGCCCAAATCACGTTTAATGGTTCCAATTCGTAGCTCTATATTTGTTGCGGGTAATTTTGTTCCTTGTTCGAAAGGGGCAATGACGTTCTGTTCCACCAATTTTGAACAGTAATCACAATCATGCGGACCTTCAAAATAAAAAACCTGCGTTGCGCCATTAACAAATAGCCTTTGTACAACCGATCTTGATGAAGCGGATCTGGTGCGCGCCATATCAGTCTCCCAATTTAGGCACACCACCAAGGCGGCCATGCTTATAAAAATTATAAACACTGGATGTCTCACGCAAACCAGCGTCTGTTTTAATATCTTCTAAGCAATACAAATCTGAGGCCATAGTTTGAGCATCTTTATCCACAAACCAAATCACGTCATCACGGAACAGCAGTTTGTCTTGCAAGAACTCACGATAATGTGTGGTGGCAATGAGTTGAGAGTTGCTGGAGTCATTCAAGAATGTCACTATAAAATGCTCTAATAAGCTTGGGTGCAGCGAATGCTCGATTTCATCAATCGGCAAAATTCGACACGCATCGTTGGGTTCTCCTTGATCATGATCGTGATTCGTACACAATGCAGAAAACAAACCCGATAAACCATAGTAACGTTGCGTACCCAAAGACTCTTGCTTTTCTAAGTTCAGCTCATAATTGTCATCGCCCACTTGGTAAACAGTATGAACCTCTTTGGGTCTGTCTTTTAAGAATTTGAGATATTTTTCTTTTGCACCCTCATCAGACGTTTCTTTCAAAAACCGTTGATCAAAAGCATCTAAACCTCGCTCAGTAAAATTTAAATCTTGAATGGGAATGCCTGCTTGATTCATCATACTCAGCAACATAGGCTGATTAAACCTTTTGTCCTCTAATTGCTTTGTTACCCAATGCGTCAAATCCGTTCTTGGAGTCACTTCGCCCAATAATTGCTCTTTAAACCATAAATACGCCTGTTGTACTTTATCGTTTTGAATCGTCATGTTTCGATTGAGCACAGACAACATGGTCGTATTTGGTAATAGCTCAGTCTGCAATTTTTCGGTTTCGGCTTTGTTTAACTTAAACCCTGGACCCGGCTTAATTACAAAAGGGGTGTGTACATCACCACGGCAACGCTGGTAAATTAACGCAAACTTTACACCGTTGGGTGGGGTCGATTGGTATTCGAGTGTTTCACACAAGATGCCTTGGCTCGTGACATCCAGTTGATAGCGATACACCACGCCCAAACGGATAAACTTAATGATGATCGAGGTAGGCTCTGGGTTCTTTGTAAATGCAAATGAATTCACATCTAAATCGTCTTCTGTATCACGCACAGGCTTGGTCACCAAGCGATCCAACAGGCTCAATGCCTCCAGTATGGTGGTTTTACCAGCCGCATTCGCGCCATACAGCAAGGCCATACGCAATAACTTAATGGACTTGCCATTTTCAAATGTAAACTCACGCACATATGAAGGCGCTAAATGCGTGTCATTGCTCGCTTCAAATGTCAAAACCACGGGTTCTTTGAATGGGCCATAATTGGAAAGCGTAAAATCAATGATCATTTTTAACTCCATTTTTACCAATTGGTGGTAATTTTTTTAATTATACGCTTATTATTTTTAAATTCATAGCAAAAAAAGAACGAGCAAAAGCCCGTTCTTTCTTTTTCGCGCTACACACCCAGTGGTTAAATTTTTGCAGCTACAAATTCCAAAACCTCATCCATCGCCGCAGGCAAAGCCATTACATCCGCCCCCCCCGCTTGCGCCAAGTCCGGACGCCCACCACCTTTACCGCCAACTTGTGCGGCGACGTGATTCACGACGTCGCCCGCTTTGATTTTAGCGGTTAAGTCTTTGGTCACGCCTGCGAGTACGGTGACTTTGTCACGGCCTTGCGTGGTGGCGAGTACAATCACAGCCGAACCGAGTTTGTCTTTGAGGCTGTCCATGGTGTTGCGAAGCATATCGATGTCGGCGCCGTCGATGATGGCGCTTAACACTTTCACGCCGTTGACATCGACGGCTTGGGCGGCAAGGTCACCGCCTTGGGCTGCGGCGATTTTTGTTTTTGCGGCGGACAGTTCTTTTTCGAGTGATTTGATGTGCTCTTGCGTGCCTTGGATGCGTTCGATCAGCTCTGACGGTGCGGCTTTTAGTGTATTGGCGGCTTGCGCGAGTTGCGCGGCGAGGTTTTGCGTGTAGCGCACTGCGTTCATCCCTGTGATGGCTTCGATGCGGCGCACGCCTGCGGCGACGCCGCCCTCGCTGACGATTTTAAACAGACCAATGTCGCCCGTGGCGTGGACGTGTGTACCACCGCACAGCTCAACCGATGAGCCGATGGTGAGCACGCGCACTTCGTCGCCGTATTTTTCGCCAAACAGCATCATCGCGCCAGTTTCTTTGGCGTCGTCAAACCCCATGAGCTGTGCTTGGGTATCAACATTGCCGAGAATCTCTTGATTGACGATGGTTTCGATGCGCACGATGTCGTCCGCGCTCACGGGTGCGTTGTGCGCGAAATCGAATCGCGTTTTGTCCGCGTCAACCAACGAGCCTTTTTGTTGTACGTGTGTGCCGAGCACTTCGCGCAGGGCTTTGTGCAACAAATGCGTGGCGGAATGGTTGCGCACCGTGGCGGCGCGGCGTGCGCCGTCTACTTGGGCGGTGAGTGTATCGCCGACTTTGACCGTGCCACTCGCGACATTCACATGATGGCCGAATACGTCGGGCAAGACTTTGGTCGTGTCCGCGACGTTGAGCGTGGCTTGTGCGTTGCTTAATACGCCTGCGTCACCCACTTGACCGCCTGATTCGGCGTAAAACGGTGTTTGGTCGAGGATAACGATGGCATTCTGGCCTGCTTCGATGGCATTCACGGCAACGCCGTCAACGTAGAGTGCGACAACTGCCGCATCGTCCACGCGCAGGTGCTCGTAACCTTGGAAATTGGTTTTCGCGCCGTCGTAGGCGAGTGCTTTATCCATTTTGAATTTACCTGCGGCGCGGGAGGCGTCTTTTTGGGCGTTCATGGCGGCATTAAAACCTGCCTCGTCAATTGTAATCCCGCGCTCTCTGCAAACGTCTATTGTCAAGTCTAAAGGGAAACCGTATGTGTCATGAAGTCTAAACGCAACAGCACCAGGCAACTCAATTCCATTTGGATTCCTCGTTATAATCTCAATTGATTCAAAACCTCCATCAACTATTAATTTTTTAATCAAGTCATCTGAGTTTTCATCTTTTGGATTATCACAAACCAATACAACATGAACCAAACTTTCACCTAAGCTTTGGGCGTTTACAAAAAACTCACACTCGGTCATCGAACTAGAAACAGAAGTTGCTCCTTGAATAGACCAACTAGGTTTAAAGCTCTTTGCCCAGTTTTTTGCTTGTTGATAATCTATCATTTCATCCAATAACGACATCCCAACACCGATCGTCTCAAAGAATCGCTCTTCTTCAGTGAACAACGCTTGTGTGACTTGCGCTTCTTTGGCTGCGAGGTCTGGGTAAGCCGCGCCCATTTCTTTCACCAAGTCTCTGACGAGATTAGAAAAAAATGGTTTGCGGCAGCCGAGCTTGTAGCCGTGACGAATCGCGCGGCGGATGATGCGGCGCAATACATAGCCACGTCCTTCATTCGATGGAATCACGCCATCAACGATGAGGAATGAGCAGGCGCGGATGTGGTCGGCGATGACGTTGAGTGATGGATTTTTGAGGTCGGTGCAGCCCGTTTCACGCGAAGCAGCTTGAATCAAGTTCGCAAACAAATCAATTTCGTAGTTGCTGTGCACGCGCTGGAGAATGGCAGCGAGTCGCTCCAAGCCCATGCCTGTATCGACGCATGGTGCGGGCAATGGTTTCACCGAGCCGTCGGCCTGCATGTCGAATTGCATGAAAACGTTATTCCAAATCTCGATGTAGCGGTCGCCATCTTCTTCTGGCGTTCCAGGTAAACCACCCTCAATGTGCGGGCCGTGATCGTAAAAAATTTCTGAGCAAGGACCACATGGGCCTGTGTCTGCCATCATCCAGAAGTTGTCAGACATATAGCGCCCGCCTTTGTTGTCGCCAATACGGATGATGCGATTTTCAGAAATAATGCGCTCTTTCGTGAAACCTGCGCTCATGAAAATTTCTTCCCAAATGCCGTAGGCTTCGTCGTCTTCCATGTAGACAGTGGCGTAGAGTTTGTCGGCTGGGAGTTTGTAGACTTGGGTTAATAATTCCCACGCCCATTGCAATGATTCGCGCTTGAAGTAGTCGCCAAATGACCAGTTGCCGAGCATTTCAAAAAAAGTGTGGTGACGCGCGGTGTAGCCGACATTTTCTAAGTCGTTGTGTTTGCCGCCTGCGCGTAAGCACGCTTGCACTGAGGTGGCGCGGTTGTACGGGCGTTTGTCAGTGCCGAGAAACACGTCTTTGAACTGCACCATGCCTGAGTTGGTGAACATCAGCGTGGGATCATTCCCTGGTACGAGTGATGACGAGCGCACGATGGTGTGGCCTTTTTGTTCAAAAAACTTTAAAAACTGGGCGCGAATGTCAGCTACTTGCATAAAAAATCCTAAAATTTTTGGGGAATCGGGTGCGGCGCAAAAGCGGCGTAAAAACGTGCATTATAACAAAACACCTCGGTCAAAACCGAGGTGTTTGTGCTGCTGTCTGCCCCAGAATCAGGGCTCAATCAAGCGTTACGCTGAGAGCGCTGGATAGTCCGTATAGCCCTTTGCACCTTCTGAGTAAAACGTGCTTGAATCAGGGGCATTTAACGGTGCTTTTGCCTTGATTCGCGCGGGCAAGTCAGGATTGGCTAAAAACGATGAGCCAAACGCCACGGCATCAGCCAAACCGTTGCGAATCGCTTCACCCGCTTCGTTTGCGTCGTAGCCCATGTTCACGATGAGATGGCCTTTGTAGTGCTCACGAATCGGCGTGACCACGTCGCCTGTTTGTTGCTGGAAGAAGTCGCCGCGCATGAGGTGCAAATACGCCAAATTAAAGTCGTTCAAACGTTTCGCCAACCACGTCACCAAACCAATCGGGTCGCTGTCAATCATGCTGTTGTAGCTGTTGAGCGGCGAAATGCGCAAACCAACTCGGTCGCTGCCCCAAACATCAATCGTCACTTGCAAGACTTCGAGCAACAGACGAGCACGGTTTTCGATGCTGCCACCGTAAGCACCTGTGCGTTTGTTTGAGCCATCGCGCAGGAATTCATCGAGCAAATAACCATTCGCACCGTGAACTTCTACACCGTCAAAACCTGCGGCTTTGGCATTTTCGGCGGCTTTTCTGAACCCTGCCACAATCGCTGGAATCTCGTCATCAGACAACTCACGCGGCACGGTGTATGGCTTTTTGCCTTCTGGCGTATGCGTGACGTCATCAATTGCAATCGCACTCGGCGCAACGGGTTGCGCACCGTTATTGAGCAAAGGATGACAAGCACGACCGCCGTGCCAAATTTGTAGAACGATTCGTCCACCCGCTGCATGGACGGCATCGGTGACTTTTTTCCAACCTGCAACTTGCTCATCACTGTAAATGCCTGGTTCACGCCCTTGAAATGCCGAGCAGCTTGGCATGGCCATCGTCGCCTCAGCCACAATCAAACCAGCACTGGCTCGTTGTGCGTAGTGTTCTGCCATGAGTGCCGATGGCACGTGGTTGGCATCTGCGCGACACCGAGTGAGCGGCGCCATTAAAATTCGGTTCGGTAATGTCAATGCGCCCGCAGTCAAGGGCTGAAATAGTGTTTCACTCATCTTGTTGCCTTTCTTTTCAAAAAAATACTTCTGCATAAATGAACGACGAAATATACCACAAAGCCCAAAGGCCAGCCGACAACGAAAAAAATCCCAAGTCAAAAACCAAGGGATTGTGGCAATACAAAGACCAAGCATTCAATATTAGATTAGCACTTTAAATCAAGCAAATCATCAGCTCAAACTCAAGGTTGCACTGATGATTGCCTTTTCTGCTGCTTCCGTATTTTTAGTTCAACTCTCGCCACTTAATGATTTCTGGTTCAACCGCCAACAACGCTGGCAGAACCGATAAGGCGTTTTGAACATGCGCGGTTTGCCAGTGCTTTGCCTCTGCCACTTCGTCTTGCCAAATTTCGACTGAGCTAAACTCATACATATTTGTGGCACTTTGCAGATAGTAATACGCCACGCAGCCCTCTTCTTTGCTGCTTGTCGCTTCGGTGAGGTTTTTCATCAAGGTCAGCGACTCATCGAGTTTCTCTGGTTTGACCGTAAATTTCGCTGTTACATACAGTTTACTTGAGCGTGCACAGAGTAAGTGGTACAGCTCATCTGCCACTTTGTCCGATGATGCTGGGTTTTGGCCTGTAATCAACAAGCCATCGGTAACCGCATAAGGCAGCCAGTCCGCTACTTTGCTAAAGTTTGCGCCATTGGCTTTGAGCATGTCTTCTACCAAAAATGGGACAACATGGGTTAACTCCACCGCTTCTTCTTCGGTGTTGGTAAAACCTGTGACATTTTTTCCTTTGACCAAAAACTCGCCATTGGATAACGTCACACTCTTAAGCGCGGCTGGTGCATGGCAGACGAATGCGACGGGTTTTTTTGACTCATAAAAATCAGCAATCAACTTTACCGAAGTCGAATCATTTGCCAAATCCCACAAAGGCCCATGTCCACCAGGATAAAAAACCGCATCAAAATCTTGGTGACGAACAGAGCTCAAGGGTAATGTGGTTTTTAATTTACCCAATAAATCTTGATCTGCGTCCATACGGCGCGTCGCGTCTGTTTGAAACTCGGGCAAATTGCTTTTAGGGTCCAGCGGTGGCTGGCCACCTTTTACTGAGGCTAAAGTAATGTCGCAACCTTTATCCAGCAAGTTGTAATAGGGCGCGGCCAACTCCTCAGACCAAAAGCCAGTTTTTAGCCCTGTATCACCCAAGTCTGCATGACTGGTCAGTACAAATAGAATTTTTTTCATGAATTTACCTTTTTGTTTTGGTTTAAAGCGTCATCATAAACACAACAACGTAAGAATGCCATACACAAAACCAGCTACTTTTTGCCTAAAACATTCACAATCAAAATATATCTTGACAAAAAACGGCGTATTATTGCCTAATAAAGGCATGAAACATCAAAACACCACCCAGCTGGCTAGGACGCTTTATGAGCAGTTGCCCAGCCTCACCCAACATGGCATTAAACCGAGTGGATTAAAAGGCGTGAGCTTATTTTTCCAGCCTCATGCTTTTAACCACACAAAAGAATCAACCATTTACAACCCTCGAATGGTGATCTTGTTTTCTGGGGCAAAAATAGGTGAGCTCGGCTTGCGTCAATTTCGCTACGATGCACATCATTTTTTGGTATTAACCTCTCATTATCCGCTGCAATGCACAACCGTATGCCAAAATGATGAAGACTTACTCGGCATGACCATTGAGCTGGATCGAGAAATGGTGGCGCAATTAATCCATGATGTGCGTGCATGTGAGCCTCATTCGTACAACCAGACAACCAATCAGACAGACGATCAAACCCACCAAAATGAAGGTCTGGCCTGCTATCGAATGAGCGAAACGTTGCGAGAGAGGCTGCATGGCTTATTGAGTGCAATGGCTAACCCGATGACTTGCACTTTGTTTGGTCAAGCGCAGCTTCGCTGGTTTCTTTATGAGTTTATGAGTTCGAGTGGACAGGGTTTTTTTGAGTCATGGATTCAGAGTAACAGCCAGTTTCAACAATTCCACCGAGTGGTTGAACACATCAACGAAACATTCGCAGAAAAAATAAGCGTGGCAGATTTGGCTCATCATGCAGCCATGAGTGAAACAAAGCTCAATCGCTTATTTAAAAAATACATGGCCGATACGCCGCTTCAGTACCTAAAGAAGGTTCGGTTGCATCAAGCTCGAGCATTTGTGGTACAAAAAAACATGTCTATTGGTTTGATTGCTCAGAAAGTCGGCTATGAGAGCCAATCGCAGTTTTGTCGCGAATTCAAACGGTACTTTAGCAAGTCGCCAACGGAGATGGCAAGAGCTGCATTACATGATTAATCAAACGACTATAAAACACAGGCAGTTGGCAGCAGCAATTAATGGACGGCATCAGTCGAACCAAATCAGTGTCGCCATGCGTCCCGTGACTCGATCTCTGCGATAAGAATAAAAGCGCGCCTCGTCAGAAACCGTGCATAGCTCGCCACCAAAAACGCGCGTTACACCCATCGCCAATAGCCTCGCTCGAGCCAATCCATAAATATCAGCCCAGTATTTTCCTGCTGATTTTGGCTTGAAAAATGCGCGTACATCACCTACAGCTTGTGGCGTTTTGGCCAAAAACTCTTCCAAAACATCTTGCCCCACTTCAAACGCCGCAGGGCCAATCGCCGCACCCAGCCAAACGTGGATATTAGCAACTTCAGCCCCTTGCTCGCGCATGGCAATAAGGGTGTTCTCTATCACACCATCAACCAATCCGCGCCAGCCAGCATGTGCCGCGCCGACCACTTTACCATCGTCGCTACAAAACAGAGCAGGTAAACAATCAGCCGTCATAATGACACCCACCTGCCCTGCTTGGGTCAGCACCACAGCATCCGCCTCTGGTGGCGGCTTCGTGTGGTCATCATCATTGGCTGTCTGTTGCCAAACGATGGTGCTGTGGGTTTGGTTGAGCCAAAGCGGCTCGCTCGGCACTTGCGCACGAATCAATGCTCGATTCGCATTGACATGTGTCGGGTCATCGCCGACATGGGTCGCAGGATTTAAGCCGTTCACCCCTGCGATGTCACCATACGTGCCCACACTCACACCACCCGTGCGAGTGGTCATGTACGCATGAACATTGGCAGGGGCTTGCCAGTTTGGCTGGAGCCAGTGTTTCATCCTTGAAAATCCTTGACCGCATCCATGACCATATCTGGCTCAGGTAAAGGAAAAACATCCACGCCCATCATCGAAAGCAAATTCACCATGTCTTCTGGCAAGCCAACTTGCCAGCTCATGTAATCGCCCGTGCGTGGATGAATCAAACCAAGCTGGTAAGCATGAAGAGCTTGACGCTCAAAGTCAGCCATTTTAGAAATCACTGTGCTGCGCCCCCCTTTTTTCTCACCATACAATGGATCACCAATCAGCGGAAAGCCGCGGTGCTGCATGTGCACGCGAATCTGATGTGTGCGCCCTGATTCGAGCTGACACACCACGATGGAATAAGGTTTTTGCTGAAACTGCCAAAACCCCATGCTTTGATAAAAGGTTCGAGCTGGCTTACCACTGTTGCCAACCAAAGCCGCCATTTTTAAGCGATCTTGGGGATTGCGACCAATGCCGATGTCAATCACGCCATCCGCATCCACCTCACCTTGGACAATCGCAATATAACGACGCTTGACTGTGCGCGCTTGCAGCTGACGCACCAAATCTGTTTGTGCCAACAATGTTTTTGCCACTACCATCAAGCCCGAAGTGTCTTTATCCAAACGGTGAACAATGCCTGCGCGTGGTACTTGAGTAATCTCGGGATAAGCATGCAGCAAGCCATTGAGCAATGTACCACTCCAGTTACCACTGCCTGGATGAACCACCAAACCTGCAGGCTTGTTAATCACAATGATATCGCTATCTTCGTACATCACATCAATCGCCATCGGCTCAGCCGTATAAGCCTTCATTTCATCAGAAGGCTGAGGCTCAACGCGCAATGTGTCGTGCTCGTAGACTTTTCGGCGGGCATTGACCTCAACCTCGCCGTTGCAGCGCACCGCACCGTCTTTGAGCCATTTTTGCAAACGCGAGCGAGAATAACTAGTCAAAAGAACTGCAAGAGCCGCATCAAGACGCATACCGCTCGCAGCTGAAGTCACCGTCATCTCTATGGGGTCAAGATTTAATGCATTTACACCCACATCCTCATCCCATGCGTTATAATCGTCACCAATTTCATCAAAAGGTATCTCTGTCATGACTGTATCTATCCTTAAAAAAGCCGCACGTTTGGGTGTCGTTGCAACAGTAAGTGTCAGCTTTCTAGCTGGCTGCGGTACTTTTGGCAATCAAAAAGACAAAAATGAATTCGCAGGCTGGGCAGTCGACCGCCTCTACACAGAAGCGCGCGACAACTTAAACAACAAAGATTATACCCGCGCAGCCGAGATATTAGAAGCAACCACCACACAGTACCCTTTTTCACCTCAAGCCGTACAAGCTCAGCTCGAATTACCGTATGTATATTGGAAAGATGAAGAAAAAGTCAAAGCAATCGCCGCAGCGGACCGATTCATCGCCCTGAATAGTTCGCACCCACGTGTTGACTACGTTTATTACATCAAAGGCCTGATTAACTACAATCAAAACGTCAGTTACCTTGCCACTTTAACTGGCGAAGGTCTGAATGACCGTGACCCGAAAGCGGCGATAGAATCATTCAACGCATTCAAAACCCTTGTTGAGAAATTCCCCAACAGCCGTTACACTCCAGATGCCCGCAAACGCATGGTGTCGTTGGTCAACAACATGGCGGTGCTTGAGGCAGGTGTGGCACAGTACTACTATGAACGCGGCGCTTATCTCGCTGCAATTAACCGCTCACAAGACTTGCTCAAAAATTATGACGGCACACCATCAACAGAAGACGCGCTTATCATTATGGCCGCTTCCTACGACAAGCTGGGCTTGGATGAACAGCGTAATGACACGCTCGCCGTTCTGAAAAAGAATTACCCAGACAGTCAAATGAAACTCAAAAAGATTAAACGCAGCCTATTTGGCTCAAAAAATGATCGCAAAAAAGCCGAGGTTGAATTACCTGCCCCACAATAATTTGACACGTTGGCTTATAAAAAACGACTTGGTAACTCAAGTCGTTTTTTATTGGCGGTAGATTTGGTCTGTTGTTGTGGCTTATTCGCAGAATCATGCAGATAACGCTTAACTTCACTACTAATCGGCATGTGATGATTAAAAGTCATAGTCAAAAGGTCAAAACATGCCAATAAACGCACTTAAAAACGAGCTTGCACCCCAAAATCAAAACATTGGCTACGGGCCTACAGCTTTTCCCAATGTGGTGCTCATACCCAAATTGACCTGGGCCTTATCATTTATTTTAAGCCCCGTGCCCAGCTCACACCGAAAACCATTATCCAGCACATAGGCAAGCGTGCTAAAGCCATTGTATTGAGAAGTCACCTTTGCCCGCACGTCATTACAGTGTTGTGGCACAGGGCGTGTTAACACTATTCAAGCAATCAACGATAAGTGCGAAATGAATAAAGCCGCTAAACAAAACACCAAGTTTATAAAAGCGAGAGGATATACTACGAAAGCCTTTTAATTATTGGGTTTGTGTGTGCTTCATGCACACATTGTAATAATTCATTGGTAGTGTTAACACGCCCTAACACAATTTGCAACATTACATCACGAACCACGCTTAATCCGTGCATTTTCTGCGATGCGCATACGCAAGGCATTGAGCTTAATGAAACCAGCCGCATCGGCTTGGTTATATGCACCACCATCATCATCAAATGTGGCAATGGTTTGATCAAACAGCGTGTTGGCCGAATCACGTGCCACCACCGTCACAGAACCTTTATACAGTTTCACGCGCACATGTCCAGATACCGCTGCTTGCGTGTGGTCAATGAGCACTTGCAAGGCTTTTCGCTCAGGGCTCCACCAAAAGCCGTTGTAAATCAAGCTCGCGTAGCGTGGCATCAAGTCGTCTTTCAGATGCGCGACCTCGCGATCAAGCGTAATTGACTCAATGCCACGATGTGCTTTGAGGATAATCGTACCACCTGGTGTTTCGTAGCAACCGCGCGACTTCATGCCGACAAAGCGATTTTCAACCAAATCAAGGCGGCCAATGCCGTGTGTGCCACCCAACTCATTGAGTTTCGCCAAAATCTCGTGCGGTTTCATGGCCACACCATTAATTTCGGTGATGTCACCCTTTTCAAACGTCAAGTCAAGATACTCAGGCATATCGGGCGCACTCTCTGGTGAAACGGTCCAGCGCCACATGTCTTCTTCGGCTTCGTTTTTCGGGTCTTCGAGGTGACGGCCTTCAAAGGAGATGTGCAATAAATTCGCATCCATCGAGTACGGTGCACCGCCACCACGGTGTTTGGCATCAATCGCAATGCCCGCATTTTCGGCATATTTCAACAATTTCTCGCGTGAGTTCAAATCCCACTCGCGCCACGGGGCAATCACTTTGATGTCTGGACGTAGAGCGTAGTAACCCAGCTCGAAACGCACTTGGTCATTGCCCTTGCCTGTCGCGCCGTGGGACACAGCATTCGCGCCTGTCAGATTCGCAATTTCGATTTGACGTTTGGCAATCAATGGACGAGCAATGGATGTGCCAAGCAGATATTCACCTTCGTAAACCGTGTTAGCACGGAACATAGGAAACACGAAATCGCGCACGAATTCTTCGCGCAAGTCATCAATAAAGATGTTTTCAGGCTTAATGCCAAAAGCCAATGCCTTTGCACGAGCAGGCTCAAGCTCTTCTCCTTGCCCCAAATCTGCTGTGAAGGTCACCACTTCGCAATCGTAATTATCGCCCAACCATTTCAAAATCACCGACGTGTCCAAACCACCTGAATACGCCAACACCACTTTCATTTTATCGCTCATCATTGACCCCGTTGTTTATTTAAGAAAAAACTAACTTGCTATTTTACTTGATGCACGCCAGACTATGCCAGCGACAAATCATCAAAAGCCACAAAATTTCCTGCGAAATTGTCCTCAGAACCCTATAATCAAATCCTCTTAACCAATCTGTTCAAAGGAATTGACATGCTTTCAGGAAAAACCGCCCTCATCACAGGCTCCACCAGCGGCATTGGTCTGGGCATTGCCCGCGGTTTCGCCGCGTCAGGCTGCAATATCGTACTCAATGGTTTCGGAGATTCAGCCGAAATCGAAACCATACGCGCCGCAATGGCCAATGAATTCGGCGTCACCGTGCGCTATGACGGGGCAGACATGACACAACCTGAGCAAATCACCACTATGGTCAAAACCGCCATCGCCGAATTCGGTACAGTGGATATATTGGTGAACAACGCAGGGATTCAGCACGTCGCGCCGATTGACGAGTTTCCGATTGAAAAGCTCAACGCCATCATCGCTATTAACCTTGTAAGTAACTTCCACACCATCGCCGCAGCCCTGCCCGCAATGAAAGCACGAGGCTGGGGGCGCATCATCAATCTGGCCTCAGCACATGCACTGGTGGCCAGTCCTTTCAAATCAGCCTATGTTGCTGCGAAGCACGGCGTCGCGGGTTTGACCAAAACCGTCGCATTGGAAGTCGCGGACAAAGGCATCACCTGCAACGCCATCTGCCCAGGCTATGTGCTCACGCCACTGGTCGAAAAACAGATTCCCGACACCGCCAAAGCGCGTGGCATCACGGAGGATGAAGTCAAACGCAACGTCCTGCTCGCAGCACAACCGACCAAACAGTTTGTCACAGTTGAGCAAATCGCCGCTTATGCGCAGTTTCTTGCCAGCGATGCCGCCGCATCCATTACGGGGGCAATTTTACCCATTGATGGCGGCTGGACAGCGCAATAAAGACGTCATGGTTGATGCTTTAGGGTTTAAAAAAATCTGCTTGTGTCACTATATAAGCAGGTTTTTTTATACGATTGATATGACAGCTTAATCCGTCTCATCATGAGCTTTAGCAAGCTCCGCTTCGTACTTGGCCTGATCAATCGAGAAAGGAATGTCATAAGCCCGACACACCCGCCAAATCGCCAGATTGATATCTGAAGTCACATTCATTCGGCCGTTTTCGGGGTCGTTCACCCACCACGTGATTTCGAGCACATGGCCTGTGTTAGTGGTATTGGCTAACAGGACAGCTGGTGCAGGGCTTGCCAGCACACGAGGAATTTGCGACACCGCTTCGATGAGTTTGGGACGAATAAAATCAATGTCCACACCATGTTTGAGATGCAAAGTAGCACTCATCCACACTCTGTGGTCATTCAACGTCCAGTTGGTCACGGGCATGGTGATTAACCGCTCATTGGGCACGAGGAATTCATTGCCATCCATGCCCTGAATGACGGTATAACGCGCATTGATTTGAGTCACATAACCACGCTGATTGTCTGTGGTGGTAATCAAATCACCGATACGCACACTGCGCTCAAACAACATGACAAAGCCAGAAACGTAATTACTGGCAATTTTTTGTAACCCCAAGCCAATCCCCACACCAAGCGCACCGCCAAAAACCGAGAGCACCGCGACGTCAATGCCTACCGCCATCAAACAAAACAACACCGCCACCACCACCAAAACACCTTGAGCAATACGCACGAAGATGACGCGCGCACTTAAGTCAAACTGCACAAAATATTGATTGGGTCTTTGAATCAGCATGGCCTCAACCATGCCCGTGAGCCACTTCAAAAGTAACCAAACCACTGTCACAATAAACACCAACGCAATCACATCAGACAACGTCACCGTGCTTTTACCCAGCGTGAAACGCACCGAATCCAAGTGTGCCAATACGCTATCCAAACGCCCTGTGTACTCCAGTAACACCACGGCCCAAATGCTGATGACACAGACACGCTCGATGATGTCCCGTACACTGCCGTCAGGCAACGCACCTCGCACCACACTCAAAAACAATCGGACTGCAAAAAATGCCCCAAAAAGCTGTGTGATGAACTTGAGCCAGACATCTGACGCCCCCAGACTTTCCGCTGCCACTTGTGCGCCATGAGCCATAAGCCAAAGCAACAAAGGGAACAGCACTCGCGCCATGGCGTTGACATCAAACCATCGCGGTGTGGTATTTTGCATATCACGTTGGCGCAACCAGCGCTTGACCCACCACGTGATACCGTAAGCCAGCAAAATAATGGCGACAGTGGTGACCCAGTCATAGACAGAGGTTTGAGCCAATAAATCAGATACGCCGTTCACAACGGGTGGCTGTTTGATGAGGGATTGTTCGAGGTTATCTGCGGACACGATCATTCAGATGATTTAGGTTAATAAGAGATTAAAAATGTTTGCTATTTGCAAGCCGTATGGCTTTAGCATCATAGGGTTTAGCGGCCTTGTCATGCGCTTGCCACTGACTGAAATATTTGGCCATGAGTAATGGTGCTTGGCGAATAAACAGAACATTTTCGGCATTTTTTCGTTGAGCAGAGACGGTGAAGTTATAAGAGCCTGTTATCAATACAGCTCGACTTAAACCCGAGTCAACCAACATGAGCTTATTGTGAGCATTGTCGTAAGCCGTTTCGAGCTTCACAGGAATACCCACCGCATGAAGTGCAGCAGCATCCAAGGCAGAAGCCTCAAATGTGCGCTTTTCATCAAGCAAAACTTTCACGGCTACCCCACGCTTATGCGCAGCAATCAGGGCATTTGTGAAGGCATTATTGGTCAATAAATAGGCTTGCACATGGATCGTCTTTGTCGCTTGGCCAAGCACCCGCACAATTTCAGCTTGAACATTGTCCTCAGGACTGAACATGACCGTAATTTCTGGCACGTCCTTGACAACCTTGGCCGCAGCGATAACAACGGGGGCGGGATTGGGCTTTACTGTCGATACATTTGAGGGTACCACCGATTTACCCAAAACGCCTGTCGAAAACAACCACACAGCCACCACTAACCAACCTTTGCCGAACATCAGCCGACCCGTTTCAGACAAGCGGCGAAAAAGCCATCCGTCTCATGTTTATGCGGCAAAAGTTGCAAATACCCATCTGATATCGCGGACTCTGGCAAGTCAATGTTCTGCACCGCCAAAGCCGCGCGCACATCTTGCTTTTCATAATTCGGATTGGCTTTTAAGAACGCATCCACCACATTTTGATTTTCAGCAGGCAGCACACTGCACGTCGCATAAACCACTGTACCACCGACTTTCACCAGTCGCGCCGCGCTATTTAGTATAGACGCTTGCAACGCCGACAAGCGAGCAATGCTGTCAATGCCATGACGCCATTTCAAATCAGGATTGCGGCGCAACGTGCCCAAACCACTGCACGGCGCATCAATCAATACTCGATCAAGCTTACCAGACAGACGTTTGACACGGCTGTCGTTCTCAGAGTCCAATGCCACGGTTTGTACATTCGACAAACCGCTGCGTGCCAAACGAGGCTTGAGTTTGGCCAAGCGATGCGCAGCGACATCAAATGCATACAAGCGGCCTGTGTTTTTCATCATCGCACCGATGGCCAGCGTCTTGCCACCCGCCCCCGCACAGAAATCGGCAATCATTTCGCCACGTTTGGCACCGAGCAAATGCGTGAGCAGCTGACTGCCTTCATCTTGCACTTCAACCGAGCCGGTGGTGAACACATCGAGCTTTTGCAACGCAGGTTTACCCGCCAAACGCAAGCCCAAAGGCGCAAGCGCACAATCAACAGACTCAATACCACTGTGGTTCAAGGCAATTTTGACGGCTTCGCGTGAGCTTTTCATCGTGTTCACACGAATATCCAATGGCGCGGTTTGGTTCAGCGCATACGCCAATTGCAACGCACCTTCTTCGCCATACGCCGCCGTCAACTCAGCAAACCACTCGTCAGTTAAATTACTGCGCACCGCAGGCGACATCGCGCTGGTGTCAACTTTCGAGACTTGCTGCAGCCACTCCCACTCAGCAGGTTCAATCGCCGCGTTCATTTGTTCATCAGGCACGCAGGTTTTTGCACCAAGCAAAACCAAACGACGCTCTAAAGCCCCTTGCCCACTTTGCGCCACATTAGAAAATACGCGCTTTTGGCGCAACACAGCATAAATCGTCTCGGCCACAATGTGTCTGTCACGTGCACCGAGTTCTTTGTGCTCACGTAAGTATTTCGACACTTGTTTGTCAGCGGCCGCATCGAACTTCAACACATCAAGCAATAAGACTTGAGCCGCCCACAGGCACTGCGCCAATCGTCGGCCAGTCGCTGTCGGCGCTTCGATTTTGGTCACCACGGGCGACAAGCCCGCTTGAGCGCGCTGTTTGTGTTTATTGCGTGTGGGACGCTCATGTGCATGATCACTGTGCTCAGCTTGCAACTGTTCTTCTGACATGGCTTGTTCCAACGCAGCGCGCCGCGCCGCCAGCGCCACCGCGCTCACCGCCACACCATCCTCACGAATCAGCACGCCACCTGACTCAATGCGCTCTTTTTTTGCCAAATCACTGGCCAAGCGCTCTTTCTTACTGGGCTTTTTGCTGTAGGATTTTCTTGCTTTGTTCTGTTCAGTCATTTTTTATTCAATTTCAATCATTTAAATTTCGTGGTTCATCAGCACCTGCTGCTCACCATTTTTAACCACCGCTTGTCCGTTTTGCCACATTAGTTGGCCATTGACCCACCAGTCAATGACTTTCGGATAAATTAAATGCTCTGTTCGCAGCACACGAGCAGCTAATGTCTCTACCGTGTCATCTGCCAAGACAGGGACACAAGACTGCATCACATAAGCCCCATTATCCAACTCTGAGGTCACGAAATGTACCGTGGCACCATGCACTTTTACCCCTGACTCTAATGCGGCTTGATGGGTATGCAGCCCTTTAAAGTTGGGCAAAATAGACGGGTGAATGTTCAACATTCGCCCTTCATAATGCACAACAAATTTAGAGGTCAGTATCCGCATAAATCCAGCCAACACAACCAAATCTGGCGAAAACTCGTCCACCACGTTTTGCAACGCGGCATCAAAACTCTCGCGAGAAGTAAACTCGCGGTGATTCAAAATGCGTGTGGGAATATTTTTTTCAGCCGCAAACGCTAAGCCCGCAGCATTCGGCTCATTGCTCACCACAGCAGCAATACGCGCCAAACCAGCCTCTTGCCAGCCAAATTGAGCGACATACTCAACAATCGCGCGCATATTACTGCCGCCGCCAGAGATTAAAATCACAATATTTTTCATAGGCCGTCATTGTACCAACAAACGCACATCTGAAAATCATTGCTTTTTTTTGAACCACGCAAACTGGTAAATTCGTAACAAAACATCTATAATTGGTAAAAAACCACACATTTCTTACATAAAGTGCTTTATTTTTGCGATAAGTCGTGTTTAAATAAAACGATCGTTCACTGATGCGACACTCTCTACCATGTGCCCAAAACTGCCCACAAAGCGTCGTTAAAGGACACAGCATCATGAGCCCAAAATCTTAAAATTTTTAATTTAACCTGAAAACAGGAGACATCATGAAAAAGACCCTCATTGCGGTAAGTTTGCTCAGCGCGTTCGGCGTAGCACAAGCAGAAACCAGCGTTAGCTTGTATGGTCGCATTAACGTAGCCGTAGAAAAAAGAAGCGATGCAGGCCTGACAATGAAAGCACAAGAATACCGCTATGCGAGCCACGTGGGGATAACGGGTAAAGAAGATTTAGGTAAAGGTTACTCTGCCATTTTTAAATTAGAGGCAGAGTTAGAACCAGACACTGGTTCAGGTACTTATGGCTCGGACAAAAAGCAATTCGGCTTTAATCGCCACGCTTATGTCGGCTTAGTCACACCGTTTGGTGCATTCCGATTTGGTCGTTCAACTACACCAATCGTAAACTTGTGGGTTGGAGGTGGCTTTTCTGACGGTCGAGGCATTGGCGAGTTTACAGGCGGGGTGGCTGGTACAGGTTTACGTTCGACTCAGCCTGAGGCTGCAGCACGCTGGAATAACGCTCTATTCTACGATATTAAAAAAGGCGGATTGACCGCTGGTTTAGCAATCACGACCAAGGGTTCGCAATCGATCGTGCCAACGCGTCAAGAAGCAGTGTTACTTGGCACAACTACGGTTGCACCAGTTACTCTACCCGTTGATAATGAAGGTGCAGATGGTTCTAAGCCAGCATACGGCGCATACGCGCGATACGAAGGTAAAACAGGCATGTGGGGTTACAAACTTGGTGCAGCATACCAAGTTGATAACGGCACAACTTATTCGTCATTTATTTACAATGCGGCAGGCAATGTATACACAAACAACGCCAACGCACCTGCGGAAGGCGAAAAGACATGGCTTGTTGCATCAAGTTTGTCTTACGGCCCCGTCAACTTGGATATTGGTTATGCCAAAGTTGACATTGACAATACAAGCTTACCAACCACTGGCGGTAATTCTCTCTTAAATAGTTCGACAGCTACTAACATCAGCTTGCGTACAGCGGACAGTAAAACTTTATTTGCGAGCATCGGTTATGAAATCGATCCTAAAAATAAAGTTTATTTCTCTTATGGCAGATACAAACGCACCAATAATTATACTTTCCGAACCAATGCAGCAGGTACAGCATTGCTGTCGGGCGTTGGTGAGTTAGATGGTTCTCAATACAGCATCGGATATGAGCACCGCCTAAGCAAGCGCACTGTTATTTACGCAAATGCTCGTAAAGTGGGGAATTTAACCAACTCATGCACAGCAAAAACAGCTGCTGGTGCTAATGTAGCCGAAGGTTCTGCTACATATGTTGCCACATGCGGTGCGTCAAAAGAAATCGTCGATTCTGTACTCAGAACAGAAAAAGATTACTCATATGACATCGGCATTTCTCACTCATTCTAATCGTTTGAGTCATAAAAAACGCTGGTGAGCAATTTCACCAGCGTTTTTTTATTAGATCAACAAATAAAATTATAAAAAGTCAGCCAACAGCCACTATTCAGTAAACACATTCATAATCGGCATCCGCCAATCTTTACCAAAGGCCAGTGTCGTGACGCGCGGCCCTAAAGCACCCTGACGGCGTTTATATTCATTGATACGCACCAATCGCACCACTTTTTTCACAACCGCCTCATCATGTCCTGAAGCAACGATTGTCGCAACAGGCTGTCTCTGCTCAATATACCGCTCAAGGATATCATCCAACACTTCATACGGTGGTAAGCTGTCTTGGTCTTTTTGATTGTCACGCAACTCAGCCGATGGCGCGCGTGTGATGATATTTTTGGGAATCACATCGCCTAACTCATACACATCAGTGGCATTGCGCCATTCGCAAATCCGATAAACCAAGGTTTTGTAAATATCTTTGAGCACCGCATACGCACCAATCATGTCACCATAAAGTGTGCAGTAACCAGTGGCCAGCTCAGACTTATTGCCCGTATTGAGCACCAGTGCGGCATGTTTGTTTGACACCGCCATCAGTATCACGCCACGAATACGCGCCTGCAGGTTTTCTTCTGTCACATCAGCTGGCTTGCCGTCAAACACGGGTTCAAGCATGTTCACATAAAGATTGAACATGTCCTCAATCGCCACCACATCGTAGCGCACGCCAACCCGACTGGCCATCTCCTTCGCATCATCAAGCGACATCTGCGCCGTGTAGCGCGTTGGCATCATCACCGCATGGACATTTTCCGCACCGAGCGCATCCACCGCCACCGCCAGCGTCAGTGCCGAATCGACACCGCCTGACAAGCCCAGCGTGACTTTTTTGAAGCCCGTTTGCGTCACATAATCTTTCACACCCTGAACCAAGGTTCGATAAGCCTGCTCCTCAGCACATGGGACAGGTACGATGAGTTCTTTATGAAATAATTTGCGACTTAAATCAAACACAACCTCATGCGTGGTCGAGATAAACATTGGCAATTGCATCGCCAAAGCTTCATCCGAGTTTAAAGCAAATGAGGCACCGTCAAAAATCAACTCATCTTGCCCACCCACACGATTGACACACAGCAAAGGCAAGCCTGTTTGTTTGACTCTTTCTCCAAATACGCGCAAACGCTTGGCCACTTTATCGATATGAAAAGGCGAGGCATTAACAGCGATCAATAACTCTGCCCCCAACTCTTTGAGGTGTAGCGCTGGTTCTGGATGCCAAGCGTCCTCACACACCAAAATACCGATATTCAAGCCCTGAATTTCGGTTAATGCTGGCTCAGCCCCTGATGTAAAGTAACGCAATTCATCAAACACCGCTTGATTGGGTAGTTTTTGTTTGTGAGTCCGTTGTAACTCTCGCCCACCTTGCAAGACAACGACGCTGTTATATACTTTGAGCTTTACACCATCCATAAACCACGTCGGGATTCCAACCAATACATACAAATCAGGGAACTGGGCAAGTGCCTCACAAAGCTGACCCAAAGCACGTTCAGAAGCCATCCGAAACGCAGGACGCATCAGTAAATCCTCGGGCAAATAGCCTGTGACTGACAACTCAGGCGTCACCAGTAAATGAGAACCTTGCTGTTGTGCACTCATCGCTGCCTTGATGATTTCATTCACATTGAAATCGAAATCACCGATACGGGCTGCGATTTGAGCGTTGGAAATTTTTAACATGTTTGCCTTTATTTCTCATCGAATATTCAAACGTTAGTTTAAACGAAAAAACGAGGCCTTCGCCTCGCTTTTACCGTCTAAAATACAGCACTTAAACCATGAAATCATGAATCATTATTTTACTAAGCAGAACAAAGTTCAGGACGCCTCTTTGCCACTTTTATAAACCAACAAATAAATCAGCGGCCCAAACGAGCCTGCCAAAAGCGTCAGAACAAGCCAAGGTACAGGATTGCGACCCGCTTTTTTAGCATCACGCCACATCCAAACCATAAATAGCGTCAAAGCAATCAGCAAATCAACAAACACCTGAGCAGCACCAAAGCTTTTAAAATGAGGCTCCAGAATTCCCCAATATCCATGGTGCCAAACCGCAACTCCTGTGAGCGCAGTGAATGCAACCAAAACCATGATGAGTACAACACGCTTCATTTTCATATCCTTTTCATCAGTTATATCATTTTTTTAGCGATGAAAATGGTGATTCATTCGATAAATCACCGCACCTTTTTCAGCTTTTATAATCAACAAGTGATTAACAAGCTATTGTTGGGGTGTTTTTCATGCTACTCTTGCAGCACACAAAATGTAATGAATGCTACACCGCAAATAGTGTAGCAATCGCTACACATTCTTGTCAAGCATTAAGAGTCGCAAATGGAAAAAACAGAGCAAAAAAAACGTCAATTAATTGAAAACATGGCTGACTACCTTTTAGAAAAAGGCTTAGAGCAATTCACTCTTCGCTCTTTGGGTGTTGCAGTTGGTATCAGCGACAGAATGCTACTGCACTATTTTGTTGATAAAAATGAGTTATTGACTGTTACATTGACGGAGATTTCCAATCGCCTACTCAAAAAACTACAGCTTCTGCAGCCAGAACCATTAAGTCAGCCGCAACTGATTGGTTTTTTAGCCAACTTGATTGATAACCCAGAAATTTTGCCCTACACCAATCTTTGGCTTGAAATGACTGCCGCGTCGGTTCGTCGTTTTGGTATTTATCAAAATGTCGCCTCGCAAATTGCCAATGCTTTTTTGGTGTGGATACGAACCAGTCTAAAGGCCGAAGAGCAGTCTGAACATCCAAACGCCCCTGAGCTTATTTTTACGTTTATAGAAGGAATGGTGCTTCTCAATGCACTCGGTCAAAAGGACACAACACATCTTGCGCTAAACGGTTATTTACATCAGAAATTGACAGACTAAAAGACCGAGTCTTTGTTTAAATCAAAAAACGAGGCAAAAGCCTCGTTTTTTTGTTCGGATAAGACCTCACACCACATTACTTGTAGTTAGCAACACCGTCCAAAATCTCTTTATGGGCATCGGCCACATCGCCCCAGCCTTGAACCTTGACCCATTTACCTTTTTCGAGTGATTTATATTGCTCGAAAAAGTGCTGAACATTGTCTTTAATGTATTGAGGAACATCGGCAATGGTTTTGATATCAGCAGTCATCGGACAAACTTTATCAACAGGAACCACCATGAGTTTAGCATCTTGCCCTTTTTCGTCATCCATTTGCAAAATACCAACTGCGCGACAACGCACGACTGCACCCGCCATAATCGGGAATGGCGCGATAACGAGCGCATCGACTGGATCGCCGTCACCAGCGAGTGTTTGTGGAATATAGCCGTAGCTCAGTGGATAGCGCATACCTGTGCCAATGAAGCGATCCACCCACAGCGTTTGCGTGTCTTTATCGACCTCGTATTTCACTGGGTCGCTTTGGGCTGGGATTTCGATGATGACGTTAAAATCGTTTGGAATGTCTTTGCCTGCAGGGATTGCTTCGTAGCCCATGATGTGTCCTTTAAAGTATGTTTGAAAACCTGCGCATTATAACTGATGGGGAAATACGGCTGCAAACTTTAAGCAGCCTGTGCTACAATCGCCCCGTCATTGGGGAGTAGCCTCTTTTCTCTTTAGAAAAGATGGGTGTCAACATACTTGCTGTCGTTCTCTGTGTTCACAGCATGGCACTCATGATTACCAGATTTGGCAAGACTATTGACTACGTACACTCTGCATGGCTGGGGAGCGCGCGTGGTCATTCGTGTTTGCCAGCCGAGGTTAATTTATTTATGGAATCACTCCTTGTCTCAACCAGTGTCGTCGCCCTTGCCGAAATGGGTGATAAAACACAACTTCTCTCGCTGATTCTCGCCGCTCGTTACCGTAAACCCATTCCGATTATCTTGGGCATTTTCGTTGCCACCATCGCAAACCACGCAGGTGCGGGTGCTGTCGGTGCGCTTTTATCAAACGTTTTAAGCCCCAATATTTTGAATTGGGTCATCGTCGCCTCATTCGTTTTGATGGCCGGCTGGATTCTGATTCCCGATAAGCTCGACGAAAACGAAGTGGTGATTCCAAAAAAACAACTCGGCGTATTCACAACCACAGTGGTGGCTTTTTTCTTAGCCGAAATGGGTGATAAAACTCAAATTGTCACCGTCGCATTGGCCGCGCGTTATCACGAATTTTTCACCGTGGTGCTTGGTACGACTCTGGGTATGATGCTGGCCAATGTCCCTGCAGTTTACCTCGGTCACCGCTTCGCGGATAAACTCCCAACCAAAACCATTCACATCATCGCATCGGTGATTTTTTTTGTGCTTGGGGGCTTGGCTTTGCGCAATGCCTTAATGGGTGTTGGTATCAATATTTAAGGTAGACCCGAACCACGTTATCAAAATCAAGTCACCATGAATCCGCCAATTGAGGCAGTTTTTTCGCAGTACAAATAAAATAAGCGTAAATTGTGTTTAAAAAACACCAATCCGCAACCGCTATCAACTATACTTCTATCCACAAATTAATAAAAGGAGACAAGCCATGCATGGTTTACTGCGCCTATCTGACATTATTGACCGTTTCAATGAAAAAATCGCTAAAGTAGCTCAGTGGACGGTATTAATAGCCGTCTTAATTTGCTCGCTTAACGCCATACTACGCAAAGTGTTTTCATCCAGCACATTTTTTCAAACGTATTCAAACACCATGTTTGAGTCGTTGTTTTTCTTTTTTGGCTGTATGTTTTTACTCGGTGCAGCTTACACGCTGAAAAAAGACGAGCATGTTCGTATTGATGTACTCGCGTCACGCTACTCAGAACGTGCTCAGGTATGGGGCGATATTGTGGGTATTTTGCTATTTATGTTTCCTACCTGCATTTTGATTCTTTGGTACAGCATTGGCGCTGTCGAACAGTCCATCCTCAGCGATGAGCATTCGGGCAACAGCCCTTTGGTTTTATGGCCATTCAAGCTATTGATTCCATTAGGGTTTTTAATGTTGTTGATTCAAGGTTTTTCTGAATTGATTAAACGCATCGGTTATCTCAAAGGATTGGTTGCTTACCATGAGTTTCGTAAAGGTGGGCACAACCCAGATGATGAAGTCAAAGCCTACATCGAAGCGACAAAAGACTAATCAGAATCAAATCATAACGGAGACAACCCATGGAATTTTTAGCCAACAATCTCGCGCCAATCATGTTTTTCGGCTTAGTGGTTTTTTTGCTGTCAGGCTTTCCCATTACATTTTCTCTCGCGGCCAACGGTCTGCTATTCGCGGTCGCAGGCATCGCTCTGGGCGTGCTTGACCCGAATCTGATGCGCGCTTTGCCAAGTCGCATTTATGGCATTTTGACAAACGATACATTATTGGCGATTCCGTTTTTCACCTTCATGGGACTGATATTGGAGCGGTCAAAAATGGCAGAGGATTTACTCAAAGTCATCGGTCAATTATTTGGTCCTATTCGTGGTGGCTTGGCTTACGCGGTGATTTTGGTCGGCATGCTTTTGGCTGCAACCACAGGTGTCGTGGCCGCATCGGTCATCGCCATGGGCTTAATTTCACTGCCACTCATGCTCCAATACGGCTATAACAAACGCGTCGCAACAGGCGTGATTGCCTCATCGGGCACATTAGCGCAAATCATCCCGCCATCATTGGTACTGATTATTTTGGCCAGCCAATTAAATAAACCCGTCGGTGCGATGTATGAGGCAGCGATTCTTCCAGGCTTGCTACTCGCTGGAATGTACATGGTTTATATTTTAATCGTCTCCATCGTCAAGCCATCGTGGGTGCCTGCCCTGCCCAAAAGTGCGCGAATTTTTAACCCAACCAAATTTGGCTCAGGTGTTCAGTCGTTGTTGTTTATGATGCTACTCACTCTGTGTGTCGCTTATGGGTTTTACGTCACCGTGACTCGCGATGTATCTGAACAACATTTTTTATACGGTGCGGACACAATCGAAGACTCTTTGGGTCGCGCCAAAATTTTGGCCGCTGCATTTTCCATATCCGTCGTTTATGCTTTGGCAAAAATCAATCAGTTGGCCAAATTCAACTTACTCAGCGACATGGCCGAACGCGTGATTTTTGTTTTGATTCCACCGCTCGCTCTAATATTTTTGGTGCTCGGCACGGTGTTACTCGGCATCGCTACACCAACTGAAGGTGGTGCACTCGGTGCTTTGGGCGCGATATTATTAGCACTGGCGAAAGGTCGATTGAATTTCGGCCTGACCAAACAAGCCGTGGACTCCACACTCAAGCTCACGAGTTTCGTATTGTTTATTTTGATTGGCTCAACCGTGTTTAACTTGGTTTTTCAAGGCGTTAAAGGAGATAAATGGGTCGAGCATTTGCTACTCGCGATTCCGGGTGGTGAAATCGGCTTTTTGATTGTGATCAATTTATTGATTTTCTTCCTTGCCTTTTTCCTTGAGTTTTTTGAGCTATCATTCATCCTCGTTCCACTAATCGCACCTGTGGCTGAAAAACTCGGCATTGATTTAGTTTGGTTAGGCGTTTTGCTCGCGGTGAATATGCAAACCTCATTCATGCACCCGCCGTTTGGCTTTGCATTGTTCTACTTACGCTCAGTCGCGCCGAAAGAGGTTAAAACAAGCGACATTTACATGGGCGCTATACCATTCGTTATTATCCAGCTCATCATGGTCGCGCTCATCATCGCAGTGCCAAGCATCGTACCAACAGAGCAATCTCGAGCCAAAGCGAAAGCCATTGAATCAGGTGTCACAGCCCCCGCTCCTACATCTGGTTCATTAAATTTAGATTTAGGTAACGGCACAACACCACAAAAAGCCTCACCAAGTTTGGACTTAACACCCAACGACAAGGCAACCAAACCTGCAGAGGCTCAAATCGAGAGTAAGCCTGAGCCAACTAAAAACAGCACTACACCACAACTGGACTTCATCCCAGCCAAATAAGTTTTTCTAAAGAAGCAGACAACGCGCAGCCTAAACTGCGCGTTTGTTGTTCAAATTAAGTGATTTTTTAGAACGGTCAAGTTTTTTGTAGAACGATTCAAAAATCCCAACCGCAACAAAGTCAAAAACATATAGCTTTACAGAAATCCAGAAACTCAGTAAAATCAAGGCTCAAACCAACCTGCGGGTGCTCACTGTATTGTCACAGTCGGGCTGAGAAACACCGCTAAACCTGCTCAGGGTAATGCCTGCGAAGGAAAGGAAATCACATGACAAATCCGTATTCTTCCCCTCAATCAAATCTCGCCTCAACCGAACCCGCTGTCTACACTGAATCGCGCTCCATCGTACAATTGTTTCGTTCAATCACACTTCAAGAATGGGTCACATGTGCAGTCATCGCTGCTGCTTTGGGTGTGGCCTATTGGGCTTGGACATTGGTCTATGAGCTGGTTAAACCTGCGCTCAAACCCTTCGGACTTAAGTATTTAACGTCAGGCCTGTGGATTTTGGCCTCTGTGTTTCTCGGTGACCTGATTCGCAAACCAGGAATAGCGTTGTTCGCCTCGATTGTGGCAGCATTTGTAGAAGGTATCATCACACAGTGGGGTTTATCCGCTGTGATTTATGGTGTGATTCAGGGGCTGGGCGCGGAGCTGGTGTTCGCCTTGTTTGCTTATCGGAATTGGTCTATGGGTGTGTTGGCGTTGGCAGCCAGTGTTTCGGCATTTTTTAGCTATACCTACGACTTCTTCACCAGCGACTATGCGCAACTCGCGCCATGCTTTAATCTGATTCAAGTAACGGCTTTTATCATTTCAGCGGTGGTGCTAGCGGCTGTTTTGAGCCGATATCTGTCGCTTCGTTTACTCAAAACAGGCTTACTTAATAACTTCCTGATTGCCAAACACCGAGCCTAATGTCTCAAGTTCTCCCCTTTTCTTTTCGATACACCCGCAGTGATGCGGGTTTGTCTTTGGCTAAGCCATTGCCCGTACAATCCAAACAAGTGATTTGGCTGGTGGGCAACAGTGGCAGCGGCAAAAGCACGTTTTTGCATCTACTCAAGGGCTTTTACCCTGAGTTTATCTCAGGTCAGCTCGATGGTCATACACCTGATGTGTTGAAACATGCCGCATACCTCGCCCAAAACCCTTTGTCGCAAATCGTTCACGAGCGTGTCGGTGAGGAGTTTTTTTTCTCAATGGAAAATGCACATTGGCCGATGACGCGCATGACAACCGCGCAGAATTGGCTGAGTCGATTTGGCTTGGCACATCAAACACTTAAACCAACGACACAATTAAGCCACGGTTTGGCACAGCGACTGCTGCTCGCCTCTATGCTGGCATTTGAACCAAACTGGATTGTATTTGATGAGCCGACAGCGTTTCTTAATCCTGCCATGCGCGATGATTTTTATACCGCGCTGGCTGAGTTAAAGGGGCATGTTGGCATGCTCCTGATTGACCATCATCCTCACGTGAGCCAGTACGCAGATGTGTGCTGGCATGTGACAGATGATGGGGTGATTTCTGAAATATCAGTCGCGGACTGGCTCAACATCCAGACGAGAGATGTCAATCGTGAGCAGGCCACACCGAGCAAACATTCATTCGTACCAAACACTACGAAATACGCCAAACTCTCAGCGCAAGCCTTAACCATCGGATACAAAAATGCTCCTCTATTCACAGCAGACTTCACACTCGAGTCAGGCGATTGTGCCATATTGGTCGGTGAAAATGGCGCAGGAAAGTCCACATTATTCAACACGCTCGCAGGCACACAAAAACAGCTTTCGGGAAAATTCACATTCGAGTTAAATGGTGTAACGTCAAAAGCCACACCACACATGTCGTACGTGTTTCAACATCCTGACAGTCACTTTTTCTTTGACACCATTGGCGAGGAATTACAGCAGCAGGGCATTACGGACATTGAGCAAACACTCTCGCAAATCGGTTTAGAAGGTCGTGCAGACAGCTCGCCCCATCAGCTATCCGAAGGCCAGAAACGCCGCCTCACCCTGCTCTACCCCTGCGTACAAAAACGCCCGCTCGTTTTGCTCGACGAACCAACATTCGGTCAAGATGCCATTAATACCACCCGCATCGTCCGCTTAATCAATCAACTCAAGCAAGCGGGACACGCGCTCATCGCCATCACACACGACAAGGCCGTTCAACAAGCCATCGCCACCCACATCTGGGAAATCAGCAATGGCAAGCTCACCACCACGGTGGTCAACGCATGAAGAGCACAAACCACACCGACCAAATCAATGCCCCTATCCGTGAGCGTTTTTTTCATGACGCTCACCTGTGGTTGATGCTGTTCGCTTTTTTCATTGCGGTTGCTTTACCATTTCGCTGGCACACCATTGCCCTGTGGGCATGTGCATTTTGCGCGGTCGGTTTTTTTCAGGGCATCACATGGCGCTTTGCCCTCAAGAGTTTGGCAGTGGCCTTTGCGCTGTCCATCTCAATTTGGCTGTTGAATGTCTTTTTTCATACAGAAGACATCACAGCCGAGCAAGCACAACTCAAGGCCAATCAAACCGCACTCAAAATCTGGTCACTCACTTGGGTGGCCCTGCTATCAGCCAAAATGATTAATGTGCGAGACGTGATTACCTATGCCCTGCAACGCCGATGGCTATCCACCCAAATCGCTTATGCCATGTTGGTCGGCATCGGCGCCATCACACTACTGCGTGCTGAGAGCCGCCGCATCATGCTCAACGCAAAACTACGCGGCATCAAGGGCTTACAAAAATTCTCACAATGGATACCGCTATTGATTTTTTCGTTGCGTCATGCACAGCGTGGTGCGATGAGCCTGCGTGCTCGTGGACTCACTAAGGACAAAGTGTTTTACTATAATTATCAAGCTACACACGGACAGATTGGACGATCAATTGCGCTCTGGTTGGTGCTGATGCTGATGGCATGGACAAGTGAGCGGTAACAATAAAAGCACTGGCACTTTTAGCTAACAGCGGATTTGGTATAACCTTTACGACACACCCCACGAACCGCACAATACGCGCACGCCCGTAGTTCGCCCATTGCGACCAGCGGCTCGCCTTTCAACATTCGAGTGAATGTTTCACCCACTTGCTGATGAAGTTGCGCTGCCGCTTGTTCAAGCGCTGCACCATCTCCCGCCTCATCTTGATTGAGCCATGCTTGTGGGTAGGTATTGCTGCCTTCGTGTGGTTTTTGGCTCTCATTCACAGCAAGCTTACTCACCCCCACGTAGCCAGCCTGAACGACCGTGTTTTGACTATGACCGTGTAATAAATGAATATAAAACGCCAGTTGAATGTCGTCACCGCGTTTAATCGGCTTGAGAAACTTTTCTCGCACGGCAACCGCGTCGTTGGTTTTATAGTCAATCACAGCCGCTTGAAGCGCACAAGTGCCTGTCAAATCATCAAACTGCTCACGCGTGTCCAGCTGATCGAGTTTGCCTTTCCATTTGAGAGATAGGCCTGTTTGTCCGAGCGTCTCATCAAAAGCATCATGCTCCACCGAAATGGCCAACTCGCTAGCAGATACGCGCCAGCCTTGCTGCTCACGATTGTGCCACCAAGCCACATAGGCATGAATCCACGAAAGGAAATTCTCTCGAACCACCCAGTACCTTGGATTCTCGGCACACAGAGGGCTCAACTGCTCATCAATGACCTCTACCAAAATCTGCCCATCATCGACCTCACCACGCCGCTCATGGAAACCAGCCAACACCGCATGCCAGAGGTTACCAATCATCGCAGGCGAAACATCCTCAGTCGGTAAGGCTCGCTCACGAATACCCAAGCCACGTTGGACGTAATATTGGTAGGGGCACGCAGAGAGCTGGTTCAGATCACTCGCAGACACCGTATCAGGCAAACAATAACGAATATCCGCAGCAGAGGCTGCTGCCGTTTGTGTGGCACACTCACGCCAATCGAGCTGGAGGCTTTGCACACTTTGCCCACTGGCACGCAGCCACTGACGCCACCAACTGCTCGGTGCGTTCGGTTGTCCATTGGTGGTTTCGCAAAAACTACCATGCACACGCGGCGTGCTGACCAGTAAATCCATAAAGTCCCGTCGCACCTGCTCTTGATTGGCCACGACATTCGGTAGGCCAAGCTTTGTGCGCACAGCGGTGTTGAGCAAGCTGGCTGACTCAGACGGTGCGGGTAAGTGCGTTTCATCCGCCCCCAAAATCCAAACCGCATCAAACTCGCGCATCCGCGTGCTGCCCAAAGGCAAAAGCAGTACCTCATCAGATGCATCGTGCGCACGAAACGTGGCTCGTTCAACCTCGGCATTCATCACTCGCATCACAGCAGCCAAATCGAGCAGGACAGACGTCTCATCGACACGCCACAACTGCAACATTTGTAACCAAACAGCCCCTGCATCACCAGCCGCCTCAGTTTGCCAACCTTGCCACAGCCCAAAATCTTTTGCCCATTCAATCAATACATCTGCCCATGCGCTAAGTGGGCGGCTGCGCGACAGTTGTTTTTTGGCAACCAACGCCTTTGCCAAAAATTCCATTGCCAATGCTTGTAAGTCACACTCCTTCGTATCAGCCTCATCTCTCAAAAGCTTGCTTGGCGGACAACGGCGCACTGCTTGTTGCCAATTGTGCCAACCTTTTAGCACAACATCTTGTCGTAAAGCCACGTCTTTCAAATATCGCCACAACAACGATTTTATCTGTGGTTCATGCGCATACACCGCTGGATGAGCCAACCAAGACAACAACTCATCAGCAGACGCATCTTGCATCCACACTGCCAAACCATCGTGCCAACTGGTGGCCAAACGAGACGTAGACAGCAGCCACCCCGTGTCATCACGAACAGCCACACCACAATGCAGCAACTGTGACCACACCCGCCGACTCACTGCTCGATCCAGAGCCACAATGGCGATTCGGCGTAGCCCCCCCTCCCGCCAACGCAAAACCTGCTGAACAACCGCCCAAGCCTCATCCTCTGGATGCGGTGCGGACCAAAGCACGCCATGCTCAACCTGCTGTTTTTGTCCTGTTTCATTGGGTTTCGCCAATATTCGCTCTTGTGCATCGTCCCAAGCACGCTGTGCACACTCAGCCACACCATCGCTGACCGCACGCGAGCGGATGGTTGTCACATCAAACACATGCACATCATGATGCTGCGCATAATATTCATAAAACCATTGCTCATAAGCAAACCACGGACGATTTCGCAGAACGTACAAAGACTGAGGTGCGCGCTCATCCACAGCCATTTCAGATAGAACATTCAAAAACTGCATGACGGGCGGTATCATCACCACGTCTAATCGCCAGCATTCGAGCAAAACATTCAGCTCGTCAGATGCCCAACTGCCCGCGTGATTTTGATATGTCTGACTCACGACCTCGCTCAAGAAGGCACTGCCCTCAACAATTGCATCCACACCAAACTGAGGCAATAAATGCAATGTTAATTCATCACTCAAGGCAACCAACCTTTGCGCCGCAGACAAAACCGATGCCACATCTTGATGATTTTTTTGATTCGCGCCAAGCCACTGCGCCAGCTGCGGCGTGCTTTGTAACTGCTGTGCCCAAGTCAACACACGACTCAATTGCTGCGCATCCCAGTCAGGCGAACCAAATCGCTTTGTCCAGTCCAATAAGGTCAGCAACCGAGGTGGCATGACCACAGTCTGTAAACGCCGCGCATACTGCTGCCATGCTGCTTGGTGAGGCAGGTACATGGAAGTATCAGGTACAATCAAAATGCTGGCTTTTTCAGCAACCAACTGTTCAACCATGCGTGACCACAGTTGTTCGTCGAATGTTTCGGGAATTAAATTAATCATCAGTGGTTTTGGTTGTTCAAGCCATGGTAGGAATGTGTTATCGAAGAAGCATGTGTTGACACAAACCCGTGTCAAATTATAGTCATTTCAAAAAAATCCGTTGTTATCCATTGCTTATCGGCACATCGAAAAACTGTAGAGGCTTGATTTATCAAGCCCTAATCAGCAAAGCTGACAGAGGTGCCTCATAGTTTAACCCAAAGTTTAGCACAGTCAGGCAACAAGAAACCCGCTCGATTGAGCGGGTTTCTTATTCACAAAAAGATGAATTATTCACCCAAATACGCTTTTTGCACTTCCTCATCATCCAACATATCAGAGGCTTTGCCATTCATAATGGTTTCACCCGAACTCATAACATAACCACGGTCTGCTGCTTGCAGTGCCAGTTTTGCATTTTGTTCGACCAATAAAAGCGTCATGCCTTCGCTCGATACCGTTCTGATGACTTCAAAAATCGTTTTCGTCATCGCAGGTGACAACCCCATTGTCGGCTCATCCATGATGAGCAATTTAGGCTTACTCATCAAAGCACGAGCCATAGCCAGCATTTGCTGTTCACCACCAGACATTGTGCCCGCCAGCTGAGTGGCACGCTCTTTCAAACGGGGAAAGATACCAAACATTTTTTCGATGTCCGCCTCAATACCCTCTTTGTCATTGCGCAAATAAGCACCCATCTGCAAGTTTTCGGTAATCGTCATCCGTGCAAAAACACCACGACCTTCAGGAACCATCACCAAACCTTGCGCGAGCAGCTCCCAGCTTGGCACACCCTTGATGGATTTGCCACGGTAGCTAATTTCGCCACCTTTCATCGGGACCATACCTGTGGTGGCTTTGAGCGTGGTGGTTTTACCCGCACCATTTGAACCAATCAAGGTCACCAACTCGCCCTCATAAACATCCATATCCACGTTTCGAACTGCTTGAATCCCGCCGTAGGCAACTTTCAGGCCTTTGATACTGAGCATTGGTTGTGTCATATTAATGTCCTCCAAGATATGCACTGATAAAGCCTTCGTCATGTCGTACATGATCAGGCTTGCCTTGAACCAAGATTTCGCCATAGTTCAACACGGTCATTTCATCACACAACTCCATAATCAGTTTCACATCGTGTTCGATGATAAGAATGGTCGTACCGTCGTCAGAAATTTTACGCAGCAACTTGGTCAAATCAAGCTTTTCGGTTGAGTTCATCCCTGCCGCGGGCTCATCCAACGCGAGCAGCTTTGGATCGGTAGCCAATGCCCGAGCAATTTCGAGACGACGCTGCAAACCATAAGCCAAATTACGCGCCACGTAGTCATGGTATTGCCCAATACCCACATAGTTGAGCAACTCCATAGCACGTGCTTTGATATCCGCTTCTTCTTTCTTCACCGCTTTACTACCAAAAATCGAACCCAGTACACCACCCTTGGTACGCACGTGACGACCAACCATGACGTTTTCAAGGGCGGTCATGTTGCCAAACAAACGAATGTTTTGAAACGTCCGCGCAATACCTGATTTGGCAACTTCGTGAACCGCAGTTGGCTCGTAGTGTGCACCATTGAGCACAAACTCACCAGAATCTGGCTCGTACAAACCCGTGATGACATTAAAAAACGTGGTTTTACCAGCACCATTCGGACCAATAAGGCCATAAATGGTGTCTTTTTTGACTTCGAGACTAACATTTTGTAAGGCTTTTAAACCACCAAAACTTTTGTTAACGCCCTTAATCGAGAGCATGATATTTTCTTGAGTCATTTCATCTCTCCTTATGCCGTCGCGCTCGGGTCAGCTTCGACCACTTTTTTGTCTTCACGCGTCGGAGTTGGCCACAAGCCCTTAGGACGGTACAACATAATCAACACCATCGCCGAACCCAAAATCAATTGACGCAAAATAGCTGTGTCAATGACCACGCTACCAAACACTGCTTTTTGAACTGGATCAACGACATAACGCAAAAACTCAGGGAACAGCGACATCAATACCGCGCCCAAGATCACACCTGGAATGTGCCCCATCCCACCTAGAACCACCATCGCTAAAATAATAATGGATTCCATGTATGTGAATGACTCCGGAGAAATAAAGCCTTGGAACGATGCAAACATACCACCAGCCACACCACCAAATGTCGCGCCCAATGCAAAGGCGAGCAATTTGATGTTGCGTACATTAATACCCATCGCCTTGGCCGCAATATCATCCTCGCGCAAAGCCATCCATGCGCGACCCAAACGAGAGTTTTGCAAACGATAGCAAACAAACACGCTCAACACGACCAAAGCCAAGAATAAGTAGTAATACTGGAACTCTTTAGACAAGGTCACAAAACCCAAATCCAAAGGCTTGCTCAGTTGATGACCAAAAATACTGACAGGGTCAATACGTGCGATACCACGTGGGCCGTTGGTTAAGTTAAAGCCATCTTTACCCAAGTTATTCATGAAAATACGGATGATTTCACCAAAGCCCAATGTCACCAGCGCCAGATAATCACCACGCAATTTCAAAATAGGCGCACCCAGAATCAAACCCGCAACAGCAGCCAACGCTGCACCTAAGGGTATGGTGACCCACAAAGGAACGTGCCAACCATCAGGGAACGCCGCTTTGATAGAGGCAAAGTTATCAGACAAGTGAGGCGAAGCCAACAAAGCCACCATGTAAGCGCCCACAGCATAGAAGGCGATATAACCCAAGTCCAAAAGACCTGCAAAACCGACCACTAAGTTCAAACCCAGAGCCAACATGATGTATAGCAATGTGTAATCGATAATCCGAACCCAAGCTGTATTACCCAAAAATTGGACAGCGAAGGGCATCAACATCAACAGCACTGCGCAGATGAGAATGCCCAACATTGAATCCTTAGGGCTTAATTTTTGTAAGAAACTCATAGTGCCCTCCTTATGCGCGATCAGCAGTGCGCTGACCCAATAAACCTGATGGACGGAAAATCAAAACCACAACCAGTACCACAAAGGCAAATACGTCTTGATACTCCGAGCTGATATAACCAGCGCCAAATGCCTCAGCCAAGCCGAGCACAATCCCACCAACCACAGCACCAGGAATATTGCCAATTCCACCAAGCACTGCCGCAACAAAGGCCTTCATACCTGGCATAAAGCCCATATAAAAATGCGCTTTACCGCCAGAGTTCATGGCATACATAATGCCAGCAACAGCAGCCAAGGCAGCACCGATCATGAACGTTGCAGAGATCACACGATTGGGATTCACACCCATTAAACCTGTCACACCGACATTTTCGGACGTGGCGCGCATCGCTCGACCGAGTTTGGTTCGCTCAACCAATGTCAACAGCCCCATCATCATCACAATCGATAAACCAACAATGACAATCTCACGAACTGTGATACCCACATCACCAAACAAGATAACGCGTGTTGATGGCAAAAGCTCGGGGAATGGGCGTGGCGACTTACCCCAAATCAGTTGTGCTACTGCTTGTATCAAAAACGACAAACCAATTGCCGTAATCAGTGGTGTTAATTTTGGCGCATTACGCAAGGGACGATAAGCGAACCGCTCCATACAGTAACTCAAAATCATACAAGCCATCATCGCGACCAAAGCCGCCAACAGCAAAACCACCAAAAGAGGCAAGCCTGCTGCAATGAGTATCGATGACACAGTCATCGCCACCATGGCACCGATCATCATCACTTCAGCATGAGCGAAGTTAATGATACCCAGAATACCGTAAACCATTGTATAACCTAAGGCAATCATGGCATAAATACTGCCTACCACCACGCCACCAATCAAAAGCTGGAAGAATTTTTCTAACTCCATCTCAGCGCTCCTTCATCATGTCCATCAAAACATATTGATATGCTTATACTGGATTATTTTTTTAGGTTGAAAAGTCATTATTCTTTATCAAACCAACTAATTTTTTGTCTCTTTGTGCATAAAAAAGCCCTAACCGTTTTGGTCAGGGCTTTTTGTCGCCATAATTACATGACGGTTGCAACCACTTCTAATTTTTTGTTTTTGATTTCTTGTACAGTAATAACTCCGCCTTTGATATCGCCTTTCTCATCAAATGCTACTTTACCAATCAAACCATCAAAAGACACGCCAGCCATAGCTTTAGCGATTTTTTCTGGCTCTACAGAGTCAGCTGCTTTCATCGCTGCAACAATCGCGTATACCGCATCGTAAGCAAATGGAGAGTAGATTTCCACTTTCTTGCCTGGGAAGGTTTTTTCGTAGTTGGCTTGGAATTCAGCGCCTTTAGCCATTTTTGACACAGGAGCACCTGCTTGTGTGCAGATCACACCTTCAGCTGAATCACCAGCCAATTCAATGAACTTAGCAGTACAAGCGCCGTCACCTGAAACCAACTTGGCTTTCAAGCCCAACTCTTTCATTTGTTTGCTCAAAGCAGCGCCCGTGTCATCCATGCCACCCCAGAAAATGTAGTCAGGATTTTCAGCTTTCAACTTAGCCAAAACGCCTTTAAAGTCAGTTGTTTTGTCAGTCAAAGCTTCACGGCTGGTCACCTTAGAACCACCATCTTTCAATGTTTTCTCAACGTAGTCAGCCAAGCCTTTACCGTATTGAGTCGCGTCGTCCAAGATAGCAATGTTTTTGCCGCCTTTTTCCATCACGTATTTACCGATAGCAGAACCTTGTTGAATATCATTAGCAACCACACGGTATGAGCTCACAGAACCACCTGGAGTTTTCACGCCTTTGAGCGTGTAATCAGGGTTGGTTGATGAAGGAGAAACCTGAACAATACCAGCCGCGCCGTAGATCGCGTTAGCAGGCATAGAAACGCCAGAGTTCAAGTGACCAACAACAGCCACGACCTTTGCGTCAACCATTTTTTGAGCAACAGTCGCGCCTTGTTTTGGATCGCCAGCGTCATCCTCACCCATCAATTCGAGTTTGACTTTTTTGCCGCCAATCATCAAATCGCCTTTGGCGTTGATTTCGTTCACGGCCAATTGCGCGCCCATTTCGTTGTCTTGACCCAAGTGAGCAATACCACCAGATTTTGGTGCACCACTACCGATTTTTACAACGATTTCACCGCCAGCAGCGCCGTCAGCAGGTTTCGCATCAGCTTTAGGAGCATCTGCAGGTTTGTTACAAGCTGCCAATGCAACAACAGCAGCCAAAGGCAATAATTTCCACATTTTTTGCATCGTTTTTCTCCAAGTGTCAAACTTAAGTGTGAAGGCGGTCACCCAACCCGTGTGGCATTACTTTATAAGCAAAACCACTTATTTAAAGAACTGCTCTGTCAGCGTTCTACACTTTAACTGATGTCTCGAACAATTCTGATTGAACCGTCACGAGCATTTCACCAGTACAGTGCACAACCCATGGCCACGATTATTATGCAAGGCAGGGTTAAAAAGCAAGCAACAATTGCATATTTTGTGCACTATTTTGCCCAAGCTGTACCTCATAAAAGCAAAAACGCGCTCCAATGAGAGAGCGCGTTTTATTTCGGTGCAGAATAGTTTTTAAAATGCGGCGATGCAGCATTCTGGCTAAGTGATATTACAGGGTGGCTTTCTTGGCTTTTGTCTTTTTCACAAAACTCCACAAAACACCGCCTACGACAGGCACAATCGCCGCAGACAGTCCCACCAAGGCGATCAAACCCAAATGCTCTTTTACGCCAGGCACATTACCAAACAGATAACCGCCGCCAACAAATGCCACTACCCACAACACTGCGCCCAATATATTGTACTGTTGGAATCGAGACCAACTCATCTCAGAAACCCCTGCAACAAATGGTGCAAATGTGCGCACGAGAGGTACGAATCGAGCAAGTACAATCGTCTTACCGCCATGTTTTTCATAAAACGAATGGGTCTTCATCAAAGCTTCTCGGCTAATCCAGCGACTGTCAACATCATAAATCCTGTGTCCAACCACACTGCCAATCCAGTAATTTAGAGTATTGCCCAGCACTGCCGCACTAATGAGCAACGCCATCAGTATCCAAACATTCATAGCTCCCGATGCTGCAAAAGCACCAGCAATGAACAACAAAGAATCACCAGGTAAAAACGGCAACACCACAAACCCTGTTTCGCCAAACACAATCAAAAAGAGAATCAGGTAAATGTACACACCATACTGAGAAATCAAAACATCCAACTGCTCAGGATGCATAATCATAGAAAAAAACTGAATCACTGCGTCCACAAGGACTCCTTAGGTTACCGACAGGTTAAAAAGTGCGCCATCATAACACATCGTTTTGGCAGAACGAAATCGAACGCAACCAACACATAAATACCATCATAAGGCTCATGTCTCAAGGCAGCAATATGACGTACAAGCATGGAGAATCTGAGTAATTGCGGCAGCGCAACAGAAATAACTCAAGAAAAACCCACACCAGTCACCAATCAAGACTTCAGAAAATTAAAAAACAACATCGAAATATGCCCTCGTCAAAGCAGAATAAATTAAATCAACAGAGCAAATCCGTATCATCCCAACACATCTGGAAAACTACGGGTAAAATCACAGATTAATTAATCAAAGCACGCCATGAAAATCCGCCTCGCCCCCCACCGCGCCATCACACAACTCCCAGACCACCTCATTAGCCAAATCGCGGCGGGTGAAGTGGTGGAACGGCCTGCGTCAGTCATCAAAGAATTATTAGAAAACGCATTGGATGCGGGTGCAACCGATATTCGCATCAAACTCATCGAAGGTGGCAAGGCACTGATAGACATACACGACAACGGCAGCGGCATCAAAGCAGATGAGCTGTCACTGGCGGTCACACGCCATGCGACGAGCAAAATTCGCTCGTTGGACGAACTCGAGCACGTTGAATCCATGGGGTTTCGCGGTGAAGCGCTCGCCTCGATTGCCTCTGTGGCACAAATGCGTCTGACCAGCCGCACCGATGCAGATGCACATGCAACCAGCACGCACAACCACCATGGTGATTGGCAAAACGCCCCCGCCGCAGGCGACGTCGGTACGCGCATCGAAGTCGCGCATCTGTACCACAACACACCCGCGCGGCGAAAATTCCTTAAAACCGACGCCACTGAGTTTTCTCACTGTCTTGAATACATCACCCGCGCCGCATTGGCAAACCCACATTGCGGCTTTTCGGTGATGCACAACGATAAACTTGTCGCCCATTACCCCATCAGCGACTGGCAGCAGCGCATCGCTGATGTATTGGGTAAAAACCTGCCTGAGCACGCGATTTGGGTGAATCACGCTGTGGGTGATCTGTCCATCGTCGGCATGATTTGCCCACCCGACGTTGCCCGTTCGCGTGCGGACACACAATACGCCTACATCAACCAACGCTTCGTGCGCGACAAGGTCGTTTCGCACGGTATTCGCACCGCTTACGCAGATGTGCTGCATCATTTACGCTTTCCCTCGTATGTGCTGTTCATTGACCTGCCACCACAAGGCGTTGATGTCAATGTTCATCCCGCAAAAACTGAAGTGCGGTTTCGTGACAGCGGCGCGATTCACCAATTCATCGCCAACAGCTTAAAAAAATCCCTCGCACAAACTGCCAGCGCACGCATCGCTCAAGCCGAACCACTCAGCAGCGAAACACAGGCAGAGAGCAACGAACCGGCATCACGCACGTCCTTGTTCGATCAACCACGTAAACCGCAAGCGTGGCAAGCCCCGCTGCCTTTGGCACAGAACCCGCATAGTTATCTCGAATTTTTACAACAAAACGCCAATCCTAACCGATTCGACACGCCAGTCAGTCAGAGCGAGAGCGAAACATTGGCCGATACCCTAAACCCGAATACCCCGAATACATTTGAGCAATTCGCCCAAACAGCCACCACAACTGAGCATAACACATCGCAACACCCGCTCGGTTTCGCCGTGGCTCAAATCCACGGCATTTACATCCTCGCACAAAATGACAAAGGCCTCATATTAGTAGACATGCACGCCGCGCACGAGCGCATCGTCTATGAACGACTCAAAAACGTCCTCAATGCAGCCCCTCTGACACGCCAAGACTTGCTTCTACCCATTCGATTCAACGCCAGCCCTCACGAACTGGCCATTTTGGCTGACCCAGCCAATCACGACGTACTGGAGCACATTGGCTTGTCACTCACACCTCTGGGCCTGTCCGAAATCGCCATCCGCAGCGTCCCGACTCTGTTGCGCCAAGCTGATGCGGTCAACCTCGCCCGTGCTGTTTTATCAGACATCGACGAATTCGGCGGCAGCCACGTCCTCACGGAAAAGCGCAACGAGCTGCTCGGCACGCTCGCCTGCCACGGTGCTGTCCGCGCCAACCGCACACTCGCGTTGCCCGAAATGAATCAACTTTTGCGCGACATGGAAGCGACCGAACGCGCCAATCAGTGCAATCATGGCCGCCCAACATGGGTACAAATGAGTATGAAAGAATTAGATGCCTTATTCATGCGCGGTCAATAAATCACTGATTAAAATCACGACAAAACCAACAACGTGTTGGCAAAATATAGGCTGCCCACCCAACCATCTTTTTGGACAGCACTGCCCTCACCAATAAAAACACCAGTCATGCCCACCATTCCCTTCATCCTTGGCCCCACCGCCAGCGGCAAAACCGCCGCCGCGCTCGCGCTCGCACAAATCCGCGACATCGAAATCATCAGCGTGGACTCTGCATTGATCTACAAAGGCATGGACATCGGCACAGCCAAGCCCAACGCGACTGAACTGGCTCAAGTCCCACACCACCTCATCGACATCATTGAGCCGACACAGGCATACTCTGCCGCCCAATTTGCCAATGATGCGAATCGCCTCATCGCCGAAATCCTCGAACGTGGCAAATTACCCGTACTCGTTGGTGGCACCATGCTGTATGTTAAAGCACTGCTTGAACCATTAACCAATCTACCCATCGCCAACCCAGTCATCCGTGCCAGCATCGAAGCACGTGCAGCCACGCACGGCTGGGCAGCATTGCATGCGGAGCTGGGCAAAATCGACCCCATCACAGCCGCCCGACTCAATCCGAACGATACCCAGCGCATCAACCGTGCTTTAGAAATTTATGAAATCTCAGGCAAACCGATGTCCGCTTGGCACGCAGAGGACAACAGCGTTCATGAATTGCCTTTCACGCCACAACTATACGCACTGAATCCTGAACCACGCGCCTTGCTGCACGAGCGCATCAATGCCCGTTTTCTCAAAATGCTCGATGATGGCTTTCTTGATGAAATGGCGGTTTTACGCGCACGAGGCGACTTACACATTGACTTACCGTCGATGCGCTGCGTCGGTTACCGCCAAGCGTGGGAACACTTAGACGGGCTGACAGACAAAGCAACATTCATCGAAAAAGGCCAAGCTGCGACACGCCAACTCGCCAAACGCCAACTCACATGGCTGCGCAGCATGAGCGGCGTGACAACGATTGACAGCAGTGTGCCGATTTCACCGAGCGTTTTCGGGTAAAATGCGCCTCTTTATTATTTAAACATAGGAACTCACATGGCAGGCAGCAGCTTACTCGCATTGATTGACGACATCGCAGCGATTCTCGACGACGTCGCCGTTATGACCAAGGTCGCCGCGAAAAAAACCGCAGGCGTCCTCGGTGATGACCTCGCTCTGAACGCCAATCAAGTGTCTGGTGTGAATCCAGATCGGGAACTGCCCGTCGTCTGGGCGGTTGCCAAAGGCTCGATGATCAATAAAATCATTCTAGTCCCATTGGCACTGGCTCTGAGCTACATTAGCGGGATCACTGGCTACACATGGATTATTCCTGTATTGCTCATGATGGGTGGAGCTTTTTTATGCTACGAGGGTTTCGAAAAGCTCGCACACAAAGTCCTGCACCACACCACAGAAGAAGCCCAAGAACACCATGAACTATTCGAAGCCTTTATAGATGAAGAAGTCGATATGGTTCAATTTGAAAAAGACAAAATTTCTGGTGCAATTCGCACTGATTTTATCCTCTCTGCAGAAATCATCATCATTGCGCTGGGCAGTGCTGCTGCAGCGTCTGCCACTTTTGCTCAACAGGCAGCCGTGCTTGCCGCCATCGCCATCATTATGACAGTCGGTGTTTATGGTTTGGTCGCTGGCATAGTCAAGCTTGATGACACAGGTTTGTATTTATCAAGAAAGTCATCTAACACAGCACAAACCATTGGTCGCCTTTTGCTGAGCTTCGCTCCATACCTGATGAAGACTTTGTCCATCGTCGGCACCGCCGCGATGTTTATGGTCGGCGGCCACATCATTGTTTCAAACATTGATGTGATTCACCACCTCAACGGCAATATTCTCAGTACACTGCCCGATGGCCTGCTCAAAGGTTTGGCAGGCAGCATCATCGACGGCTTGTGGGGTATTGTGTTCGGTGCCGTGGTGCTCGCAAGTGTGAGTATTGTCAGCAAAGTCATTGCACCTTTTCGCAAAAAAACGGCTTAAAATCATCAAGGCCTGTTTGGTCATAAAGACAGAACATAAAAATACCGAGCATTGGCTCGGTATTTTTGTTTGCGGTTTGCTTATGCTCGTGTCATCTGTGCAGTTCATAAATGCGCTTATCGCAAAAACATGCCCTGCACGTCACTTAAAAATCGCCACCCCAAATCTGTCACACGCAACACATCAACAGAGGCGTCTATCAAACCTTTATCTCGGGCTTCAGACAATGCAGGCTCCAAATCAACCACCGTCAAGCCAGTCGCCGCCATAAACTCATTCATCGTTGCCCCGTTGCGCAGACGCAAGGCATTGAGCATAAATTCAAAAGGTAAATCATCCGCCGCAATGTCCAACGTACTCTCAACCGCGCTACCCGTAGCCATGGTATCAAGATACGCTTGCGGGTGTTTAAAGCGTGTTTGGCGAAAAATTCGGTTGTATTGGCTAATTTTTCCATGCGCTCCTGCACCAATGCCGATGTAGTCGCCAAATTGCCAGTAGTTGGTGTTGTGCACTGATTCGTGACCTGCTTTGGCATATGCTGAAACTTCGTAGTGACGTAAACCAGCTGTCGCCAGTTCCGTCTCGATGTGCTCCTGCATATCCAGCGCCAATTCATCATCCGGCAAAATCGGTGGATAACGGTAAAAATACGTGTTTGGCTCCAGCGTCAAATGATAGTACGACAAATGCGTCGGCGCGTATGACAACGCCGCCGCCACATCGCGTTTTAAATCATCCATCGTCTGTGAAGGCAATGCAAACATAATGTCCAAATTCACCTTATCAAATAACCGATACGCCGTTTCCAACGCCTCATGAGCTTGTCGACCATTGTGAATTCGCCCAATGCGTTCAAGCAGCGTGTCATCAAAACTCTGAACACCGAGTGACAACCGCGTCACACCCGCATCGCGAAATCCCGCGAGTTTCGCGGTATCGAGCGTACCAGGATTCGCCTCCATCGTGACTTCCATATCCGAGACTTGCGGCAATCGCGCGCGAACCGCCGCGAGCAATCGATCAATCGCCACAGGTGACAACACGCTCGGCGTGCCGCCACCGATGAACACACTGACCAATCGTCGTCCCCACACATCGGGTAAATTGCTCTCCAAATCCCGAATCAATGCATCGATATACGGCGCTTCCCAATCCTCCACATCGCCCTTTAGCTCATGTGAATTAAAATCACAATACGGGCATTTTTTCACACACCACGGGATGTGCACATACAACGCCAAAGGCGGCAAAGCGGTCAAACTGACCGCTTTTCTGGAGGAGGTTTCCACTTTTTTTCGCGGATGAAACTGGATGATTTGACTCATTTATCTACGCATGTTCTTTAATCGTCGGCAAAGCCGCCCTGAGATACACCACCATTGACACCACCGTCAACGCTGCTGCAACGTAGAGCAACCACGTACCCCAAACACGCGTGTCTATACCGAACACCACACCATTAAACAACAACATTGGCAACGCGACCATCTGTGCGGCAGTTTTATACTTGCCCAAATTATTCACCGCCACCGCCGCGCGTGCACCGATGGAGCTCATCCATTCACGCAATGCCGAAATAGTGATTTCGCGGCCAATAATGATGAGTGCAATCAATCCATGCGCCCGAGACTGATGCACGAGCACAATCAAACACGCCGCCACGAGAAGCTTATCCGCCACTGGGTCGAGAAATGCGCCAAACGCACTGGTCTGGTTCCACCGACGCGCTAAATAACCATCAAGCCAATCGGTCACGGCCGCAAGCACAAACAACCCCGTCGCCAAAATATCGCGTGTCGAATCACGAAACCCATCAAATGGCGCATAGTAAATGGCAACCAGCAAAGGAATCGCAATCACGCGCGCCCATGTCAATAAAATCGGGATATTTGTCGGCATATTTACTCTCTATTTTTTTCAATCCAACACCGCACGGCATTGATTCATCATCTGTCTGATTTTTATCGTCTCTTTCGGAGTCTTTATCAGAAATCATCCTCATACCTACGCGGCCATGAAGATGTATTTTTTAGGTTTAAAAAATCTATTCACCACCCACATCAACAGCCGACACATCATCATGCAACTGTTTATAAATCTCCTGCGCCAGTTTCTCAGAAATGCCGACCACCTGAATCATGTCCTGCACACTGGCACTTTTCACCCCTGTGATACCGCCGAAGCGTTGCAGCAGCGCGGCGCGACGTTTTGCGCCAACACCTTCTATTTCTTCGAGGCGAGAAACGTTGCGCACCTTCGCACGCGCGGCACGCATCCCCGTGATGGCGAATCGGTGCGCTTCGTCGCGAATCTGCGCAATGAGCATGAGCGCAGGCGACAGTTTACCTAACTTTACCGCTGCGCGTCCATCGGCAAATATGAGCTGCTCCAAACCGACGCGTCGCCCTTCACCTTTGGCGACGCCGACGAGCAGGAACTCATCCAACCCCAACTCAGCAAAGACCTCTTTGGCCATGGTGATTTGTCCTTTACCACCATCAACCAAAACCACATCGGGCAGCACACCTTCGCCACTGACAACTTTCTCGTAGCGGCGCATCAGCACTTGGCGCATGGCGGCGTAGTCGTCACCTGCGGCAACGTCTTTGATGTTGTAACGACGGTATTCGGCATTTTGCATCGCGTGGTGTTGATACACCACGCACGATGCCTGCGTCGCCTCACCAGAGTGATGGCTGATGTCAAAACACTCAACGCGCAAACGCGCGAGCTCATCGTCACTCTCAAACTCTTCTAATTGCAAGACTTGCACCAAATCTTTGGTACGCACCTTCGCGCTGCCGACTTCCTGCATGCGACGTGACAAGGCGAGTTGCGCATTGCTCTGAGCCATCTCTAACCAGATTTTGCGCTGCGTCTGCGGCTGTTTCACCCAGTTTAGTTTGCGCCCCGCCACATCATTCAATGCTTGCAACACCTCATCCGATGGCATGGTATCAATCACAATCACATAGGGTACCACCCCATCGATGTAATGCTGCGCGACAAATGCATCCACCACATCCTGCGCCGTGCAATCTTGCGTGTGCTGTGGAAAAAACGCCTTGTCACCCAAATGCCGCCCACCGCGCACCATCGCCAAATTCACACAGTATCGCGCATCAGAGGATGCAACTGCGATGATGTCCGCATCCACATCATCACCAGTGCTCTCGACCGCTTGACTGGCCATCATGCTCGATAAGGCCGCGATTTTATCCCGCAGTTGCGCAGCCTGTTCAAAGTCCAACGCGGCGGCGGCCACCATCATCTTGTCCTGAAAGCTTTGCAGTAATTCATCCGACTCACCTTTGAGAAACTGCACACTCGCCGCCACATCCTGCGCGTAGTTTTTTTCTGAAATCAGCCCCACGCACGGCGCACTGCATCGCCCGATTTGATGCAGCATGCATGGCCGCGAACGATTGCGAAACACGGTCTCATCACAGGTTCGTAATTTAAAGACTTTTTGCAACAACTTAATTGATGATTTCACCGCATAGCCATTCGGAAACGGCCCGAAATACTGGTGCTTCTTATCCACAGCACCACGGTAATACACCATGCGTGGAAACGCATGCGCCGTCATCTTCAGATACGGATACGACTTATCATCACGGAACAAAATGTTATAACGCGGCGACAGCGTCTTAATCAAATTATTCTCAAGCAGCAACGCCTCCGTCTCGGTGCGCGTCACTGTCACATCAACGCGCACCACCTTGCTCACCATCAGCGCAATACGCGGCGATAGCGACTCAGTACGCTGAAAATAACTCGCTACCCGCTTTTTTAAATCCCGCGCCTTACCCACGTACAAAACCACATTGTTTTCATCGATGTGTCGGTACACGCCAGGCAAATGGGGTAACGTCGCGACAAATGCGAGCGGGTCGAATGGTTCGCTAGAAGGGTTCATATATTCAGCCATGCCATAGTTCATGTCTCAGTTAAAAGAGAACACTATAAAACAAAATCACAGAAGCTTAGAAAACGCCAAATATGGTTTAAATTGTTGCGCCAAATTACCCTTGTAAAGCTGGTCTCGCGACCAACTTCTCAAGTCCCTACGTTTAAGCCTACCTTGTCGCCTTTGCTCATCAGTAAGATAATAGTTTTGACGTTCATCATCTGCAAGTTCGTCATTTATTTCGATAAGTTTAAGTGCTTTATCCTCTACTTCTTTTAAATAACTCTCTATATCTGAATCAAACAAAAACTCAGCACCCGAAGTGTTCGACCAAAACACGTACAAGTGTTCCATGCTATTCATTTTCAGATCTATTAATTTCAACAGCTCACGCGTGACCTCGTAAATACGATATCGCCTATCAAACAAATCTAACTTTAGCTTATTCTGCTCGGTTTTCCATTGCCGATAGGCTATAGCAGCAACCGTTAATCCAACGATTAACGCCGCAACACCTTCTTTGCTGGCCCTAAGCCAATAGGCAGCTATCGCTGTAACCGCCACAACCATCAAAGTTGCAGCTATTTTTTTGATATACATAATTTCTCTTTTGAATTAGAGTTTAAGGTTTTATTTAAGATTTTATAAAAAAGCCCCGTGTCTCCACGAGGCTTTTTTACTCACTCAGCCAAAGCTGTCCAAGTATCAATCACCGTATCAGGATTAAGTGACATGGACTCAATGCCCTCAGACATAAGCCATTTGGCAAAATCGGGGTGATCCGATGGGCCTTGACCGCAAATACCGATGTATTTGTTCATGCGCAGCGCTGTTGAGATCGCACGAGACAGCATGAATTTCACCGCTGGGTCACGCTCGTCAAAATCCTTGGCGAGCAGTTCCATGCCTGAGTCACGATCTAACCCAAGCGTGAGTTGGGTTAAGTCGTTTGAGCCGATGGAGAAACCATCGAAGTACTCTAAAAACTCTTCGGCGAGGATGGCGTTGCTTGGCACTTCGCACATCATGATGAGGCGCAGGCCGTTTTCACCACGTTTCAAGCCTTTGGCAGCAAGTAAATCAACCACCGCTTTTGCTTGGCCAAGTGTGCGCACGAAGGGAATCATGATTTCGACGTTGGTCAAACCCATTTCGTCACGCACGCGCTTCATCGCTTCGCATTCCATGGCGAAGGCTTCTTCGAAATCTTCTGAAATATAACGCGATGCACCGCGGAAACCAAGCATAGGATTTTCTTCGTCAGGCTCGTAACGGCTGCCACCGATGAGTTTTTTGTATTCATTCGATTTAAAGTCAGACAAGCGGACAATTACAGGTTTCGGGTAGAACGCCGCGCCGATGGTAGCGACGCCCTCAACCACTTTATCGACGTAGAACGCACGTGGATTGGCGTGACCGCGTGCGACAGACTCAACAGCGCGTTTTAAATCAGCATCAACGTTCGGGTATTCGAGAATCGCTTTCGGGTGCACGCCGATGTTGTTGTTAATCACGAATTCGAGACGAGCAAGGCCAACACCTTTGTTCGGGATTTGGCAGAAATTAAATGCGAGTTGCGGGTTTCCGACGTTCATCATGATTTTGACAGGGATTTCAGGCAGAACACCACGAGAAATTTCAGAGACATCCATTTCGAGAATGCCATCGTAGATTTTACCTTCGTCGCCTTCAGCGCATGAGACTGTGACCATCATGCCGTCTTTGAGCTTCTCTGTCGCATCAGAGCAACCAACCACCGCTGGTACGCCCAGCTCGCGCGCGATAATCGCAGCGTGGCAAGTACGACCGCCGCGATTGGTCACAATCGCTGACGCGCGTTTCATGACGGGCTCCCAGTTCGGGTCGGTCATATCAGCGACAAGGATGTCGCCGTTTTGTACACGGTCCATTTCGGATGGATCCATGATGACACGCACGACGCCTGTGCCGATTTTTTGACCAATCGCACGGCCAGTCGTGATGACAGGTGCATTGCCTTTGAGGGCGTAGCGCATTTCGGCTTGGCCTGCTGACTGGCTTTTCACTGTTTCTGGACGCGCTTGCAGGATGTAGATTTTACCGTCGTTTCCGTCTTTACCCCACTCAATGTCCATCGGGCGGCCGTAGTGTTTCTCGATAATCATGGCGTATTGCGCGAGCAATGTGACGTCTTCGTCCGTGATCGAATAACGATTGCGCAACTCTAGGGGGACATCGACAGTTTTGACGCGTCCCTCTTCACCCGCTGCAGTGAATTGCATTTGAATGAGTTTGGAACCGAGGCTACGGCGAATCACCGCATTTTTCCCCTGCGCCAAAGTTGGCTTAAAGACATAAAATTCGTCAGGATTGACCGCGCCTTGCACCACCGTTTCGCCCAAGCCATAGCTCGATGTGATGAAGACGACTTGATCAAAGCCTGACTCGGTGTCGAGCGTGAACATGACGCCCGATGCGCCGACGTCCGAGCGCACCATGCGCTGCACACCTGCGGAGAGTGCGACTTCGGCGTGAGTGAAGCCTTTGTGCACGCGGTAAGCAATCGCACGGTCGTTGTACAAGGACGCAAATACATGTTTGATTTTGTCTAGGACATCGTCAATGCCTGCGACGTTCAGATACGACTCTTGTTGGCCTGCAAATGACGCATCGGGCAAATCCTCAGCTGTGGCGGATGAACGTACGGCGAATGATGAGTTCTGCGCATCGTTCTTGGTCAATTCAGCGAACTGCGTGCGGATTTGCGCTTCGAGTTCGGGTTGCAGTGGTGCATCAACGACCCAGCCACGAATGTCCGCGCCTGCGGCCATGAGCTCTTTCACATTGTCCACGTCCAAACCTTCGAGACGGTCAGCGATGCGCTGTGTCAGGTTGTTGTGCGTGAGAAACTCTCGAAACGCATGCGCCGTGGTCGCAAAACCCGTAGGCACGCGCACGCCCGCCGTGGCGAGCTGAGAAATCATTTCGCCGAGCGAAGAGTTTTTCCCGCCGACACTATCCACGTCTTCTTTACGACACTGCTCGAATGGCAATACCAAAGCTAAGTTCATCATATACTCCAAAAGTTAAAAGGTTAGGTGAACAGACAGCATCCGCTGGCCTAACATTTCAAACGAATAAAAACAAATGAGCGTCACATTTTACATCAAACAGCCCCGATAAAACGTTTTGATTACCCTGCTTTTGAGTAAAATAACGCATGACGACCTCCACACTATCACTCGATATTTTACGCCGATATGCCATCCGCCGAACGCTGTTTACCGCCGCCTCGGTGCCTGATGCGATCGCCAAAATCGGTTTTGTGCAAATTGACCCAATTAACGCGCCCGCACCTGCGCACGACTTGATTTTACGTCACCGCGTACCCGACTATAAAAAAGGTGACGTCGAACAGGTCTATCCTCAATCTTCATTAGAAGAAGCGTTTTTCATCAATCACGGCTACATACCGCGCGAACTGGCGACAAAACTGTGGTCAAACAAGCCACCGAGTGAGTATCTATCAAGCCGCACCGCGCAAGTGGCGCAAATCAAAAAATTCGCTCAGCAAAATCCCGAAATCCACCCCAAAATTTTAAACCAGCACATCGGCTCAACAACCACCCAAAACAACTGGAGCGGTAGAGGTCAAGAAGGCACACAGATTCTCCAACGCATGCACAACAGCGGCCAGCTTCGCATCGTGCGCCGCGAAAAAGGCCAGCGCGTTTATGGCCTAACCTCCGACATGCCACGCAACGTCGCACCAGAGAACATTGTAGAGGCTGCGTTACACACCCTCGCGCAAACCTACGCGCCGTTCACGCATGCCTCCTTAATTTACATGATGCACCTACTCACGCAAAGCCGCCCCGACTTAAAACCCCACATCCAGTCGACACTCAAACGCGCCCACGAGCTTTTGGACAGCGCAGAGCTTGACGACCAACGCTGGTATTGGCCTTTGGCCGAACAAGAACTATTGGCTGAAACACAGCATTTACCCATCAACGACACAGTACGCCTACTCACGCCATTTGACCCGCTGGTTTGGGATAGAACGCGGTTCAAGGCATTTTGGGGCTGGACTTATAAACTCGAAGCTTACAAACCAGCCCACCAGCGTCAACTCGGCTACTACGCACTGCCACTCATGTGGCGTGATGAGTGTATTGGCTGGGGAAACTTAACAGTTGTTGATGGTGCGCTACATGCCGAATTAGGCTACGTCACCCAAAAACCCATGACAAAAGTTTATCAACAAGCGCTGGAAAAAGAGTTGCGTCGATTTGCCAACTTTGCCCACTGTCACACAGGTCAGCAAAACAACCTTAATTAATGTCTTTTGAGTACAATACCGCATCATTTACCATAGGCCAACCATGAATACCCGTAATATCATCATCGTCTCCGACGGCACAGGCATCACCGCCGAGAACTTCGCTCATTCTCTATTAGCGCAATTCGACATCAATATCAAAGATCACCGTGTGCCCTTCATCGATTCTGTCGATAAAGCCCACATCGCCGTCCAAAAAATCAAAGACATCGCTGCCAACTCAACCAACCGACCGATTGTATTCACTACTCTGGTTAATTCTGAAATCAACGCAGTGGTGCATGCATGCGATGCAGGGTATTTCATTGATTTATTTACCATTTTCGTGTCACCACTCGAGGCTGAGCTGGGTATGAATTCAAATCACACCAGCAATCGCCTGCACCATAACGCGGACTCCGTGGCATACCGCAATCGCATCGAGGCGATTAACTTCTCGCTCATGCACGATGATGGCCAAACTAACAAAAATTTAGATGAAGCCGATGTCATCCTTGTCGGCGTCTCTCGCTGCGGCAAAACACCAACCAGCCTATACCTCGCCATGCAGCACGGCATCAAGGCGGCCAACTGCCCACTCATTCCCGAAGACTTTGAGCGAAACCGCCTACCGAGCAGCCTCGATGGCTTTCGCCACAAACTATTTGGCCTGTCCATCGAGCCACAACGCCTCTCCGAAATACGCAATGAACGACGCGCAGGCAGCAAATACGCGGCTTTAGAAAACTGCCGTTACGAAGTCAACGAAGCCGAAAAACTCATGAAACGCCACGGCATCTCATGGGCATCATCGACGCACAAATCCATCGAAGAAATCGCCACGACGATTTTGCAAGAAATCAACATCCCAGATAAAGAGCACGTGATTTAACATGAAAATCGTTTTTCAACACCCCACAAACCTCACCGACAGACTCGTTCACTCACTCACTCAAGACCTCGCGGGCGAGTTGCGCCGCATCAGCGCCCAGTGTGTCACATTCGAAAACACTGTTTTTGCCCCTGCAATACAAAAGCAGCTCACCGCTGCCGCTCAAACCGCAGCCATCGACATCGCATTCATCGAACGTGAAATCGTCTGGGCAGACTTCAAGCTACTCGCCATGGACATGGATTCAACCATCATAAACATCGAGTGCATCGACGAAATCGCCGATATGTGTGGCAAAAAATCCGAAGTTGCCGAAATCACCGAAGCGGCCATGCGTGGCGAAATCACCGACTTTAACGAAAGCCTTCGCCGTCGTCTCGCTATCCTCGCGGGCGCAGATGCAACGGTGCTCCAAAAAGTCCTCGACGAACGCCTACAACTAAACCCAGGTGCAGAGAAACTCGTGCAAACCGCCCATGCGAACGGCCTGCAAACCCTACTCGTCTCAGGTGGTTTCACCTATTTCACCGCAGCTGTGCAAAAACGCCTCAACCTGACACACACCCGCGCGAATGAGCTCGAAATCATCGATGGCAAAATCACAGGCCGCGTCATCGGTAACATCGTCAACGGCGACGTCAAAGCCGCCACTGTGCAAAGCTACTGCGAGACGCTCAACGTCCCCACGCAAGCCGCCATTTGCATGGGCGACGGCGCGAACGATTTACCCATGATGGCCATTAGTGGCCTATCCGTCGCCTACCACGCTAAACCACGTGTGCAAGAGCGTGCTGACGTGGCGATTAACCACATGGGGTTGGATGGCTTGATTACTGTATTGAACGCTTAATATGCCCATCGTCACCCTCACCGTTCTCCAAGGTCGCTCAATTGACTTTAAAAATGCTGTGTTTAACGCCACACACCAAGCATTAGTTAAGTCAGGTGTTCACCAAAACGATACGTTTCATCGCGTTATCGAGCTATCAGAAGACGACTTTCGTTTCCACCCAACATTTCCCGACGTTAAAACACAAAGAACAAAAGAGTTTGTTTTAATAGAAATCCTACTGGGCACAGGGCGTAGTGTAAAAGTCAAAAAAGAAATTCTATCTAACACAATCAGATCCTTATCTCAGCAAGGGTTTGATTCAGAAAACATCATGGTCGTCTTCCAAGACATCCCTTGGGAAAACTGGTCTCCAGCAGGCGGCCGCATGCCGCATGGTTAAAGACCAGTCAAATAAATCACACCTGGAAATCCATCACTATGAAATAGTGGGTTATACTCACCCATGAAAAACTTGAATTCGCGTCAACCCACCCTATATTAAGGTTGTTATTGCCGCGTCACTTTGACATTTTAAACAGGAGCATTCCATGCGCAAACTCATCGCCCTACTCGCCACCGCAGCCACATTGACTTTAAGCGGTTGCGGCTACAACACCATGCAAGCCCAAGACGAAGGCGTGAAAGCCAAATGGGCCGAAGTGGTCAACCAGTACCAACGTCGTGCAGACTTAATCCCAAACATCGTTAGCACCGCACAAGCCGAGGCGAACTTCGAGCAAAAACTGCTCACCGACGTAACGAATGCTCGTGCGTCTGTCGCTGGCATTAAAGCCACCCCAGAATTGGTGAACGACCCAGTCGCGTTCCAAAAATTCATCGACGCACAAAACCAACTCCAAGGCTCGCTCTCACGTCTGATGGTCGTCGCTGAGAACTACCCGAACCTTAAAGCCAATGCTGCGTTCCAAGACGTTCGCACCCAGCTCGAAGGCACGGAGAACCGCATCGCCATCGCACGTAAAGGTTATATCGACTCGGTCGCTCAGTACAACACGACACTGCGCTCATTCCCAAACAACTTGACTGCCAAGGTCATGGGCTACGATGTGAAGGCCAACTACACGGTCGCGAACGAAGCCGAAATCAGCACCGCGCCAAAAGTTGAGTTTGACCAAAACAAAAAGCCATAAGCATTTGAGATAAAAAGGGGATGGCGACATCCCCTTTTCTTCCTTCGTTGATTTAGCTTGTCTAAAGGATTGCCATGCATCGCTGGCTAAAAATATTATTTGCCCCACTATTCGTTTTGTCTATTTTATGGACAAATTGGGTACATGCTCAGGAGCTCCAACGCATCCCGCCCTTAACCGCATTAGTGGTTGATCAAACGGGTACGCTGTCGCCAGCTGAAATTGTACAATTAGACGCGAAGCTTAAAGCATTTGAAACAACCAAAGGTAGTCAAATCGGTGTTTTGGTGGTGAATACGACAGCGCCTGAGGATATTTTTAGCTTCAGCCAACGCGCTGCTGAGACTTATAAATTAGGGCGTCAAAGCACTGGCGATGGCGTGCTCATCGTGGTGTCAAAAAATGACCGCAAGATGTGGATTTATGTGATGCGTGCGTTAGAGGGCGCGATTCCAGATTTGGCGGCCAAACGCATCATCAATGAACAAATGAAACCAGCGTTCGCAGCGGGGAAATTCAGCGTGGGCATTGATGCGGCGACGACGCAGCTCATGAAATTGATTGACGGTGAACAATTGCCAGCACCAACAGAAAACTGGCAGCACGCGAACGAAGAAGCTGATTTATTCACGTCGATTTTGATGTTGACGCTCGCTGTGAGTTTCATCGGTTCAGGTATTGCGAAGGCAACGAGTCGCTGGTTAGTCGCACCGATTGCAGCGGCAGTATCTGGTTTTATCGCGTTTGATATGGGTGCTGGATTTTTGGCAGCGTTGGTGGCGTTTATCGTGTTGATGGCGATTTTTGTATTTGGTAAACGCTACGCACAGTTAGCAACGCAGCACCGCACAACGCCATTTAACCGTGGTGCAGGCCGACGAAATAATGATGTGTTTTGGGGCGGTGGATTTGGTGGTGGCGGCTTCGGCGGCGGTGGTTTTGGCGGAGGCGGAGGTTGGGGCGGCTCTGGTGGTGGCGGTGATGCCGCTGGTGGTGGCGCAGGAGGTGACTGGTGATGAAGTATTTTCCCCCATTAGAATTATCATTTTGGCAACACTGCACGCGCTTGTTGCGCCACTGGTTCACTTTTTCTTGGCAAACCCGTCAGTTATTACCGACAGAAAAACGCGAAGCACTCGCAGACCACATTGAACAATCTGAATTAAAGCACACAGGCGAAATCGCCATCGCATTTGAAACCCGCCTGCCTTACTCGTACCTCGTGCGCCAAGCCCGCGCTCGCGAACGCGCGTGGACTGTGTTCAGTAAAATGCAAGTGTGGGACACGCCCGATAACAATGGTGTGTTAATTTACTTCCTCGTCGCCGAGCGCCGCATCGAAATCCTTGCCGACCGTGGCATCGCTCGGCTTGTCGAGCAAGCTACATGGGATACATGGGTGCACGAGCTGTATGTGTCACTGCAGAATCACGAATTGCACAAAGGCTTGCACAGTGTCATCGACCAAATCGGTGCGACGCTCGCCCAGCATTTCCCACAATCTGCATCCGATGAGACAGACAACCGCACGACGAACCAGCCGGAAATTTTGTAAGGGTTCGCCTCGCGTCAACGTCTAAACAAAGTTACCCATGACAAGGAGTTCACCATGTCGATTGCAACGACAATCGCCGCACAAGCCGCCCAAAACCCAGCTTACGAAACCGCCACCCTCGGTGGCGGTTGTTTCTGGTGCACCGAAGCCTCCTTCGCCGCAATCAATGGCGTCATCGATGTCGAGTCAGGTTACGCAGGCTCGAACTACCCTCGTGCGAACTACGAGGCCGTCTGCACGGGCAGCACAGGCTTGGCCGAAGTCGTGCAAGTGTTATTCGACCCCGCCGTCATCACCTATGAGCAAATCCTCAAAATATTTTTCGCCGTCCACAACCCCACCACGCTCAACCAACAAGGCGCCGACCGCGGCACACAGTATCGCTCCGTCATATTTACCCACTCGGCGGCACAAGATACCACTGCTCGCACTCTCATCCCCAACATCGAAGAAACATGGGGCAAATCTGTGGTGACAGAAATCACCGCTGTCAACCACTACACCCGCGCCGAAGACTACCACCAAGAGTATTTCTCTCAACACCCCAATCAAGGTTACTGTCAAGCCGTGATATCGCCCAAACTCGCCAAATTACGCACAGAATACGCCGCACTACTCAAATGATAAATCATCGGAGGAAAAGCGCCTAATATGAACCGATTTTTATCATCAAATCGAGAACCTTAACCAGTCACATGCAACAAGGGCGCAATCATTTGCGCCCTTGTTAATTTCTAAAGCCCCTTCAAGGGCATTTAGGTTCAGCCGTCTAAATTCCATCAACTGAGAAAGTGGAATGCTTCGACATCAACATAATAAATCACTGTGTGTTTTCATACGATTCCACAGGCATTTCATAGACAAGCTCATGACGTTTGGCAGCCTCCATATCACGCGTATTTTTTGAACAACCACATCACCAAACAACGCCATCAAAAATAAAATCCCATAAAATCCTTTTTCGCTCGGCAATAAAGTCGCATTAAACAGTCCAACCGCGAGTAGGAAAACAGACAACACCAACGAAAACCAAGCCAAACCATAATAAATCGACGTCACGAGAATACCCTCTTAACGGTCACGCACATTTTTTGCAATGAAATCGCAGCGAATAAAGCGTACATCAAAACCGTGAAGTAATAGCCTTTTTCATTCAACTGCATATCAGAATTCCAAAGACCAAAAATAAACACAATCGCCCCTGCAGATAACGCCAACCACGACGCACCAATAAAAGCCGCCGATGGTTTTTGGTATTGAATGTGTGTCATATCGTCCCTTAATTTGAATATTAAAAATAGATAAAGCAAGCCTTAAGACTTTTTTCGTCAAAGCATAATCGCGTACAATGCAGGCTTACATCACGACCTATTTTAAGCATTCAATATGACCAACGCCACCTTCGATTTAACTTGCGATCTTCTCAAACTCGAGTCCGTCACACCGAACGACGAAACCTGCCAAGACTTGCTCATCAAACGCCTCAAACCCCTTGGTTTTGAATGCGAGTCACTGATCAGCGGCCCTGATGATTTTCGCGTGACGAATCTGTGGGCGGTGCGACGCGGCACGGCGGGGACAGCAGGTAAAATGTTGGTCTTTGCGGGGCATACTGATGTTGTGCCAACGGGCCCCGTCGAGCAATGGACGAGTGCGCCATTTGTACCGACGGTGAAAGACGATGGTTACTTATACGGACGTGGTGCAGCGGATATGAAAACATCGATTGCGGCGTTCATCACCAGTATTGAAGCTTTCTTAGAAAAGCATCCAAACCCGACGCACAGCATCGCGCTGCTCATCACAAGCGATGAAGAGGGCCCCGCGCATGACGGCACGGTCAAAGTGGTTGAGCTACTTAAAGCGCGCGGCGAGCAGCTCACGTACTGCATCGTCGGTGAGCCAACATCCAACGAAGTTTTCGGTGACATGATGAAAAATGGTCGCCGCGGCACGCTGTCAGGCAAATTAAAAATCATTGGCAAACAAGGCCATATCGCGTATCCCCACCGCGCAAAAAACCCGATTCATTTGTTCGCGCCTGCACTCACCGAGTTAGCGGCAACGGTGTGGGATGAGGGCAACGCATATTTCCCACCGACATCATGGCAAGTATCAAACATCCACGGCGGCACTGGCGCGTCAAACATCATTCCAGGGGAACTCGTGGTGGATTTTAATTTTCGCTACTCCACTGCCAGCACGCACGATGGACTTAAGCAACGCGTCCATGAGATTTTGGACGTTCACGGATTAGAATACGATTTAAAATGGACGCTCGGTGGTGAGCCATTTCTCACCGAAGCGGGTGATTTGTCCAACGCTCTGTCCGTCGCAGTACAAAACCACGCGAACCAAATGCCCGAACTCTCCACCACTGGTGGTACTTCCGACGGTCGCTTCATCGCTAAAATCTGTCAAGAAGTGGTTGAGTTTGGGCCTGTTTCTAAAACCATTCACCAAATTGATGAACGCGTTGAAGTCGCTTGCATGGAGCCACTATCGCGGATTTATGCGCAGGTTTTGGAGATATTGGTTAAATAAAATTGAACTAATAAAATACAGTCATCCAAACATCCACGCCGTACAATCACAAAAAAACAACCATCGCTAGAGGCCATCATGCCAAACACTGTGACCACCTTCGAAGCTGCCGTTGACGCCGCCGAACACCACCTTATCAATGGCCACCTGTTTTACGGCCACGGCATGGCTGACGCATACGACGAAGCTGTCTATGCTGCTGCTTACTGTGCGGATTTAAACATCATTGAGGACGACATTGATTGGGATGCGCCCTATCCGCAGGCAGCGCAACAAAAGCTCAACGAACTGATAAAAAAACGCTACGAAACGCGCAAGCCCATGGCGTATTTGACCGGTGAAGCATTTTTGCACGGGTTCAAATTCTACGTCGACGAGCGCGTCATTGTGCCGCGCAGCTTCATCGGCGAGTTGATTTTGGATGAACTTTCACCATGGGTGAAACCCGATGCGGTCACGGATATTTTAGAGTTGTGTACGGGTTCTGGTTGTTTGGCGATTATGGCGGCAAAAGTATTTGAAAACGCCCACATCGATGCCATAGACATCGATGAGGATGCACTCGCCGTCGCCACGAAAAATATTACCGATTATCAATTAAACCAACGCATCGACCTTATCCAAAGCGACCTCTATACCTCCCTGTCCGCTGACAAACAATACGACATCATCATCACCAACCCACCATATGTGAACAGCACCAGCATGAGCGAGCTGCCGAAAGAATACCTCGCAGAGCCACACATCGCCTTAGCAGGCGGTGACGATGGTATGGATCTCGTACGTCTCATCGTCAATCAAGCAGCCCAACACCTCAAACCAAACGGCATCCTCGTCGTCGAAATCGGCAACGAATACCAGCACGCCGAAAAAGCGTTTTCACATTTGCCACTGACTTGGCTTGATACCAGTGGTTCAGAGCAGGCAGTATTTTTATTGACACAAAAAGACTTGACCAACATCAAATAAAAAGTCGGGTAACCCCGACTTTTTATTTGAATCATTTCAACGCCAATTCACCATCAACCTTGATGGTACGCCACATAATCACCCAGCCACTGCAAAAATACATCACTGGTGCGTGCGACATTCAAACGCATGTGGGTGGAGACACCCTGACTGGGTGAAAACAAACCACCGGGTGCAACGAGCCAACCATCGCTCATCGCCGCGAGTGCCATGGCGTTGGTATCCACGCCTGTATCCACCCAGACGAACAAGCCATTTTGCGTTTCGGGTGGATAGCGTAAACCGATTTTGGGTAATGCGTCGCGCAAACGTTCGTGGGCATTGGCAATTTTTAGACGCAGTTTTTCGAGGTGGCGGCGATGTTGGCCATCGACAAGCAACCTGTGGACGACGGCTTCGTTGATTTCGGGACTGGACAGAGAGGAAAGCATTTTTTGGCTAATGAATCCTTTCACATGCACAGGTGGGCAGCACACAACCGCGACACGCAATCCAGCGGCCAAACTTTTTGAAAATCCCGCAACATAAAACACGCGTTTGAACTGATCCAATGCCGCGTAGCGCAAGGCGGGTGCGCCTTTGGCCACCCCGCTGTGAAAATCGCCGTAGATGTCGTCTTCGAGAATATAGCAGTCGTGCTCGTCCATCAACCGCAGCACTTGGTAAGCACGCGCGGGCGACAGACCGAATGATGTCGGATTATGCAACACACTGTTGGTCACATAGACTTTTGGTTTGTCATGCGCCACCACGCGCGACAGTACCTCGATGTTCGGCCCCTCTTCATCACGCGGCACGCCAATAACACGCAAACCTTTCGCCTGCAAGCTGCCGTATAGCCAGAACCAGCTTGGGTCATCGACCAGCACGGTATCGCCCGACTTGAGCATATACCGCGCCATTAAATCAATCGCACTGGACACACCTTGTGTACAAACCATCTGCTCAGGCGTCGCCACCATACCAATTTGATGCAACTGCACCACCATCTGCTCACGCAGCGGCAGATAGCCCTGTACATGCCCATAGCCGTAAATATGCGATTCGCAACTTTTCGTCACGCTGCGTACCGCCACACCAACACGCTCGTTCACCAGCCAATCATTTGGCAGCAAACCACTACCCGGTGAATGCTCTTCAGACACATCCGAAAATATGTGATGCAACAGCCACGAAGTATCCACCTGTGCTGCCGATATTGCATTGGGTGCATTTTTTTCAGCGGCATTTTTTTTCAGCGTATTGACCAACTCGGCCACATAAAACCCAGACCCCACACGCGACACCAATACACCCGACGCCACCAATTTATCATAAGCATTCACCACGGTAAATCGACTCACACTCAGCTTATCTGCAAGCTGGCGCACCGATGGCACGCGCGCGCCCGGTGCATAATAACGCATGGTGATGCGCTCGTTTAGCCATGCCACCACTTGGTCAACCTTGCTAAATCGCGAGTCTAAACCACGATTGACGGGATACTGCTCACGCAGCGCATCATGTGCGTGGTTGCCCAACGGAGAATGAAGTGTATCGTCAGTCATATCAGTACGGTTCCGAGATTGTTTTGTTAATTGTATCGGTACTGTACTGCAATTTTTCGGTAAAGTACAGTCAAATCATAGAGAGGAACCACTATGTACCACGCCCCCCCCATTCAACGAATCCGACACCACCATTCTGCGCAATCTGGTTCGCGACCATCCGCTCGCAACCATCATCAACCATGATGCGGGTAGCTTGAATGCCAATCACATTCCACTTATTTGGTGCGATGATAGCTCCGAGCACGGTGTGCTGCGCGGTCACATCGCACGTGCGAATCCGCTGTGCAATGAGCATGCGAATGGTTCTGATGTATTGGCAATATTTCAAGGTGCGTCTGGCTACATTTCACCATCATGGTACGCAACGAAAGCCGAAACGCATAAAGTTGTCCCAACGTACAATTACACCGCGCTGCATGCTCACGGCAGACTGATGATTAAAGACGATACGGACTGGTTGCTCGCTTTACTAAACGATTTGACCGACAAGCACGAGTTGTTATTAAAAACGCCGTGGTCTGTGAGCGACGCACCCACAGAATATATTCAGCAAATGATGAAAGTGATTATCGGCATCGAAATCAGCATCCATAGTTTGCAAGGAAAATAGAAGGTTAGTCAAAACCAGCCACAGCGCAATCAATCGAGCGTTCTCAAACACCTCACAGAACTCGGGCAAAACGACATGGCGGAACTCGTCAACCAGCGTATGAAGCCAACAAACAAAGGCACACAATGAACACCATCGGCTTACTCGGCGGTATGAGCTGGGAATCCTCCATGCTCTACTACCAAACCATCAACCGCGTCGTGCGTGATGCGAATCCGAGCGGCGATGGTTTAAGCTCTGCGCCCATACTACTCGATTCTGTCAATTTTGCCGTCATCGCCAAATGGATGCTCGAAGAAGACTGGAAGCAAATTAGCGAGTACCTCACACAACACGCTCGCGCACTCGAAACAGCGGGGGCACAAGTGATAGGCATCTGCACAAATACCATGCACAAAGTCTATGACACCATCGCCAGTTCGGTGTCTGTGCCCATCATACACATTGCCACACCGACCATCGCTGAACTCAAAGCCGCTGGTGTGACACGCGCTGCGCTGCTCGGCACGCGATTTTCGATGAATGATGGATTTTTACACGATGTTTATGCCACCGAAGGCATTGAACTAATCACGCCAAACAAGCCGCAATGCGAGCAAATCCACAACATCATCATGAATGAATTATGCCAAGGCGTGACTCTCAAATCATCACGGGCCATGTATGTAGATGCCATCTCTATGTTGCAACAGCAAGGTGCGCAAACTGTTGTTTTGGGCTGTACCGAAATTTCGTTGTTACTTCGTTCGGATGACGCTGAGCTACCGATGTTTGACACCGCAGATTTGCATGCGCGAGCATTGGCGGCTTTTTGTCTGGGGTAAACCATGCACATCACGCCACACAATATTTTGCAAAATCTCACCGAGCACTCACCGTTTATAGAAGTGTTCCGACATAACCAAGTCTCGGTGGATCTGTACCAACCTGTCGGACAGGATCTACAGCAACCGCACGAATATGACGAGGTGTACATCATCCTCAAAGGGACAGGCATTTTTAACAACGATGACACGCGACATGGTTTTAAAGCAGGTGACTTTATTTTCGTCGCAAAAGGCGTTGCGCATCGTTTTGAGCAATTTAGTGACGATTTTTCAACTTGGGTGATTTTTTATCCCGCCCAAGGTGAACCAAAAATCAATGATGAGTGAGTCCACACAACACGCTTTGAAACATGCTTATTTTAGTACTTAAAAACACAAGGAACCACCATGAACGAAATTTTCCAATACACTCCCGCCGCCCTGCTCGCGCTGGCTTCCTTTGCATTCGTATCCTCCATCACACCTGGACCGAACAATTTGATGCTGCTGCACTCAGGTGCGCGATTTGGTTTTGAAAAAAGCACACCGCACTTGTTGGGCGTCTCGTTTGGCTTTGGGTTCATGCTGTTTTTGTGCTGCATCGGCGTGGCGGCTGTGATTTTAGAAGTACCGTATGCGCAAATGGCTCTTAAAATCCTCGGCTGTGCGTACATGCTGTGGTTGAGTTATAAGCTGTGGCGAGGTGGCGCACTGCCTGATGAAAAAACGCTCAACGACCACAGCCACAATCAGGCAAAACCAATGACCTTCATCCAAGCGTCATTGTTTCAATACGTCAATCCCAAAGCGTGGATGATGGGCTTGTCTGTGCCATCGGCTTATTTGCCCACAACAGGCTCAGTGGTGACCAATAGTTTACTCGGCGTAGTTCTATTCACCATCATCAACCTCGTGTGCTGCGGCGCATGGGTGCAAGGCGGTGCAGGCATTCGCCGCTTGATGCACAACCCGAATTTAGCCAAAGTGGTGAATATCAGCATCGTTTTAATGACGCTGTACTGCGCGGCATCAGTGTGGTTTCCTGCGTAGTGGAATAGCCCAACCGTGAACCCCGCTACTCCTGCGGAGAGGGAACGAAGGTGCTTATTAAGCATCCTCACATATTTCAACAAAAACACACATAAAACCATGATCACCTTATCTACACCGATGACCAACACAATCACCCCGCGCCGCTCCTCCACTGCGTTTTTACTGGCATTCATCGGCGTATTGATCTTCAGCTTCACACTGCCATTGACCAAATACGCCATCGCGCACGGGATGAGTGCGACGTTCATCGCCTTTGGCCGCACAGTGCTCGCGGGTGTGGTGGCATTGGCATACTTAATCATCAAAGGTGCAAAACTGCCACCGCGTGACACATGGCGGGACATCGTATTATCGAGCCTCGGCGTGGTCATCTTCTTTCCGCTATTCAGCTCGCTTGCGCTACAAACCGTGCCGTCATCACATGCAATTGTGTTCAATGGTCTGCTGCCTTTAGCCACTGCTGTCGGATCGAGTTTTTTGTTTCACCAAAAACAACCGCGCACCTTTTGGTTCATCGCCGTGCTCGGCGCGTTGGTCATCGTCGCGTACAATATGCACCACGTCGGTTTCGATGCGTCACAGTTAGAATGGGCCGATGGCTGGATGCTGCGGCCGTGGCGATTGGCGCGATGGGCTACTGCTACGGTGCGAAAGTTTCTGCGCGTATGAGCAGCGTGCTGTCGATTTGTTGGGCGCTGGTGTTTGCGTTGCCTTTCACTGCATTATTAACCTTGGCGGTTAGTGCTCAGACGGTCAGTTGGCCAAGTGATGCAGTGACTTGGGGCATGTTTATTTACCTCGCCCTCATGAGCCAACTCATCGGATTTTTCTTCTGGTATGGTGGCCTCACCATGGGTGGCACGGCGAAAGTCTCACAAGTGCAACTCTCGCAAACTCTGCTCAGTTTGGTGTGGGCCACCGTGATTTTTAATGAACCCTCCACGCTCGCCATGTGGCTTACGGTCGGCGTAACCATTGTTTTAATTGCTTTATCCAAACGTGTTGCTCACTAACGTTAAAGGTACTCATGTCCATTCAAACATTCACCCGGTCCAACGTCCTCAAACCCATCGGACCATACAGCCACATTGCCATGTCTGGTCCGTTCATCAATATTTCAGGCACGCCTGGTGTTGACCCTGCGACAGGAGAAATGGCGGGAGATGATGCATACAGTCAAGCCCGACAAATTTTGGCCACCTTTGACACACTGCTTGCCAGCGTCGGAGCAAACCGAAATGATGTGATGCACATACACGTTTTTTTTAAAAAACACTCAAGATTTCTCAAAAATGAACAGAGCATACAGCGAATATTTTCACAGCCACCTACCCGCCCGAACAGTGGTTGTTGTGTCCGACTTACCGAAAGAAAATGCATTGATGACAATGAATTTAAACGCTATTAAACATCAGCCAGAACAATGATTTCATCATCAAAAAATTGAGAGCAACATGCAAATGAACCACATCCCTTTCGGCACCACCGACTGGTCAACCATTGAGCCCACCGAACACAAAGGTGAAACAGGCATGGCCATTTGGCGCACGGCGCAATTTGATCACATTCGCGTGCGCATGGTTGAATACAGCGCAAATTATCTTGCCGACCATTGGTGTAGCAAAGGCCATATTCTGTTGTGCTTGAGCGGCGAGCTACACACAGAGTTGGACGATGGGCGAATACTCACACTGACCGCAGGCATGAGTTACCAAGTCGCGGACAATGCCGAAGCGCATCGCTCATCGACGATTGAGGGTGCGAAGCTCTTCATCGTGGACTAAAAATATTCAATAGACATTCAATATATTGGGAAACAACATGTCATTACTCAACTACGCCATCTACAACGTTTTCGCCGAAACCCCATGGGGCGGTAATCCACTAGCCATCGTGCCAAATGCTGATGATCTAAGTGACGAGCAGATGCAGCTCATCGCTCGCCAGTTCAATTTGTCTGAGACGGTGTTTATTTGTCAATCAGATGAACACGTAGCGCATTTACGTATTTTCACGCCTGACCACGAAATGCCTTTTGCGGGTCACCCCACTATTGGTGCGGCGGCATGGCTGCACAAAAACCATGCGTTAAGCGACTCGTTTTCGCTGACGACAAAGGCAAAAACCGTTTCGATTGATCACAATGATGGTGTGTATCGTTTGAGCTTATCGGGTTATCGCTCGCACCCAATCTCTTTGAGCCAGCATGATTTGGCAAAAGCACTCGGATTGTCCGCTGATGATGTCGCGCCCAATGCCTGTTGGATGAATGCAGGCACGTGGCAACTCATTGCGCCATTGACGAATCACGATGCGCTGCTGCGCGTCAAGCCTGACCTTGTCTTGCTCGCCGATCCTGCGGTCGATGCGGCGCGCCTGAATGTTTATGTTTGGTTCAAAGATGACGAGCAAATTCAATCGCGTTATTTTTTCAACATCGACAACGCCATCATCGAAGACCCCGGCACAGGTTCGGCCTGCGCGAATCTCGGCGCATGGGCGCACGCGCAAAATCTCGCACCATTGAATTGGCACATCACGCAAGCGGCGTCCATAAACCGTCCGAATCATTTGTATTTGAATGTAAGCATGGATGGGCGTATTCAAGTCGGTGGTCAGGTGATGCCATTTTCTAAAGGGCAGCTCACTGTTTTTTAACTCATGACATCAGTACGATGATGTGCAGCGTCATCATACGTATGAATTCAATACAACACTAACGTACCAACAACGCACTCATCGCAAACCACGTCCTTATAAACTCATTTATTTTTTATGCAATCAACCACCACACGAATCACTTGGTCAGACCTCAAACGCGACCAGTCCCCCACTGCTTTGATTGCCGCCATCATCGCCATTCTCGCTGGCTACGGCGGCCCACTGGCCATTGTGATTCAAACTGCTCAAACAGGACAACTCTCCAGTGAACTCACCACCTCGATGCTTTGGGCATTGTGTGTGACGTTTGGTTTGGCAGGGTTTGTTTTGAGTTTTTGGACACGCGCCCCCATCATCACGGCGTGGAGCACACCGGGTGCTGCATTTCTCATCACGGCATTACAAGGTGTGCCTTATGAGCAGGCCATCGCTGCCTTTGTCATTGCGTCGCTCGTGATATTTCTCATCGCCATCAGTGGCGCGTTTGATGTGGTGATGAACAAAATCCCAAAAACCATCGCCGCCGCACTACTGGCTGGAATTTTATTTAACTTTGGCATCAAAACATTTGCAGAATTATCAGGCCACACAGCACTCATGCTGACGATGCTGGCGACGTATTTGATTGGTAAGCGATTTTTTGCACGTTATGCGGTACTTGCCGTTTTGATTGTTGGCTGTGTGTATGTATTTGGTGTTGTGGGGGCGGATGTGCCGCGTGTGTCACTGGATCTGGCTGTGCCTGTATTCACCATGCCTGAATTTACGTGGACAGCGGTGTTGAACATCGGCTTACCACTCGCATTGGTCACACTCACAGGCCAACAAATGACAGGCATCGCCGTGCTCAGAGCATCAGGTTACAACGCCGAACAAACCCCAGCCAAACCGCTGGTCGCGCTCACCTCATTTCTCAGCCTCATCACCGCACCCTTTGGCAACTTTGGCATCAACCTCGCCGCCATCACTGCCGCGATTTGTACCGAAAAAGAGTCGCACCCCGACCCCGCCCGTCGTTATATTTCGGGACTGTGGTGCGGTGTATTCAGCATTATTTTGGGGAGTTTCGCAGGTGTTTTGGTGCTGTTCTTTTTGGGGTTGCCAACCGAACTCATTACCGTATTGGCTGGTTTGGCACTACTTGGCGCCATCATGAATGGTTTGACCAACGCCATGAGCGCACAACACAGCGTACCCGAACGCGAAGCTGCGCTCATCACATTCATGACCTGTGTATCAGGTGTGAAACTGTTCAATATTGGCAGCGCATTTTGGGGCATTGTCCTCGGTTGTACGGCCTATATGATTTTGACGCAGTTTAAAAAAGTAAAATAAAAAAGCGCGTTGAGTCATCAACGCGCTTTTCGTAACACAGACAAACCATCACCCAGCCACTGTCATCGATTCAATCAATATTGAACCTGTGGTTTTCGTACCACGAACCAAGGTATCCGAACCAACCGCAACAATGTTTTTAAACATGTCTTTGAGGTTACCAGCGATGGTAACTTCCGACACAGGGTGAACAATCACGCCGTTTTCCACCCAAAACCCACCGACACCACGCGAATAGTCGCCTGTGACATAATTAACACCTTGCCCAAGCAATTCCGTCACAAACAACCCCGTGCCCAGTTTGCGCAGCATTTCACCCAAATCATCGGTTTTTCGTGTTTTTCGGCTGGTCAAACTCAAGTTATGCGAACCACTGGCGTTTCCTGTGGGCTGCATCTTTAATTTTCGTGCCGTGTACATTGAGAGCAGATAGCCCTGCAAGACACCTTGATCAATTAATGTGCGGCGTTGCGTGGCGACGCCCTCGTCATCGAAATACGCGCTGCCCATGCCCTGCTTAATGAATGGGTCATCAACGATATCGATGTGTTTTGGGAAAACTTTGCCTCCTAAAGCATCGAGCAAAAAACTGGTTTTCCGATACAACGCACCACCGCTAATGGCTTGGGTAAAATTCCCCACAAGGCCACAAGCAAGCTGTGCGTCAAACAGCACAGGGCAAGTGCGGCTGGATATTTTACGTGCGCCCAACCGAGCAGCCGCGCGGTTTGCCGCATACTCACCAATAGATTCTGGACTAGCCAGTTTGGCAGGCACACGGTGCGACGCAAACCAGGCATCACGCTCCATCTCTCGACCTTTTTGCGCAATCGGCATCGCGCCCAAATGATGGCGCGAATAGGCGAAGCCACCCATAAAGCCATTGCTCGCGGCAGCGATGAAGTGACCTTGGCTTGTGCAGACAGAACCGCCTTCGGAGTTCTTGATGTATTTATTGGCTTTGAAAGACGCAGCTTCAGCAGTTTTGGCAATCTCGATCGCAGCCGCGGTTGATAAATCCCATGGGTGGTATAAATCCAAATCTTGTTGGGCGATTTTTTTATCGACCAAGTATTTTTTCTCAGTTAAACCCGCACAAGCATCGGCCGCAGTGAATTTCGCGATGTCATACGCCGCTTGTACCGTACTCGCCAGTGCTGCATCAGAGAAATCAGAGGTACTGGCATGGCCGCGCTGCTTACCGACATAAACTGTCACCGATAGATTTTTATCACGGTTGTGCTCAACGGTTTCGACTTCGCCGTTGCGTGTGCCAACCGACAGACCATTTGATTCAGAAACCTCCACAGCAGATGCGCTACCACCCACCTTCTTAGATAGCTCAAGGGCTTGTTGGGCGATTGTTTCGAGTTGCTTACGTGTATAATCAAACTGTACGGACATGGTGACTTTCTCAAATTTTTGCGAACGCGCTATGATACCCCGTTTTACCTATTTGAGCCAAAAGAGCATATGACCGAAATTTACTACCAAAAAGGCAAGGGTTTGCCCCAAAACGATGAGCAAATCAGCAAAACAGCCCGCAAACGCCAAATGAATGAGCTACAGGATTTAGGTGGGATTCTCGTTGATTTATCGAAAGAGCGACTCGCTCAAATTCCCATGTCGGAAGACTTGCGAGATGCCATCAAAGAATACAAGCGACTCTCGGCCAACGAAGCACGCCGTCGACAAATGCAATACATTGGCAAAATCATGCGCAATGAAGAGATTGGCCCAATTCAAGAAAAAATAGACCAGTTCCAAGGCTCGTCCGCTGCAGAAACTGCAAAACTGCATTTAATTGAGCGTCTACGCAATCAACTGATTGAAAAAGACGACGCCATCACCATGTTCTTAGAGAAGTATCCGCATGCTGACGTGCAGCAGATTCGCACATTGGTTCGCAACACACGCAAGGAATTCGAGTTAAAAAAACCACCGAAATCATTTCGTGAATTGTTTCAAGCCATTAAACTGGTTTTAGAAAACCAAATCGTCAGCGACGACCAGCATGACGGTGAGTTTGATGACGAAGATTAATCCAGCCCTGTTTTAAAATAACAGCGCCTACAAGCCAAAAAAGCCATGACCACATACAACCCGCTTCTTGACCTCTCCGATTTACCACGCTACGCCGACATTAATCCCGTACACGTCGATGAAGCCATTAGCCAGTCGATTGCCCAAGCGCGCGAGGCCCTTAAGGCTGCTGAGTCGATGTCGAAAGACGCCGTGTCATGGTCAACGCTCATTGAGCCGTTAGAAGCCGCTACAGAGCAATTATCCCGTGTTTGGAGTGTTGTCTCGCATTGCCACCACGTCATCGACACCCCAGAATGGCGCGAAGCCTACAACGCTCACCTCGAAGACATCACGGCTTTTTGGACAACGCTTGGCCAAAGTGAAGCGTTACTCAATCATTACAAGACGTTGGCTGATGAGCCCCATTTTTCAGCACTATCGCCCGCGCGACAACAAATCATCACATCCGCTCTACGTGACTTCAAACTCTCAGGTGCATTGCTCAATGACGCAGAAAAAGCGGAGTTTCTTGAGCTATCCACACAGCTATCCAGCCTGCAAGCGAAGTTTTCTGAAAATCTACTGGATGCGACCAATGCGTTTGCGCACTACGTCACTCTGGATGAATTAAGCGGCCTTCCCGCAGAAGCCATCGACGCCATGCAGGCAGCCGCACAAGCCGACAATCACGACGGCTATAAAATCACCTTACAGTTCCCATCGTATTTTCCTATCATGCAGTATGCGGACAATCGTGCTTTGCGAGAGTTGGTTTATCAGGCTTATGTAACGCGCGCCTCGGATGCCAATACGACACAACCAGAGTTCGACAACACGCAAAACATGCAAAAAATCCTCGCCATTCGCCAAAGAATGGCCAGATTACTCGGCTTTGCACACCACGCAGATGTTTCTCTTGCAACCAAAATGGCCGACTCGGTCACACAGGTGAGCGACTTTCTCAACCACTTGGCCGCGCAAGCACGACCATCGGCCTTGATTGATTTTGAGGAATTAAAACAATTTGCCAAAGAGACCGTGGGTATTGAAGACTTACAAGCGTGGGACACCACCTACGTCAGCGAAAAATTACGCCAAGCGCGTTATGCTTTCTCTGAGCAGGAGGTCAAAGACCACTTCCCCTTGTCCAAAGCCTTAGATGGTTTGTTTCACGTCATTAAGAGCTTGTTTGGTGTCGAGTTGGTTCGGACAGAAGCTCAAGTGTGGCATCCCGATGTGCAGTTTTTCCAATTAAAAAAAGCAAATACCGTCATTGGCGGCATCTACCTTGACCCTTTCGCACGCACAGGCAAAAACCAAGGTGCATGGATGGACGAAGTGCGTTCACGCAGCCTCAAAACCGATGGCGGTATCCAAACACCCGTCGCACTGATGGTGTGTAACTTTAGCCCACCGCTTGATGGCAGCGAGTCCACTTTAACCCATGATGATCTCATCACGTTATTCCACGAATCTGGTCATGCCTTGCATCACGTGCTCACGCAGGTGAGTGACATCGCGGTTGCGGGTATTCGTGGCGTTGAATGGGATGCTGTCGAGTTGCCCAGTCAATTCATGGAAAACTTCTGCTGGGATTACGACATTCTCACGCGTATGAGTGCTCATGTTGAAACTGGCGAGTCTTTGCCACGCAGCTTATTTAATAAAATGCTCGCAGCCAAAAACTTCCAATCAGGCCTGCAAATGCTGCGCCAAGTAGAGTTCTCGCTATATGACATTTTACTACACGAGCAGTACCGCGCCGAAACACCAGATGCTATTTACAGCATTTTGGCCGATGTGCGCTCACGTGTTTCAGTGATGCCGACACCCAGCTACAACCGCTTTCAGCACAGTTTCGGTCATATTTTCTCTGGTGGCTACTCAGCGGGCTACTACAGCTACAAGTGGGCTGAAGTTTTGTCTGCCGATGTTTTTTCGGCATTTGAATCAGCTCAAGCAAACAACGCACCGCTTCTAAGCATTGAACTTGGCCAAAAATATTGGCAGAATATCCTTGCGGTTGGTGGCTCACGCCCAGCAATGGAATCATTTAAAGCATTTATGGGGAGAGAACCGTCAGTAGAGGCGCTTTTGCGACACAGCGGTTTGCTATCAGCACAACCTCATTATAAACCCCTTAAGGAAGTGTCGGGAATGTCACTTCTCTTACCTTTTTGAGTTTGTTACAATGTCTCAAGATTTTATTTCACCGAAAACACTTGCTTTCCGTAGTCCCTAAAAAACAAGATTTTTTTCATTCATCTCTTAAAATAAGGAACATCATGCCATCACGTATTTTAATCACTGGAGCTGGTTCAGGCTTTGGTCGCGAAGTTGCCCTTCGCTTGGCAAAGAAGGGGCATCATGTCATCGCAGGTGTCCAAATTCATGCGCAAATGACCGACTTATTATTAGAGGCACAAAAACGAGGTGTGACACTGACCGTCGAAAAACTCGACATCACAGACACAATTGATCGCACACACATATTCAAACATGAAATTGACATATTAGTAAACAATGCGGGCATCGGTGAAACAGGCCCTATTGGTGAAGTTCCAGTTGATATTGTCCGCCGTGTATTTGAGGTCAATATTTTTGGGACACTGGCGATTACTCAAGGCTTTTTGCCGCAGATGGTTGAGAGAAAAAATGGGCGGGTTATATTTGTATCCTCAATCGCTGGATTAGTCGCCATGCCTTTTGGGGCACCTTACTGTGCATCAAAGCATGCGCTTGAGGCCATCGCAGGAGGATTGCGCATAGAGGTAGCGCCCTATAATGTATCCGTAGCAACCATCAATCCAGCAATGATTCTCACTGGTTTTAATGATCGAATGCTTCAGACATGGCGTCAATGGTATGACCCATCTAAAAACTTCACTAAACCAGAAGACTTCCCTTTGTCTCAGCTACCCAACAATCAAGCAGAGGTTCTGCCTATAGGTATGCAGTTTGACCCAGAAACAACCTATGAAGTGTTTTTAGACGTAATCGAAAACGACAACGGCTCGTATCGTAATATGGCGCCTCCTTCGGTTGCCACAGATTTTGAGCAGCAGCAAAAGGCCGTTTGGACTCAAACCAGCCGTGTTCAACCATAAGATTGTCAGAGGTCGATATGCTAGAAACATTTTTCTCAAAAACCATTAAATGGTATTTAATCATCACTGGTTTTTTAACCTTTACCGTGCTGACGGTTGCCTTTTGGCCCAAGCAAACCCTGACAGGTCAATATGGCTACACCGACAATATGTTGCAAGGCTTTGAATATTGGCAGGTGATTTACCAACATTGGGGCATTATGGTGGCTGGTGTTGGGCTCCAATTGTTGCTATCCATCAAATATAAAGAGCTGCGATTAATGGCAATGGCATTCAGTGGGTTCGAAAAAGCATGTTTTGTTTACTTTTTCATCACACACATTTGGATCGACAAACAGGAGTGGTTTTGGGGCTGGAAAATGATTTTTTTCCACGACAGTTTTGTCACCCTCTACTCTTTACTATTTGTCGTGTATTGGCTCACCCGAGATAAAAGCAAGCCATCAGCTCATTTGGCTTAGCACATCAACTCAGCAGGGTTAAACTGCAATCAAAACCAACGGAATTTACCCCGCTAAAAAACCACATCCCAAGGGCGCATAATGCGCCCTTCTTTTTTAGAGTTTGTGCTACCCACACTTGAAACCAATGTATTTACCCCAAAGTTAGTGGTAACAAATTGTTTCTGGAGGAAAAATGAACTTTGACAAATACACCAGTGCGTTTCAAACCGCACTGCAAGCAGCTCAATCCGAAGCCCAGTCACGTCGACACAATAATATTGACGCTGCACATGCGCTACACGTCATGCTCAGCGATTTAGACGGCAGCATCACCGCCTTACTCCGCTACGCCAGCGTCGATATGGCTGCCGTGCGAACCGCGGTGAAACAAGCTTTGGATGCATTGCCAACGGTTGAGAGTAGCAGTGCACCGATGCTATCCAATGACTTTGTCCAAACATTACAGCGAGCCGAAAAACTGTCGCAAACGTACGGCGATAGCTACGTCGCTTCAGAAATGTTGTTGCTTGCCGTGTTAGACAAAGACAGCCGCCACCCACTGAAAAAATCCCTCAATGCCATGGGGCTGAATGATAAAACCGTATTGGCTGCGATTGAGAGCCTACGAAAAGGAAAAAACGTGGACAACCCAAACGCTGAAACATCGCGCGAAGCACTCAAGAAATACACGCTCGATTTAACCGCTCGCGCGCGCGAAGGCAAGCTTGACCCCGTCATTGGCCGAGATGATGAAATTCGTCGCACCATCCAGATTTTGCAACGCCGTTCAAAAAACAATCCTGTGCTGATCGGCGAACCGGGCGTTGGCAAGACTGCGATTGTTGAAGGCTTAGCACAACGCATTGTCAACGAAGAGGTTCCTGACAGCCTAAAAGGCAAACGCATCCTCGTGCTTGACATGGCCGCCCTGCTCGCAGGTGCGAAGTATCGTGGTGATTTTGAGGAACGACTCAAAGCCGTCCTCAACGAAGTCGAACAAGATGCGGGTCAAACCATCATGTTCATTGACGAGATTCACACCATGGTCGGCGCAGGCAAAGCCGAAGGCGCAATTGACGCTGGCAATATGCTCAAACCTGCGCTTGCTCGTGGTGACTTGCACTGCATTGGTGCAACGACTTTAAATGAATACCGCGAATCACTCGAAAAAGACGCGGCACTTGAACGCCGCTTTCAAAAAGTATTGGTTGAGGAGCCCTCCGTCGAATCCACCATCGCGATTCTGCGTGGACTGCAAGAGAAATACGAAGTCCACCACGGCGTGGAAATCACCGACCCTGCGATTGTTGCTGCCGCGACACTCTCACATCGTTACATTACGGATCGTTTTTTGCCCGACAAAGCCATTGACCTCATCGATGAAGCCGCTGCACGCATCAAAATCGAAATCGACTCAAAACCTGAGTCACTGGATAAATTGGAGCGTCGTTTAATTCAGCTAAAAATCGAACGCGAAGCCCTCAAACGTGAAACCGATGACGCCTCTATCGAGCGACTCAATTTGCTTGAGCAAGAAGTGAGCGCACTCGAGAAAGAACTCGCTGACCTCGACGAAGAATGGCGTCGTGAGAAAGCCCAAGCTCAGGGCTCTGCCCAAATCAAAGAAAAAATTGATGCCTTGCGCTCAGAAATGGTCGAGTACCAGCGCGCAGGCAAACTTGATAAAGTCGCTGAAATTCAATACGGCCAACTACCAGAATTAGAACGCCAACTCAAAGAAACCGAGGCTTCCGAGTCTGCTGCACCAACCAAACCACGTCTACTGCGCACCCAAGTCGGTGTGGATGAAATCGCCGAAGTCGTCAGCCGCTCGACAGGCATTCCTGTGTCAAAAATGCTGCAAGGCGAACGCGAAAAACTCCTCGCGATGGCCAACCACCTCGCTCAGCGCGTCGTCGGTCAGGACGAAGCCGTGAACAAAGTCGCTGACGTCATTACGCGCTCACGCGCGGGGCTATCTGATCCGAATAAACCTTACGGCTCATTCTTATTCCTTGGCGCAACCGGTGTGGGTAAGACCGAGCTGTGCAAAGCCCTCGCCGCGTTTTTGTTTGATTCCGAAGACCATTTGATTCGCATCGATATGTCCGAGTACATGGAGAAACACTCTGTCGCTCGCCTGATTGGTGCGCCGCCAGGTTACGTCGGTTATGAAGCAGGTGGTTATTTGACTGAAGCCGTGCGTCGCAAACCATACAGCGTCATTTTGCTCGATGAAGTTGAAAAAGCGCATCCTGATGTGTTTAACGTTTTGTTGCAGGCCCTTGACGATGGTCGTATGACCGATGGTCAAGGTCGCACGGTGGACTTTAAAAACACTGTGCTGGTCATGACGTCGAACTTGGGTTCTCACGAAATCGCGCGCCTCGCAGGCTCACCTGATGATGTGATTCAAACAGCGGTGATGAATGATGTCAAACACCACTTCCGCCCTGAATTCATTAATCGCATTGATGAGATTGTCGTGTTCCATAACCTCACACCTGCAAACATCCAAGGCATCGCAAAAATTCAATTGCAACGTCTGGCCAAACGACTGTCTGAACAAGAGTTAGAGCTAAACATTACCGAAGCTGCCGTCACCGCCATCGCGCAAGCAGGCTTTGATGCAGCTTATGGCGCACGCCCACTCAAAAGAGCTATTAGCCAGCACATCGAAAACCCTTTGGCGCGTGCTATTTTGGCGGGACAATACTTACCAAAATCTGTGGTTATGGTCGATTATGTGAATAACGGATTTGTTTTCAAATAACCCATTAACTAAAGAAAAAAGCCAAGCTGATGAAGCTTGGCTTTTTGAGTCACCTTGTGCACGATTGTTTGAATTCATGTACCCTTGCGACACATTACATAGGTGAATCATGAGCACATTTCTTGAGCAATTTTCTAAAAGCTTTACACAAATCAATAAAGACACGCTTCACGCGTTGAAGTCTCTTTACACAACCGACGTTGTGTTTATTGACCCTTTGCATCAAATCAATGGCTTAGAAACATTAACTGGCTACTTTGAGCAAATGTACGAAAACATTGATACGATTACATTCATGATGCATTCGCATGATGAGGCGAACGACTCAGAGGGCTATTTGCGCTGGCGCATGCGGTTTTCACACCCACGTTTAAATAGCGGTCGCATCATCGAAGTGGAGGGTTGCTCACACATTCGCTGGGTCGACAACAAAGTGTATTACCACCGCGATTATTTTGATGCAGGTGCTATGCTGTATGAACAGCTGCCCATCATGGGGCGCGTGATTGCTTGGCTCAAAAGGAGATTGGCATGAACACACCACGACGCATTTGGCTCACTGGCGCGAGCAGCGGGATTGGTGCGGCATTGGCACACGCGCTGTTAAAACAAGGACACCAACTGGCGCTAACCGCCCGAAACCAAGTACTTTTACAAAGCATCGCTGATGCCCATCCTCAGCAAGTTTTGGTCTTGCCTGCTGATTTAACGGATGCAACTCAGGTCGCACAAGTGGCTCAGTCGATTCAAACGCATTGGGGTACACTGGACACAGTGATTCTGAATGCAGGCACATGCGAATACATTGATGTAGCGAACTTTGAAGCCGCCATGATCCAGCGCGTGATAAACACCAACCTAATCGCCACTGCACAGTGCATTGAGGCTGCATTACCTCTTTTGCGCCAAGGTGTTTCGCCACATCTGGTCGGTACATCAAGCTCGGTGGTCTTTCTGCCCTTGCCTCGCGCAGGAGCTTATGGGGCATCTAAGGCAGCCATGACTTACCTCTTTAACTCATTGCGCATTGATCTGGCACACGAAAACATCGCAGTCACATTGATTCACCCAGGTTTTGTCGATACGCCGCTGACACAAAAGAATGACTTCTCGATGCCGATGCGCTGGGGCAGCACAAAAGCGGCCAGCTACATTGCCGATAAATTGGTCAAACGTCCTTTTGAAATCAACTTTCCTCGCGCATTTATCTGGTTTCTAAAAACCTGCGCCAGATTACCAAAAAGTTGGCAATTCGCACTCACCAAACAACTCAAAAAATAAGGCATTGTATGAAAATCGCCATCATCGGCAGCGGCATTGCTGGGTTAACCAGTGCCTATTATTTGCATCAAGCAAACCACGAAGTACACATTTTTGAAGCCAACGATTACATCGGTGGTCACACCCACACCGTTAATGTGACGGTTAAGGGGGAGCAGCATGCCATAGATACAGGCTTTATTGTCTTGAATGATTGGACTTACCCAAATTTTCAGAAACTACTGCGTGAATTAAACGTCGCAACACAACCGACAGAAATGAGTTTCTCGGTATGCGACAAGTCGGCTGATTTTGAGTACAGCGGCAGCCACCTCAAGGGTTTATTTGCAACCCGCCGCCACCTATACTCACCATCATTTTGGCGTATGTTGCGCGACATTATGCGATTCAATAGAGACGCTTTGACTGATTTAGAAGCACAGCACATTGATGCCGACATCAGTTTGGGGCAGTATTTGAAAGAGCGCTGCTACAGTCAGCTATTTGTCGAGCGTTATATTGTGCCGATGGGGGCAGCGATTTGGTCAATGCCCACTGCGCAAATGCTGGATTTTCCGCTTTTGTTTTTTGTGCGTTTTTTTAAAAACCACGGTTTGTTGTCGATCAATAACCGCCCACAATGGCATGTCATCAAAGGTGGCTCCCGCAGCTATATCGGGCCACTGACTGCTGGGTTTAAAGAACGTATTTATCTCAATGCACCCGTGAGTCGCATTGAGCGCAACGCTCGGGGCGTGACCATCATCAGCCCACGTGGTAGCGAAGCTTTTGATACGGTGGTGATGGCCTGTCACAGTGACACAGCTTTACAGCTCCTCGCTCAACCAAGTATGACAGAACAAGACGTTTTATCGGCGTTGCCTTACGCCAACAATGAAGTGGTGCTGCACACGGATACAAACCTACTGCCCAATCGGCGCATCGCTTGGGCAAGCTGGAATTACAACATTCATGACGCCCAGCAAGGCGCAAGCCTGACCTACAACATGAATATTTTGCAAGGTATAAAGAGCGACACCACTTTTTGTGTCAGTTTGAACCAAACCGAACACATCTCCGCAGACAAAATACTGGCGACTTTTGACTACGCCCACCCGCAATTTAGCCTCACTGGCGTCGCCGCACAAGCACGCTGGGCTGAAATCAGCGGTGTGAACCATACTTATTTTTGTGGTGCTTATTGGGCCAACGGTTTTCACGAGGATGGCGTGGTCAGTGCGTTGCGCGTGGTTGAGCAACTGAAAGTACGGTCATGAACAGTGCGCTTTATCACGGACACATCCAGCACCGCCGCTTGCATCCGAAGCAACATGCGTTTCGCTACAGCATCGGTTTGTTATGGTTGGATTTGAGTGAGCAAGAAGCGCTGTTTTCACTGTCTCGACTCGCAGGTAAAAACCGCTTTGCACCATTCTCATTCAGAGAAACCGATTATTTGCCACATTTAACGCGCTCGGGCATGTCTTTGTTTGATGCGGTTTGCATATCGACTCAAGAACTGGGTGAGTTAAATATCAGTCGCATTTGTTTATTGACGCAGCCACGCAGCTGGGGCTTGTCATTTAATCCTGTAAGTTTTTTTTATTGCTATGATGGCGAACATCAGCTGCGTGCAATTCTGTGTGAGGTCCGGAACACACCTTGGCGTGAGCGTTATCATTATTTATTACGCACAGAACAAACCGAAACGAATCAATTCAGTGTCGCGAAATCATTTCATGTATCCCCCTTTTTACCACGTGACATTGAACACCGCATGCGTTTTTATCAAGATGGTCATCGCTTGACCGTGTATATGTCGGACTTTCAACAAACCCAAAAAGTATTCGACGCGGGTTTGAGTTTATTTAAAATCGAACTTAATCACCAAAGCGTTAAAAATTACGTGTTTCAATTCCCATGGATGAGCGCCAAAACGCTAGTCGGCATTTATTGGCAAGCCTTACGCCTCGTTCTCAAAGGTCTACGTTATCACCCCCACCTACCCGCAGATGGCAGCAGTAAAATCGCACAAAACACCAATAAGGAGCATCAATGAGCTCAAGTCAACCCTTAAGCCAACAAAAATCAAGCACCACACACCGCTGGTATCGAGCAGCGGTGCTCAAACAACTCAAGTCACTCACGCATGGCAGCCTCACAGTCGTCTGTGATGGTGAGCATCATCAGTTCGGGCAACTCAATGATTTACTCCACGCCGAACTCGTCGTCACCGATGCACGCGCTTGGCCACTACTGGCCTTGCAAGGCTCAATTGGCGCTGGGCAAGCCTACGCGCTCGGTTATTGGCACAGCGAACACTTGACCAGCGTGGTGCGCATTTTGGCGCGCAATATTGATTTACTTGACCAGTTGGACAATCGCTGGGCAAGTTTGGGGCAAGGTCTATTAAAGCTCGTTCATGCATTCAATCGCAACACACGCAAGGGCTCGCGCAGCAATATTGCCGCCCACTATGATTTGGGCAACACACTGTTTGAAAAGTTTTTAGATCCGAGCATGATGTACTCGAGTGCTCAATTCTTAAAGAGCAACGACACGCTCGAACAAGCCCAATACAACAAACTGAAACGCATCTGCCAAAAACTCGACCTCAAGCCCAGCGACCATCTGCTCGAAATCGGCACTGGCTGGGGCAGTATGGCGATTTATGCCGCACAGCATTATGGCTGCCGCGTCACCACCACCACGCTATCTCAGGAACAATACAACCACACCAAAGCTCGTGTTGAATCACTTGGCTTAAGCGACAAAATTACTTTGCTCATGCAAGACTACCGTGATTTAGAGGGGTGTTATGACAAACTGGTGTCCATTGAAATGATTGAAGCCGTTGGCCACGCCTATCTCGAAACTTACTTTAAAAAATGCGCCCATTTACTCAAGGACGATGGTTTGATGTTGCTGCAAGCCATCACCATCCGCGACCAACGCTATGAAGCTGCTCGAAACAGTGTTGATTTTATTCAGCGTTATATTTTCCCTGGCGGCGCACTACCTTCATTGCAAAAAATCCTAAATATCATATCAGATAAAACCGATATGAATCTGATTCACCAAGAAGATTTTGGGGCGCACTACGCCCAAACACTCCATCTGTGGCACCAAAATTTCAAATCTGCTCGTCATGAATTGGCTCAAAAAGGCTATGACGATTATTTTTATCATCAGTGGGAATTTTACTTTTGCTACTGTGAAGGTGGTTTTTTAGAGCGAACCATCGGTTGCTCACAACTGTTATTGGCCAAACCGAATGCTCGACGAGCTCCAGTGATTCATACGTTAGACAGTTAAGTAGTCTGAAATGCCATCATTTTTGTGTAGTAGAAACGTTCACCAAGCAAAGGCCTTACAAACGCGTGAGGCCTTTAATTATTTTTCTGACTTTGTCCTGAAAGTACTTCTAAATGGACAAAAACAAATTAAGCAGTATATAAGGGTCAAATGCCGCATTGCGCTGACTCAGAACCACCGAGTTGAGAATCACCCAAGCGACCATTACAGATACAAACATGCAGATGAACATCCAGCTGGCAACTGCGTCAGCGGCTCTCTGACCAAATGACGCTTGCCCATCCAGCTCTTGACTGAGGTTTTTTGTAATATGCTGACGTTTTGTCACATGACGTGCCACATTTTGTGTGCGCTCATCCATACTATCATAAGAAGCACCAAGCAATTCATTGGCAATGTCGTTGTGATTTTTCATGGTTTTCTTTCAAGACCTGTGTGTTTAACTGCTCGGGGTCAACATAGCAAAGCGTTACACAATAATATTACGGTTTTGTTTATGCTATTGAACGAGCCAAACTTCATGATGCATTGTGGAAAGATGGCTTATTAAGTTTATCAAGGCTCATCTTCTGAAAATCAGTAGATTCATCAACGCAGTAGAACACCGACAGCAGCAGCACACAAAGACAAAAATAGAAAAACAGCAGCCGCCCTCAAAGCATGCAAAGCAGAAACCACATTCTGAGCACTGTTGCCGATTGAACCATCTTTTTGCTGAATTCTAAAACTCAAAGCACTGAGTCTCCAAATAGCATTCATCGAAAAAAAACCACTAGTTAGCAAGCAGATAACAGCCACCGTCACCGACCAAAAATTGTACGAAGCCGATGTCGCCAAAACGCCCATCAAAGCGACCAAAGCAGCCGAGGCCAAGACACTGGCAGACATAATAGCATTGCGCAGTGTCTGAACAACGGTGATGTTGCCATGGGGTTGTTGCATGACAGTTGTCAGCCAATTCTGAGTTTCTTGTTTGTCCATATCATCACCTTAAAAATTTCTTTGCAGACCACATACCAAGAAGCATCATGACCACAAAACACAAAACACCTTGACCACCAAGCAAAAGAGCCGCCAAGGCTGGCCCAGGACAATACCCAGCCAACCCCCAACCCAAGCCAAATAAGACAGCACCAATGATTAAATTTTTATCAATATCTGTCCGCGTGGGCAGATTAAACACGGAGTCCAACCATGGCTTTTTCATTCGAGGTAGCAGTAAAAAAGCAGGCAATGTCACAAGCAAGGCGCCACACATGACAAATATCAAGCTGGGATTCCACGAACCAAAATACGCCTCGTCAATCAAACCAGCGGCATTCAAAAAACCTTTTACTTTAACAGGATTTGTCATGCCTGAGAGCACCAAACCAAATGCAAAGATGGTTCCCGCCGCCAATGCGGCCAAAAACCTCAAAATACTCAAGCTCATGATACACCTCCTCTGAACCAAGTGAAGAGTGTCACAGTCATCATACCAACAGCCATAAAGATTGCCACAGACACCGCAGAACGTTTAGAGCGGCGCGCTAAACCACAAACACCATGGCCGCTGGTGCATCCCGTTCCCATCACAGTACCAAACCCCACCAACAAGCCAGCCAAGGCAAAAAGATACAAAGGTGAAGATGAAACAGGAGCAACCCCAAAAAACAACATCGCAGCAGCCCCGCCCAACACCAAGCCCAGCACAAAACCGACACGCCAAATGCGATCCTTAGCTGGAACTAAAATGCCACTGACGATACCGCTGATGCCAGCAATGCGCCCCAATGCCAACAACAGCAGTGTACTCGCTAAACCAATCAACAGACCGCCCAACCAAGCGTTCGTCACCCACATAAAAACCTCCAAATCATTTTGACACAAAAATTAAACAGTGTTAGGATACCCCATAGAGTATATAAAAACAACCCACAACCAACTATTTTTCCGAAAGACAACATGTCTAAACTCACTCAACCAGAAAAGAAAAAAACATTAATTGTGCGCTTGGCACGTGTTGAAGGACAACTAAGAGGCATACAACGTCTGCTGGATGATGAAGCTGATTGCGAGAAAATCGCCCAACAACTGGCTGCTGCACGCAAGGCTTTAGACAAATCATTTTTCACAATGGTCGGCTGCATGATTGAGCAAGAAAATATGCCCGCTGAAAAAGTAGCTGCCATGTTGGCCAAGTTCGCCTGAGGTTGCTCACAGCACCCTTTTCTCATACACCACAACCTACTATGGAGCGCAACATGAATCCCATCCAGTTATTTGATCCACAATCAAGCACTTATACCTACATTTTGTTTGATGAAATAAATCGAGAGGCTGCCATCATCGACCCTGTCGATGACCAATTAGAGCGGGACTTAAATGTTTTGAAAGAGCACCAGCTTAAGTTAATTTGGATCATCGAAACACACGCCCATGCAGACCATGTCACCAGTGCATGGCGCTTAGCAGAGCACACGGGTGCAAAAACAGCCGCTCCCGAGCACTGCCACATCCGCTCAGCAACCGTACAATTATCAGATAAAGACACCTTGTCATTTGGTCAAGAAAAACTCACAGCACTTCACACCCCCGGACATACAGCAGGCAGCATGAGTTTTGTTTGGCGCAACTGTGCATTCACAGGCGATACTTTGCTCATCAATGGTTGTGGCCGAACGGATTTTCAATCAGGCAGTGCCATAGATTTATATCGGAGCATCACCGAAAAATTATTTACGCTGCCAGATGACACGGTGGTCTATCCTGGACACGACTATAAAGGCGCAACACACTCAAGTATCGGACAAGAAAAAGCGCACAACCCTCGCCTTGCTGGCAAAACAGCGGCTGAATTTATTACCATCATGGACGACTTAAATCTACCCAAGCCAAGATTAATTAATGAAGCCGTCCCTGCTAATTTACACTTGGGTATTCGACATGACGCAGGCGGCTCACAAATAGTTAATGCTCCAGAAGGCTACGCAGGCGACATCAGCCCAAGAACTGCCTATCAATGGTGGACACAAGGCAGTGCACAATTAATTGATGTCAGGACACAAGCGGAGCGCGAATGGGTTGGCTTCATTCCTGATGCACCATTTATTGCATGGCAAGAATGGCCAGACATGGCTATCAACCCTAAATTTGAGGACGAGCTGCTAAAAAGCACACCAAAATCAACAACACTGATTTTTTTCTGCCGTGGCGGTGTGCGAGCCATCGCAGCAGCACGGCGGGCGACAGTGCTGGGATACACAGCCTACAACATTATCGGTGGATTTGAAGGGGAATTGGATGACAATGCTCATCGGGGCAACATCAATGGTTGGCAAGTGGCCAAACTACCCTGGAGGCAAAAGTAAAACCAAACGGCATTACCGTCAGACACCTGAAATCAAATGTCGCTACGCCATGCAGCTGTTGCGTGGGGTTGGTTCCCAAACAAAAAAGACGCGAAACATCGCGTCTTTTTTCATCAAGCTAAATACAGCGTCTCCACCATCAGCTCATCACACTTCCACCATCCACATTCAGTGTTTGCGCAGTAATATACGAGGAGTCATCTGAAGCAAGAAACACTGCTGCACCCACAATATCAGACGGCGTTCCCATGTACCCCAACGGCACAGCAAGACCAACTTGTTTTTTCTTCTCACCTATGGCTAAGTTTTCGTATTTGGCAAACATGGCATCCACATGCACCCACATTGGCGTATCAATGACACCCGGTGCAATGCCATTCACACGAATATGGTGCTCAGCCATCGCCAATGCCGCCGACTGGGTATAACTCAGTACAGCCGCTTTGGTGGCACAGTAGTGCGACACCAATGCCTCACCGCGACGACCTGCTTGGGAGCACATATTAATCACGGCTCCTTTGATTTGATTTTTGACCATGCTGGCCAGAACGGCTTGCATCATGAAAAACATGCCTTTGACATTCACACTGAATAATTTGTCATAACTGGCTTCAGTTGACTCAAGTAATGGCGCGAGGTCAAATACGGCAGCGTTGTTAAATAAAATATGCACGGGGCCAAATATGCCCTCAGCCCGAGACACAACATGGGGTAGCTCACTGGTTTTTGTCACATCAGCTCTCTGATAAACCAATTGATTGGGGTATTGCGCCATGATTGATTTTAATTCATCAGGGGCTTGCTCGTTGATGTCTAAAATCGTGCATTTTGCGCCTTCATGTAAGTAAGCCTGAGCCACGGCCAGACCGATACCACCTGCTGCGCCTGTAAGAATGGCATGTTTTCCCTGCAATTTCATGATGACTCCCTTAATTTATTCAACACAGACAATGCCGAAGCAAACCAGCAATGTCAAAAGGACAAAGGCGGCACCATGCCGCCTAACGCCCACTCAATCTCGAATGATTAACCAATCAATAAAGAAAACCACTTAACTCGCTGTATTAAAGCGTTGTACTTTGCCATAAGCACGGCGGACGGCATCCACCAATGCGGGTTCGTTGGCCAAAGAGCCCCAAAGCGTGGCATCGGCACAAAACGCAGCAACGACGTCATCAGATTCACAAATTGCATGTGCAGCAGCTTGATTCATCGCTTGATCTTGGTACTCGTAAGCAATTTGGCCACGGTGCCAGCGTTGCAAATACGTGAGAAATAAAGCGGGCAATACTGCCACATCGTCAAAAGACTTGCCTTGCGCGATGCAGTCACGGAATGTTGGTGCGATGTAGCCTGGGATTTTTGAGAACCCATCCATCGCCACACGTTGGTTGGTGTCACGAATGGCTTCGTTAGAAAAACGGTCAAGTACGACATCTCGGTACGCAGCCAAGTCCAATGGACTCGGCGTGAGGCATGGCATCACATCGTTGGTCACATAGTCGAATGCAAGCTGACGAATCTCAGGATCAAGCGTGCCTTCATGAATGTAGGTGTACCCGCGCAATGTACCTGCCCATGCAATGCAGCTGTGACTGGCGTTGAGGATGCGAATTTTGGCTTCTTCATATGGCGTGACGGATTCGACCATTTCAACACCGACTTTTTCCCATGCAGGACGCCCAGCGATAAAGTTATCCTCAATCACCCACTGAATGAATGTCTCACCCATCAGTGCGGCTGGGTCATCAATGCCTGTGGCAGCCTTGACAGACTCTCGTACGGCAGGTGTCGGGCGCGGCGTGATGCGGTCAACCATGTCATTCGGACTGGTGGTATTGGCCTCTACCCATGATTTGAGTGCAGTGTCACCCAGCAAGTCAATGAATTGCAGTAAACCTTTACGGAACCGCTTGCCATTGTGGCGCAGGTTATCGCAGTTGAGCAGGGTCACTGGGCCAGCATTGTTTGCCATTCGGGGTTTGAGGATAGTGACGAGTGCACCGTAGATGGAGTAGCCCACTGCGCCGCTTTTCACACGCTCTAAGTCGGCATGTAAATCTGCAAAGGTTAAGTCGAGCTCATCTTTATCGGTGAGGTAGTAACCCGCTTCAGTGACAGTAAATGAAATAATTTTAGTCTGCATTGATGAGCCGAGATCGACCAAGCCGCTCAGTTGTTCATCAAATGGGATGATTTGACGAATCGCGCTGATGGTTTTGTAAAAACGCTCACCATTGGGCGCGACGGTTTCTAAAGTGTATTGACCATTTTGTTGTTGCAGAGCCTCAATGACATCAAGCATATCAGCGCGCAGATTACCGCCCGCCAGTGCCCATGAGTCATCACCACTGTCAATCAAGGCCTGAACATATACCGCTTGATGCGCGCGATGAAATGAGCCTAAGCCCAAATGCAACATCACATTGGTGTTGGGAGTAATACCGTGGTTCATAGATTGCCCTCTTCTCTTTTTCGTCGAGGGCAATGCCATCTGCCCCCGTTAGGTTTGATTCAATAAATATTCTGCTGTGCGCTGATCCGTAACCAAACCATTGAGCCACCCGCCCTTGAGTGCGGCATGAATCGCTGCGTGCTTTCGCTCACCGCCAGCCACACCAATCACTGGACGCTGCTTCAAAATCGTTTGTTTGAAGCTGGTCACACGATGATTGATGCCATGTCCGATGGGTTGCCCATCTGCATCAAGTACCCAACCCAACACATCACACACCGCACCTTGAGCCACCAACTCATCCATCGCATCATTGGTCACAAAACCATCTTGTACCAGCGAACAATTACGCCCCACCCAGCCCACGCCAATCAGCGCGAGATGACACTCGACATAATTGGCGAGCTGTCGCGTGTACGTGCGTGATGCATACCAGTAAGCGCGGTCTTGCTCATCTTCAGCAAACAAAGGGATGGACAAAATATAGTATTTACCATCCGTTTTGTCCGCCAAGCTCAGACTCGCGTCATAGCGGTTGAACGAGCCATCCGATGCCACAGTCCCCGCCAATGAAACCACTTTAAAATCATCCAAGTGATGGCGTGTGACACCCTGACACATCGCGCGAATTGCACGCCCAGTTCCTAAGGCAATGCCTTTGATATTCGGCGTGCGAAGAGCCTGCTCCAAAAATCGCCCAGAGGTCATGGCAATCAGCCGATCAACCTGCGCCACCGTCACATCATCTACTGGAGCGACTTCACACTCGCTCAAACCAAATTTTTTCTTCAACTGCTTGGCCAAGTCCATACACACCGTGGCGGTGTGGTCAATCTTGACCTGAACAATGCCACTCTCGATGGCAAGATTTAAAAATCGCTGCACCGTCGGGCGTGACATACCCACTTTTTTTGCAATGTCTTGCTGCGTCAGATTGCCGATGTAGTACAGCCAAGCAATCTGCGCTTGCAAGTCCTGTTTGCCATCATCCATACCTCTCTCCTAAACTGGGGGACCCATCGTCCGCCCAGTTCAAATTAGACGTACTGGGCGTGAATTTCAGATAAATGTCGTGGCACAGCCATGCCATTTGCGTCGAACAAATACGCCAACTGTGGATTGACACCAATGCGTAAGGCATGGTTTTGTTCCACACGGAACACATCAGCCACGCGCACCACCACTGGTTTATCAAAACCTACCAACTGAGCGTACACCATGGTTGAATCGCCCATTTGCTCACACAAACTGACAGTGACACCAAAATCTTGTGCCGAAGATTGTACACTCAAGTGTTCAGGACGCAGCCCCAAAGTCACCTTTTCGCCAGTTTTAAGGCCTGAGCCATCGCAAGCAACTGTGATGGAGGAACCATCGGTCATGCGCACTTTGGCGTTTTGAGCATCGGCTGACTCAACAATAGCTGGCAGCAAATTCATTTTCGGTGAACCAATGAAGCCTGCGACAAACAAATTATTCGGTTGATGGTACAACTGCAAAGGTGTACCGATTTGTTCAACTTTGCCTTCCGAGAACACCACAATTCTATCTGCCAAGGTCATCGCTTCGATTTGGTCATGCGTCACATAAATCATCGTTGCTTGCAAATCTTGGTGCAGGCGCGCAAACTCAATACGCATTTGCACACGCAAAGCCGCGTCCAAATTTGATAACGGCTCATCAAACAAAAATACTTTCGGTGTCCGCGTAATCGCACGGCCAATCGCCACACGCTGACGTTGGCCACCCGACAAGGCTTTTGGCTTGCGGTCAAGCAAATGTTCAATGTGTAAAATTTTAGAAGCGTTGTTTACAGCCGCATCAATTTTGTCCGTCGGCACTTTTTGCAGACGCAAGCCAAATGCCAAGTTTTCACGCACACTCATATGCGGATACAACGCATACGATTGAAACACCATTGCAATGCCACGCTCAGCAGGCGACAAATCATTCGCCACCACGCCATCAATCGACAAAGTGCCCTCAGAAATCTCTTCCAGCCCAGCAATCATGCGCAATGTGGTGGTCTTGCCACAACCTGACGGGCCAACCAAAACGACGAATTCACCGTCTTTGATGTCGATGTCCACGCCTTTAACTGCGTAGTTTTCTGTGTACTTTTTTGCAATGCTTTTGAGTTGTACCGTTGCCATTTTATTGCTCCTGTTTATTCATCAAAAAAAGTAGAAACCCACTGTTTTTTTGTCTTTTAGTTAGAAGTTTTGAGCGGAAAGCCACAAAACTTAAATAAAATTATTCACACCACATTTGTCTGTTTTCACCAACGAGTCAGCTTTTTCAACATCAATGGCAAATCTTTCATATGCTGAAAAACATCCAAAACCCCTGCTTGTCTCAAGGCATCATCATGTCCTGCGGGAATATGTGCGCCACCAGTAAAACCGATAACCTGCATTCCAGCCTTTTGTGCCGCCACCACACCCGATAGACTGTCCTCAATCACCAAGCATGATTGAGGTGGCACAGCCAAAGATTGCGCAACCAAATGATACAAATCAGGCGCAGGCTTGGGGTTTTCCACTTGATCCGCACTAAATATCTGTACATCGCCACGGTTGAGCAGACCAACCAGCTTCGCAGCAGCCCGCACGCGCGCCATGCCACTATTACTGGCCACGGCTTTTAGCTCAGGCAAAGCCACTAAAATGCTCACATCTGCCACTGCTTTGGCTTGTGCTTCAATGGTCGCATCCGTAACCTGACGCAAGTGCAGCAAAAAACCCTCTGGAATCAAAGCATTGGCTTTGACGGCCAATTGGCGAACCAGCTCCTCTGTCTTTTGACCAAATGCACTGGTCAAATGCAAATTAACATCCATCTGAGGAAAAATAGCCTGTGCCTCTCGAACCAGCACCTCAAATGCGACGACTTCGGAGTCAACCAATACGCCGTCACAATCGGAGATTAAGGTGGTTAACAATTTACTTCACCGCGCCAAAAGTCAAACCACGAACCAATTGCTTCTGGCTGAACCAACCGAGCACCATAATCGGCGCAACCGACAATACTGACGCTGCAGAAAGTTTCGCCCAAAACAAACCCTCAGGTGACGAAAACGTCGCAATCAATTGGGTCAATGGTGCCGCATTGGTCGTGGTTAAATTCAAGCTCCAAAACGCTTCATTCCAGCACAAGATAATCGACAACAAACCCGTCGAAGCCAACCCAGGCAAACTCATTGGCAACACAAGATAACGAATCTCTTGCCACAAAGTCATACCATCCAGACGCCCCGCTTCCATCACTTCAGTCGGTAAGTCTTTAAAGTACGAATAAATCAACCAAACCGTAATTGGCATATTCATCAGGGCGTAAATCACAATCATCGCCGCTGCGTTGTCCAGCAAACTAAATTTTTGGAAAATCACATAAATTGGCAACAACACCGAAACCGCAGGCATCATCTTGGTCGACATCATCCACAACAAAATATCTTGTGTGCGTTTGGTCGGATAAAATGCCATGGCATAAGCCGCAGGCACCGATACCGCAATCGCCAACAACGTCGCACCGCCCGCAATGAGAATCGAATTCGACATATGCGAGAGGTAGTTCACCCGCTCCATAATCGAGTGATAACCTTCGAGCGTCGGAGTAAAGAAGAACAGCGGTGGGGTTGAAATCGCCATCTCTTCTGACTTAAGGCTGGTCAAGAACATCCAGAAAATCGGGAAGAATACAATCGCAGCGATGAGCCAGCCGAGAATCGTAATCAGTAGCGTTTGATTTTTTGAGTTTTTCATAGTCGTCTCCTTAGGCTGCTTGTAGGTTTTTAGACGCAGTGCGAATCAAGAAGAACGAAATAATGTTCGCCAAAATCACCGCAATCACACCACCAGCCGAGGCCAGACCAATATCAAACTGAGCAATGCCACGCAAGAACACAAAGTACGTCAAGTTCGTCGTCGCGTTACCCGGACCGCCTGATGTGGTAATGTGAATCTCCGCAAACGCCGATAACAAGAAAATCGCCTCAATCATCACCACCACTGAAATCGAGCGTTTCAAATGTGGCAGAATAATATAAACGAAGACGTGCCACGGTTTCGCGCCGTCGATTTTTGCCGCTTCTTTTTGTTCAGAGTCCACCGACTGAATCGAGGTGAGTAAAATCAAGAACGCAAATGGCATCCATTGCCACGTCAAAATAATAATCACAGCCGTCATCGGATAATCACGAAACCAATCCACGGCAGGCAGGCCAAACAGGTGGCTAATCGCTGCAAAAATCCCATAAACGGGGTGAAACATCATATTTTTCCACAACAGCGCAGAGACTGTTGGCATGACAAAGAATGGGGCAATCACGAAAAGACGTGCAATATTTCGGCCTTTGAAGTCTTGGTCATACAACCACGCAAGCAGCGTACCAAAGACAATCGATAAAACCAGAACGGTGCCAATCATAATGACCGAGTTAATAATTGACACCCAAAAATCGGGGTCTTCATATAAATATTTGTAATTATCCAAACCCGCGAAACTGACAGTATCGGCACTCAATAAATTGTAGTTGAGTAACGAGTTATAAATCGTCATCACAAGCGGAACAATCATCCAAATGAACAACATCGCCACGGCAGGCGTTAGCAATAACTGTGCCGTGAGAAGTCGAGCATCGGTCTTTTTCTTCGCGCCTTTTAATGGCGCGTTAGATGCGACGGCTGACATGTGTATCTCCTGATATCTTCAAAAAATTCATGAAGAATTTTTTGATTTTTTATTATGAGTCGTGGTGTCGAATATCGGTAAATCGACATGCGGAATGAAACCACCACATTGGTGCTACTGCATTGTTACTACTGTATAAAAAAGCACAGCCTCAGGCGCTGGAGACGAACACTGAGGCTGGCTTTAAAGCTTTTACCAGCCCAATGATGAATAAACCCATTCATTAGTTGAGCAGCAGAATCATTCACAAAAGGTGGGTTGCCCCACCTTCGGTTTGGTGATTACTTCAAGTAGCCACCTTGTTTAGCTACCTTTTCAGCCGCTGCCTGTGATGCTTGCAGTGCTTGATCAACGCTGCCTTGGCCTGCCAACGCACCAGAGATGGACTGACCAACAACCGTACCCAAAGCTTGGAACTCAGGAATACCGACGTACTGAACGCCTGTATATGGCACTGGTTTTTCAGTGGCTTTATTTGGATTAACAGTATTCATTGCGCTCAAAACAAACTTGGCAAATGGTGCTGCTTTTTCGTACTCAGGATTAGCGTAAGTTGAATTACGCGTACCAGGAGGCACAGAACCCCAACCGCCTTTGGCTGCTGCGACTTCTGCGATGTACTCTTTAGATGTTGCCCAAGTCACGAATTTTTTCGCAGCATCTTGCTTAGCAGATGACGCAGGGATGGCCAAGTTCCACGACCACAACCAGCCGCTCGCGCCAGCGAAGCTACCGACTGGTGATGGGGCAAAAGCCACTTTGTCAGCGATTTTTGACTCTTTCGGGTTATAGAGCATACCTGCCGCGACCGAAGCGTCAATCCACATGCCACATTTGCCACTGCTCATCAATGCCAGATTTTCGTTAAAGCCATTAGACGATGCACCTGGAGGACCGTATTTGGTGAGCAAGTTCACGTATTGAGTCACCGTGTTTTTCCACTCTGGCGAAGTCAACTGTGGATTCCAGTTTTCATCAAACCAGCGGCCGCCATTGGCATTGACCATAGTTGATAAAAACGCCATGTTCTCGCCCCAACCTGCTTTACCACGCAAGCAGATGCCGTATTGGCCTGCATTTTTATCGGTCAAAGCCGCTGCAAACTTCTCGATGTCTGCATAAGTTGGTTTCTCTGGCATCACGAGTTTTTTCGCATCGAACAAATCTTTACGATAGAACGTCATTGACGTCTCACCATAGAACGGCAATGCGTAAAGCTTGCCATCGTCCGTTAAACCATCACGGATGGGCTTCATCAAATCATCCACGTCATACGATGCAGGCAAGTCTTTCATTTCAGAGAGCCAGCCTTTTTTCGCCCAAATCGGTGTTTCGTACATACCAATGGTCACTACGTCAAACTGACCGCCTTTGGCAGCGATGTCGGTGGTCACTTTTTGGCGCAGCGCATTTTCTTCCAACACCACCCAATTCAATTTGATGTCAGGATTAGCGGCTTCAAATTTTTTCGATAACTCTTGCATCACCACCATGTCACCATTGTTCACAGTTGCGATGGTTAATGTATTTTGGCCTGCCGCTGGTGCAGCGCCTTCTGTTTTGGCCGCTGGTGCACCTTCTGCTGGTTTTTTGTCACCACAAGCCGTCATGCCTGTGAATGCCAATGCGGTCACTAAACCTAATTTACGCATCATTTTGAGTCTCCTAAAGGATTGTGTTTTATTTAAATAAAGCCATTGGCTTTTAAGTCATCCAAGGCCATGGGGGATTGAACGAATGTTGAACGTCGCTTCCACGTTTTGTACACGAGATTTTGATCGTTGGATGTGATGGTACGACATTTTCTTTACAAATGTAAATAAGATGAGCAAATGAAAAAGAAACTTTCGATGTTGCGGTGCAAAATACAAAAAACAGACAAAAGACTCGAACCCGTATAAAAAAGCCTTCTACCAAAGAGAATCCCTCACTGCAACGCAAAATCGAGATTTTTAAAAAAGCGGCAAAATGTGGGCGATCAAAATAAAAAAGTCCTGTCTCAAAAAAACACGTAAACCATCACCAACTGTGCGCTTGAGAGAAAAAACATCAATACGCGCAGGTTGCAACAGAAGATAATCCATCAAGCCTCCACGGTTCGTTTGAGAAGCTCGGTTATAATATGGCATCATTCTTTTACAATGTTTGCGACATGAACAACTCACACAACATCCTCAGCCTCATACTCAATGCCAGCCCCGTCGTGCAAATCATTATGGCCATACTCGTTCTGATTTCTGTGATGTCGTGGTACACCATTTTTCACAAAGGCGCCACCGTACGAAAGACACGCGCACAAACCGAGGCATTCGAACGTGAGTTTCTCGCTGCTCAAAACCTCAATCATTTGTTTCAAGGCTCCTTGGCCAATCGCCACCAAGCAGGCAGCTTAGAGCGGATTTTCGTCGCAGGCATGCAAGGCCACGAACAAATGAGTCAGCAGTCAAACAGCCCAGAAGCGACCCTTGAGTTTGCCCAACGCGCGATGAAAGCTGCGTACCAACGCGAATTAGACAGCCTCGAAGCGAAGCTGCCATTCCTCGCCTCAGTCGGTTCGGTCTCACCTTACATCGGCCTGCTCGGTACAGTTTGGGGCATCATGAACGCGTTTATGGGTCTATCCACTGCGGAGCAAAGCACGCTTGCCTCAGTCGCCCCTGGGATTGCCGAGGCACTGATTGCCACGGCACTTGGCTTATTTGCCGCGATTCCTGCCGTGCTCGCGTACAACCGCTATGTCGCCGAAGTGGACAGACTTGCACTGCGCTTTGAAAGTTTCATTGATGATTTTTCAAATACATTGTCTGCGAGCACAAAAGCATGAGTCGTTTGCAACCCTTACGTCGCCGCACACGCCGCACCAAAGCCGAAATGAATGTCGTGCCGTACATTGACGTCATGCTGGTTTTGCTCGTTATTTTCATGGTTGTAGCACCAATGATTCAGACTAAAGTATTGAATCTGCCCAGCGTCGGTTCAGCCAGCGCACCCACTGAACCACCACTCGTGATTCAGATGAATGACAAAGGCGAGTTATCCAGCAGCGGTCAAACCTACGCCAGCACCGACGACATGATTAACGCCGTGCGCGCCACCACAGCGAGTAAACCACAAGCTGTCGTCCTCGCCGCCGACAAAGCCATGGCGTATGGCGACGTCATGGCAGTTATGGACGCGCTAAAGAAATCAGGCATTGAGCGCGTCGGCTTACTGCTCGCACAAGCTACCAAATAGCGGTGATGGATTGATGCAAAAGTTCAACCCACGCTCCGCCGCGCTAACCGCGCTTGTTCACCTGATGCTTTTCGGACTCATTTGGTGGGGCGCGTCATGGGTGCAACCCAAACCCGCCGAGGTCGAACTCTGGGATGCCGCGGGTTTGGCCGCTACCCAGCAAACTCAGACCACAACAGAGACAGCCATGAGCGTCAACGAAACTGAGCGTCTCTCCGTTGACCAAAAAGAAACAAACACACCTGCAGAGATTGAAACCAAGTCCGATCTAAAACCAAAGCCTCAAGAAGTGAAGACAAACCAGCCAGTGAAGCCAAAAGAACCTCAGACAAAACCCGTCACTCCAGCACAAAAACCAACCACCGACAATTCAGCTCGTGCCGATGTGCTAAAAAACTCGAATGGTACAAGTGCAGGCTCATCGAATGCTGGCGTTGGCAACTTTATCGGCCGTTTAGAGTCAGCCATCGCGCGTGCAGGACAAAATCGTGGGCTATCCAGCATCACGGGCACTGCCCGTGTCACCGTTTTACCAAACGGCTCTGTGCGTGTTCAAAGCGTTACCACGAATCCAGCTGATAAAGCCGCCACCGTGCGCCAGGTGCTCACAGCAGCTTCTGCAAGTGGACCACCACCCGCAGTGATTGGTCAAACAATCACCGTTAATATTCGTATCAAGTGATGTGAAGTACCCAATCCCAATATAACTAACTCTGCAAAAATTCTTTCTCGTTTCACGACACACCTCGAAAGGATGTCAACATGTCTCGATACTTTAACTACTCAATTCAGCGTGTCATAGCCGCATTTTCAGCATTGGTCATAAGCCAGACGATTGCGGCACAAGGTTTAGAGGCGAACGTCAGCTTTGACGACGCAGGCCTCCCTGTCGCCACCGCCCATTTCGTCAACGAAACCGCCGCACCCGTGAACATTACCGATATCATTCGCAGCAACCTATCGCGCAGCGGTGGATTGGTGAATTTCCCCGTCGGTGGTGCAACCATCGGCTTAGACGGCGCCAATCCTGCTGAGTGGGGCGCAAAAGGCGCTCATGCGTTGGTGGTCGGCAATGTCACCGCACAGGGCGACAACTACACCATTCGCTTGCGTTTATTCAACGCCTCAACGAAGGCGAATTTAGGTGATTACGCGTTGACCGTGCCCGCGAGTGGATTGCGCAGTGCTGGGCATCGCATGGCTGACTTTGTGTACGAGAAACTCATGGGCATACGCGGTGCGTTTTCGACACGTTTGTCTTACGTCGATAGGGTCAATGGCAAATACCAGTTACTCATCTCTGACTCTGACGGCGCAGGCGCACAAGTAGCACTCAACAGTAACGAGCCAATTATCTCTCCCTCATGGTCTCCCTCAGGCACACAAGTTGCCTATGTGTCGTTTGAGCAAAAAAAACCGGTGGTGTACATCCATGACTTGCCCACGGGACAGCGCACCATGATTGCGAACTATAAAGGCAATAACAGCGCACCGTCGTGGTCTCCCGATGGTCAATATTTGGTTCTCGCCTTGTCACAGGACGGCAATACACAAGTGTTTCAAGTCTCAGCCAAAGGCGGCAGTTTGCAGCGCTTAACCCGCAGCACAGGCTCTGTGATTGACACGGAACCCACTTACTCACCAGATGGTACCACCATCTATTTCACCAGTGACCGCGGCGGCGAACCGCAAATTTATAAAATGCCCGCAGCGGGCGAGTCCGTTGCCGCTTCGACCCGTGTGACATTCAAAGGCAAATTCAACACCAGCCCACGCATTTCGCCAGATGGGACTAAAATGGCCTACATCAGCAATGCTTCGGGTGGTTATCAAACCCACATCATGGACTTGAAATACGGTGATTCGTTTTCGATCTCAAACACCACTCGCGACGAATCACCGAGTTTCGCCGCGAATGGTCAAGTGGTTTTGTACAGCACCCACGTCAATGGCCGTGACATCCTACGCGCCAGCTCGATTGATGGCCGTATGCAACAAGAACTCCCATTGCCCAGCGGGAAAGCGCGCTTTCCCGCATGGGGGCCTTTTATGAAGTAACAGGTTTTTCAGCCCCAAAATTTGCTATGCAGATATGCACCCCCCCCCCCCGCAATATCAACCGTGCGAGCTTCGCACCCAAAGGAGATAGATCATGAAAACCATCGTGAAATACAGCTTACTCATCAGCAGCATCGCTTTATTCTCGGCCTGCTCAACAGTGAAATTAGACGGTAGTGACCAGCAAGTCAAAACCGTTGACGTCACCAACGGCATTGGTGCAGACGGCGTGCCCGCACCTGCCGCCCGCAGCGTTTATTTTGACTTAGACAGTTACATTGTCCGCGCCGATGGCCAACCTGTGGTGAATGCACACGCTGAGTTTCTCAACAAAAACCGTGGTCAACGCATTTTGATTCAAGGCAATACGGATGAACGCGGCACCGCCGAGTACAACTTAGCCCTCGGTCAACGCCGCTCCGAAGCAGTCCGCCAAGCCTTGGCACTGCGTGGGGTACAAACCAATCAAATGGAAGCCGTCAGCCTTGGTAAAGAAAAGCCCAAAGCGACAGGCAGCAACGAAGCCGCATGGGCCGAAAATCGCCGCGCAGACATTGTGTATTAAACCCTCTGCTCTCTCCCTTCGTGGGAGAGAGCGTCACTTCCGCCATCTACTTGCTCCGTTTTTCTCGTCAATTTTTTCACGAGGCCACCATGTCCTATTTCAAACGCTCACTTTCTATTCTCACGCTCAGTGGGATTTTTATCTTCGCCAACCCAGCCCACGCGGGTCTGTTTGACGACAACGAAGCCCGAAAAGCCATATTGGACATCCGCACCCAGTTAGATGCCACGGTCAAAACGGTGGAGCAGCAACAAAACCGCATCGCTGAGCTCGATCAAGAAATCAGCAAACTGCGCGGCCAAAATGAGCAACTACAAAACGCCGTCACAGCACTGACAACACAACAAGAATCAGGATTTGAAAGTTTAAACACCCGACTGATTAAACTCGAACCAATGAATGCCGAACAACGAGCCCAGTTTGAATTTGATGAAGCCTTGACCATCATCCAAAACAACGATTACTCGGGTGCTTACAAAGCGTTTGACCGACACGCCAAAAAATACCCACAGAGCGAACAACTGCCACTCGTCGAGTTTTGGCGTGCCACAGCGGCCTATGGCACGCGTAACTACGCCGCTGCGATTGCGGGTTTTAATCGTTTTCTCAAACAGAATCCCAACCACGAAAAAACCGCTGACGCGCTACTCACACTGGGCAGCGCACAAATAGAAACGGGCAAAAAAGCCGAAGGCCAAGCCACATTACAGCAGCTAATCAACCAATTTCCCACCAGTGAGGCAGCAAAAACTGCGGCTAAAGTCCTGTCGGGTAATCAATAATACGTTCGCTGACCCGTAATTTTTACTGGTGGCAGCATCACACTAAAAAACCAAGCGAACACCTCAACAACCGACAACATGAACACCGCACAATACATCACCCAACTCAATCAACGCTACCAACTCGGCAACGCCACGGAACACACATTCCGTGGCGATTTGCAAAGCCTAATCGAGTCTCTATTACCAGACATTCAAGCCACTAACGAACCAAAGCGTCAAAAATGTGGCGCACCTGACTACATCCTGACCCGTGGCGACATCCCTGTCGGATTTATCGAAGCCAAAGACATTGACGATAAAGACCTCATGGGTGAAAAAAAGACGGGTAATAAAGAGCAATTTGACCGCTACAAAGCCTCGCTTCCCAATCTGATATTCACCGACTACTTGCGCTTTATCCTATTTCGTCATGGCGAGTTCGTCACCGAAATCAGCATCGCTGAACTAAAAAGTGGGCAAATAACCGCCATACCCCAAAACATCCCCGCATTTGAGAACCTACTTCGCGAGTTTGCCACCTCTGTATCACAAACCATCACCAATCCAAAAAAATTAGCGCAAATGATGGCAGGCAAAGCTCGCCTACTGTCCGACGTGATAGAAAAAGCCCTCAATTCTGACGAAGAACAACACGACAACAACAGCACCCTAAAAGCCCAACTCGACGCATTCAAGTCCATCCTCATACATGACATCACCGCAAAAGGCTTTGCCGACGTCTATGCGCAAACCATCTGCTACGGCATGTTTGCAGCGCGACTGCACGATCCCACTCTACCCACGTTTTCGCGTCATGAGGCAGCCGAGCTGATCCCAAAGTCCAATCCTTTTTTACGTAAACTATTCGCCTACATCGCAGGTCCAGACTTAGACGATCGCATCCGTTGGATTGTGGACTCGCTGATTGAGATATTCTTGGCTTGTAACGTTGCCGAGATTCTCAAAGACTTTGGCAAAGGCACAGGGCAAGAAGACCCCATCATTCATTTTTACGAAACCTTTCTCGCCGAATACGACCCCGCGCTACGCAAAGCGCGCGGCGTGTGGTACACCCCCACCCCCGTGGTGAACTTCATCGTCCGTGCCGTCGATGACATCCTCAAAGCCGAATTCAACCTGCCCAAAGGCCTGTCCGACCACAGCAAAACCCAAATCACCCTCGCCGACGTCACACGTGACAAAAAGGGCAAGGCCGTCGATCAAACCATCGACGTTCACAAAGTGCAGATCATCGACCCCGCCACAGGGACAGGGACATTCTTGGCCGAAGTCATCAAACACATTCACCGCCCGTATCAAGGTCAGGACGGCATGTGGAGTCAATACGTCGCCGAGCACCTCATCCCCCGACTGAACGGCTTCGAGCTGCTCATGGCCAGCTACGCCATGGCGCACCTCAAACTCGACCTACTGCTCAGCGAAACAGGCTACGTCAAACCCAGCAACGCACCAGATCAGCGTCTGCGCGTCTTCCTCACCAACAGTCTGGAGGAACACCACCCAGACACTGGCACCTTATTTGCCAACTGGCTCAGCTCCGAAGCCAACGAAGCGAACCACATCAAGCGCGACGCCCCCGTCATGGTGGTCATGGGCAATCCGCCTTATGCCGTATCCTCAACCAATAAAAGCGACTGGATCCAAGAACTCCTCGCTGATTACAAACGCGACCTGAATGAGCGCAACATTCAACCGCTGTCGGATGATTACATCAAATTCATCCGCTATGGACAGCACTTCATCGACAAAAACGGCGAAGGCGTGCTGGCGTACATCAGTAACAACAGCTTTATCGACGGCATCATTCACCGCCAAATGCGCAAAAGCCTTCTCGAAAGTTTTGACGCCATTTATATTTTAGACCTGCACGGCAACGCCAAAAAGAAAGAAACCGCCCCCGATGGCAGCGCAGACCAGAACGTCTTTGACATCATGCAAGGCGTATCCATAAACATATTCATCAAAACAGGGAAAAAAGCCAAAGGCGCACTGGCAAGCGTCTATCACCATGAGCTGCACGGCAAACGAGAGGTCAAATACCGCACACTGACTGACAACAACATCAAAAGCCTGCCATGGAAAAGCCTCACGGTTAAAGCGCCTGAGTATTTTTTCATCAACAAGGATTTCACCGTAGAAGCCACCTACAAAAAAGGCTTTGCGGTCAATGAGATGTTTACCCTCAACTCCAGCGGCATCAAAACTCATCGCGACCATTTCGTCATCGACATTGATCGCACGACTTTGGGAAAACGCATACAAAAATTCTATGACTCAGCCTTTGATGATGCACAAATCGCTTCTGAGTTTAAACTCAAAGACACTGGAGCTTGGGCTATCAAGCAAGCGAGACAGGGTGAGTTTAACGCACAAAAAATCTGCCAAATAGCATACCGCCCCTTCGATAATTTACCTATTTATTTTGATTCAAAATTGATTGATAGAAGTCGTGAAAAAATCATGCACCACATGATTGGAAGAGAGAACTTAAGTTTATTAATTTGCCGTCAACAAAGCACGTTTGATTTTCAACATATTTTTATTTCAAACTTAATTTCCGAATGCTGTTCAGTTTCACTACAGACAAAGGAGACGAGCTATCATATGCCGATCTACCTTTACTCTGAAGCTACAAAACAAGGCGAACTAAATTCGGATGCAGCACGCATACCCAACTTGAACAGCGAGTTGATTCAAAATTTCGCTCAATACATCAATTTAACATTCACCCCCGAAAAAACCGACGATGCGGGCAGCTTCGCACCAATTGAGCTACTCGATTACATCTACGGTGTGCTGCACAGCCCAACCTACCGCGAAACCTACAAAGAGTTCCTCAAAATCGACTTCCCGCGTGTACCGTACCCGAAAAACCCGCAAACATTCCGCCAGTGGGCAGCATTGGGCGCACAGCTTCGTGCCTTACACTTGCTCGAAGACACGTCATTAGACACCCCAATCACCACCTACCCCGTCACGGGCGACCATGTGGTGGACAAACCGATTTTTGTCGCCGATACCGACAATCCTGCTGTGGGGAAAGTATTGATCAATGCTACACAGTATTTCGGCCAAGTGCCTCGTGCTGCGTGGGAGTTTTATATCGGCGGTTATCAACCCGCGCAAAAATGGCTCAAAGACCGCAAGGGGCGCAGCTTGAGCTTCGATGACATCATGCACTACCAAAAAATCATCCAAGCCCAAATGAAAACCCATGCACTCATGGCAACCGCCGCTGACTGGACGTGGTGATTATGAGCCTCACCCTAACCATCATCAGCGTCTCGCACAAACAACCCAAATGGGTGATTGAGGCATACAACGAATACGCCAAACGCCTACCCGCACGCGAAATCAAACTCGAATGCAAAGAGTTAAAACCCGAACCGCGCGAAGGCAGAACGATCGAGCACGCCATGACACTGGAAGCGGCGAAAATCCAAGCAGCCATCCCCAAAGGCGCGTACATCGTCGCCCTCGACGAGCGTGGCGAAGACATCTCAAGTGTCAAACTCGCGGCACATCTAACACGCTGGCAAAACGAGCAAAGTCAGGTCGTTCTCATCATCGGCGGTGCCGATGGTCTCACACCCGAATTAAAAAGCACCGCACACGCGCTCATGCGCCTCTCAAGTTTAACCATGCCACACGGAATGGTGCGTGTTTTGCTCGCTGAGCAAATCTACCGTGCATACAGTATTAACAATAATCACCCTTATCACCGTGCCTAAATGCGGTAGTGTCTCAGTTTGAAATTGTTTACTTAATGGACACGTTCATCAATTGTGCCAAATCTGCAAAATTTAGCTCATATGACCAATCTACATTCATATTCAGTCTTGCTGCACCACCTGGCAATAATTGTCCATTTTTTTTCTTAAACGAAACATTGACAACGGTTTTTCCTCTATCTCTAAGCGCTTGAGCAATTGGCACATAGTCTTGGTCTCCTGATACTATTATTGCAATATCATAATTTTTTTCCATTATTAGAGCATCTACAGCAAGACTAACATCAACAGTCTTTTCCTCTCCGAGTTCTTCTGTAAATAGATTATATTTAATCGCTCCAGAGCGTTTAAATTGAATAGCTTTGTGCTTCATCGCAATCCCATTTTGTATTGACTGCCATCCACTAAACCTTGAGCTGAAATTCTTTTTCTTTCTTATAAGACCATCTTTGATTGTAGTAGCCTCAGCATCTTTGTCGGAAGCGGAAATTATTTTTTGTTTGCATTCTTTGTCTCTATTAAGAGTATTTTGTAAGTCCTGCCCATTAAGTTTTTCAAAACGGTATGGAATAAAATCAACTGACTCAATCACATACCAATATGTTCTTAATCTTTCACTTGTATTATTGGAGGCTTCATTTACAATATGGTCAAAAAATTGAGACCAGTTTGCATTTTTTGGTAGATAGTCCGCCTGTAAAAAATCAGTTGTATCACATAGGCACCCTACCAATGAATATCTAAGGTTCTCACCATCAACGAACACGCAAGCTTTTTTCATACCCACCCTTATTTACAAATAGAAACAGGGCAAACTCGTGTTTGCCCTGTTTCGCATTCTTGAGGTTCGGCGCACCGAACACACTAATCATAATCACTCGAAGTGTTTCTTCTTGTGTGAAGTAATTGTAGCACCTTCACTAATAATTTCAACTCTTTTTTCTGTTTTTTTGTACGAACCACGCTTTTTAGCCACAGGTTCAGGGACTAAACGCACGATTTCCTCAATACTCCAAACGTGGTCACTGATACCAGCCTCCATAGCAGGCGTTACCCGCAGTGTTTTGTGGATTTTAGCGAAGTTGTAATACATGAAGTGCAGGCTAACTGCGTTCATGTGATTGTCAACTTTTTTGCTAAAACCATTGGTTAAGCGAGTAAAGCGGCGCATGTGCATACGCATGGTTAAGTTTTGGCGTTCAACAAAAGAAGTGCTTACGTGTTCTTTTTCAGGATTGCCCGATACCACGCCTTGAACCGCGCCTTTAAATTTTGAAAGACTATACTTGCGTTGATCTTCTTTTGGGTTGTTGCCGTACAGCTTTACAAGCATTGCGTAGTCAATATCGCCGTGAAATGCCTCTTCTACGGCTTCTAAATAGGCTTTGTGTCCGTCTGTAGTCAATTGCACACGGTTAGTCATGCGACCAGCTAAATCACTGATAAAAGCATGTGCGCTTTCTGCGCCACGAGTACCAACAAACCAGCTTGGAATGAGTTTAGTATCTGCATCAATCGCTGTCCATGTGTACACGTCACCATAGCCAAATACGTCTTTTAATTCATCAGGAATGTTGCGCTCTTTGGCATAAACGAAACTCCAAATTTCATCACACTGTACGCGCTTGCAATTTAAATTGCGCATGGCTTTGCCTTGATAGTCTGCGCACGCTTGGCCAACCTCAACGAGTAGCTTTGTCACAGTATTGATTGAACACCCTACGATGCGCTCTACAGAACGCATTGAGTTACCTTCAACCAAAAGCTGGATAATTTGTACACGTTTTTCGATTGGCATTATATTCATAATATACTTTCATTACATAAATTCATAATGAATTATAATTGATTTGCAAGTATAAATCAATAGTTTGCTAAATTGCGCAAGTATGCTATAATGGCTTTATGAAAACCGAAAGTATATATAAAACCCCTGGGCAACTGGTTGCTGCATTGGTGTCCGATAACGGATGGACGAATAGGTTAGTCGCGTCCGTGCTAAATAAAGACGAAACTTTTATCAGCAAGCTAATTGCTGATAAGGTTCATATAACTGCTGAACTAGCTATTCAGCTTGAAGAGGTTTTTTTAGTTAAAGCAGAGGTATTTTTAGACTTACAAAAAAATTTTGATTTAGCAAAGGCAAGATATACAAGTACACCAAACCCTAAACGTGCAAGTCGCGCTAAACTGCTTTCTGATTTACCTATAACTGAAATGATAAATCGTGGCTGGTTATCAGTTAAAAACACAAAAGATATTGAAGAAATAGAAAGCTCAATTTCTGATTTCTTTGGTAGTAAAGATTCTGATTGGTCGGAGATTTTCCCTCATGCCGCAAAGAAAACAAACGCCGATGATGATGTAACTCCTATCCAACTGGCTTGGTTATATAAGGTGAAAAAAATTGCTGAGAACATGGTTGTTAAGCCATACTCTCAAGCTAAAGCCACATCTTTGCTCAAACAGCTAAAACCATTATTGATTGCGCCAGAGGAAGCGAGAAAAGTTCCGAAATTATTTACAGAGGCTGGTATTAGACTGGTTTTTGTCGAAGCATTAAAATCATCAAAGATTGATGGGGTTTGTTTTTGGCTTTCAGAATCTAAGCCAGTAATTGGTATTTCACTTCGCTTTGATAGGATGGATAATTTTTGGTTTGTATTGAGGCATGAATTAGAGCATCTAATAAAAGAACACAGTAAATCAACAGCTCATATAGATAATGACATATCGGGTGATACAGAAACTATTCAACAACAAGAGGTTGAAGCTAATGAAGCCGCATCTGAGTTTTGCGTTCCACAAGACAAGCTCAAAAGTTTTATTGCAAGAAAAAGCCCTCTTTTCCCTACAAGAGACTTTCTCGGATTTTGTAAAATCCATGGCGTACACCCATGTTTAGTTGCTGGTCAAATAAGGTTTAAAACTAAGAGATTTGAATTATTTAATTCATACAATGAAAAAATTAGACAGCACGTTTTGCCAAGTGCTATTTATGATGGCTGGGGCGATGTGTCTCCATTTTAATAGGGAAAGGTAGAAGAAATGGTAACAAAGAATGAACAATTACAGCAGATGATGCAGCTTTATCGCGCTGAGACTGGCAACAAAACACTTGATATGGAGTTAGTAGCTGAATGGGCGATGAAAAAGGGAGTTGTTGCTCCACAGCCAAAGACTGCAAAAGAACTACTTGCAGCTCAGTTCTCACAGGCAGCACGTGAAGAACACAGGCAAGACCCAAAAACAGGCTGGTCTTACAGAGCAAATCATGCTTTGAGAGTATCTAATAATGGCAAGCAATTGACACTATGGGTTGACATAGATGATGCAACTCGACCACAAATGCTTGCCTCGCTAACAAGCCGAAGACAGCAAATGGTTGGCGATGGCACTCAGTTGAAAATCGATGAAACGGTTTGGAATAATAGACACAATGAAGAAGAGCCAATAAACTTAGTGCTTGACTTCACTGATGACGTAGAGGAGCGGCTTAATTCGCCCGATTATGATTCAGGTGAAGCATCTTAATCAGTTTTCTTCCAACGAGATAAAGCGGCTAAACGCGCAATATCTGCCTTTTCTTCTTTTGTAAGAGAGTTAGCCCTAGCCTGTCCGCCACTTTGACCACGAGGTGTTTTAAGTGGCGGATTTTTTATTTCCTCGTCACCCGTAGCCTGTTCAACGATAGACTTAGCGAGTTGGTTTAGATCAAGTTTCTTTTTCATTCGCTAAGTCTATCACAAACAGTATCGGGTTAAAATACCGCTAAATTTCAAACTGAGACACTACCCTAAATGCCGTTTATTTGACCATCATGCCCTCTTCATTCCCTGCCATTTACCTCGCCTCCACCAGTCCACGCCGTGCGCAGTTATTAGAGCAAATTGGCGTGCCATTCGAGATCATTCGTCCAGATGATTCTGAGGCGGCGGAGTTGCTTGAGGCAGAGCTACCGAATGAGCCTGCACTCGACTATGTGCGCCGCGTCTGCCGTGCAAAGGCATTTGCCTCGTTCGCACAAATCAGCGCGCACCAGCTACCGACTAGACCGATTTTATGTGCAGACACCACAGTGGCGCTGAATGACAGGATTTTTGGCAAACCAGCCAATGCCACCGACGTGCACACCATGCTCAACCAACTGTCGGGCAAAACCCATCAAACCCACACAGCGATTGCCGTCGTGCACGATGGTCAGCTCATCGAGCGTGTGGTCACCAGTGATGTGACGTTCCGTCTGCTCACGACTGAAGATATTGATGTGTACATCGCGAGTGGCGAGCCGTTTGGCAAGGCAGGTGCTTATGCGATTCAGGGTTTATCGGCTTGCTTTATCAGCCATCTGTCAGGTAGTTTTTCTGCGGTGATGGGTTTGCCACTGTTCGAAGTGGCGGATATTTTGCAAAACCTGCACGCACCCACCCCTTAAATCGCTAAACTCATTAAAATGCCTCACATGGCGATTCATAACTATATAGACTCATCGCTCAAAATAAACGGCCATCATGAAACAAGACATTCTCATCAACCACTCCGCTTTTGAAACCCGCGTCGCCATCCTTGAGGACTCACGTGTTCAAGAAATCTACATCGAACGCAGCGCGAACTTAGGCATTGTCGGCAATATTTATCTGGGCAAAGTCGTGCGCGTTTTACCAGGGATGCAGTCTGCGTTCATCGAAATCGGTTTAGAGCGCACGGCATTTTTACACGTGGCCGACATGGTCATCGCTGCGCACAGCCCATCAGCGTCACAAAACACGAGCAGCTTGCCGCCGATTGAAACCATTTTATTTGATGGACAAACCGTCCTCGTGCAAGTCATCAAAGACCCGATTGGCACCAAAGGAGCGCGGCTATCAACGAAAATCAGCATTGCTGGTAGATTGCTGGTGTACTTGCCCAAAGAATCAGGCATCGGTGTCACCCAAAAAGTAGAAGATGAAGCGGAGCGTAACCAACTCAAACAGCAACTGACAGAGCTACTCGGCGAGAAGCCCAACGGTGGTTACATCATCCGCACCGCAGCATGTGGTTTGCCCATGCACGAGTGGCAAAATGACATCGACTACCTCACGCGAACATGGCAAAGCATCTCTGATAGTACGAAGCGATTCCCTGCACCACAGCTGGTTCATCGCGATTTAACGCTTGCCCAACGCGTGTTGCGTGATATGGTCACCACAGATACGGCCAGCATCATCACAGATGACGCGCAAAACCTTGCCGACTTGCAATCATTCGCACTCACCTACACGCCATCGGTACACGACAAAATCAAACTCGCACCGATTGAGCGACCATTGTTTGATGCGTACAAAGTAGAAGACGATATCAACACCGCACTCGGTCATCGCGTCGATTTAAAATCAGGTGGCTATCTCATCATCGAGCCAACCGAAGCCATGACGACCATTGACGTTAACACAGGTTCGTACGTCTCTGGGCGCAACTTCGCTGACACCATCTTGAAAACCAATCTCGAGGCAGCGCGTGAAATCGTGCATCAGCTTCGCCTGCGCAATTTGGGTGGCATCATCATCCTCGACTTCATCGATATGCATGATCCAGCACATGCCGAACATGTCATGAATGTGCTGCAAACTGAGTTTTCACATGACCGAACCCGTGTCGCGGTTCACCCATTCTCACCACTTGGACTCATCGAAATCACCCGAAAGCGTACCCGCGAGTCTCTCGCTCAATTATTGTGCGAGCCATGCCCGACATGCGAAGGCCGAGGCATCGTCAAGACCACGCGCACCACCTGTTACGAAATTTTGCGCGAGATTCGCCGCGAAGCTTGTCAGTTCTCCGCCACAGCGTTTCGCGTCGTTGCGCACCCTGATGTGATTGATATGCTGCTCGATGAAATCGCTCCTCACCTTGCCGCTTTATCCAACCAAATTGGTAAAACCATCTCACTGCAAGCGCAAGGCATGTTTTCTCAAGAGCAGTACGATGTGATTCTCATGTAAGAGTCCAAACGAAGCGCGCCATCAAAAAAGGCAGCCATTGTGTACAAAAAGCGGATACATTTTTTCAGCCTAGCAATATACCCGCAAATGTACCCGCTTTTTTAATTGATACCGACGTTGCCCCGCGTTACCCATAGACGACAAAAAAGCCGCTAAACTAAATGTTTAAGCGGCTTCGCTTGCTAACCATAGGTACTACTGGTAGTTTAAGTGGGGTGGCTGACGGGGCTCGAACCCGCGACAACAGGAATCACAATCCTGGACTCTACCAACTGAGCTACAGCCACCAGTGAAATAGTGTGGCCATGATGGCCTGCCCGACAGGAATCGAACCTGTGACCCACAGCTTAGAAGGCTGTTGCTCTATCCAACTGAGCTACGGGCAGATTGCTGAAAGGCATAAAAATATGGTCGGAGTACAAGGATTCGAACCTTGGACCCCCTGGTCCCAAACCAGGTGCGCTACCGGGCTGCGCTACACTCCGAAGAAAGGCGATTATAGAGGGGTTTGAGAAAAATGGCAAGCCCCTTTACAATTTTTTGTGCTTTATTTTAGTTGCTCATCACGTTTTTTGTCAGCCATGAGCCGATTACGGGCACGAACAGATGACAAGAGTGACCATCCAATCAAGACCAGCCCTATCAAGCCTGTGATGACCTCAGGAATCTCATAAAGCGCACTGGTGTACATAAGTACCGCGAGCGCGAGAATCGCCCAGTGTGCACCGTGCTCGAGAAAAATATATTCGCTGAGGGTGTCACGCTTGACAAAGAAAACCGTCATTGAACGTACCCACTGTGCGCCCACACCCAAGCCGAGCATGATGATGAAGATGTTGCTGCTGATGGCGAATGCACCAATCACACCATCAAAACTAAACGATGCATCACGTACCTCAAGGAACAAAAATGTGCTGATTGAAGCAGCCAAGCCCTTTTTGACCATTTCACCAGCCTCAGAGACTTCTTCACTACCCAATACATCACCCAAGCCACCAACGAAGATATAGACAGTGACGCCGAGCACACCTGCGAGAAGCGCGGCGTATTGTTTTTCTGCAGGCAAGTTAAATACGACAATGAGTGCGAGCAACAATGATACGCCTGCGGCCACCATCGACAAACGTCCCAACTGACCCAAACGACGCTCAAAACCACCGAGCCAGTGCACATCGCGCTCATGGTCAAACAACCAAGTGAGCGCAACCATCATGAGAAACCCACCACCAAAGAGCATGACCTCGGCGTGGTGATGGTGAAGTTGCTCGCTGTATTTTGCTGGTTCATTAACCGCCATGTTGTAAACTTCGCCAAAACCCATGCCTGTAGTTAGCGATACAATCAGCAGCGGCAGTAACAAACGCATACCGATGACACCAATCAAAAACCCGATGGTTAAAAATGCTGTGCGAAACGCCGCACTTTGCTTTTTAAGGACGATGGCATTGACCACGGCATTGTCAAATGAAATCGAAATTTCAAACAACGACAAAATCAGGGCGGCAAACAAACCCGCCCAACCACCAACATAGTAAGCCACTGCAAGGGCAACCACCGTAATTAACCACGCGCCCCAAAACTCTTTGAGCATCACTTGTGCTGCATTTTTGATATTCATTTTAGTTCCCTTTGTTCACCAAAGCAGCCAAACTTAAACAAAAGAGCGCTTGATGCGCCCTTTTGTCAGCTGTTAACCTTTAGATTAAGAAATCGCTGCTTTGAGCAAACGACCCATTTCAGAAGGGTTTTTCGTGACCGTGATGCCACATGCGGCCATGATGTCGAGTTTTTCCTGCGCTGTGCCTTTACCACCAGAAACGATAGCACCCGCGTGCCCCATGCGCTTACCTTCTGGTGCAGTCACACCCGCGATAAAGCCGACCACTGGTTTTTTCATGTTGTCTTTAATCCACAGCGCAGCGGCTTCTTCGTCACCGCCGCCGATTTCACCAATCATGACAACCGCATCGGTGTCTGGGTCATCGTTGAACATGCGCATGATGTCGATGTGTTTCAAACCGTTGACAGGATCACCACCGATACCAACAGCTGATGATTGACCCAAACCGAGCTCAGTCAATTGAGCCACGGCTTCGTAAGTCAGCGTACCTGAGCGTGAAACCACGCCAATACGACCTTTGCGGTGAATATGACCAGGCATGATGCCGATTTTCAACTCATCAGGTGTAATCACACCAGGGCAATTCGGTCCGAGCAATAATGTTTTGCGATTTTCACGACGCATGCGCTCACGCACTTCCATCATATCGCGCACAGGAATGCCTTCTGTGATGCAAATAACCAAATCAAGGTTGGCTTCTACAGCCTCCCAAATCGCGGCAGCTGCGCCTGCTGGCGGAACGTAGATAACAGAAGCAGTTGCACCTGTTTGAGCGGCAGCTTCGGATACCGTGCCGTAGATTGGCACGCCTTCAAAATCCTCACCCGCTTTTTTGGGGTTTACACCCGCAACGAAAGCGTTTTTACCATTCGCATATTCACGGCACATACGTGTGTGAAATTGACCTGTTTTGCCTGTGATGCCTTGGGTGATGACGCGTGTGTCTTTGTTAATCAAAATACTCATGATAATCTATCCTTATGTTCGTTCATTCGTGTGTAGTCATTTGGCTGCGAGGTAAACGGCAAAAGCCAATACCAGCAAAATCAACCACCAAAAACGCTTGAGGAATCCAGCCACGCCGCCAGCTGCTTTCTCAGCCGTTGCACCAGCCAAGCCAACCGCCGAAGCACCCACAGCAACAGCTCCTTTGCCTGCCGCTGCAACACCATCACCGATATTGTCCAACGTTTCAGAAGCCGTTTCGACCACAGCACCAGCCACATCAGCAACTGTACTGGCAGCACCTGAAACCACGTCACCAACACCACCAATGACTTTTTCTGCGCCATCAACGACTGTGTCATAGGCCGAACTCGCGGCAGTACCATCAACAATTTTTTCTGCGCCAGTGACTACTGCATCATAAGCTTTTGCTCCCACATCACCGACAACATCGGCAGCATCGACGACAACATCAATGACCGCACCAGCAGCATCGGCCGCTACCTCGCCAACCGCATTAACCCCTGCGCTGACACCAGACACCACTGCACTCACACCATCAGCAGCGATGCCCGCAGTCAAGCCCAGCATGGTCGATGACTTGTCTGTCACGGCTTGCGTCACGTTAGACAAACCTTCTACCGCAGCGACAGCCGCCGCGCCGACACCGATGGCAACAGCATTAAAACCGTCTGCTTGTTCAGCCAAACGCGCACTTGAAGCGTCTGCTTTCAGGTGATCAGGCACTGTACCGCCTGTTGCTGTCACCACTTTTTCAGCGGCTTCTGCCATTGAATCAGCAGAGATAATAGGCAAACCTGACTCAGCAAGCATTTTTTTGCCTAAGTCTTCATTCGTGCCCTTCATACGGACAACGAGTGGAACTTGCAATTGAACTTGTTTCGCAGCGGCAATCACACCTTCTGCAATCACGTCACAGCGCATGATGCCACCAAAAATATTGACCAAAATCGCTTTGAGATCTGGATTTTTAAGCATAATTTTGAATGCTTCGGTAACCTTCTCAGCCGTCGCACCACCGCCCACATCGAGGAAGTTGGCTGGCTCGCCGCCGTACAATTTAATTGTGTCCATGGTGGCCATCGCCAAACCCGCGCCATTGACCAAACAACCGATGTTGCCGTCTAACGAAATGTAAGCGAGGTCAAATTTTGACGCTTCGATTTCTGCTGGATCTTCTTCATCCAAATCGCGCATTTCGACGATTTCTGGGTGACGGAACAACGCATTTGAATCAAAATTCATTTTTGCATCCAACGCGACCACGCGGCCATCACCAGTGGTAATGAGCGGGTTGATTTCAGCCAAATCCGCATCGGTTTCGATAAAGGCTTTAAACAAGCCCTGCAACGCCACACGCGCACCTTCCACAGATGCTTCAGGAATACCCATTTTGCGTGACAAATCATCGGCAACAACGTCAGACAAACCTTCAGCAGGTGCGACAAATGCTTTGTGAATCAACTCTGGCGTATGTTCTGCCACATGCTCAATGTCCATCCCACCTTCAGATGAGGCCATGATGCAAATTTTTTGTGTACCACGGTCAACAACCATACCGAGGTAGTATTCTTTTTGGATGTCCGCGCCCTCTTCGATGAGCAAACGGCGAACTTTTTGACCCGCTGAGCCTGTTTGGTGCGTTATGAGCTGCATACCGAGGATTTCGGTGGCATATTTTTTCAACTCGTCCATTGATTTGGCGACTTTCACGCCACCACCTTTACCACGACCGCCCGCATGAATTTGTGCCTTAACCACCCAAACTGAGCCACCCAAGGCTTCCGCTGCTTTGATTGATTCATCAACTGAAAAAGCAGGAATCGCGCGTGGTACTGGCACGCCATATTTTTTCAAGATTTCTTTACCTTGGTACTCATGAATTTTCATGGAAAACACCTTTGTGAAAAGTTAGATTTAAAGACACGACAAAACATCCACGTATCGCTCAAGACGCAACATTTTACAACATGCGTACATAATTGATATGGTTTTTATCAAGTTTTGTGCGATGCGGTACAAAAAGAGTGATTTACCATTAAACCACAGCATTGCTGACAAAAGTCTGAATGACCTCCAGCTCAAGCAAAACCAAAACAAGTACAACGCCTAAATGACACTCAAACTCACCAAGCCAGGAAAGCTTTGTGGTGAATAGTGCTTTATTTGTTTGGCAAATCCCCCGTATACCACTTTGGATAGTAGAGCGCTACAGCTTGGGCATCAGTGGCCAATGCATGACATTTGTCTAATTGAAAAGGCTTAATGCCAAACTCTTCGCCCGAAGCCTCGACACTTTTTCGTGCCCGTACCGCCAGCTCTACACCAATACCTTGAATAGCAACCGTCGGTACTGTGTTGGCAAGCTCAGTAATGTGGGTGCAACCCGCTGTATCGGCAAAACGCTCTTTTAAACCAGCGCGAAAACCTTTGAGCACGTTGAGCCCAACCATTTTTTCATATGCAGGATTGATGGCTTGACACAGCTCATTGTAAGGCGCAGCGATGGTTTTAGACTCAACCGCCACGATAGTGAGTGTGTTGTCCAATGTCAACCGCAGCACCATATGGTGAAGGGCTTCGCCAACTGTACGCGGCTGATTAGCGACCGTGATGTCATGAGTTTTGTGGTCTTGCATTTGCGCGTCGATGTCCCATAGGCCATCTTCGCGCTCGTAAACCTCATAGGTAAACGTTCGGCGGTGCATGAGTTGGCGAGACGTTGGTTCGCTTAAGCCGTTAATTTGGGTATTTAGATTGAGCGTCATGGGTGTTATTTCCGTCGCAGATGATGCGTTTGGTTGGCCGCCGTTGATTCTTGTCAACAAGATTATCGAACGGTCATTTTATTTTCTCATTGTGTGCCTGAAAACATTTCTTCGTCAAGTCCATCGTCGATTCCTGACATGGCCTTTTTAATGACATCAAACGAGAAGCCTCGGCTGGCCATGAAGCGAACTTGTTTGGCGCGCTCCTTCATATCAGCAGGTGGTTGGCCAAATTTTCGTTGCCAGACCTCTCTGGCGCGACTCACTTCTGTTTGCGCAAGCGAGTCGAGCTGCTCTGCGACAATTTCTGCGGGCAAATGGTGCTGGTTTAACTCGTGTTTGACACGCGACAGACCAAACTTTGCGCCTTTGACTTTGACGGTTTGTTGCACAAATCGCTCATCTGACTGCCAACGATTTTTTGCCATAAAATCCAGTGCGTCATCAATCATCTCTGTTGTGACAGGCGTATCTCTAAGCGATACAATCAAACGTGCCCTTAACTCTGAGCGAGAATACTCTCGGCGCGAGAGAAAATACACTGCGCGAGCGCGCGTGCGCTGACGCAACTCATCGGGCGTTAGGTTGACCCACTTGGCTGTTTTGCTGATTGATTGATTGGCGTATTGGCGCGAGGTGCGAACGGTTTCATATCCAGCGGCAGCGTTGTTGTCTGTCGGCGACGCTGTACTTGATTCAAAAGGCTCTGAATCAAATTCAAATTGCTCAAACTCATCATCGTCATCAAACGCTTTTCGCGACATCGCCTCACCCCTGTGTTTATAAGGCTTTAACGCTGATGACTTCCTCAGCCAAATACTCTTGCGATTGCATCTCAGTCAATCGCGACACGGTGCGAAAAAACTCATTCGCCATTTGGCCTTCAGTATAAAGCTGCTCAGGTGTGGTTGCCGCACTAATGAATAGTTTTGTCTTGTGGTCATACATCACATCAATCAACCAAGTGAATCGTCGCGCCGCAGAAAACATCGCGGGCGATAGCTGTGGCACATTCGCCAAAACTATGGTCTCGAACCGCGCAATGAGTTCGAGATAGTCATTTTGGGAACGCGCCGAGCCGCACAGTGTGTTGAAATCAAACCACGCTACTTTCCCACCATATGACACTGCCTTGATATCTCGGTGATTGATGCGTAGGGTTGCACCCTCGGACTGGCCTGCAAGCTCACGGAATAACCGCCCGAGCTCTTGATCCGCCGTTTCATCGTTTGGTGTGTGGTATACCGTCGCTTGCGTCAGCGTGCGACGACGGTAATCGATACCAGAGTCAACATTAAACACATCAGTGATGTGTTTAATCAACTCAATCGCAGGCAGCATTCTGTCACGATGTAGCCCATTGGGATACAAGTCATCTGGCTTGTAATTCGATGTCATGATGAAGCCGACACCGTGTTTGACCAGACCATTCAGCAAACGATGCAAAATCATCGCATCGGCAATGTCGGATACATGAAATTCATCGAAGCAAATCAGTCGATAACGCTCTGCCACCCGTTTGGCCACTTCATCAAGCGGGTCTGACATACCTTTGAGCTGCTCTAATTCACGGTGTACGCTGTGCATGAATTCGTGAAAATGAATCCGAATTTTTCGGCGAATGTTGATGTGGTTATAAAAAGTGTCCATCAATACGCTTTTGCCACGCCCGACGCCACCCCACAGATAAACGCCTGTTGGGATTTCGGCTTTGGTGAAAAATTTGAGGAATTTATTGGATGCCTTGGATTTAAACTCAGCCCACTCGTCTTCACATTTTTGCAGACGATTCGCCGCAGCTGACTGTGCGGAGTCTGGCGTGTGGCCTTGTTGCGACATCGTGGATAGATAGTGGTCGATAAAGCGTGTTTTTTTCATGTGACGTGCATTATGTTTAGAATGGATGTTCTATTTTAAAGATGATTTTTTTGATTTTAGGTGGTGCAAGACCAGAGGTGCCGATGACAAAAGCCCCAACACCACAAACACCCATTGATAATACGGGAACTGCAAAAAAATGGGGCGGCACTACCTCTCCTCGATTTAACTCATAGATTGCCACGCCAAAAAGCACAAAGCCAATCAGCTCAAGTGCGATATAAAGTGCCGGTGGCTTACTGTTTATCTGTGTCAAAATCGTCTCCTGCCATCTCAATCCACAATCCGCATGCCATCTATCGCATAAGGATTGTCAAAGCCCAGCCCAGCCAAAATCTGCGTCTCCAAGCCCTCCATCAATTCAGCCTCATCATCCTCAATGTGGTCAAACCCTTGTGCATGCAACACCCCATGCACCACGAGATGTGCTGCGCGCTCAATGAGCGTTTTACCTTGCTCAGCCGCCTCGCGTTGCAGCACCGCACTACATAAAATAATATCTGCCTCAATCTGTTCACCATGAATCTGAGCCAATGCCGCGCGAACTTCTTCGGGCAAATCATCACAATCGGCATCGTCCAAGTCGTTGTACGCGAATGTCAACACATTCGTCGCATAATCCTTGCCTCGATAATCACGATTCAACGCACGACCCTCATCCTCATCGACAAATCGCAGCGTCAGATTCGCGTCCTGCTGTAAGGCAGCCTTCACCCAACGGCGCAACAGTGGGCGCGGCAATGTCACAGACCAGTCGTGGAGTGGGTCAGCGTATTGAATACTTAAGGATAATTTAGCCATGGTTTCTCTTTAGTCATCGTCATGCTTATCGGTTTGCCAAAGTGTGTTATTTTGACTCTTTGGTCGCTCGTTCCAACTTCGCCAACTTCTCCAACCGCGCCTGCTCTTTCGCCAACACTTTCGCACGCGCATCATATGCATCGACAATCCGAGCCACGAGCGGGTGACGCACCACGTCTACCGATGTGAACTCAGAAAACGCAATGCCGCGCACTTTTTGCAAGGTTTGCATCGCGTCAGTCAGTCCGCTTTTCATGCCTTTGGGCAAATCGAGCTGTGATGGATCACCTGTCACGACGACACGTGCGCCAAAACCGATGCGGGTTAAAAACATTTTCATCTGCTCAGGCGTGGTGTTTTGCGCTTCGTCCAAGATAATGAACGCGTGGTTCAAGGTGCGACCGCGCATATACGCAAGCGGTGCGATTTCAATCATTTGCTTTTCAAATAATTTTTGCACCTTGTCAAAGCCCATCAAATCATACAGCGCATCATACAAAGGCCGCAAATACGGATCAACTTTTTGCGTTAAGTCCCCAGGTAAAAAGCCGAGCCGCTCACCCGCCTCCACCGCAGGTCGCGTGAGAATAATGCGTTTGACCGCATCGCGCTCGAGTGCATCGACCGCGCACGCAACGGCCAAATACGTTTTGCCCGTGCCCGCAGGCCCCGTACCAAATGTGATGTCGTGCGACAATATATTTTCGAGATATATTTTTTGCCGTGGTGTGCGAGCCTGTAGATCAGGACGGCGCGTGTGCAACACAGGCCCCGCATCGTCCATCTCAGGCAAAGCATGTACAGGCAAGCGTGCCGAAACATGGCGATTATCATCGTCATCGACTTTTGAACGAGCCGCATGCAACAACACCCGCGCATCGTGACGCTGCTCGTCGGTACCGTTTGCATTCGCCACCTTTGCCGTGAAACCCGCCTGCAACTGCACAATCCCCAACTGCACATCATCAATCGTCAGCTCACGCGATGACATATCATAAAAGTGCGCCAGAGCCTGCGCCACCTCACTCACTCGCGCACCACTTGAACCCGTAATATTAAAGCGCGAAGCACGCCGCGCAATGGTGACGTTATAAGCCTGTTCTATTTGACGCAGATTTTCATCGAGTACGCCGCACAAGTTCGCTAAGCGTTTGTTGTCAGACTTGGGGGCGACGAATTGGGTTTTGTGTGATGCCATGTTGTGTGTTTTTTCCGTTTTTATCAATTCAATATTGATATGATTATTGATGTGATATTAAGTCGACTCAAAAAAATCTGTGACCACGCGCTCATGCCGTGTGCGTGCGAATTTCGGCAGGCTTTGCCAAATGCGCTTGCCGTAAGGTTTGGTGATGAGGCGAGAGTCGCAAATCATCAAAACACCTTTGTCAGTTTCGGAGCGAATCAAACGACCCGCGCCTTGTTTGAGGCTGATGACTGCTTGCGGGACTTGATAAGCGACGAAGCCATTTTCACCGCGCTCCTCGTAGACTTTCAGACGTGCAGCAAGAACAGGATCGTCTGGCGGCGCGAAAGGCAACTTGTCAATGATAACCACCGAAAGTGCTTCGCCGCGAACATCAACGCCCTCCCAAAAACTCTGTGAGCCAACCAGAACAGGATTTGTTGCAGCACGATATTGGTTCAAAATTTCAGTACGTGAGGCTTGACCTTGCACAAGTAAGGTCCATGGTAAGTCATGCGCGCGAATCTGCTCATCGAGCCATGCCGCGTAGCGTTTGACCGCTGCGAGTGTGGTGCAAAGTAAAAACGCACGCCCATTAGAGGCTTTCAACACAGGCCAAATTTTCTCCAAAACCACGTTACCAAAAGCACGCGAAGAGGGCTCAGGCAAGCCTTCTGGCACATACAACAACCCTTGTTGCGCATAATCAAATGGACTGTCCCAACTGGCAGTGATGGCATCGTGCAAACCAAGTTGCTCTTTAAATAGTGTGAAGTCTTTTTTTACCGACAGAGTAGCCGAAGCGAAAATCCAAGTACGCATGTGGTCAGACTCACGCTGCCGTGTAAAGCCTTCGGCCACAGATAACGGGGTGGCGTTCAGTCGCACCGAGTACGTCAGTGCTTCAACCCAGCGCACCATGTCTGAATTACCCGCTTGGCTCTGCCACTGCTCGAAACTGGCGATGAGGTTATGCAGCCGTTCAGCGCATTGACCGATGGTATCGGCACGCACGGTGACAGGCTCGATTTGCACAAGTGATTCGTTGAGGATTTCTTGTAATTTATCTAATGCTGCCCAAAGCGGCGCGTCGGCGGGGAGCTGCGCGGCACTCCAGCGACCATTGTCTGCGCCACAGGCAATACGAAAATCCTTTGCGGCGCGCTCTAATGTATCTTTTATATCAGCCCAATTGAGGGCATCGCGCGCGTGCGTGATGCCCTCAGCCAGTAAATCACGAGCCAAATCAATGACTTGCGAGGTGGTGACTTGTTGGCCAAAAAAAACACTGGCGATATCGGGCACTTGATGCGCCTCATCAAAAATCACCGTATTGGCGGCAGGTAGTAACTCGGCGACGCCCTCTTCGCGCAACATCACATCAGCGAAAAACAGATGATGATTGACCACCACGACATCGGCGGCTTGCGCATCGCGACGCGCTTGCATGACAAAGCATTCTTTGTTGTTCGGACACTCAGAGCCGAGACAGGTTTCGCGCGTCGAGGTCACTTGTGACCAAACCGTGGCATCTTCGGGAATGTCTGGCCATTCAGACTTATCACCGCGCTTGACGATGTTTAAATCTTTTTTCAAGCGGTTGAGGTGCTTGATGTCATCACGGCTGGACAAACGACCATTGAGCAGCACGCGGTCAAGATGATAATGGCACACATAGTTATTACGCCCTTTGAGTAGGGCAATCGACACGGGGGCTTGCAACACTTGACGAACGGTGGGCAAGTCTCGCTCAAACAATTGGTCTTGTAAGGTTTTTGTCCCAGTAGAGACAATGACCTTCCCCCCCCACATCAGAGCAGGCGCGAGATAGGCAAATGTTTTGCCTGTCCCCGTACCCGCCTCTAACAGCGCGCAACCAACATCATTGAGTGCACGGGTCACTGCTTGTGCCATTTCGAGCTGCTCAATACGTGCGCGGTAATGCGGCAAGTGGCGAGCGAATGCGCCGTCGTCACCAAAAACTTGGTTCAACTGATGCGACTGGGCAAAAGGCAGCGCAGTGGCCAACTCGTTTTCAGTTTCGAGGTGCGATGCAGAAATGGATTCACTCATGGGCTTTTAGCCGCAGCTTCTGCAGCACGTTTGGCAGCATCTTCCACGCGCTTTTCCTTCAGTGCATTGAGCTCATCTTGTTTGGCTTGGAACTCGCTGACATTGGCTGCACGCTCAGGTGCTTTAGCGGCTTGCTCAGCAACATACGCGGCTTGACGTTGAACAAAGGCTGTTTTTTTAGACTCATATGCGGCTTTGTTGGCAGCGCGAATCGGTGCGCTGGCAATTTGTTCAGCGTTGTAGTCTGCGATTTTTTGTTGCAACACAGCGCGTTGCTCATTTGACTCAGCTGTCCGAAGGAATAATCTCGCGGCGGTTAGATCAATTTGGGCATTGTCCCATGCATCGTTGCGCGCGGTACGCGCGTCACTGATACACTTATTGACAAGGAATTTAGGCATACAGGCCGATTCAATGCCGACAATGAGCTCATCCGCCGCCTTTTGACGCATCAACGCGTTCGACTCCATGGCTTGCGCGACCGCGACACTGGGGATGAGATTCGCGCGCGCTCGCACTTTTTCCACAGCCAGTGCATCATTACTCGCCGCGTTCAGGATGCCAGAATTAGAGCTGGCGCAACCCGACAAGGCAACAAATATGGCACAATAGGCGGCTCTCGAAAGAGCATTTTTGAAATTTGAGGTGAACATCATCATAAGTGGGTGAGTTTTGATTTTCTGACCGAAGCCTATTAAACATGGGCGTTGTCATTTACCCAACGTGAACCAATTCATTGGTTTTTATTTAATTTTGTCGGGATATTAACCCTGAACAAAATTTTTAAAACAACCCACGAAAAAGGTAGTTTTGTACTTTTTCGTATTGATTAGAAGTGATTTTGTATGAGCACAACGACTGCCGCAGATATTTTGCAAAACCGTATTATCCCCCAAATCGCTGCCGATTTGCAGATTAAGCCCCATCAAGCGTTGGCTGCAGTGACATTATTAAATGAAGGCGCGACCGTTCCATTCATCTCTCGCTACCGTAAAGAGGTCACCGATGGCTTAGATGACACGCAACTACGCAGCCTCGAAGAACGCCTCAACTACCTCACCGAACTCGAAGAACGTCGTGCTGCCATCGTCAAATCGATTGAAGAGCAAGGCAAACTCACACCTGAATTATTCCAGTCCATCGACACCGCAGCAACCAAACAAACCCTCGAAGATTTATACCTGCCCTACAAACCCAAACGCCGCACACGAGCGCAAATCGCGCGCGAAGCTGGTTTAGAGCCTCTGGCATTGGCATTGCTCGCCGATCCCACATTGGACTCCGCTACCGAAGCGGCCAAATACCTCAACGCCGAAGCTGGCATCAATGACGTGAAAGCGGCACTTAATGGCGCGCGCGACATTTTGGCAGAAAACTTCTCTGAAAACGCTGAGTTACTGGCCAATTTGCGCGCTTACCTCAATAAAAACGGGGTCGTATACGCCGCTGTTGTCGCAGGCAAAGAAACCGAGGGACAAAAATTCTTAGACTATTTTGCTTATGATGAAAAACTAGCCAACGTGCCGTCACACCGTGCTTTGGCCATTTTCCGCGGCCGCAATGAAGGGATTTTGACCGTGCGTTTGGGCTTATCCGAAGAGCTTGAGCAAGTCACGCCACACCCGTGCGAAACCCAAATCGCCCAACAATTCAACATCGCTGACCAAAACTGTTCAGGTGATGCATTTTTACTCAATTGCTGCCGTTGGGCTTGGCGCGTCAAGCTGCAATTACACCTCGAAACCGAGCTGCTGGGCAATTTGCGCGAAGCCGCCGAACTCGAAGCCATCAACGTGTTTGGTAAAAACTTGCGAGATCTACTGCTCGCCGCGCCAGCAGGCCACAAAGCCATCATGGGCATTGACCCAGGCATTCGCACTGGTTGTAAAATCGCGGTGATTGACTCAACATCAAAATTTCTTGCACACGACACCATTTATCCTCACCAACCGCGCAATGACTGGGAAGGCTCGTTGCACCGCATCGCCGTGCTCGCCAAACAACATGGTGTGCAACTGATCGCCATCGGTAACGGCACAGCCTCACGCGAAACCGAAAAACTCGTGGCCGACCTCATGAAACGCCATCCAGAACTGGGGCTCCAAAAAATCGTCGTCTCTGAAGCTGGCGCGTCTGTGTACTCCGCCTCAGAGTTGGCCGCCAAAGAGTTCCCCGATCTTGATGTCAGCATCCGTGGTGCTGTCTCAATTGCTCGCCGATTGCAAGACCCGCTCGCCGAATTGGTCAAAATTGATGCCAAAGCGATTGGTGTCGGTCAATACCAACACGACGTCAACCAGCGCGAGCTCGCCCGTGCGTTGACTGCTGTGGTTGAGGACTGTGTGAATGCGGTAGGCGTTGACGTCAACACAGCTTCGGCTCAGCTCCTCGCCAACGTATCGGGTTTAAACAGCATTCTCGCGAAAAACATCGTGGACTATCGTGACGCGAACGGTGCTTTTGAGAATCGCAACGCGCTCAAAAAAGTGCCCCGCTTGGGCGATAAAACATTCGAGCAAGCAGCAGGCTTTCTGCGCATCGCCAACTCAACCAACCCGCTCGATGCGTCTGCGGTTCACCCTGAAGCTTACCCTGTCGTTGAGAAAATCTTGGCAAAAATTCAGCAAGGCATTAAAGACGTCATGGGCAAAAAAGAAGCCCTCAAAGGTGTATCACCCAGTGAATTCACCGACGAAAAATTCGGTCTACCTACCGTCAAAGACATTTTTAACGAGCTGGAAAAACCAGGACGCGATCCGCGTGGTGAATTCAAAACTGCCACGTTCAGTGACGGCATTGAGGACATCAGAGACTTGACCACAGGCATGATTCTCGAAGGCGTCATCACCAACGTCGCCAATTTTGGCGCATTCGTTGACATCGGCGTGCATCAAGACGGCCTCGTCCACATCTCAGCGCTCTCAAACAAATACGTATCTGATCCACGCGAAGTTGTCAAAACAGGCCAACTCGTCAAAGTCAAAGTCATGGAAGTCGATGTCCAACGCGCCCGAATCGGCCTGTCGATGCGCTTAGACGACGAACCATCCGCAGGCAGCAAAGGCGGCTCGGCGGCTCGTAACCCAGAACGCCGCACAGAGCGCAATCATGACCGTGGCAATACACGACAAGCACCGCAAACAGAGACTGCTTTCGCAGCGGCATTTGCAAAACTTAAACGCTAACCCAATAAGAATAGGCTTGGATGACTCCAAGCCTATTCTTTTTCAACTATTGGTGTATTTTAACAATTATTTTTCAAATGCAATCAAGTGATCCAAATCCAAATAAATCCCAATCGCCTCTCCGACATCATGGCGATGATGGCTGGGCACTTGTGCGAGCACCTCTTGCCCTGACGGCAAAATCAGCGTGTAGATGAAGTCTGTCCCACGAAAGACTTTGGATTTGACCACCGCCGTTTGTTCGGCTTGGTCATCGTGTATCACGTCATCAGGACGAATCAAGACATTCAGCGTTTGACCCGCTGCGAAACCATGCGCCTCTTTGCCACAGTAATGCCCCAACTCCAAATCAATGCACGTTTCATTCTCAGCCACCCCCGTCATGAACACACCTTGACCAATGAAGTCTGCCACGTAGCGGGTTTTTGGCTCATGATACAAAGGATAAGGCGCATCCCACTGCTCTATGCGGCCATGATTCATCACACCAACCACATCGGCCATGGCAAAGGCTTCCTGTTGATCGTGTGTGACCATCAGTGCCGTGACACCTTCTACCTTTAAAATCTCTCGTACCTCACGCGCCAGCCGCTCGCGCAACTCCACATCGAGACTCGAAAACGGCTCATCGAGCAAAAGTAACTTGGGACGTGGTGCGAGCGAGCGAGCCAGCGCGACGCGCTGCTGTTGCCCTCCCGATAACTCATGCGGATAAGACTGTGCGTGCTGTGGCAAGTGGATGAGGTCTAATAATCGTTCGACACGCTGCTGCTTTTGCACCTTTGAACAAGACAAGCCGAAAGCAATGTTATCGGCCACGGTCAGATGAGGAAACAACGCGTGGTCTTGAAACACCATCCCGACATTGCGCTCATGGGCGGGAACAAAGGTCCGCTCATCGCAGACCACTTGCTCACCGAGGCAGATTTGACCAGCATCCACATGCTCAAACCCTGCGATGGCACGCAGCGCAGTGGTTTTACCACTGCCTGAGCTACCGAGCAGACAGGCAATGTCGCCGATTTTGAGCGAAAAACTCAAATCATCGAGCACAATTTTATCGCCATAGCGTTTGCCTACACCTTTAACGTCCAACCACATCTTGCCTCCTACGCTTCATCCTGCCGCGCCAGATACAGCACAGGCAACAACCCAGCCACAATCAATGCCAAAGCGGGTAATGCCGCTTCACGCCACAAACCCTCTGTGGTCAAAGAAAAAATCCGCACCGACAACGTATCCCAACCAAAGGGCCGAGTCATCAGCGTAATCGGCATTTCTTTCATCACATCGACAAACACCATAATAATGGCGGTCAACAGCCCTCCGCGCATCAGCGGTAAATACAAGCGTCGAACCAAAGCCACACCACTCACGCCCAGCGAGCGCACCGAGCGCTCCTGATTCACCGTCACACGTTGCATCGCCGCATCCACAGAGGAGTAACCCACAGCCAAAAAACGCACCACATACGCCCACATCATCACCCACAGCGTGCCTTTGAGAATCGCACCACTGGCCGCATTGTGCCAGACGTATTGAAGCAAAACATTATCCAACCATGCCACAGGGACAAAGACCCCGACCGCCAATACCGTACCCGGCACAGCGTAGCCCATGGTGGCAAGCGTCTGCAACGGTGCGGCCAATGGTGAATGTGTCCGACGTTTGGCCATGCTCAAACACAACGCAACCAACACCACACNGACAAACTGGGCAAAGCCCACACAACCAACTGCCCGACAGGCAACGCAAATGCGAGTAAAAACACCCAACCCGCCCACACGCTCGCGCGCCAAGCCGCCCAGCCAGTTAGGACAACCCGTCGGCTTTTTGACGCACCACCCACCGCCGCATAACGGCGGCGACCACGCCAATATTGCTCAAATCCGACCACGAGCAACACCACCAACAACAAAATCGCCGCCAGCTGCTGCGCTGTCGGCAACGAAAATAACGAAAACCATGCTTTATAAATACCCGACGTGAGTGTGTCAAAGTTAAAAATAGACACCGCGCCAAAATCCGCCAATGTCTCCATCACCACCAACATCACACCACCAAACAACCAAGGCCGCGCCATCGGCAAAGCGACACGCCAAAACGCACGGCGTGGCGAATACCCCAGTGACTGCCCGACTTCTAAGGCACGCTGTCCCATGGTCTTAAACGCATTGCGCGCCAACAAATACACATACGGATAAAACGCCAAACTCATTACCAGTGACACGCCAACCATACTGCGCAATGGGAAGAAGGCCTGAACATTCACCCCCGTCCACCCACGAAGCAAGGTCTGAATCGGCCCAGTGTAGTCAAATAGTCCGAGCTGAGAAAACGCCATCACATACACAGGCACAGCCAAAGGCAGCATCAGCGCCCACTCCAACCAACGCCGCCCCGCAAAGTCGTGCATCGCCACCAACCAGCCCAATGATGTGCCAATCAATAACGAAAAAACAGCGGTCAACACAACCAACCCCAACGTATTGCGCACCAAAGTAGGCAATTGATTGTCGACCAAATGCGCCCAAATCGCAGGGTCAGCTCGCCCCAAACCAGACACCACCACAAGCAACGGTACCAGCGTGAGTAAGCACAGCACCAGCAAAACCAGCGCGGCTTTATCAAACTTGAACGAAGAGAGTAATGCTCGAATCATAACCGCAACAAAAAATACAAAGCTGGCCTGCCTATCATCAGCTTGACAAGCTGTGCTCATATGCAAGCCAGACAAAAAAACGGCTGGTCTCCCAGCCGTTCAGACGAAACACATTATAAACAATATAAACAAAAATCACTTCTATTTCGTTTATTTGTAACCCGCTTTGTCCATCAAAATCACCGCATCGGCCTGACCTGCACCAGCTTGAGCGACATTGATGACATTTTGTTTGAACTCACCCCAGCCCGTCACGATGCTGTTCGGTTTGACTTTAGGGTTGACAGGGAACTCTAAATTTGAGTCTGCAAACATGCCTTGTGCTTTTTCAGATGAGAGCCACTCTAAGAACTTCACAGCTTCTTCTTTGTGTTTGGCATTTTTCGCCACACCCGCGCCAGAGACGTTCACGTGCGTGCCTTTGGCTTTTTGATTCGCCCAGAAGATACCAACGTTAAATTTCGGGTCTTTTTCGACCAAGCGACCATAATAATAAGTGTTCGCAATACCCACTTCACATTGACCAGCGGCAATGGCTTCAAGCATTTTGGTGTCATCAGCGAACTCAGGTGCAGCCAGATTAGCCACCCAGCCTTTGACTGTTTTTTCTGTCGCTTCTTTGCCGTCTTCGGCTACCAGCATCGCTACCAAAGACTGGTTGTACACTTTCTTAGAGGTGCGCAAGCACAACTTGCCCTTCCATTTGTCTGATGCCAAATCTTCGTATGTCGAGAGTTGCTCAGGTTTTACTTTGTCTTTGTTAAAGAAAATCGTGCGTGCGCGCACAGACAAACCAAACCACTCATTTTTAGGATCACGCAGATGTTCAGGCACATTTGCTTTGAGCACTGCTGAATCAATGGGTTGCAAAAGCCCTTTTTGTGTGGCTTGCCACAGATTACCAGCATCCACCGTCATGAAAACATCCGCAGGTGTATTCGCCCCTTCAGCTGCCAAACGCTCCATCAAGGGCCCTTCTTTATCAGATACAAAAGCCACTTTGATACCCGTTTCTTTCTCGTACGCCTGTGCAATTGGCTTAATCAATTGTTCGGCGCGAGAGGTATAAATCACCAATTGAGCATCCGCAGGCACAGACGGGGTTGCCTCAGCGGTTTTTTCTGCGGGTTTTTCTTCTGCTTTCGGGGCGGGCTTGTCCCCACATGCCACCAAAAACAACGCGCTCACAGCCACCGCCAAAAGAGACAATGATTTTTTCACAGCATACTCCTTAGTTAGTTAAATGAATCAATGCACATTGTAATGCAAATGAGAATTTTTATCAACCGCATAAACCATGTGGTTTTTCAACCCGCCACGACAAAGACAAATAACACCCGTTGTGCGATAATCAATCTTTAAACCCAACTAAAAAAGGAATCACATGCAATCAAATCTCCTACCCCACGCTTTGGCTGTCGAGTTCCCAGAATTGGCTGACACAATCAAACAACTCAAGCAAGAAGACGCTCATTTTGCAAAACTGCTCGAAGAGCACGATGCCATTGACACGCAAATTACCCAAGACGAAGAAGGCGTTAAAGCCATCAACGACACCACTTTACACACCTTGAAACAGCAACGTGCCAAACTCAAAGATGAGCTTTACCGCACAGCCAATGCTGCCAAATAAAGACCTTGCAGCATGACTGACGTAAAAACCTACATGCATGAATTGGGCAAAACAGCCCGCGCCGCCTCTCGTGAGATGGCTCGTGCCTCTACAGCCCAAAAAAATGCCGCCTTACTCAAAATGGCTGAGCTGATTGAAGCCAACATGGATGCACTTAAAACAGCCAATGTTAATGACGTTGAAACGGCTGTATCCAAAGGCATGGATGCTGCTTTTATCGACCGTCTGACATTGTCTGACAAAGCCGTTCACACCATGGTGGCAGGCCTCAAGCAGGTCGCCGAATTGCCCGACCCCATTGGGCAAATGAGCAACTTCAAACCGTTGCCGTCGGGGATTAACGTCGGTCAAATGCGCGTCCCACTCGGCGTCATCGGTATCATTTATGAGTCACGCCCCAATGTCACGATTGACGCAGCCGCGCTGTGTATCAAGTCGGGCAATGCCACCATTTTGAGAGGTGGTTCGGAAGCACTAAACTCGAATCAGGCCTTGGCGCAGATTGTTCAAGAAGGTTTGTCGCATGCTGGTTTACCAGCTTCAGCAGTACAAGTGGTCAACACCGCCGACCGTGCTGCCGTTGGCGAATTGATTACCATGACAGACTATGTGGATGTGATTGTGCCACGCGGTGGTAAGTCATTGATTGAACGCCTCATGAACGATGCGCGTGTGCCGATGATCAAACACCTTGACGGTATTTGCCACACTTATGTGGACGTCGCGGCAGATCTGGAAAAAGCCATCAAAGTTTGTGACAATGCAAAAACCCAGCGTTACGCACCGTGCAACACCATGGAAACACTGCTCGTACATAGCGAAATCGCTGATCAAGTGTTGCCTGATTTATGCAAAATTTATCAAGACAAAGGCGTTGAGCTTCGCGTTGATACACCAACCAAAACCACATTAGAAGCCGCTGGCTTCACTGACTTGGTTGACGCAACAGAGGATGACTGGAGTACTGAGTACTTGGCACCGATTTTATCGATTAAAACTGTCACAAACCTTGATGCAGCGATTGAGCACATCAATCACTATGGTTCAGCACACACCGATGCCATCGTGACCGAGAACCACTCCACTGCCCAACGATTTTTACGCGAAGTGGACTCTTCATCTGTCATGGTAAATGCTTCAACGCGCTTTGCCGATGGTTTTGAATATGGTCTCGGTGCTGAAATCGGCATTTCAAACGACAAACTCCACGCCCGTGGTCCTGTCGGCTTGGATGGTTTGACCAGCTTGAAGTATATTGTCTTTGGCGATGGCAACATTCGTGTCTAAACACCTATCGTAAAAAAACCGCTTGGGTCAACCCAAGCGGTTTTTTTATGACTTATTGTTTTTCTTGCACCAAAATCCACGGCTTGACCACGACAGACCACAACATAGCATCGTCTTCAAACCACCGCAGAGCCTGCTCATCAGACACACGAGCGAGCTGTCCAAAATTGAGCCAATCAGCCACAGCTGCGCTGTCATCCTCGGAGATTTTCAACGCCACATCCACCATATCAAGCGCATCATCAACCCAGATAACCACACCCGTGGCAAAAAATCGTTGTAGCTCTTTCCACGAAATCATCGCCGTTTCTAAATTTAATTTAGCTTGTAACAATTCTTGTGTTTGTGGATTCATATTCTCTTTCATCAACAATCAAGGAGCCAAGCGCACCACACGCCAAGCCGCATTATCTGAACAATAAGCGATACGGTCGTGCAAGCGCGACGCACGCCCCTGCCAAAACTCAAAGTAGGTGGGCTTGAGAATATAGCCACCCCAATTCGGCGGACGCGGTGGCTCATCACCAAACTGCGCCTTAAAATCAGCCAACCGCGCTTCCAATATCGAGCGGCTCTCAATCACTTCACTTTGCGGGGAACTCCATGCCCCAAGACGGCTATTGACTGGCCGACTGTGATAATAAGCATCCGAGTCAGACTCAGAGATTCGTTCCACCACGCCTTCGACGCGCACTTGACGCTCTAAAGCTTGCCAAAAAAACAACAAAGCGGCTTTGGGGTTGACCTCCAAATCGTGTCCTTTTCGGCTATCGTAATTGGTAAACCACACAAAACCATCGGTACGCGCCTCTTTAATCAAAACCGTGCGCGCTGATGGCTGACCTTGTTCATTGACGGTGGCCAAGGTCATGGCATTCGGCTCAGGTATTTGGGCGGCTTGGGCCTCATCAAACCAGCGTGCGAACTGCATCAGTGGATTGGCATCCACATCAGTCTCAGACAAAGATGCATTCAGGTAGTCTTGGCGCATCTCGTTTAAATTGAGCATATTAAACCTCTTTTAGTGAGGGCATTATTTTACCTCATTCACCCTGTGTTAAAATCACGCTTTGTACAAAAAGAACACCATGACCGACACATCACGTCGCTTTTCTGGCCTCGACAGACTCTATGGCGAGCACACTGCCGAACATCTCAAACACAGCCATGTCTGCGTCGTCGGCGTGGGTGGTGTCGGCTCATGGGCGGTCGAAGCACTCGCTCGTTGTGGAGTCGGCCAACTCACGCTGATTGACGCAGACCACGTCGTTGAGTCCAACGTCAATCGCCAAGTCCAAGCCACCACAGACAATCTTGGTAAGGCAAAAATCACCGCACTGACTGAACGAATTGCCAGCATCAACCCTGACTGCCGTGTTGTTGAAATTGATGAGTTTATTGATGAGACCAATCTGTCACTGCTGCCCACAGATGCAATCATCCTTGACTGCACCGACCAAATCAATGCGAAATTCGCCATGATTATCGAATGCAAACGCCGTCGCCAACCGCTGCTCACTTGTGGCGCTGCGGGGGGTAAAACTGATGCCACGCGCATTCAAATCGCCGACCTCTCACAAAGTATCCAAGACCCGATTCTTGCGAAAATTCGCCAAAAGCTGCGCGCCATTCTTAAAACAAATCCCACCAGCAAAAACAAAACCGTCAAAAAACTCAACGTCGCCGTGCTTTACTCCGACGAGGCCATTCGCTACCCGAGCATCAGTACTTGCGATACAGAATCAGCACCTCAAGGTTTAAACTGCGCAGGCTTTGGCTCAAGCGTCATGGTTACCGCCAGCTTTGGCATGACCGCCGCACAATGGGCCATCGCCCAACAACTCAAATCCTCAAAATAAACAACCATCAGTATGAAAAAAAACCTTGCCCAATCGGCAAGGTTTTTTCGTAGACAAAACCACTCACTACGGCTGATTAGCAGGGTTGGTCAATCGCTCGCGCAAATCTTTTTGCAAAGCCATCATCTTGCGTTCTGCTTCCTGACGATGTACAGCTCCCTCGTGGTATATACTTTTCACTCCCTCGATGGTGGTGATTAGGCTTTGTTGGACTTGCTCCAGTGTGGCCAAGTCAATCACGCTGCGCTGGCTAATTTTAGCGGTTTCCAATGTATTTTGCTGAAGCAGCTCTGCGTTGCTTTTGAGCAACTCGTTGGTGGTTTTATCAACATCATTGACAAGCTCAACGATTTTTTCTTGCTCTTGCGAAGCGACCAGCAGCATAAACTGGCGTTTCCATGCTGGAATCGTCAATTCACGAACGTTGTTTAATTTTTCAAGCAGTAACTGGTTGTTGTGTTGAATCAATCGAATCGACGGCAATGTCTGCATCGCCGAAGTTTGCAAAGCCAATAAATCCGATACTCGTTTATCCAGCACCACAGCAAGCGAGCGCAAGTCGCTGACATGCTGGGCTTTGAGTTGATCCCCATCAACCTTAAGGGTTTCTTGTGCAATCAACTGCGCCAACTCCGCTTGCTTGACCTTGCCCGCCACAATCGTGAGCCCGAGCTGTTTGTACTCGTGCTCCGTGGCATCAAATAAACCATCGAGCTCTTTTTGGCGAGTGATGATGTTTCGCTCACCATTTTTAAGCTCTTCAAGCAAGGTGTTGATTTTTGAGGCAACGCTTTGGAATTGGAGCTTCCATTCGTCGGTTTTATAAATAAACTTGTCAATCAAACCACCGATAACAGGAACACTCGAGCGTCGCCCCAAACCTTTAAGATTCAAAGACTTGGCATTGAGAACAAGCTCAGACAAGCGGTCTTGCACCCCATGCTCATCAACCACTTTGATTTGAGAGAGGATGGTATCGGCGTAAGCGGTCATGCGCGAAGAGCACTCTTTCCCGAGGGAGGAAACAGCCGTTTTGTCATTCGGAATCAGACTAATTTGATTAGATAGCTCAACCGCTTCGGCGGCTTGCTCAACAGGCAGGTTAAGCTCTGTCAAATACTGCTCGGCCAATGTCATCGGAGTCAAACTCATAGCGGATGCAAGGACAGGTTGTGCCACTTGTGTCAAGGTAGGGGTGAGTTCTTGGCTCATATCAGACTCCTGCGATAAATGAAAGAAATACGGGAACGCGAAAAATCATTTTTCCGTGATTTGGGTTAAAAGGTCTGTCTAGATACTCAGACAGTTTAGAGAACAATCAAACAATGACCAACTGAAGGAGTCAAAGAAACTGGTTTTTACAGGCGTTAATTCAGACCATAGTCTCCTCTACACCACGTTTTTTTAACCAATACTTATTTCACAGCGTTTAAGGTTTGCTGCAACGACGTCAAGAATGCTTGGTCATCCGCCATGGTTTGGTGAATCGCTTGCTGCTGCCATATCGGGTAGGTCACTTGACGCAAAGTGGTGAGATTTTCAAGCAAACGAGACATCTGGTTGTACATCAGTGACAGTTGCAACTGTGATGTATGACATGATTGTATCAGTGCCAACAGATTCTGTGCGCGTCGCTCTGCGGTGTCGTTGCGCACCGTGTCATCACTGAGTGGATTTTTATCTGTGTTGCTAATACGCCATTGGGTCAGACGAATACTCAATGCGGCGCTGTGGTGATGTAAGTCACTTTTCGTTTCTTGCAACACAACTCGGAGACCTTCAGACACAGTAATCAGGTTTTTAAGTTCGCGCTCATGCCATAAAGTGGTAGCAAATGCCTTGTCAATCTCGCGCATCTTACTCTTAGAGTCTGCTCGCCCTGATTGAGTCAGAACCGAGACGATTTGCTGTAGCTGCTCTCGGATACGAACAATGCAGGGATGATGCGCCACGCCATGGCTGCGTTCAACCGCCTCGCTATAAACAGCCGCATTGCCTGAGCCGAACTGCGAAAGATTTTGCGCACGCCGCCCATCCAGCCACAACCATAAAGCATGCACCACTTCTACATCAAGCGCATGCGCAGCACTGTCCTCTAAAAGATGAGCCTGCCACAGGACTTGGAAATCATTATTCATCGTTTCACCACCCGAGTTTGAGCCAACATATCGTGTACTGCACGTTTGTCTTTAGAATTCAATACCACAACACCAGCAATCGGTAAAACCACCACAGAGGCAGTTTTAACCACACCACGCCACAAACCCCGCAGCAAGCCAACAGTTTTTTTTGATTCAGAGACAACGCGTAAACCCATCAACCTTTTGCCCAATGTCGCACCATGCGCACCAGATTCGCTGAGGGCAAAATACAAACTGGCCGTGGCAAACCAGCAGCCAAATAGCGCCCAAAGACTATTGCCCAACCCCGAACCAAACAAAAAGGGCACAACCAACAAAGACAAGCCAATGGACATACCGCCAATCAAAAACAAATCCACCATCAATGCAGCGAAACGCGACACAAAACTCGGTGGGTTATTAAAGGAGATTTCGGGTTCTACAGGTGCAGGGGTCACTATCGGCTTAACCAGCTCAGGCATACCCGCAAAAGGACTGACAGACAAAGCCATCATGTCAGGCAATTTAGATAAAGTACGTTCAGGTTCGCCCTCTTGCCACACCATCGCTTCACTTTTAACATACCCCATGCGCACAAGTGCAGCAAAACCTGACGCCGAAAGCGGGCCACAGACGCGCCCCTCCTGTCGATAAAACCAAGTTTTAGTTGGCAGGAGAGCACCCATGGCCAATTGGTCCATGGTTTTTTTGAGGTCGGTTTCAGAGATGTGTGTCATGGCGGGCATTTTATCCTATTTGGTGCAAATGAACACAACCGATAAACAACGGCAATATTCAGGTGAAAGTTTAGACAACGACATGTCGTACCGCCTAGAACACATCGACTTTGTCTTTGGAGAGGCAACGGCATTTCATTCAGATTGGGCTCTTACGGCAAATATTAAAAAGACTTTCGTGGATTATTATTTTTTCTGACAGATGGATAATTATTATTGATTTAGCCCAAATAACTATTGAGTCATTGCGGGCTTGCCCCGCAATCTCCTCGTTAAAAGATGATGTTGTTTGCCACGGCATGACACGTGCAAAACCTCTACTCAATTCAGAGTTATTCGGGCCGAATCAATAGTGATAGCCAGTTATCTGAATCATCTCGGCAGAGTCTATGTTACTGATTGCGTACTCTATGGGTACTTTGATTAAAAGTTAAAAACCAGTCGCCAATGGTCTTTCTGACTTTAGCTCCACGAGTAAAACGCAACGAAAACTCATCGCGACAGTATCACATTCGCGGCTCGATTGCCCCACCACGCAGCTTCCTCAAAGACAGACAAACCACTCAAGTCAGAGTGAGCCAAAATGATTCTCCCATCCAAGCTCCGCAAACTATTCAAACGCTGATGACTGAGAAATCCCACAGTTGGACTTGCCATGGCATGACCTCTTAAAGTAATCTCCACACGCTCCAACTGGCGCAGCCAATGCTTGCCATAAACCGCGTTCAAATCTTGAGCAGCTACTTCAAATAGTTCATCCACATCCTGTTTGATCAATCGCTGACGAGCCTGAGTGGGCGACTCATGAGCATAAGCATGATAAGCACTCAAAACCACCGGCGCATCCACATGACGGCGGATTAATTGGTTGCTGGCATTAACAAAACCCAAACTAGGACTGCCATAGACAATATTTTCCCATGCCATACTAGACGGCGTAGATTCGTCTGGTAGACGTTTCATGAGAAAATTACTGACTTGCCACGCCGAGCGCTCAAGCTCAACGAGCGAATGCTGACCTATCAAAGACGCAAAATCCTCAATGATTTTCGCTGCCACATGCAGCGGCGTGGCGCACACCACTTGTTCAGCTTGAATACGACAGACTTTACCGTCTGCAAGCAAAACATCGACAGACACCTGTTGTTCATGTTCACGAATGCGAGTCGCAACACCTTTGATGCGCTGCTCAAGGGTCAGATTCTGAGCCAAATGCCGAGCCACAGCTCCCAACCCATCAGGCCAAGTTAGCATCACGCCAGATAACGGCAGTCCATTTTGTTGACCTCGTCCATCACGGCCGGCAAAATAATGTAAACCCGCCCAAGCCGACGTCTGAGCAGAACCGATGCCGTAATCGTCTCGACAAATGTAATCTAAATACCAGAGCAGCTCAGGTGCGGTGTAGCCTTTTTGGCTTAACCATTGTGCAAAACTGATTTGATCCAGAGCTCGCCACTCCTCATCCTGAGAGGACAAGACTAAAGGAATATCAAACGCACGCCGTCCATCTCGTCCGATGGTGGTTTTGAGCTTTTCGACATACTGAAAAAACCGTGTTTGCTGTGCCAAATGGACTTCGCTCACCCCTTCGCTAGGCAACAAACCTTCATGCCACGCCTGATTGAACCACAGCCGCTCATCCGGAAAATGAACCAGCGCAGACTCACGATAAGCAGGCGATGTTGAGAAAGGATCGGTCTGAATCACGCCCATATCAAACAATAATTCACGGACATGCCTTGAAGACATAGAGGGCAAAGGCAAATAATGCGCACCACGCGGATACATCAGCCCATCAAAAGACCCACCCGCCATATTGCCACCCAACTCAGGTCCTTCTATGAGTAAAAAGTCTCGACGCCCAGCTTGCTGTAAGCGCCACGCAGCAAACAAACCAGCCGCGCCAGATCCAACGATGACTACCCCTGTTGTCATGACTTCAGTCGGTTCTGGTAATGGCGTCTTATCGCGTAGCCTATGCCCTTCTTTCATACCCGGCAAATACAAATCAATCGGAACACCCCAGCGCGAGAGTTTGCCCGTCCATTGCTCGTAGCCCAGCACGCCAGCGCCGAGGCCAATCGCAGCAGCAGTTTTTAAAAATCGACGACGTGAATGGCTCATAGACATGGGTGATGGGAAAATGGACTCAATAGACAAATGAAAAACCAGTTAAAATACTCAACGAATCACATGCCGCCAGTCTTCTTCAAAGTAATGCACCAGTTCTTGAGTATTCAAATAATTGGGGTTCGAGTCCCAAGGCTTCATATCCAAAGGAAACTGAAACATCAATCGAGTCATTTCCGCATCTAAAAACCGCAAAGGCACCTGAAAAGTCGTCGGCGGCTCATAGTCAGGATGATTAGCAGCAATGATAAAGCCCCATTCTCCAAAAGAAGGGACATACGTATGGTAAGGTGAGGTATAAAAATTGGCTTCTTTTAAGGTCGCATTGATTGACCAAAACGAGCGCGGTGCATGGTATGGCGAGGTAGATTGCACCACGACCAGTCCATTGTCAGCCAAATGTTCTTTGACCATTCGGTACATCGGCACAGAATAGAGCTTTCCCAACGAAAAATTTGATGGGTCAGGAAAATCAATGATGATTGCGTCAAAAAATCCTTTGTTTTCCTCAAGCCAACGCGCCGCATCAGCATTAATAACGCGTGTTTTCGGATGATTCAATGAACCTTGGTTCAATGCAACCATCTGTGCGTTGGTTTTGAACAAATCCGTCATGGCAGAGTCTAAATCCACCAAAGTCACTTCCTCAATCTGAGGATATTTCAACACTTCTCGCACCGCCAAACCATCACCGCCGCCCAAAACCAAAACTCGCTTCGCCCAGGGCAGCTTTGCCATCGCGGGATGCACCAACGCTTCATGGTATCGGTGCTCATCACGAGTTGAAAACTGCAAGTTGCCATTGATGTACAAGCGGCTATCGTCTTTCCAACGTGTCATGACCAGCTTCTGGTACGGCGTGTTTTGTGTATAAACCACCTCGTCGCCAAAATATTGCTGCTCACTCCAATGCACCATTCGCTCGGCCATCACCACCCCACCAACAAGGAGTATCAAAGCCACACCGCCGCGCAACACTTGAACCATGGGTCGAGACAACTGATGCCAAAACACCCGCACAGCCAGTAACGCCACGACCACATTCAGAACACCAAACAACAAAGCCGTGCGTGAAATGCCCAGCTTAGGCGCCAATACCAACGGAAACAGCAGCGAAACCACCAGTGCCCCCAAATAATCAAAGGTCAGCACCTGACTGACCAGCTCAGAAAACGCCACTTTTTGCTTATTCATTACCCGCATCACCAGCGGAATCTCCATTCCGACCAAAATCCCTGTGATGACGACCAAGGCATACAACATCGTCCGAAATGGCGCAATCACCCAACCAAACGCCAAAAACAACATCAGCGCAGAAAATCCGCCAATCAAACCAACCAAAAGCTCAATTTCAACAAAAACATCCAGCACCCGCTCCTCAGGCACATACTTAGACAAATGCGAACCAACGCCCATCGCAAACAAATAAGCGCCAATAATGCTGGAGAACTGAAAAATCGAATCGCCTAATAAATAACTGGCCAAAGCCCCCGCAATCAACTCATAGGCCAAGCCACAAGAAGCCACAACAAAAACGGAAATAATGAGTAAACGATTGCGCATGAGCTAAACATTTCCAGCGAGACTGGCTCGCCTTTTATTTTTTTAAATTCATTTAAATGATGGAAGGCGGTACGGAAAGTGAAGCTTCTAAATGAAGCTTTTATAAAACGACGTTTGCCAAAAAGTAAAAACCAGCGTTTCCAGTGCTGATTGATGATTAGAAATTCACTCAGGAGCACCTAAAAAACTCACAACAAATTCAACAAGATAAATCACGATAAATGAGGTTAAATTTTAGAAAAAGCAGCACTTTTCGTCACAGGAAGTTGTCTAAAAACAAACCAGCCTGTGTTTCCTTAGATTGAATCAGCTGATCAAACAAGACCGGAAGTATACACAAAACCCACACACATCTTTTCATCGTTTATACACAAAACCGGGAAATTAAGACATGTACACACTTAGGCGCATGCTATGATAGCGCCTCATTTTTGTCTTCACAGGATTACTATGTTTCAGGAACTTTTGCCAGCACTCACAGCGTACTTTGCCTATTTGGTGATTGGTTTACTGCTGCTCGCGTTGTTTATTTTGACTTATCTGAAAGTCACCGTGGTCGATGAGATTTCTTTGATTCGCCAGGGCTATTTGGCTCCCATGCTCTCATTTGGCGGTGCATTGATTGGTTTTGCTTTGACTTTATGCTCGAGCGCTATGCACACCAATACTTTGGTTCTTTTTCTGACTTGGGGCTTGTTAGCGGGCCTTGTACAAATCTTGGTTTACTATGTGGTATCACATTGTGTCAAAGGTTTAGCAGATGCGCTCAATGACAACAACATCGCCATGGGTGCTTTGTTGGGATTCGTGTCTGTTTCCGTCGGCATTTTAAACGCTGGTTGTTTATCTTAATTCACTCTCACTACCAGGAGTTACCATGAGCTTATTTTCATTCATCAGCAAACAATTCATCGACATCATCCAATGGAACGAAGAAAGCGATGGCGTTTTGGCTTGGCGTTTTCCTGTCGCGGATCAAGAAATTCAATACGGTGCGCAACTGACAGTCCGTGAATCGCAAATGGCCGTTTTCATCAACGAAGGCAAAATCGCCGACGTCTTCGGCCCCGGTTTATACGAATTAAACACCCGAACCTTGCCCGTTTTAACAGCTTTAGAAAACTGGGATAAAGGCTTTGAGTCACCTTTTAAATCAGACGTGGTGTTTTTCAGCACACGCTTGCAACTGGGTCGAAAATGGGGCACGCCGAACCCCATCACCATTCGTGATCAAGATTTTGGCATGGTGCGGATGCGCGCTTTCGGGATTTATTCATACAAATTGGTTGATCCTAAGCTCATGCACACCCACATCAGCGGCACACGTGAGTCCTATAGCGTTGAAGATTTAGAGCAACAATTGCGCAATCTCGTCATCAGCACGATGACCAGCACTTTGGGCAGCTCCGGTGTGCCTTTTATCGACATGGCGGCCAATCAATTGCTCATGAGCGACAAAATCAAAGAAGTCCTCACCCCTGTATTTGCTCAGTATGGTTTGTTGTTAGACAACTTTGCGGTTGAAAACGTCTCGTTACCAGACGAGTTACAAAAAGCCATCGACACCCGCATCAGCATCGGCATGGCGGGTGACTTAAACAAACTCACTCAGTACAACACCGCCAACGCCATCAACCAAGCCGCGCAGAACGAATCAGGTTTGGCAGGACTTGGCGCAACCATGGGTGTGGGGACCATCATTGGTCAAACCATTGCCCAGCAAATGGCACAACCTAGCGCACAACCTGTCTCGCCAGCTGAGCCGACACCACAAGAACGCCTGAGCCAGCTCAAAGTGTTGCTTGATCAAGGTCTGATTAGCGCCGTTGATTACGACAATAGCAAAGCAGAAATCCTTAAAAAATTGGTGGGCTAACGACTCTGGTGCAAACCTGCCCTGATTTAATTTGCTAAACCTTACAAAACATTGAAAAAAAGCGGTTTTCAGCGAAGTTTCTGCAAAAAGTAGTTTCTTGCTTTTTACAGAAGCTTCGTTTTCTAAAAGCTTTGCTTCCCGTATTTTCCTTAGACTGATTCATGATTTTTCATACCAACTGTCCCAGCTGCGGTGCACAAGCCACTTTCCGATCCAGCGCATCTGTATTGACCATTTGCACGTATTGCCAAAGCACCGTATATCGTCAGGCCGATATGGTGGACAATGTCGGCAAAATCGGCCAAATACTGGAAGACTATTCACCAATCCAGATCGGCACAACAGGTATTTATCAGAAAGAGCATTTTACGGTCATTGGACGTTTGCAGTTGTCTTACGAGGCAGGCCTGTGGAATGAGTGGTACATTCTGTTTGACAACCATCAGTCTGCTTGGCTAGGAGAAGCTTCTGGCCAGTACGCCATCACTTATGAAGTCAATCCTGACAACCCACCACCTGAGCTACCTGCCATCAAGCCGGGTTCTGTCTATCAACATCAAGGCCTTAGCTACACAGCCACTGACGTGCGAAAAGCACAATGCGTCGGCGGCGAGGGTGAGTTGCCTTTCATGGTTGGATCAGGTTACCAAGCGCAGGTTGCTGATTATCGTTCTGGCGAATATTTTTTAACCATTGATTACAGCCATGGAAAGACCGCGACGCTTTACGCAGGCCGAGCGGTTGATCTGAGTACACTCAAATGCCAATTATTGCTCAGTGACAACGACATTTCGACCAGAGCTGGACGCATTAAGGGAAGCGTTCACACACTACACTGTCCAAATTGCGGCTTTGCCTTGCAATACAACGTGGGGGTCGCCACTCAGCTGTCCTGCCCATCTTGTGCCTCATCGGTTGATTGCAGCGGCGACCGCGCAGTGCTGCTATCAAAGATGCAAGCCCAACTCAAATCAAGATTCGCCCGTTTAGAATTAGGTGCAAAAGGTAGGATTCACGGAAATACTTGGACCATCATTGGCCTAATTGAATGCAAAGACCCTCAGTACGATGACGAAATTTGGGTCGAATACTTACTATTTAATTCAAAAAAAGGGTTTTTATGGTTAGTTCAAACAGAAAGCTCATGGTATGAAACAGAAGTACTTAATCAACATCCCAATACGCAATCTGAGGAGGTCGTGAAATTCAAAAGTGTCAATTATCACTTAAGTGAACGCTACGCCTCAGATGTCGTCTATGCTGCAGGTGCTTTTAATTGGCGCGTCGCGGTCAATGACCGAACTTGGATCGAAGAATATACCAACAACAACACCGCACTCATTAAAGAGCAAACTGCGCATGAGATCACATGGTCAAAAGCCAGATTACGCAACGAAAACGAGGTCAAGGTTTGGTTTCCTTCACTACGCGCAGACAAAACAAAAAACCGCGGTGAAATATCGCTGGATACTCAGTCATTTTTTGAATCTTGCTTAGCGATTTTGTGGATTGTTAACTTGACCATAGGATTAGTAGGTGGTCATTTGGTTATTCCAGCACTGTTATCCGCCTTGGGAACGCTTTTATTGTGGCTACCTCTATTTTTCATGAAGTTATTTGGTAAATGAATATCATCCCCCCATAACAGAGATATTCTTAATCTAAGCGAGTGATGGTGAACAAACATGACACCCAAATCAACCAAAGAGGGTTTTACCAGTTTCATTAAATCATCTTCGGCATATCAGCATCTAACATTTTATTTATCAACAGACCAAACCCCATCAATATGTATAAAATCTATTGTGTTTTTATTGTTGCATTCACCATATTCCTCAACATTGTCTTTTTGAATAGCAACACAGGTCGCGCTAACTCAGGATGGTCAAGCGGATCTGGTGGTAGCTCATGGGGCAGCTCGGGCAGTGGTCACAAATGATGCACACCAGCACTCACGCGGCAACAGGGCAACACCTTTTACTTGATTTGTATGGGTGTGATGCTGCGCTTTTGTCTTCGCTCGAACAATTGACCCTGCTTATCAAAAACGCTGCTCACCGAGCCAATGCAACAATCATCAATAGCCATTTTCACCATTTTGGCCACCAACTGGGTGTAACAGGGGTGTTGTTGCTCAAAGAATCACACATGAGCATCCACACATGGCCTGAGCATGGTTATGCTGCGATTGATATTTTTATGTGCGGTGACGCCGAAGTGGATCAGGCAAAGACCTATTTACTTGCCGCATTCAAGCCAGATCAGCACACCAGCCAAAAAATTAATCGAGGCCTGTATAGCAACGTTTTTCCACCCGTACCCGCCTAATCTGATCAAAGTCACAGAGAAAGTTGACTTCACAGACGAGTCTGTTGACTAATTTTGCTATAATTACCGTCTTTTTAAGCCTTGCATCCGCAAGGCTTTTGTTTATTGTCACAACGAATATGATCACCATCTCCAACCTGCGCCTCCAGCGCGGCACCTCTGTTTTGTTAAAAGACGCCAACGCCCGTATTGATACAGGGCAAAAAGTCGGCGTGGTGGGAAGAAATGGCACTGGCAAATCGAGTTTGTTTGCCTTATTACGCAAGGAGCTACAAGCGGACGAAGGCGAAGTATCCATTCCTGTTCGATGGGTGATCGCTCATGTGGCGCAAGAAATGCCCGAAACCGATGAATCCGCGCTCGATTATGTCTTGGCAGGCGATGCAGAATTAACCAGCCTGAACCAACAGCTTTCTGAAGCAGAGCAATCAAACGACGGTGAAAAAATCGGGCAAATCTACGCAGAGCTGACACGAATTGACGCGTACACAGCACCGTCACGTGCGGCGCAACTACTCAATGGCTTAGGTTTTGCGCAATCCCAGCAAGGCAATGCGGTGCGCTCGTTCTCTGGTGGCTGGCGTATGCGCCTTAATCTGGCGCGTGCGCTGATGTGTCGCTCAGATTTACTGCTACTCGATGAGCCAACCAATCACTTGGACTTGGACACGGTGCTGTGGTTAGAAAACTACCTCAAAAGCCACCCCGCCACGCTACTCATCATCTCTCACGATCGTGACTTTCTTGATGCACTATGCACACACACCATCGAAGTGGCTCAGCAAACACTGACGACATACAAAGGCAACTACAGCAATTACGAGCGCACCCGTGCCGAGCGACTGATGCAGCAAAATGCCCTGTATGCGCAACAACAACGTCACGTGGCTCATTTGCAAAGTTATATTGATCGATTCCGTGCAAAAGCCACCAAGGCTCGCCAAGCACAGAGTCGCATCAAGGCACTTGACAAGCTTGAACTCATTGCACCTGCGCATTTGGACTCCCCCTTTTCGTTCGAGTTTCACAGTTTGCCTGACCTACCGAACCCACAGATGCAAGCCGACAAGCTCGATTTGGGCTATGGGGACAATACTCTGCTCAAAAGCATCGAGTTCACCATCCAGTCCCAAGACCGCATCGGCCTACTCGGCATGAACGGTGCAGGTAAATCCACGCTGATTAAAGCCCTCGCTGGCGAGCTCACGCCACTGTCTGGTGAAATCATCACCGCGCCAAACTTACGCATCGGCTACTTTTCGCAACAACACTTGGACACTTTGCGCGAAAACGAATCACCACTGTGGCACATGCAGCGCCTCGCGCCGAACGAAAACTGGCAAAAACTGCGCAACTACTTGGGTGGCTTTAATTTCGGTGGCGACATGGTCAGTGAGCCGATCACGAATTTCTCAGGTGGTGAAAAAGCCCGTTTATCACTCGCCCTGCTCATTTGGCAAAAACCACATCTGTTGCTGCTTGACGAACCAACTAATCACTTGGACCTCGACATGCGCCACGCTCTTGTCATGGCACTACAGCAGTTCGACGGTGCACTCATCGTTGTGTCACATGATCGCAGCCTACTCGCCAACTGCGTGGATGACTTCTGGCTGGTTGCCGACCAAACAGTGCGCCCATTCGACGGAGACCTTGACGACTACCGCACTTGGTGCGCCCAGCGCTGGCAACTGCACAAACAAAACAACCACAACTCGGCAAATGATAAAACTGGCAAAAAAACTCCAGACGCTCCTGCCAAAAGTGCCGCCACACAGCAATTTGAACAAAAAGCACTCAAACAAAAAATCGCCAAGCTAGAAAAACAAATGGCGATTTTTCAAAACGAATTCGATGAGTTGCAAGGTTGGCTGGCATCGGAAGTTGCCTACCAAACAGATCAGCAAGAGGCCGTTATCAGCGCGAGCAAACGACATGCTGATTTACTTAATCTATTGGCACCGCTGGAAGAAGAGTGGTTAATCATGAACGACGAACTAGAGAGTTTAAACCAGTCAATCAGTAGGTGAAACATTGGTATAAATTCATCGGTGAATCAGCAATATGGGAGAACACTCATCAGCCGCTACTCGCTTTTAGCTGCCAAAAATCGTATAATTGCCCTTTGTTTTTAATGTGTTAGGAAAAGAATCATGTCCCAAGTTGTTGTCTGCGCCATGTATAAATTCGTTGATTTGCCGCATTTTGAATCACTGCGCCAGCCACTCTTAGATGTCATGGCCATCAACTCGATTCGCGGTACGCTGCTGCTGGCCAAAGAAGGCATTAACGGTACGGTTGCAGGCTCGCAATCGGCTATTGATCATCTGCGCGCGTGGCTCAACCAACAAAATGGCCTAGAAAACATTGACTGTAAGTTCTCCCACCACGACACCATGCCATTTAACCGCAGCAAAGTGAAGTTAAAGAAAGAAATCGTCACAATGGGCGTAGAAGGCATTGACCCGCGCCGTGTCGTGGGCACTTATATCAAACCGAAAGACTGGAATGCACTGATTTCAGACCCCGAAGTCATCACCATTGACACCCGTAACGACTACGAGTTTGAGATTGGCACGTTCAAACACGCGCTGAATCCAAACACCGAAACATTCCGAGAATTCCCGCAATACGTGAAGAAAAGCTTAGACCCGACAAAACACAAAAAAGTTGCGATGTTTTGCACAGGCGGAATTCGTTGTGAAAAATCAACCGCTTATCTGAAAGAACAAGGCTTTGAGGAAGTCTATCACCTAGAAGGTGGTATTTTAAAATACCTCGAAGAAGTCCCTGAAGAAGAAAGTCTGTGGCAAGGTGAGTGTTTCGTCTTTGATGACCGCGTCGCCGTCAATCACAAGCTCGAAAAAGGTCATTATGACCAATGCCACGCTTGCCGATACCCCATCACAGATGCGGATAAAGCGAGTCCAAAGTACCAACCACAAGTGAGTTGCCCACATTGCTACGACACGCTGGACGCTGATAGAAAAGCCCGATTCTTAGAGCGCGACAAGCAAATCAAGCTCGCTGAGCAACGTGGTGAATCCCACATCGGTGGCGACGTACAAAAAGTCGCAGCAGCACGCCATGATGCAAAAATGGCGCAACGAGAAGCAGACAGACTCGCTGCATTGGCGCAGAAATAAGATGAAGAACTGGGTGGTTTAACCACCATTTTTTCTTACGGTAATGGATGAACAAGGTTCTATTGCGTTGACGGGTAAAGGTTTATAATTTTGGGTTCAACGAATTAATAGTGGAGTAAGGAAATGAACGCATTGGATATTGCATTTCGAGGCATGCGTTACCCCTGGGATATTATATTACAGTGCGCTCGCTGGTATGCATCGTATTCATTGAGTTACCGCAACTTAGAAGAGATGATGGAAGAGCGTGGCTTGTTTGATTGAAGCCACACCACGATTTATAGATGGACCCGCAAGATTATCCCCGTATTAAACTTGTTGGTCCGCAAGCGCAAATGGGCAGTGAACCCCAGCTGGCCCATGGATGAAACTTACATTCTCATCAACGGTCAATGGTATTACTATTACAGAGCCGTTGATAAACATGGGTTAACAATCGACTTCCTGTTGAGCAAACAACGCGATAAAACTACCGCCATGCGCTTCTTCAATCAAGCCATCAAACAGCACAGTTCTCCTAAAACAGTGGTGATGGACAAAAGCGGTTCCAACAAAGCGGCCATCGAGAAAATCATCGATAATAAACACCTTGCCATCAACGTGAGACAAGTCAAATACCTAAATAATATTGTCGAGCAAGACCATCGAGCCATTAAACGCAGTCAGACCCATGCTCGGTTTCAAATCCTTTAACTCCGCTAGCAATATTCTGTCTGCTATTGAAATCGTGCACATGCTGCGCAAGAATCAATTTGACATTCCTAACAGCAAAAACATGTCCATTTTTCAAAGATTTAATGCCGTAGTGGCATAATTCGGCCTGCATTTCAGGCAATGGGCTACTTATTGCCTCTTTTTCGACAGTCTCGGGCAATTTTGACCTTAATGCAACAGAACCGTTGGTTGTGCAAAACGTTTGTGTTGATTCCAGTTAAACAAAAAACAGCGACACGTCGCTGTTTTTTTATTGTTGCGATTGCGCCGTGGGCAAGCGCCGCACGGCGCCATATATTACCAAGTGTAGCGATGCAGTTGTCCGTCGCGCGCCATTGGGATGAGCAATGATTTTTGTTTGGGTTGATACAAAATATCGCCCGCACCCCTTGGTAAGTCAAGTATTTTGGTCACAACGCCTTTGGGGGTGACTGAAAATACAGCGCTTTGCTTCCAGTCGGATACTAAAAAATTGCCTTTGTCATCAAGCTGCAAACCATCTAAATTACCAAAAGTTTCTGGGGTGACTTGTGTGATGCTTTTGGTTTTTGGATTGACTTTCAACAAGCGACCATGCGGTGCGTTGATGGGTTTGCCATCCTGAAACGCCCCCCAAGCGGCAACATACAGGTCATTTTTAACAAAGAGCAGGCCATTTGGATTTTCGAGTTCAGGCGATTGCATCCACGATGAAACTTTGCCATTTTCCAAGCGATAAATCGCCGAAGTGAACATGTCAGACACATAAACACGACCTTGACTGTCTGCAACGGTGTCATTTAAAAATTGTGCGTTTTCTGGTGAATGCTTGGTAATGGCGCCAGTATTCAAGTCAATTTGCACGAGCTTGGTTAAGTCGCCAACGTAAAGCTGATCTTTCACAATGGTGATGCCTTTGGGATCATCCAAACCTGTAGCGATGGTTTTTTCGACTGTTGTGCCATCGGCTGAGATAACGACAATTGAGCCGTCTCCAACTTTATCGCCTGCTTGCAAGCTCGCAAAATAGCGGTTTCTTTTGGCGTCAAATACCACAGACTCAATACCCGCTACGTTTGATATTGTGTTTTGCAAAATGGGCGCACCAGTGTGTGGTGCAGGGTTTTTGGCATAACTATTGCTAAAACCAAATAGCAATGAGGTGGCCAAAGTGGCATTGAGTAACTTAAAGGTGAAATTTTTTTTCATAACAATCCTAAAAAAACATACGTAAAAACGCTTGATTAAAACTTCAAATTTTTTTGACAATAAAGTCCGAATGGGCAAAACTCTTTGCCATTCGGCCACTGTTGAAGCGATTCTGTTTAGTCAATTACGCGTCTTGACGCGTCGCTGAAATAACCAATTCACGAATCGAGACTTCTTGGGGTAGCTCATACATAAAGCGTACCGAGCTAGCGATGTATTTTGGGTCAAGCGATTTGCCGCCCATGGTTTCTTTCCATTCGTTGTAGCCGTCAATGATGTCTTGTGACGTGGTGTGGCTCAATAGCGCAGTTTCTGCGGCACCTGGCGCAACGGTCAACACGCGCACGTTGCTCAGCGCGACCTCTTGGCGCACGGTTTCAGTGAGCGCATGTACGGCAAATTTTGTGCCGCAATACGCCGCGTGGCTGCCAAAGGTTTTTTTGCCTGCAATTGATGACACGTTCACAATTGTGCCCGTGTTGGTGGCAACCATGTCTTTGAGTACCAACTGAATGCCGTTTAAAACGCCTGTGACATTGACGTTGAGCATGGTTTGCCATTCGTCTGGGTTTTGATCTAACAAGCTGCCCAGCAGCATCACGCCTGCGTTGTTGACCAGTAAGTCAGTTTTGCCGTACAGGGTCTCGGCTTCTAAAATGGCATTTTGAAATGCTTGATAGTCTGCAACGTCCACTGATTTGATGAGCGTGTTTTTAAAGTTAAATGCGTGTAAGTTTTCGGTGCGGCGCGCAATTAATAGCATGGGATAATTTTGCGCGGCAAACTCTTTGGCCAGTTCTAAACCAAAACCACTGCTGGCGCCTGTGATAACGATGAGTTTTTTAGACATGTGTCAGATTCCTGTAAAATATCAAAACATGCCGTTGAATGATGGCAAGTGCGGCATTCTAAATGTTTTACGCACGTATAAATACTCTCAATATTGCGAGCGCGGTTGGATGATTAGGCTTGCCAAACCAAAGGCTTTAAATGACTGAAATAGTTCGTTCTGATGACTGCAATATCAACCAATGTGCGCTCAGTGAGGGCGTTGCGCAGCTTAAATCGCGTTGGCTGGGCGGGATTGTGCTCAGCTTGTATGAGTCTGAGAAACGATTTGGCGCACTTGAAGATAATTTTCCGCTGATGACTGCTGGGCAGTTGAATCGAACGCTGGTGCAGGCGATGGGGCACAACATCATTGCGAAGGTGGACGGTTGTTATACGCTGACGGAAAAAGGCTTGGCTGCGGCGCAACTGTATTTGGCGGTTGAGACTTGGATTGCGCGTTTTGGTGGTTAGCCTGTTTGGCTGCGATGGGGCGTTTTTGTGAGGCTTATTTCGCTTGAGGGCGTTTGGTGAGTTTTTAAAATTATGATTGGGTGCTATTTGATGCAGATGACACGCTATTTCACTTCGATGCGTTTGCGGGTTTGCAACGTATGATGACAGGGTTTAGCGTCACATTTACCCAAGCAGATTTCGCCCAATACCAACAAGTCAATCAACCCTTGTGGGTGGACTGTCAAAATGGCATCATCAGCGCACGTGAATTACAAGTGCGCTGATTCGATGGCTGGGCAAAGAAACTCGCCACAGGCCCGCATGACTTGAATCAAGCTTTTCTAACGTCCATGGCAGAAATCTGTGCACCCATGTCAGGGGCTGTCAATTTACTGGATTCTTTACGCCATCGTGTGAAGCTCGGAATCATTACCAATGGCTTCACGCAGCTACAGCGTGTTCGATTAGCTGCAACAGGGCTACAAAAGCACTTTGATATTTTGGTCATTTCTGAGGAAGTGGGTGTGGCCAAGCCTGATGCACGAATTTTTGACCATGCTTTATCATTAATGGGCTCACCTGCACGGGAACGCGTGCTGATGGTGGGTGATACACTGGAGTCTGACATTCTGGGCGGATTGAATGCGGGCATGACAACCTGCTGGGTTAATTCGAACGGCAAAATCGCATCTGAAAACATACGACCACATCACGAAGTCAACTCACTGACGGCGTTAAAAGCACTCCTGCTGGGTCACATTTAAACCAAAACACCACCCAATAAGAAAACAGACTGGTGCAATTTTGCTTGCATGATTGACGATTTTACGAGGAAATATTGATGCCTGAACTATTCATCACACATTCAACACTAGCGGACATACCCGCTGTGTTATCACTGTATGTCAGCGTGGCGGCTATTGAAGGAGGACTAGCGCGAACGGCTGATGAAATCTCAGAGGTTTATGTCCGAGACAATATCTCGTCGAGCTTAAACCGTGGCATTTCTTTGGTCGCACGCATTGGTGATTGCATTGTCGGCGAAATTCACGCTTTTCAACCAATTCCTAAGGTGTTTTCTCATGTACTGTCTGACCTCACCATTGCCGTCCATCCAGCTTATCAGGGACGGGGTATTGGACGTGCCCTATTCTGTGAGTTATTACAAAAAGTTACTAAGGAGCACCGCCACATATTACGAGTAGAATTACTGGCAAGGGAAAGCAACCAACGCGCCATTGATTTTTATAAAACACTGGGTTTTGAGATCGAGGGGGTTTTTAAAGGACGTATTAAAGGCTTGACTGGTGCATTAGAAGCGGACATTCCGATGGCATGGCATCGATTGTCTCAGTAAAAATGAAGCTTTCTGAGGCATAGCTGAGATTAATCCCCCGAACCAAAGAACTGATTTATCACTGCGATATCTGCGATAATACGGCCAATTTCAACCCTCACAGGATTTCGTTATGGCTCAGTTCCTTCTCGTTCACGGTGCTTGGCATGGCGCGTGGTGTTGGAAACGCGTATGTCCGATTTTACGTCAGGCAGGACATGAGGTACATGCCGTGAGCTTAACGGGTGTCGGTGAGCGCGAGCACTTACTTAACGCCAGAATAAATTTGAAAACCCACATTGAAGATGTGCTGGCGGTGATTCGTCATGAAGAGTTGACCGATGTGGTGCTGGTCGGCCACAGTTATGCGGGCATGGTCATCACGGGCGTGGCAGATGAGTTACTCCAAAGCACGCAGCATCCTATCAAGCACTTGGTGTATCTCGACGCTGTCACACCACACGATGGTGAATCCTGGAGCTCATGTCACTCACCCGAGACTAAAGCCGCACGAATAGCCAGCGCTTCCGAGGAAAATGGATTGGCATTACCCATATCTGATGCTTCTGTTTTTGGTCTGACTGGTGACGATTTGCGCTGGGTGAATCGACGCATGACTCCGCAACCGTTCGGCGTGTATGAAGATGTGCTGCACTTCAATGCACCTCGTCTCTCGGGCGTGCCACGCACGTTCATCGACTGCACATCACCCGCTTTAAAAACAATTGCAGTGATGCGGGAGCGTGTCCGCACTGAACCGCATTGGCATGTGCGTGAAATTGAAACAGGTCATGACGCGATGATTAGTGCGCCGATTGAACTGTGTGAGGTATTACTGAACTTGTGATGCTTTATTTTATTGATGTTAACCTTCGGAAAATGTTAATTTTCCTACGATTGAAAGCTGATTTATGTGGATTGAAGTAATACTAAGTGTGCCTGCTGAGCATACAGAAGACTTGTCTGATGCCTTAATGGAAGCTGGCGCACTATCAGTCGCAGTGGAGGACGAGTGGGCGGACACTGACGCTGAGCAACCACTGTATGGTGAACCAGGCTTAGAGCCCACTACTAATGCATGGGCACAATCTCGACTGGTGATATTGGTTGATCCTGAGACAGGTATTGATGACATGCTGGATGTTGCCTGCGATGCTATCTCGATGACTGTACCCGCATACGAAACACGCAAGGTCGAAGCCCAAGACTGGGTTCGCTTAACACAAAGTCAATTTGAACCAATATCCATCACCGAACATTTATGGATTGTCCCAACATGGCACGAGACTGAGGGCAATGCGACTCGAATCAACCTACGCCTTGATCCAGGATTGGCGTTTGGCACAGGCAGTCACCCCACAACACGCCTGTGTTTACAGTGGCTCTCTGCTGAGTTGCCCAAAGATGCAACGGTTCTGGACTATGGGTGTGGCAGTGGCATTTTGGCTATTGCCGCAAAAAAACTCGGCGCAAGCAAGGTCATCGGCACAGACATTGACCCTCAAGCCGTACAAAGTGCGGTGGACAACGCATCGGCCAACGACGCGGCAGCACAGTTTGTTTTGCCGGATGGTATGTCCTCAGGTCAATATGGTGTGGTGGTGGCCAATATTCTATCCAACCCTCTTAAGCTACTCGCACCAGCGCTGGTTGGCTACGTCGCAGATGGTGGACATTTGGTTCTATCTGGTATATTAGAGCGTCAAACCAACGAGCTCATCGCCGCTTATGCACCCTACATGCCAATGCACGTGTGGCGAGCAGATGATGGTTGGATTTGCTTGGTCGGCCAAAAAACCACCTCAGTCAATTAACACAGTAAAAAGCCATGAACACATACGCGGTCACCTGCCCTGCTTGCCACAACTCATTTAAGCTCACGCACGATTTATTGCGCGTGGCTTCTGGCTGGTGTGAGTGTGGCCAGTGTCAGCATGTGTTTGATGCACAAGCTAGGTTGCAACTTCTGCCACCTGACCACACGCTGACGTTTTTACCAAAAAATGCATCACCCAATAGTAGCGGCGTGCCCCGTTTAACTGCAGCATTCACAATCATCAAACCAAACACCAAAGTCACGCAGTCATCTAAAACCAGCAATGATTTAGAAGAGATCAAAAACACCGCCTTAGGCAACGTACACATCCACACCACCAATGTAGTACCGATGGTGACCTTACCAGAGACAGCAGCTCTCTTGACACCCCCGACCGAGCAAGCAGTAGCCAACACAGAAGACCTCAACAACAGTAAACGTCGCCTCACACGTCGCCATCAATGGATAGGCGCTTTGTTTGTCCTGTGTTTGTTGCTTGGCATCGCAGCAGCCTCACGCCCAATTAGTTTGTATTGGCCAAAGAGCCGAGGATTTTTTGAGTATTTGCATCTTCCCGTCACCACACCACCACAGCCCTAACCAGCATGCCAGCTTTACACTCTCCTTGGCAAATTTATGTGCCACGCATTGACCGAGCACATCGTCATTGGCTGACCGACGTCGGTTCTTTGACTCAAAAGCTCAAACAACACAGTCAAGGATTTACCGTACTTCGCCAAGCCCAGCAACGTGCGCCCACCCCTTTAGCCGAAAGTCACGCCATCAATATGCCGAACCGACGACGTACATGGCAACGCGAAGTTTTATTGCTCTGTGATGGCATCCCTGTGGTTTACGCGCACACCATTACCCCGCTCGAAAGCGTTTCTCGCGACTGGCCATTTTTTAAACGACTGGGCAATCAAGCACTCGGTGTGGCATTATTTGCCAACCCCCTGATTCGACGCGCACACTTTGAATACACTCGCCTGAGCGAACGAGACGAGCTATACCAAACCACTCAAGCAGCCGTCGCCAACCATGGGCTGGTTTTACCAAAGCACATTTGGGCGCGCCGCTGCATCTTTCACCACAACCGCCACAAAAACAGCCGCATGATGGTCACCGAAGTCATGCTGCCCGCCATATACAACCTACGCAAACAGACGTTATGAACCATCCCATCCGAACTCTACTCATTGCCTCGCTCATCACACTGATTGCCACGATGGCTTATCTGTATTATGACAACACGCAAAGCATCGCTCGATGCCAAAACGCGGGAGGGGCATGGGATACAACCGCTCAAATATGTGATATGAGCGCACCAGAAGAAGTACCAACAGCACCTTAAAAACACCCACGCAGCAACCAATAAATGTGTTGCCGATGTTGTTTTATTGAATCAATGAAAGCAGCATTTTATTTTTTATCCCGTTTTGGGATTTTTTTTCAATCAATGAACCACCGTCGCCGCTACCAGTAAAAACTGCGGGATGTCGACAATAAATTGCCCACCCTGCTCATCCACACAATAATACTCACCATGCATCGTGCCATACGGCGTAGATAGCGGACAGGTGCTGCTGTATTCAAATGTTTCATTGGGAGCAATGTGTGGCTGCATCCCCACCACACCATCGCCACGAACCTCACGACTAACGCCAAAACCATCGGTAATCACCCAGTGACGCGAAATCAGTTGAGCCGTTTGCTCACCGTTATTGGTGATGCGAATCGTGTAAACAAACACATAGGTATCATTCTTTGGCTCAGATTGTTCTGGCCAAAAAGCACTCTCGACGTGAATATCAAACATGCATAACCTCTTTTTATCAGCCGTGTGAATGGACTCATAGTAAAATAACGGGGAGTTGACCGCAAGTCTTTTATTTCATCCATTTTGGGCAATCACATGACCACCTACCGCATCTCTCCCTCCATTCTTTCCGCCGATTTTGCCAAGCTTGGCGCAGAAATCTCTGACGTATTGGCCGCTGGTGCTGATTGGATTCACTTTGATGTGATGGACAATCATTATGTGCCCAATCTGACCTTTGGCCCGATGATTTTAGAAGCCATCAAACCTTACGCAGGCAGTGCTTTGATGGACGTACATTTAATGGTAGAGCCTGTCGATTCGCTCATCAGTAGCTTCGCAGCAGCAGGCGCGAACATGATTACCTTTCATCCTGAAGCGTCTCGTCACGTCGACAGAAGTTTATCTTTGATTAAAGGCGCAGGCTGTAAAGCAGGCTTGGTGCTTAATCCTGCCACACCACTTTCTGTGCTTGGTCACGTTATGGATAAGCTCGACATGATTCTCCTCATGTCGGTCAACCCAGGTTTCGGTGGTCAGTCGTTCATCTCAGAGACACTGAACAAAATCAAACTTGTCCGCGCACGAATTGACGCTCATGTCGCTGCTGGCGGCCAACCGATTTTGCTTGAGGTGGACGGTGGTGTCAAAGTAGACAATATTGCTGAAATCGCTGCTGCGGGTGCAGATACTTTCGTGGCAGGTTCTGCAATTTTTAACGCCCCAGATTACAAAACAGTTATTGATAACATGCGTGCTGAACTCGCGACAGTCATACGCTAAAACATCCGTTTCATAAAGCCCTACCGCTCATTCAGTCTCTTTTTTAATCTACGGGTTGATTTATCCATGCCTCCTCATTCTCAACCACGTGGCATTTTGTTTGACTTAGATGGCACATTGCTGCACACCGCGCCTGACTTGGTCAAAGCCATCAACCAGCTGCGCCATGAATATCATTTGGCCGCGTTGCCATTTGAATCGGCTATTAGCATGGTGGGCAAAGGCGCACAAAACCTCGTCAAACGCGCCCTCGCCGATGCCCTCACCACGGTTGACTTGACCATGGCTTACCAGCAGTTTTCACAGCACTATCATGCTATCAATGGCGATTCGACTGAAGAATACGCTGAAGTCACCAACGGCCTAAGTGCATTATATCGGGCAGGATTCAAACTGGCCATTGTCACCAATAAGCCGAGCGAATTCACCCTCCCCCTACTCACACAATTTGGCTGGAAAGAGTATTTTGGCAGCATCGTCTGCGGCGACACGCTGACGCACAAAAAACCCCATCCAGCACCGATTCTCCATGCTTGCTCAGAGCTGGACATTTCGGTCAGCGAAGCACTTATGGTTGGTGACTCCATGAACGACGTCCTTGCCGCACAGGCAGCCAACTGTCAATGTGTCGTGTTTAATTATGGTTACAACGAAGGCGTAGCGATTGAGCATGCACTCACACAGAACAATACCGTGCGCATTTTCAGTCATTTTGACCAGCTAGTAGCGTCATTAAGTTGATATTCGTCATATAAACCATACACAATTTTTACTGAGACAGCTCTTTGCGAGAGCTTGACCCACGCTCCCAACCAAAGACATCACCAAAGACAAATCAACGCTTCTTCGTATAAAGACCGATGACAACCTATAGCAGAATGGAATAACAGTTTAAAATACAGCCTCACTCACAATTTTAGAAAGGGAGCTCAAATGAATAGCCACAATCCTTACAGTACACCCAAAACTGATCTAATCACAAACACTATCCACTCGGATGGCACGATTGGAGAAGGCTCTTTAGATAATGCAATTCAAGGACAATACGATTTTCGTGTATTCGATGCCATTTCAGAAGGCTTTACTTTGAGTAACGGCCACAAGCTGCCCATCAATATTGGCATGTTGATTATTTATGTTTTGAGCTTGATTGCGGCGTTTATTCCTTTTGCATCACTGTTAATTGCAGGCCCTTTTACGGCAAGTTTGGAAATGATGGGCGTTCGTGCAGCAGTGGGCAAAAAAACAGATGTGGGACAGGCTTTTGATGGCTTTAAACTGTTTGGCCCATTATTGGGGTCATTTTTATTGATGGTATTGCTGATTTGCATCGGTTTTGTATTACTTGTCATTCCAGGTCTTTACCTATCGGTTGCTTATGTATTTGCCTTGCGCGTTCGTGCTGACAAAGGCATACCTGTTTGGGAATCAATGGAAGCCTCACGTAAAGCGATCACACACCGCTGGTTTTCTATGTTTGGGCTCATCTTGATGTTGGGTTTAATCAACCTTTTGGGATTTGTTACCGTCATTGGTTGGATTTGGACGATTCCAGCGACCTACACTACTCTGGGGGTGGTCTATCGTAAAATGTTTGGGGTCAACAACACCACATTTACGGCGAACGCTGATTAAACTGCGGCTTAAAGCCCAAAGCAAAAATCCCGATGCACGTGCATCGGGATTTTTTGTATCACTGAACAAAATTATTTCAAAGCATCCAAAATCCGTTGGCGAATCTCATCAACCGAACCCAAACCAGAAATTTTGCGATATTGCGGTGCATCTTGTGAACCGTTGGCAGCCCATGCGCTGTAATAGTCAATCAGTGGGCGTGTTTGCTGTTGGTAAACATCCAGACGCTTACGTACGGTTTCCTCTTTATCGTCTTCGCGTAAAATCAAGTCTTCACCAGTCACATCATCTTTACCCTCAACCTTCGGTGGGTTGAATGTAGTGTGATAAACACGGCCAGAAGCCTCATGTACACGGCGACCGCTGATTCGTGTGACGATTTCTTCGGCAGGCACATCAATTTCGAGGACAAAGCCAATGCTCACTGCGGCATCCTTGAGTGCATCGGCTTGTGGAATGGTGCGAGGGAAGCCATCAAATAAGTAACCTTGTTGGCAGTCAGACTCAGTCAGACGCTCTTTGACCAAATTAATAATCAATGCATCGGAAACCAGTTGACCCGCTTCCATAACCGACTTAGCTTCAATGCCCAGTGGAGTGCCTGCTTTGACTGCCGCGCGCAGCATATCACCTGTCGAAATTTGTGGAATGGCAAAATGCTCTTTGATGAAAGCGGCTTGTGTACCTTTTCCGGCGCCTGGTGGGCCTAACAGGATGATGCGCATATTTTTTCCTCTGCTGGTTAATGGATATTTGAGTGGTCTGCAACTTTGGGCACAAAAAACGCGACTACTCAAGTCGCACCCTGACACGTAACCTTACCGCAGTCGAGCCTTTTGGTCAAGATTTAGGGTGACGGTAAAGCAATAAAAATGTGGTTTTAGCTTTTTATTTAGAATATTGAGCCAAAAAGTTTTCAACAATAGCCACATCGCTCGGTTCATCGACACCCGGCGCGGAAGCCATTGGGCTGATGTAGACGCTGATTTGATGACCATTGGCCAAGACCCGCAATTGCTCCAAGCTTTCAAACTGCTCTAAAGGACTGGCAGGTAAATCAGCGTATTGTTTCAAAAAGCCCACACGATAAGCATAAATACCCATGTGACGCAGCACTGGTAGCCCTGCGGGCAACGCAACCAATCCATCACCGCCTGCCGCTCGCATCGCATCACGCGGAAAAGGAATCGGCGCACGAGAAAAATACAATGCGCGCTGCTGATTGTCTAAAACCACTTTAACGATATTCGGATTAAGCAAACTGGCCGCGTCAATCAATACATGTGCTGCCGTCGACATCACACAATCAGGATGAGCAGATAAGGCCAAAGCAACCTCCTCAATCAGCTCAGGCTCTATCAGTGGCTCATCGCCTTGCACATTCACAACAATGTCATCATCTGGCCATACTCGAGCCTCTGCAACTTGCGCGATTCGGTCTGTGCCTGAAGGATGATCCACATCCGTCATCTGGGCATCGAAACCAGCTTGCTGGACACATTGCGCAATCGCTGCATCATCCGTCGCAACCACAATGCTGGAGACGCCCGTCAATTTCGCGCGATCGACCACGCGCAGCACCATCTCTCTCCCAGAAAGTTTCACCAGAGGCTTGCCATAAAAACGAGAACTGCCCATACGGGCAGGGATAACAATGTGAACTTGGCTCATGCTTGGTGATCCACAACAACAGCCTGCTCCATTAACATAATGGGGATGCCGTCGCGCACGGGAAAAACCAATTGATCATGAGCACACAACAAACCTGTTGCATTCTCTATTTGCGTCAGTTTACCTTGGCACTTGGGACAGGTAATGTGTGTGAGCCACGATGGTTGGGACATAAAAATGTTTCTCATAAAAAATGTAAGTACGACGCCCAGAAAATGAGCGCCCCTTGAGCAATAAAACACGCATTATTTGGCTTTGCTTTAAAACCCTAAGAAGGCCAAGTGCCATAAAATCAGCTTATGCCATTCATATCGACTTAAGGCTTTCCAAACGTTCAAGCAGAAAGCTTTGTAATCGAGCCAAATCATCGGTGTTGACCACATCAAGTGGCACAACCCAGTATCGGCCTTTGTCCTCATTCGATTTTTCAAGGATGTCTCGGCATTTTACCGCATCCTTTTCGGTCATCAGCACATATTTAGAGGCGAGCACCAGCGATTGCCTAAAGACCGACAAATCAAATGCAGCATGGTCGGGTAGCGGCACCTCTAACCCCACCACGCCTTGTCCTTCGAGCATCCGAAAAAACCTGACAGGCTGAGCAATTGCAGCCATCATTGTGACAGATTTACCAGAAAAGAATGACAATGGCACACGGTCGGAAGGATTGAGCAAATCATAAGCATCCGCAATGTGACTCTCAAAAACAAAATGAGGGACGTCATTTCGAGTGACTTGCTGAACGGGGCACGTCATCGCCGTATCACCACGTCGATGCCACACGACCGCATCAACCTCTTTCAATCGGCTGAGCCCTTCACGTAAAGGTCCAGCAGGCAAACACAAACCATTGCCGACACCGCGCCCATCCATGACCACAATTTCAATATCTCGCGACAAACGATAGTGCTGTAAGCCATCGTCGCACAGCAAAACATCCACCTCAGGATGAGCTGAACAAAGAGCTTTGGCAGCTCTCGCACGATCCGCGCCCACCCACACAGGGCACTCTGTATTGAGAAAATGCAGCATTGGCTCATCACCCACCACTCGGCTATCACTCATAGCCGTCACTGCCATCGGCATCCGACTTTGTCGTGCGTTAGAGCCACCATAACCACGCGCAATAATGCCTGGTCGATAACCAGCTCGGCGCAATGTCCTCGCTAACGCAGTCACCACGGGGGTTTTCCCCACGCCCCCAACCATAACACCACCCACCACCACCACAGGTACTGGAGCGAACAAAACATCCATCACGCCAGTCTGGTAAAAGACCCGTCGCAACCACGAAAACAATTGGAATAAAGCAGCCAAAGGTGCCAATGCGTAGTTTTTTAAGCCACGCTGCCCCCACAGAGACAGCCATGCAGCCTCTCTCTGCGCGCGAGCGCTCATGGACAAGCCATTCATGCCCTGTCCAAACCCTGCACCCCACTGACCATGATAAGTTTGATCACTGGTGGTACTTTTGATTCTGTGTTTTTTGTTAATTCCCACCCTCTGTCCTTATTTCCGCATGAGTATTTCTCAAAAATGTGAATTTTTTTGATAAAATTAAAATAGTTTGCAATACGTATCTACCACAAAACGAAAAATGACTAAACTTAAGTATAACTCAAAAAACAGCAATACATCGGTATTTACGGAGGATTGCCCAAAAAAACAGTAAATCAAATTTTTTTAGAACAAAATCCATAAAATTCCCCAAAAATACACCCAAGTAAAAACCACCTACTCATACAAAACCCTTATCATAGAACAAACCAGTATAACGAAAACATCAAAGAAACCATGAGCACCGATAGCCTCTCCGTATCAGAATTTAATACACGCGTCGCCCAGCTAATTGAGCGACAAATTCCTTTGCTTTGGGTCAAAGGTGAAATTTCAAACCTCACGAGTGCTGCCAGTGGCCACTGGTATTTTTCACTCAAAGATGACAAAGCTCAAGTCCGTGCCGTGATGTTTCGCCACAAAAATAGCTTGCTGAGCTTTCAACCACGCGAAGGAGATGCCGTAGAAGCACACGTTTTGGCTTCTTTGTATGCACCACGTGGCGACTTTCAGCTGTCTGTCGAGACCATGAGGCGTGCTGGTCAAGGAAACTTACACGAACGCTTTTTACAACTCAAAGATGAGCTACAGCGTCAGGGCTTGTTTGATGCAGCACACAAAAAAGCCTTACCCAGCTTTGCTCACCACATTGGCATCATCACCTCGCCACAAGCCGCGGCATTGCGAGACGTCTGTCACACATTAGAACGTCGTGCGCCGCACATCTCTATTTTGCTTTACCCCACACTGGTACAAGGTAAGCAAGCTCCCCGCCAAATCGCCTCTGCAATTCAAAAAGCCAATCAAAATAAAGTCCTTGATGCGATTCTCATCGTCAGAGGTGGTGGCAGCATTGAGGATTTATGGGCATTTAATGAGCCCGAAGTCGCACACGCCATCTTCCAATCACGAATCCCCACCATCAGCGGCATAGGTCACGAAACCGACACCAGTATCGCTGACTATGTTGCGGACATTAGAGCAGCCACACCAACCGCTGCGGCTGAAATCATCAGCACGCCCAGTCAAGAGGCATTGCTCCACCACATAGAACAACAACAGAACCACCTCAACCGTGCCATGATGAGCCGAATGCATGACAAAGAACAGCAGCTCGACCATATCATGCTGCGTCTACTCACACCCGCGCAAAGGCTACAAAACAAACAACAGACACTAAACGAGCTGCGCACCCGCTTAAAACACAGTATGCTTCGTCAATTTGAGCGCACAAGTACCGCGGTGGTACAGATGAGCCAACGTTGGCAACGCGCTCGCCCAAACTTATCGAAACCTATCAGCCAATTGCAGCGCAGCAACAACCAATTATGCCATGCCGTGAGCCGTCACCTCGTCCTGCAAGAACAAAAGCTCAACCACCGCATCAGCCACCTAAAACAACTGAACCCTGACAATGTGCTCGCACGAGGTTACACCTACGTCCGTGCGCAAGACGGCACTATCGTTTATAATGCAGCGTCACTACAGTCAGGCGATGGCATCACGATTCAATTCGCCGATGGGCGTGTGATAAGCACAGTCAATCACACAGAGTCACCCTAATTTCAACCAAAAAAGAGGAACACCATGGAACACACGTTACCCGCACTGCCGTACGCTACCGATGCACTCGCACCAATCATTTCACAGGAAACTATTGAGTTTCACTACGGCAAACACCACCAAACCTACGTCACCAACCTCAATGGTTTGATTAAAGGCACAGAATTCGAAAACTCAAGCCTCGAAGAAATCGTCAAAAAATCATCTGCTGGCATTTTCAACAACGCCGCTCAAGTTTGGAACCACACGTTTTACTGGAATGGTTTAAAACCCAACGGCGGAGGCGAACCAACGGGTGCTTTGGCTGAAGCAATCAACGCCAAATGGGGTTCATTTGACAATTTCAAAGCCGAATTCACCAAAACAGCCGTCACCACCTTTGGTTCTGGCTGGGCATGGTTGGTCAAGACACCAGCGGGTGATTTGGAATTGGTATCAACCTCTAACGCGGCCACACCATTGACCACGGACAACAAACCTCTGCTCACTTGCGACGTGTGGGAACACGCTTACTATGTGGACTACCGCAATGCGCGTCCAAAGTATGTGGAAGCGTTTTGGAGCTTGGTGAACTGGGATTTTGTTGCGGCAAACTTTGCGTAATCTACACCCCTCACAAAAAGCTGCTCCATTATTTGAGCAGCTTTTTTTTGCTTACAGGGCAAAAAATCAATTCACAAAAAAACGACATTTAGTAGTATTGACGTAAAACTTCTGATACAATAAATTCAGATTTTAGAACCCATATACTAAAATCAACACACCTTAAGTGTGATTTTTAATTCCTTAATAAGGAGATTGTCGTGGCTATGGAAAGCATTATCATCACCATACTGATTGGTTTGGCAGCTGGCTGGTTGGCCAGTGTTTTGGTCGGCGGTCCTTTTGGCCTTATTGGTGACATCATTGTGGGTTTAATTGGTTCCGTCGTGGGCGGCTACTTACTCAATATGGCTGGATTGTCTCTAGGTGGCGGTCTTTTGGGTGCTATTCTCACGGGTACTATCGGCGCAGTGGTTCTACTCCTGCTGTTGCGTCTGATCAAGCGATAGCCGCTCATCGTTATTCACAACAAAAAACGCGCCGTGTCAACACGGCGCGTTTTTTATTGATGAAGCCCACGTTACTCACCAAAAATTTGAGCCAACTGCGCCACGCCATGCCGAATTTTCTCAGCAGGTACCGTCACAAAAGCCAGACGCAACGTATTGTCCTGCGCCACATTCGCATAAAAAGGTGTGCCTGGAACATAAGCGACATTGCGCGCCACAGCTTTTTCAAGCAGTTTTTCTGCATTGAGTCCGTCAGGCAAAGTCACCCACAAAAACATCCCACCCGCAGGCACATTCCAAACCACACCGTTTGGCATGTGCTCAGACAATGCCTCTAACATCACCTGTGCTTGACCATGGTAAAGGGTACGAATCGAGGGAATGTGCTCATCCAAAAAGCCATCTTTGACCACTTCGTACACCACACGCTGTGCAATGGTTGAGGTGTGCAAATCGGTCGCTTGCTTGGCCTGCTCAAACTTGCGCGCGATTTCTACGGGAGCGACAATGTAACCAAGGCGCAAACCAGGTGCGAGTACCTTTGAGAACGAACCCATGTGAATCACGCGCTCAGGCATGCGTGACAACAACGACGCTGGCGGTGCGGCCTGATACCACAACGCACCGTATGGGTCATCTTCCACCACCAATAAATCATTCGCACGAGCAACTTCCACCAATTTCGCACGACGCTCTTCACTCATCATACGCCCTGTGGGATTCTGAAAGTTTGGCAATGCGTAGAGAAACTTAGCCGCTTGAGCATCCTCTGCCGTTAATTGAGACGCATCCAAACCTTGCTCATCTGATGCCACGGAAACAAACTTGGGCGCAAACAGTGAAAATGCCTGCAATGCCCCTAGATAAGTCGGTGTCTCAACCAATACCGTATCACCTTCATCAATGAACACTTTGCCAATCAAGTCCAGTGCCTGCTGCGAACCCGACACAATAATCACTTGGTCTGGTGTAATGGTCGCACCATCAGTGCTCATACGACTCGCTACCCACTCACGCAACGGCGCATAACCATCGGTGGTTGAATACTGTAAGGCGCTTTGAGCGTCGGTGACCAGCACTTTATCAAACGCTGCTTTCATCTGCGCCACAGGAAAACTTTCAGGCGCAGGCAAGCCACCTGCAAACGAAATCACATCAGGATTCGCGGTAACTTTTAAAATTTCGCGAATCACTGAGCTTTTGATGGCTGTGGCACGTTGAGAAAACAATTGGGAATACGACATAATGACCTCATGGGGGATGATATTGCGACCTTAATATAGCGCATTTAAACAGTACAGTACCGATACAGTTAAAAATTTGGCGGATAAACTGTATTGTGACATAGAGCAATACAATTGGGAAAGCGGTTTTGCGCCCCTCTGATATCCTCACTCATCAGGCAATTCTGCATCTAAAGACAATAACGCCGCACTCTTGCCCGTCTCTAATTGCTCCACACCAGATAGCGCGCGCGTCATGGCCCGTGTACGCACTTGCGCAGAGTCTATATTCTTTGCAGCACGCTCTAAGCTATCACGGGTTTTGGCCAGCACATCGCCAAATTTGCCAAACTCTGTTTTCACCGCGCCCAATACCTGCCACACATCACTGGCGCGTTTTTCTAAAGCGAGGGTTCTAAAGCCCATGTGCAAACTATTTAAAATTGCCATCAGCGTCGTCGGTCCAGCGACCACCACACGGTACTCACGCTGCAAGGTATCAAGCAGCCCGGCTTGACGAGCCACTTCGGCATACAAGCCTTCTGTGGGTAAAAACAAAATCGCAAAGTCCGTGGTATGCGGTGGAGAGACGTACTTCTCAGCAATGGTTCTGGCTTCTTTCAGTATGGCACTCACCAATTCACCTTGCGACTTGGCCAATGCTTCAGCATCGGCAGCGTCTTGGGCATCTTGCATTCGGTCATACTGCTCACGCGGAAACTTCGCGTCAATCGGCAACCAAACAGGCTCGCTCTCAGAACGTCCAGGCAGTTTGATGGCAAACTCAACACGTGCGGTTGATTCGGGCACAGTGGCCACGTTGGCAGCGTATTGTTCGGGGGTGAATACCTGCTCAAGCAAATTAGCCAGTTGCATCTCACCCCACGTGCCGCGCGTTTTGACATTGGTCAACACGCGCTTCAAATCACCCACACCCGCCGCGAGCGACTGCATCTCGCCCAAGCCTTTGTGCACTTGCTCCAACCTATCGGAGACTTGTTTAAAGGACTCACCCAAGCGTTTTTCCAATGTGGCATGTAGTTTTTCATCCACGGTTTGGCGCATTTGTTCGAGTTTGGTTTCATTTTTTTGCTCGATGGAGGTAAGACGCTGCTCAATGTTTTCACGCATTTGGGTCAAACGTCGCTCCGTGGTGTCATTGAGCAGTTGCAACTGTTGCATGAGCTGTGAGGTCGTTGCATTGAGCTGCTGCACCAGCGTCTCTCGTGCATTGGCACTCTCAGTGCTTTGCGTCTCACGCACTTCTTTGAGCTGCGTATTGAGCAGCGTTTGCACTTGAAATAACGACTGCCCCAACTCGTCACGCTGCTGATGAGCCAACACACCAGCGTGCTCACGCGCCTTTAAACCCTGCTCACGAAACAACTGATGCGTTTCATCAAACGATGAATCAAGATTATTCAAAATTTGGTCGCTGATTCTTTGCGATTGGTTTAAACGCAACCACAAAACCATTACAAACCCCAACAAAATCAATAAAATAGCCAACAAAAGGTACAAAAACACTAGGATGTTATTCATATTGACTCTTTCGGCACACCATAAGCCTCAGTGATTTGATGCAACTTCTGTTTGACTTGTGGCTGATAAACCCCAGCAGGTGACGGCATCTGCGGCGCGCCTTCTACCGAGTCAGGTTGATTCCTCATCCAGTCGGCTGTGTTATAAAACGATTCAATTAACCGCTGATATAAATCATCAGGCACACCGATTTCACGCATCGCCTGCGCCATACACGCCACCCACTGGTCACGTTCAGTGACACCAATTTTAAATGGCAAATGCCGCGCACGCAGCTTCGGATGACCATGCGTCTGCATGTACAACGGTGGCCCGCCTAACCACCCCGACAAAAACAGAAACAGGCGCTCGCGTGCCTCACCCAACGACACACCATGCGCGGCACGCAGCGCAGCGAATTTCTGCTCCAAATCCATCAAATCATAAAACCGTGTCGTCAGCTCACGCACACGCGCTTCGCCACCAAGCCAGTCGTAGGCCGTTTCAAATTGCAAAGGAGAGTTCTTTTCAACATTCATATTTTGCTCAATAAAAAATCATAAAAACTGATGTGACTCACATCATAACACAGCGTTTTCAGCCTTCTAAGTTCCCAAACAACATCGACCGCGCCATGCACCAAACCCGAGCAAAGTCAAAGGAAACAACCACCACCAAGTAAACCCCTGCAACAGAAACACACACGACCCAGTCGCTACGATGCCCATCAGCACAGCCACCACACTTGGCCGCAGCCAAATAATACGCCAGTATGCAAGCAATGAAACCGCATACAACACCATGAAGTTTTGGCTCACCAGCGTCATCATCTGTGCCACGCTCAGCCAACCGACGCTTAAAATCACCAAGGATAAGCTAAACGCAACAAACAAAAGCCACAATGCCCGCTCAGGCATCTGTGCCTGATTCAAAACCGCCCATGATTTTGGAAAAAACCCCTCATTTGCCGCACTATATAACATCCGTGACGCCCAAAAATCCACGCATTTTGCGATGCGATAATCATCAATCCCATCGTCACACCTAAAACAAATATCAGCCACGGCCTGTTAAATAACACCAACAAACCCGATTCGCCAGCCACATTTTGCCCGCGCCACGCAGCACCCGACATCACAGCAGCCAGTGCCACGTACAGTGCGACCACGAGTATGAAACTCCAGACATACACGCGCGGGATGTTTCGTTGCGGGTCACGCAACTCGCCCAAAACAGAAACGCCATCACAGCCCACAATGACTGAGCTGAAAAATTCTGAATTCGCCATGCCACCACATGCGTCACCGTACCGTCCAAAGCATCCCAATTGCCCACAATCAGCACAGCCACCACCGCCAGTAAAACATACAGACTCGCCGCATTCACCTTAGCCAGCACGCTCACACCACGTAAATTCATCACTGTACACGCCAACAAGAAAACGGCTGTCAATGCTGCCCTTGCCCATGAGGCCTCCACACCAAAAGCATGCAACACATAACTAGCAGCCACCCAAATCGATGCGGGAATCCCGAGTGCAAAAGTCCCTGTGAGCAAAACCAACACAGCCCCCTTTGCCATACGACCTCGGACAGAATCAAGCGCCGCTCCCGCCACCGCCACCTGCGCATACTGCGTCAAACCATCTGCTTGTGGGTAAGCGCGTCCCAACACAATGAACACATACAGCATTGGCGACATCACCAGCGCCATCACCAACCAGCCGAGCAATGCCACATCTGCGCCACCAAGCTCAATTGCCAATCCAGGCAAGCCAAATAATCCAGAACCCAACACCATGCCAATAGCGAGTATGACACCTTGGCGCATCGAGATATTTCGTTTTAAGACCATGTTTTTCTTTCCAAAAGATTCAGTCATTGACCAACAAGCATCATAGCGAGCCAATGAGACAAAGCAAAGTTCCAATCTTGCCAAAACCCAAGTAAAAGAGGACAAAAAAACGGGCAACCCATCGTTGCCCGTTTTAATCAAATCTATCTTGAATCAGTTTTCAGCTGGCCAGTCGCGGATATAAGCCTTGAGCATTTGATTTTCGAGCTGCTGCGCTTGCAGCATCGCCTTGGCCACATCATAAAAAGACACCACCCCCATGAGGGTGCCATTGTCCATAATCGGTACATAGCGTGCATGACGGTCAAGCATCTGTTGGCGCGTTTCGTTCACATCTGTTTCGGAGGTCAAAATCAATGGCGCTGCATCCATGACGTCTCTAACCAATGTGCCAGTGATCGTGCCGCGTGTGAAGCTCAATGATTTATTGATTTCACGGAAAGTGAGCATACCGACCAAAAAGCCATTTTCCAAGACCACCAGCGAACCCATATCTTTTTCAGCCATTAGGTCAACAGCCGTTTGAAGCTCAGTATCAGGGGTAGCGGTAAAAAGCGCAAAACTTTTGGTTTTTAAAATATCAGCGACTTTCATTATCTTCTCCAACAGGAAATGTAAATAGTGAGATGAGCCACGCAACAAGCAGCACATAATTTAAGCGCATTGTAACCATAAGTGTGCGCAATTGCACCCCTTTTAATCACACAAACACCGAAAAACCAAAAACCACGGTTTGATTCTTCTATCTCTGCTCAAAAAGCTCACTAAGATAAATTCGGTGATGACCAGATTTATGCATATCCGTGAATCGACGAGCCCACGGCAACTCGTGTTTCTGTGCTTGGGCTGCAAAATACTGTGAGTCAAAAACAAACACATCGTATAAATGAGCCAATGTCACTTCGCCAGTGTCACAAATCAACGCCCAGCCCGTGCTGTCGTCAGGGCGCCGCACACGACCAATCCAGCCATGCTCCTGAAGTTTGTTCATGATGTCAGCCAAGTCTTCGCTATTGAGCCGCAACTGCGTCTGAATCGATGACCAGCTCACCATCCGTGATGGCGAGCGTTGCGCCTGATACAGAATATACAAAATCATCAATGCTTCTGGTAAATCATCACCTGCTCGCGGTACTTTACGCCAACGCTCATACTTGAGAATCGGCAAACTCGCTGCAATGCTCGCGCCAAACAAAATCACCAACCAAAATACATAAAGCCACAGAAAAAACGCGGGAATAATGCTAAAAGCGCTGTACAAGACCGCATAGACTTGGAATGTTTTAAAGATCGCCGTAAATGACTGCGTCAAAACCACAAACAACACCGCGGCCACTGCGCCACCAACCAAACCATCTTTCCAAGCCACTTTCCGATTCGGGACAAACACATACAGACAAGAGAATGCAAACGTTGCCACCAAAAAGGGAACCACCAAACTCAAAGCGACTTCAACTCTAGGCCAAGCCTTCAACACATCCACGAAATAATTGCCCAACAACAAAACCAATACAAACAATATCGGCCCTGCCGTCAAAATCGCCCAATACACCAAGACATTTTTGCGTAAAAGCCCACGGCGTCTCACCTGCCAAATATCATTGAACACGCGATCGACTGTACCCATGGTCAAGAGCGCAGAGACAAACAACAGCGCACCACCGAGCACCGACAACTTCGAGCTTTGCTCAGCGAACTGTGTGATTTGTTTCATCACCACTTGGCTCATTCGCTCAGGCATGAGGTTCTCGAGCATCATTTGTTGGATTTCGGTTTGAAATTTAGCAAACACGGGAAAACCTGTGAGTACCGACAAGGTCACAACCAACAAGGGAATCAAGGACAACACCGTGGTAAAGCTCAGGCTACCCGCAACCTGCGTGAGACGATGCGTGGCCATGCGAGCCGTCAAAAAGCGCATCGCCGCGCGAAAGCGTTGCCATTCTTCACGAATGAGAGGGAAAAACTGTTTCATATCAATTCAATTCTTTATTTATTGCGTTTCACTGCATCTGTTCAGTGGACTCGCTGTATTGAGCAGCACAGATACACTGATATAATGCGCCATTGTAAACAACTTCCCGATTCTGCGGTCACAAACCCTTGAAATTCCACATGAGCCAACCTTACGTCTTAATTTTATTTTACTCACGCAATGGCAACACGCAACGACTGGCCGAGTGTATTGCACAAGGCGTCGAGTCAGTTGCTGGGATAGAGGCCCGCCTACGCACTGTCCCCCCCGTGGCAGCACAAACAGAACAAACTATCGCACCGATCCCGCCTGAAGGTGCGCCCTATGCCACACTCAATGATTTAGCAAGTTGTGCAGGACTGGCACTCGGTTCCCCCACTCGATTCGGCAACATGGCAGCGCCGATGAAACACTTCATCGACCAAACCAGCCCTTTGTGGCAAAACGGTGCGTTGATCGGAAAACCCGCGAGTGTCTTCACCAGTACAGGTTCGTTACACGGTGGTCAAGAAACCACCCTCACCTCCATGATGATTCCTTTGCTGCACCACGGTATGCTCATCGTCGGGCTGCCTTACAGTCAATCGGAGTTAATGCACACCAGCAGTGGCGGTACACCTTATGGGGTGTCTCATTTAGCAGGTCATTCAGGCACTCGCTCTGTTGATGACACAGAGAAAAAGCTCGCTATTTTCATGGGGCAGCATTTGGCACGCATCGCCCAAAAGTTAGGCACGCCATGAAGTCTGCACAGCAAGTATCACTCACGCTGGCCGTATTGATTGTCTTTTGCGCGGTGTGGGAGACCATCGGCGCACCGATTCGAGTAGGTGGTTCGTGGTTGGCCTTAAAAGGTCTTTTGCTATTGCCATTTGTCTGGAAAACTTGGCGTGGTGAACGACGAGCCTTCCAAATACTCAGCTTGTTGATTTTGGCTTATTTACTCGAAGGCATTATGCGGGCTTATGCAGACACATTGCCGATGCAACGCGCATTTGCTTGGGGCGAGATTGTTTTATCTACTTTGATTTTCATCCTCACTTTGCGCCATCTACGTACCGAAAATCTCCAACACACCCCACCAAGCACTAAAAAACCCGCACGAAAAAAAATCACAGGACCACAATACATCATTGCTTTGTGTGTGATTTGGGGCGCCATTGGCTTTACCACGGATGGCTATTTGGCATTAAAAGTTGCGCTGTTTCTACCATTGATTGTCAGTTTTATATTGACCGAAAAAGCCGCCTTGTTCATCACCTGCCCGATTATTTTGACCACTAGTGCCGCTCTTTTGTGGTCGGCTCCCGCCGATCCTTTGCTTTATGAAACCCCTTATGCATGGTCGGCTTTGGTCTTGAGCTTGATGGGTGTCTATTTGAGCATTCGACGCGCTCAACCACGGAATGCATCATGAACGATTTCTTAACATCATTGGGCAGCATCGTTGGTACGACAAACATTCGGACAAATGAAGCCGCACAGCCCTACCACACAGATGAGCGCAACCGCTATCATCATGCGCCCATCGCTGTTGTATTGCCCAAAAACACCGCCGAAGTCGCTGAAGTGGTCAAACTTTGTGTGGCTCAAAACCCGCCAATCGCCATCATTCCGCAAGGCGGCAACACAGGCTTGGTCGGCGGTGCTGCTGTGTTACCCGATCACCCCAGCGTGTTGCTCAATCTCACAAGAGTGAATGCGGTACGTCAGATTGACGAGGCCAATCGCACCATGACAGTTGAGGCAGGCGTCACACTTGAACACGCTCAGCAAATCGCACAAGAGCATGGCTTGCTTTATCCACTGTCACTCGCTTCAGAAGGTACGGCCACCATTGGCGGCAATCTCGCCACCAATGCAGGTGGCACGCAAGTCCTACGCTACGGCAACACCCGTGATCTGTGTCTGGGTTTAGAAGTGGTCTTACCGAACGGCGATATTTGGTCAGGATTGAATACGCTGCGCAAAAACAACACAGGCTACGACTTGAAACACCTGTTCATCGGTGCCGAAGGTACACTGGGCATCATCACGGCAGCGGTGCTCAAATTATTCCCTTCACCCGTTGATACATTGACCGCTTTTATTGCCACCAAAGACTTGCATCACATCGTACAAGCGTTCAATACCTGTCAAAAACAATTTGATGCACAACTCACCGCTTTTGAATACATCTCGCCGAATGCGCTGAACTTGGTTTGTGACCAGTTTAACCATCAGCACCCTTTCGCCGACGATACCCAAGCCCACGTTGCCTTGATTGAAATCAGCCACACCAGCACACAAACCGATGCACTGAACGCATTGCATCAATCATTCAATCATCACATCAGCGCAGCCATTGAGCAAGGCTTCATCAAAAACGCCATCGTTGCACAAAGCGGTACACAACAAATGCAGTTTTGGCAAATTCGTGAACAGATATCTGCCGCTCAAAAACGAGTGGGTAAAAACATCAAACACGACATTAGTGTTCCCATCAGTGCCATTGCCAACTTTGTTGAAGTCACGTGCTCGCAACTAGAGCAACATTACCCCTCCATTGAACCAACCATTTTTGGCCACATCGGCGACGGCAATTTGCACTTTAATGTGTCTCGTGGTCAGGCATTTGCAAACGCGAACGCCCTCATGGCCGCTGAAACAGACATCAACCAAATTGTTTACAATCAAGTCCAACAGCACAAGGGCAGTATTTCTGCTGAGCACGGGATAGGGTTACTTAAGAAAGATTGGTTAGAACAACTTAAAAGCCCTGTAGAACTCAATCTAATGAGGGTCATCAAGCAGAGCTTAGATCCACTAAACATGATAAATCCTGGAAAAATACTCAATCAATAAAAAAACAGATACCGATACGTATCTGTTTTTTTATTGAAGTGTTAGCACTTCATCCAATGAAGATTTGAGGCTCGACACAAAATTAGGTGTTCTTGGCCTCTCACAGTCAAACTTTACCCACCAACTCACGCACTACCGCTGCCAAATTGACGCGAACATGCGTATCATTGAGCACCCCATCGGCGTAAGTTTTACCGCCTTGCCCCGTGAGTACCAAATACGGTTGGCAACCCGCTTTATGCGCTGCACTCATATCGTTGAGCGTGTCGCCAACATAAATCACCTCGTTCAAACTCACATCGAACCGCTGTGCGATGTCATTGAGCATTTCAGGGGATGGTTTTCGGTAATTACAACCTGCATCGGCCGTGTGCGGGCAGAAAAAGATCGCTTCAATCTTGCCACCGGCCGCATCAACCTCTGCATGCATTTTTTGGTGAATCGCATTCAAATCGGACACCGTGAGCTTGCCCAACATGATGCCCGGTTGATTGGTGGCAACCACAACTTTAAAATGCGCTCGATGCAAGCGCGCCAAAGCCTCCAGACTACCTTCAATCGGCACCCAGTCATCTGGCTTTGTGATGATGCCGCGATCTTCGTTAATCACACCATCACGAGACAAGATAATCAGACGCTCAACACTGTCCATGTTATTCACCGTGTTTACACCGCAAGTTGCGAAATATCCGCAACGCCGTTCATTAATTGCGCCAAGTCTTGCAACAGTTTCAAGCGATTCGCACGCACCGCCGCATCATCCACCATCACCATCACATCCACAAAAAACGCATCAACAGGTTCACGTAAACTCGCCAATGACGTCAAGGCTGTCTGATAAGCACGCTGTTCAATCGCCGTTTGTACCGATGGGCGAACCGCCTCAACCGCATTGGCCAATGCTTGCTCAGCGGACTCAGACAATAGGGTTTTATCGACTTCAGGCGCAATGGCTTCATCTTTCTCAGTCGCTTTGCGCAAAATATTCACGCAACGTTTGTTGGCAGCAGCCAGATTCGTGGCTTCGGGCAACACTGCGAATGCCTTGACAGCAGCAAGCTTGTCCTCAACTTCATCCAAACGATCAGGGTTATTCGACAACACCGCTTCAATGTGTGCGGGTGCATAGCCTTGGTCTTTGAGCATGCCTTTGAGCCTATCCAGCATGAACGTCTTCACAGCTTGCTCGCTGTTTTTCACTTGCATATTGTCGTTAAACTCTGACTGAACCGCCGCCAAGGTTTCAGATAAAGATAAAGGTAGTCTTTTCTCAAGAATCATCCGCACCACGCCCAAGGCGTGGCGACGCAAAGCGAATGGGTCTTTCTCGCCTGTCGGCTGCAAACCAATCCCCCAGATTCCCACCAAGGTTTCGAGCTTGTCAGCCAACGCAGTGATTAAACCCGTGGTTGTGGCTGGCAACTCATCACCTGCGAAGCGCGGTTGATAGTGTTCTGCACACGCCGCAGCAACATCAGCACTCTCACCATGGTGCGTTGCATAATAACGCCCCATCACACCTTGCAACTCAGGAAACTCACCGACCATGTCGCTAACCAAATCCGCTTTAGCAATGGTTGCGGCACGCTGTGCGTTAGCGACATTCGCATTCAAGGCTGTGGCGAGATAAGCCGCGATGTTTTTCACTCGCGTGACGCGTTCGCCTTGCGAACCGAGTTTGTTGTGGTAGACCACATTACTCAGTTTGGCCACCATGTTATCGAGTGATTTTTTCTTGTCTTGCTCAAAGAAGAACTGCGCATCGGCCAGACGGGGACGCACCACACGCGCATTGCCTTCGATGATGTTATCAGGTTCATCTGTGAGAATGTTTGATATGACCAAAAACTCATTAACCAGCGCACCTGTGGCGTCTGTCATGGCAAAGTATTTTTGATTGGTTTGCATCGTCAAAATCAAGCACTCTTGCGGCACAGATAAAAACGATTCATCGAATGATGCCTTATATACCACAGGCCACTCAGTCAAGGCCGTCACTTCATCCAGTAACTCATCGGGCATGATGACTTGATGAGCGTCTGCCTTTAGTTTCAACTGCTCATAAATGCTTTCACGACGCACTTTAAAATCAGGTTCAACCATGCCTTGATTGCGCAGCACATGGGTGTAATCTGCGGCGTTTTTTACAGACAATGCAGGCTCGCTCATAAACCGATGACCATCGGTCAAGCGGTCGGCTTTGACACCAAATACAGTCACAGGCAACACATCATCGCCCCACAAAACCAAGGCGCGTTTGACGGGTCGCACAAACTGCACATCTTCTTGCGCTGCCGTGCCTGCGTGAATTTGGTAGGTCATGACTTTCGGAATCGGTAATTTGGCAGAAACGTCCGACAAAACTGTTTGCAAAACCTCAGCCAAAATCGCCCCTTTTTGGGTATAGCTAATAAAAAACACGTCTTGCTTGCCATCATTTTCAATGTCTAAGTCTGCTGGCGTTTTGTCTGGAAAACCCATCGCTGTGAGTTTTTTCGTCAGTGACGCTGTCGCCTGACCATTCACATCCAAGCCGACTGAAACAGGCAGCACTTTGTCGCGGCGCGTAACATCAGCGGCCTGCTCAACAACATTTGAAATACTGACCGCCAAACGACGCGGTGTCGCATAAGCGTGTCGTTGTGATTCTGAACCCGCCAAACCCAGCTGAGTCAATGCTTCATACACGCCATTGGCAAAGGCTGTTGATAATTTGTTGAGGGCTTTGGGTGGTAACTCTTCGGTCAATAATTCAACCAATAAATCTTGTGTTGTCATCGCTCTGCTTTCATCTTCTTAAATACGGTGATTCATTTTTGGTCTCGTACTCAAAACCACAAATCAATGACCTTCTAATACGCAGTTGGCGGGCATAAAGCCCGCCTCCATTCAAGTACATTGATACTTGATTTTATTTAGCACTCATCAATGCGACAGTCGTGTCCAACATGCGGTTAGAGAAACCCCATTCATTGTCATACCAACTACCCACTTTGACCAAGCGTCCAGAAACTTTGGTGAGACTCACGTCATACGATGACGACGCTGGGTCATGATTAAAGTCTACTGAAACGAGCGGCTCGGTGACGTAGCCCAAAATACCCTTGAGTGGGCCTTCAGACGCTGCTTTCATGATGCTATTGACTTCTTCAACCGTTGTGTCACGTGCTGCTACGAATGACAAATCCACCAAAGACACATTAATGGTTGGTACGCGAATCGCATAACCATCGAGCTTACCATTCAACTCTGGTAATACGAGACCAACCGCCGCCGCTGCGCCTGTTTTCGTCGGAATCATGCTCATGGTGGCAGAGCGCGCGCGGCGCATGTCTTCGTGATAAACGTCAGTCAGACGTTGATCATTTGTGTATGAGTGAACAGTGGTCATGAGACCACTCACCACGCCAATCGCATCGTGCAGTGGTTTGACCAAAGGAGCCAAGCAATTGGTGGTGCAAGACGCGTTAGAAACCACTGTGTCCGTTGATTTGAGCACATGGTGATTCACACCGTACACAACGGTTGCATCCACGTCTTTACCGCCAGGTGCTGAGATAATGACTTTTTTCGCTCCGCCTTGGAGATGTTTAGATGCCGCTTCTTTGGTGGTGAAAAAACCTGTGCACTCCATAACGACGTCCACGCCCAATTCGCCCCAAGGCAATTTGGCAGGATCGCGTTCTGCCAATACTTTGATACGGTCGCCATTGACGATGATAGAGTCACCATCTACGGTTACGGTACCTGGGAATTTGCCATGAGCCGTATCAAACTGTGTCAAATAAGCGTTGATTTTTGCATCGCCCAAGTCATTGATGGCGACAATTTCGATGTCGTGCTTTTTGCCGCCTTCATAATGCGCGCGCAAAATATTTCGGCCAATACGGCCATAACCGTTGATGGCTACTTTGATGGTCATTGTTGTTTCTCCAATATTAAGTTAAAAATAACTTCCCTCTTTTTTATAAACGGACAAGCGACTTGTCCACGGTACTACTGTCTATCGCAACTCACAAGCACCTCGCTATGAAAGCGAGATGCTTTGAGCCATTTACTGCAATACTGATAAAGCGGTGTTCACCACGTTTTCAACAGTGAAACCAAACAACTTAAACAACTCTGGCGCGGGCGCAGACTCACCGAAACATTCCATCCCAATCACCGCCGCGCACTGATAACGCCACCATGTATCTGTCACACCAGCTTCAACGGCCACGCGTGCGATGCCTTCGCCGAGTACGCTCTTTTTGTAAGCAGCAGTTTGGCGATTAAATACATTGGTGCACGGCATCGAAACCACGCGAGTTGAAACACCTTTGGCTACGAGCACGTCTGCAGCTTTAACAATAAGATCGACTTCTGAGCCAGTGGCGATGAGGACGATTTGTGCTTTTTCCTTCGCGGCTTTAACATCGCGGAGAACATAGCCACCTTTGGCGATGTTTTTGGTTTGTGTCGCATTGCGTTTTTGAAACTGCAAATTTTGACGGGTATAAATCATGGTCGATGGGCCGTCTGGACGCTTAATCGACTGGGCCCAAGCCACGACTGACTCGGTGGTATCGCATGGGCGCCATACATCGAGATTCGGAATCAAACGCAAGCTGGCTGTGTGCTCGACAGGTTGATGTGTCGGACCATCTTCACCCACGCCAATCGAGTCATGTGTGAAGACAAACAGCGTACGGATTTTCATCAACGCAGCCATACGCAATGCGTTGCGTGAGTAATCAGAGAATGTCAAGAACGTCGCACCAAACGGCAAATAGCCACCGTGCAAAGCAATGCCGTTCATAATCGCACTCATGCCGAATTCGCGCACACCGTAACTAATATGATTGCCCCATTGACCTGGTTTTAAGCGAACGCAGGTTGACCAGTTGGTTAGATTCGAGCTGGTCAAATCAGCCGAACCGCCGAGGAACTCAGGCAATGAAGGCGCATAGGCTTCAATGGCGTTTTGAGAAGCTTTGCGTGAAGCGATGGTTTCCGCTTTTTCAGCGCAAGTTTTGAGATATGCTTCAACGGCCTTGTCAAAGTCCGCGGGCAATTCGCCTTTCATGCGGCGTGTGAATTCTTTGGCTTCTCTGGGGAATTTTTTCGCGTAGTCATTAAAGCGTTCTTGCCATTCTTTTTGTGCCGCTGCACCCGTGGTTTTAGAGTCCCAAGCATCATAAATATCTTGAGGCACTTCAAATGCTGGATATTCCCAGCCAATGTGTGCGCGCGTCGCTGCCACTTCTTCAGCACCCAATGCAGCACCATGAACTTTGTCCGTACCTTGGAATTTAGGTGAGCCAAAACCAATGGTGGTTTTACAGCAAATCAATGTCGGGCCAGTGTCTTTTGGCGCGTTTTTCTTCGCGTCTTCAATCGCTTTTTTGACGGCAGCAACATCATGGCCATCGACGTTGCGAATCACGTTCCAACCATAAGACTCAAAGCGTTTAGGCGTGTCATCTGTGAACCAAGGATCAACTTGGCCGTCAATCGAAATACCGTTGTCGTCATAAATAGCGATAAGTTTCGACAGATTTAATGTACCTGCCAACGCGCACGCTTCGTGGCTCACACCCTCCATCATGCAGCCGTCACCAAGGAAAACAAAAGTCGAATGATCAACGATATTGTGACCATCTTTGTTGAATTCTTGCGCAAGGAGTTTCTCAGTCAAGGCCATACCCACTGCGTTAGCAATACCCTGACCCAGCGGGCCCGTGGTGGTTTCAATCCCTTCGGCAAAGCCATACTCAGGGTGACCCGCTGTTTTTGAATGCAATTGGCGGAAGTTTTTGATGTCATTCATTGTCAGCTTGTAACCCGTCAGATGCAACAACGAGTAAAGCAACATTGAGCCGTGTCCATTCGACAAAATGAAGCGATCGCGATCAAACCATTTTGAATCCGTTGGGTTATGTTTAAACAACCCACTGGCTGGACTCCACAATGCCACAGCAATATCAGCCATACCCATCGGCATCCCAGGGTGGCCAGAATTCGCTTTTTGAACTGCATCCATCGACAACGCACGGATAGCATTCGCCATTTGTTTATTGCTTGCTGACATGAAAACCTCTTAACAATTTTATTGAGAAAGTAGAGGAAACACAGCGCGCCGCATTTCCGAAATAAAAATCACGTATTCTAGCAGATGCCTTGCGGGCTGTGACTAAAATACACAAGCGGAATAAAAACGCCCGAAACCTATGCACACAGCGCTTGATAAATCGCGATAAACTCATTGGCATCGAGCGAGGCTCCACCAATCAAACCGCCATTGACATCGGGCTGAGCAAACATCTCTGCGGCATTATTGGCTTTCACACTGCCACCGTACAAAATGCTGACACCTGCCGCACCTGACTGCACAGCGATCTCTCGCAACCAGCCATGGACTTCTTGAGCTTGCTCAGGACTGGCCGTTTTTCCCGTACCGATGGCCCATACGGGCTCATAAGCCAAAATGCAGCGGCTTAAGCGTTCTGCTCCGATGCCATCAATGACTGCATTAAGCTGACGCAAGACAACCTCTTTGGCATTGCCTGCTTCACGCTCAGTCAGAGTCTCACCTACACAGACAACAGGTGTTAATCGAGCATTAAGCGCCGCTATGGTTTTGGCTGCAACCACTTCGTCCGACTCACCAAACAAATGACGACGCTCTGAGTGGCCAACCAGCGCGAGCTTCACACCGAACTCGCAAAGCATTAGGGCTGAGACCTCACCTGTATAAGCGCCTTTCTCGAACGCGGATAGATTCTGAGCTGATACTTGAACCTCAGAGCCAGACAATGCATCTCTCGCCTGCGAGAGATAGGGATGCGGTACAGCCACTGCCATTTTGGCCGAACCTGAGACTTGGCGAATTTCTGTCAGAAGTGCTGCGTTACTGTCCATGCTACCATTCATTTTCCAGTTACCAATAAGCCATTGAGCGGGCATTTTTTATCCTTTTAAAAATTAGAAATAATGGAGCTGCGAGGTGCTCGAAACCATCCGTGTGCATAAGAAACACGAGCCTGGGTATTAACTCAGCCAATACGCAGCCAACACAGGGGATTCACTCATACACCACTAAAACCAACCACCTCCAAGCCGAAACCACCCATGGATGGCATTTTGCGAGGACTACCAAGCAGCATCATTTTTTGCACACCAACGTCTTTTAGAATTTGCGCACCAATACCGTACAAAAGCAACTCCGTTGGCGCTTTTTTGGCCAGCTTTTCACCACGCTCTTGCGCATTCAATCGAGAAAATTGCGCCGTTAAGCGCGCAGAAGACTCTTGGCAATTAAGCAAAACAGCCACACCAACGCCTTCCTGTTCAATGTGCTTGAGTGCCGCGTCAAGAGACACAGAATGTGTGGTTTTCGCCACATCCAACACATCAAGCACCGATAACGGCTCATGCACACGGACAGGCACCACCTCCGTATTGGCAACATCACCTTTGGTTAAAACGAGATGAACATTGTCACTGCATGACTCTTTATATGCAATCGCATGAAACAACCCCTGAGCAGTTTGCATCTCACGCTCACCAACGCGCTGAATCAACGTTTCTTTTTGACTTCGATAAGCGATGAGGTCAGTAATGGTACCTATTTTCAAGCCGTGCTCTTGGGCAAACACCATCAAGTCGGGCAAACGTGCCATCTCGCCATCATCTTTCATGATTTCGCAAATGACCGACGCAGGCGTCAATCCAGCCAAAGCGGCCAAATCACAACCCGCTTCAGTGTGACCAGCACGAACCAAAACACCACCCTCCACAGCACGCACAGGGAACACATGCCCTGGTTGAACAATATCGGCAGCGGTGTATTGCTCTCCAGCGGCAACCTTGATCGTCAAAGCACGATCAGCCGCCGAAATACCTGTCGTCACCCCCTCTTTCGCTTCAATAGACACTGTAAAATTCGTACCAAATTGCGTCCCGTTACCACCGTCGCTGACCATCATATTGAGTCCCAGTGCATCACAGCGCGCTTGCGTCAACGTCAAACAAACGAGACCACGGCAATGCTTGGCCATAAAGTTAATCGCTTCAGGCGTCACAAAATCAGCCGCAAGAATCACATCACCTTCATTCTCACGATCCTCTTCGTCCACCAAAATCACCATACGCCCCGCTTTAATTTCCTCAACAATCTCAGAGGTGGGGGAAATCGACATCGTCATATAAGACTCCAATAATATAAAACACCATTGTACGTGAACTTAATGCGCTAATGATAGTCACGACTTACGCTACAATTGATGCAATTTTTAAGAAAGCCAAATCATGAGTTTTCGTTTTTACTACGCAGCACCGCTGCCAGCAATGCACCACCCGTTCGAGCTGCCCAATGACATTTTCCATCATGCAGTCAATGTTCTTCGCCTACGTGAAAGCCATGAAATCAGACTGTTTGATGGCGTCGGCAACCAAGCCCACGCACAACTGACTCAAATCGAAAAAAAATCAGCCCACGCCATCCTCACCGCCATTGACGCCATTTCTGTTGAGCCTCCGCTATCCATTACACTTGCTCAGTGCCTCTCTGTTGGCGACAAAATGGACTGGACCATCGAAAAAGCCGTGGAACTCGGCGTCACCCGCATCACACCATTATTTTCAGCCAAAAGCCAAATCAAACTCACCCCAGAGCGTGCCACAAAAAAAGTAGAGCACTGGCAGCGCATCATAGTCGCAGCCTGTGCGCAATGTGGCCGCAATGTCCTACCTCAATTGGACGCGCCACAGCCTCTGACCAGATTCCTCGACACACAAAAATCCCAGCCCAGCCTCAAACTGATGCTGCATCCCAACGGTGCTGTTCCATTTAAAACCCTATCCACACCGTCAGAAAACCAAGAAATCACGCTGCTCATCGGCCCAGAAGGCGGCTTTGATGACAAGGAGCTCGCACATGCACAAGTCTCAGCCTTCACCAACACCGTACTCGGCCCGCGCGTATTGCGCACAGAGTCTGCTGGCTTAGCCGCTATTGCAGCACTTAACGCCGTTTGGGGAGACTTTTAACCCCTAAATCGGATCGTATTTCTCTTAAAAAATGCACAAAAATCAGCACCAATGTGCCAAAACACCAAATTCACAGCAAGCGGCTCTTATAAAACCTTGCATCAGCGAGATTTTTCGCGTAAAATCTTCGGTTTAGGTACAAAAAATTTAACTGGTTTTTGTTCAAAGAGCGTTCAAACCGCGCTAACCCCCTTGAAAAAAGGGTAAAACAAAAGCCACCATGGTTTGAATCTTCAGCAAATTAAGGAGCCATCATGGCACGTGTATGTCAAGTAACGGGTAAACGCCCAATGTCGGGAAACAATGTTTCTCACGCCCACAACAAAACCCGCCGTCGCTTTTTGCCTAATCTGCACAATCGTCGTTTTTGGGTAGAATCAGAAAACCGTTTCGTGCGTCTGCGTGTTTCTAACGCTGCATTGCGCACCATCGACAAAAACGGCATTGACGCAGTCCTCGCAGACTTGCGTGCCAACGGCACAATCTAAGGAGCAGCAACATGCGCGATAAAATCAAACTCGAATCAACAGCAGGTACTGGTCACTTCTATACCACTGACAAGAACAAACGCAACATGCCAGAAAAAATGGAAATCAAAAAATTTGATCCAGTGGCACGCAAACACGTCATTTACAAAGAAACAAAAATCAAATAATTTTTTAATTGTTTCAGGTCTCATGACACAAAAAAGCCATCGAAATCGATGGCTTTTTTTATCGAAATTTTCTTGCACTAGATAATCAACAATCGCAATCACTGTGCTATTCTTGCGCCCATGAGCAAAATCACCACCCAAACACCCAAGAAATTTATTCAACGCGTGTTGATACTGGTCACTATCATCGCCTGCGCCTTGATGATGTGGCCAATTCTCAAGGAGCTTGGCTATCAATCAGGCGATGACACCGTAGCCGAGAAGATTTATGACTGGCGAGACAAACTTGAGCTCGAAAAATTAGAAAAACAAAACAACTTGCCCAAAGGTCTACTCTCAGCAGTCATGCACCAAGAGTCAGCAGGCGACCCCAACGCCACCAGCCACGCAGGCGCGAAAGGACTTTTTCAATTCATGAGTCCGACAGCACGTGACTTGGGGCTCAAAGATCGCACCCACCCAGAGCATTCAGCCAAGGCCGCAGCTGAATACCTTGATCAACTTTACAACCGTTATAACAAGAACTTAGAACTCACGCTGGCCGCTTACAATTGGGGCTTGGGTAACGTCGATCAATACATAAAGCCAAAAAATAAAGGTAGCACCTACGAGCGCTTTAAACTGTCAAAAATGCCAGCAGAAACCCAAAACTACATCGCCCGCATCAAAAAACTACGCACGACTTACTATTTACGCTAGACTAGGGCCACATCAAACAAAAGGGAATCTTACGAAAGCCATTTGGAACGACACCATCATTGCTGAATCAGATGACTCTGTTTTGGTTGAAGGCAACCATTATTTTCCGCTGTCAGCCCTTAACCGTGAGCACATCATTTCCAGCAGCCATCAAAGCACTTGCCCGTGGAAAAGCCTTGCCCACTACTACACGCTGCACGTGAACGGCAAAGCAAGCGAAAACGCCGCTTGGTATTACCCAAAACCAAAAGCAGGTTCGGAAGCAGTCAAAGATCGCGTCGCCTTTTGGAAAGGTGTGCAGATTACGAGCTAAAAACGGCAGATTGTGTTTTAAGTCAACCGCTTTGAGCTACAGTTTCACCAACGGTGGCGATGGTTAGTATTTAATTTATTGGCCATAATGCTTGACGGCGCGTCCCTTTATGATTTAAAGTCACTTACATGAACACCACCTTTATCGTCCTCGCGCTACTGTTGCCACTGACTGCTTTGCTACTAAGCCGGCAGCCGACGTTTGCGCGCGTGAAAGTTCATACAAAAAACTAACTTCTCCCGTTTTCAAAAAACCTCGGCAACTTGCAGCAAATGCGATGCCGAGGTTTTTTATTGTCAATTTTGCTAAAATACTCTCTTAATCAGAATCAGGAAACCTGCGATGAACACGACCTTCCAAACTATGGACCCATCCAAAAAATACCGTCCATACCCACAAATCGATTTACCCAATCGAAGCTGGCCAAACAACATCTTGACCAAACCACCCATCTGGCTCTCAACTGACTTGCGTGATGGTAATCAATCGCTGATTGACCCGATGGACATCGACAAGAAAGTAAGGATGTTTGAACTGCTCGTTCAGCTCGGCTACAAAGAAATCGAAGTCGGCTTTCCATCAGCCTCGCAAATCGAGTTTGACTTCGTACGCAAGCTCATCGAAGAAAACCGCATCCCTGATGATGTAACGATTCAAGGACTCACACAAGCGCGTACGGATTTGATTAATCGCACTGTCGAGTCCATGCTGGGTGCAAAAAATGCGATCGTCCACGTCTACAACGCAACCAGCCCTCTGTTTCGTGAAGTGGTATACAACAAAACTCCTGAAGAAACCATTGAAATTGCTGTCAATGGCATTAAAGACATCAAGGCGGCCCTCGCCACTTTACCCACAGACGTTTACGCCCAGACCAACTGGCGTTTGGAGTATTCACCAGAAACTTTTAGCATGACTGAGTTGCCGTTTGCCAAGCAAATTTGCGAAGCGGTTATGGACGAATGGGGCGCGACACCAGACAACAAAGTGATTTTAAATCTCCCAACCACCATCGAAGTGGCCACGCCCAATGTGTTCGCGGATCAAATCGAATGGATGCACACCAACCTGAAAAACCGCAACGCCGCCATCATCAGCGTTCATCCGCACAATGACCGCGGTACAGGCACGGCCTGTGCTGAGTTGGCCATACTTGCTGGTGCAGACCGCGTCGAAGGCTGTTTGTTTGGCAATGGCGAGCGTACAGGCAATGTCTGCCTCGTCAATCTCGCGATTAATCTGTGGTCACAAGGCATTCACCCAGGCGTGGACTACTCAAACATCAACGAAGTCATCCGAATCGCCGAAGAATGCACACAACTGCCTGTTGGCGCACGCCATCCTTGGGCAGGGGAGCTGGTGTTTACCGCATTCTCAGGCTCTCACCAAGACGCCATCAAAAAAGGCCTAACCCGCCAAAAAGACCGAGAAACCGCAGCCAATGGCAAGACCATCGCTTGGGAAGTGCCTTATTTACCAATTGACCCTGCTGACTTGGGCCGCTCATACGAAGCGGTCATCCGCGTCAATGCTCAGTCGGGTAAAGGCGGCATGGCGTACTTGCTCGAACGTGACTACGGCTTGACCTTGCCGCGTATTTTGCAAGTGGATGTGGCTCGTGCGGTTCAAGTTTTGGCTGACGAAACAGGCAAAGAGTTGTCCAGTGAACAAATTTATGAGGTGTTCTGTGAAGAGTTCCTTAATAAAACCAGCCCCATCGAATACATCAACCACACCATCAGTCACCACACGGGCGTCGAGACTTTGCGTGCGCAATTGAAAGTTAATGGTGAAGCTGTGTTGATTGAAGGCAATGGCAACGGTCCTTTGTCCGCTTTTGTACACGCTTTGAACCAAAAGCTGGGCAGCAAGTTCTCTGTCGCTCACTACTCGGAACACGATATTCACTCCGACCAAACCGGTGAAGATGCTCAAGCGGCCTGCTATGTTCAAGTCGCTCATGCCGACTATGCACCCGCCTACGGCGTTGGTATACATGAAAACATTGTCACCGCCTCATTGCTGGCTGTCGTTTCAGCCATGAACCGCAGCGGTGTGGCTCAATAATCATCGCCAAGCAAACAGTCCCCTCTCCGAATGAGAGGGGCTTTGTTTTATGAACCCACGCAAAATCATCCACCTTGACGCTGACTGTTTTTATGCTGCAGTTGAAATGCGTGATAATCCCGACTACGTGGGACAGCCCATTGCCGTCGGCGGTCCAGCCGACCGACGCGGTGTGGTCGCGACGTGCAACTACGAAGCTCGCGCCTTTGGTGTGCGTTCGGCTATGCCGACACGGCAGGCACTCAAGCTATGCCCACAGCTCACCATCATTCACCCAGACTTTACGCGCTATCGGGCCGCGTCAAAGCAGATTTTTGGCATTTATCGTCAGTACACCAGCTTGGTTGAACCACTATCGCTTGACGAAGCTTACCTCGATGTCACGGACTCGCCGCACCACGAAGGCAGTGCAACGCGCATTGCCCAAGAGATTCGTCAACGCGTCCGTGAAGAGCTTGGTTTGGTCGTCTCTGCGGGTGTCGCGCCCAATAAGTTTCTCGCCAAAATCGCCAGTTATTGGGACAAGCCCGATGGCTTATTTGTGATTCGCCCGCATCAAATTGACCAATTTATCCAAGATTTGCCCGTTGAGCGGCTTTTTGGTGTGGGGCCACGTACCGCCGAAAAGATGCACAAACTCGGTTTGCAGAACTGCGCAGACCTACGCGCCCGCGAACTGCCTTTTTTGCGCGAGCAGTTCGGAAAAATGGGCGTCTCGTTGTACAACTTGTCGCGCGGCATCGACAATCGCTCTGTCAACATTGGCGGCCATCGAAAATCCATCAGTGTTGAAACAACATTTTTGCATGACATCACCACCTACGAAGACTGTCTACCTCACTTGCACGCATTGTACAACGACTTGCAACAACGAATTGAACGTGCGCAATCGACCGCATTGATTCAAAAATCCTATGTCAAGCTGAGACTTTCTAACTTCAAAGTCAAATCAATCGAGCAAAATACCCTGACTGCCAACAAGATTCAATTTGCCAACCAACTCAAAGCCCTACTGGCCAAGCACGATCAAGCCATCCGTTTATTGGGCATTGGTGTGCGCCTCAAAGAACCTTCACCCTCAAGACAACTGACTCTGATTTCATAGCTGATTACCCATCGAGCAATCGCAATACAAAGAAATTGACAACCTATCTTTTAGTAGGTAAAATAGACTCATGAATTCCAGCATAAGCTCCCCTATTTCTGCAACCGATAATCGCGCCAAACTGCTCAGCACAGCCAGAGTTTTGGCGCAGACACGTGGATTTAATGCGTTTAGCTATCGAGACTTAGCCGAAATTGTGGGCATCAAGACGGCCAGTATTCATTATCATTTCCCAAACAAAGACGATTTGGGCGTTGCGCTGATTCACCAGTACACTGAGTCGATGATGGTCGCTTTGCATGACATTGACAGTCAACCCATCGGCTATTTAGCGCAATTTAACCAGTTCGTGCAAATTTTTGAACAAACAAGTGAGTCAAGTGAACAGTGGTGTTTGGCAGGCATGTTTGCCAGCGATGTGCAGACACTGTCAGAAGCAATGCGGCAAGCTGTGACGGCCTTTTTCATCCAAGTAGAACAATGGTTAAATGCATTGCTTGAGCGTGCGGTTGCGGCTAATGCATTTCGTCCACTTGTGCCTATTTCTCAGCTGGCTCCGATGATCTTGGCCAGTTTAGAAGGCGCGCTACTCACCACGAGATTGATGAACCAGCCGATGCGTCTGCAAGGAACCGCTCAGTCTCTGACCAAGTTATTGGGCATTCGATGAAGCATGGCTGCATGCATGTGCATCCTTAGCAGATATTGCTTCGCTTGAAAAAGCAGGCATTAAAACTTGGTGGAGTGCACTGATTTGCACTCTGCAAGAAGTGGCGCAACCAGATTGCGTCAATTTTTCAACCCGATTATCTATCTATGCATAGATAAAACGACAGTGTGAGCAAAAAAGTTCATCACTGCACTTTATTTTAAATATTTAAGGACTCGTCATGAAAATAGGCATCTTGGGCTTCGGCTCTGTCGGTAAAAAATTAGCACAACTCTTCAGTGACACAGGACACACTGTGACCATTGGTGTGCGCAACCCAGCGGACGTATCGAACTCATCAATTGGTTTTGAGACTGCCAGCTTTGCACAAACGGCGGCAAAGGTCGAAGTTTTGGTCTTAGCCATTCCTTACCAAGCAGCTTTAGAGATACTAAAATCGCTCACCTCAGAATTAGCGAACAAAATTGTGATTGACAGTACCAACCCACTCAACCCTGATTGGTCACCGCTTCTACTAGGTCAGGAAAACAGCGCAGGCGAGGAGATTCAACGCGCTCTGCCACAATCGTTCGTTATCAAAGCTTTTAACACTATTTTTGCCGATGTGATGCAAAAAGAAAGCCACAACCGCGCAGGGCACAGTATTACCGCATTTTTGGCAGGCAACGACGCTGCCGCCAAAGGCAAAATCATCTCCTTAACCAAAGAATGTGGATTTGCACCAGTGGATACTGGCGACATCACCAGCGCACGTTATTTAGAAGCCATGGCGCATCTGAATATTCGCATTGCAGTTGCTCTGCAAGGTGGCACCAGTGCGGCATTTTTCTATCATCAAGTTTAATCTCTCGACGTTCTGTTAATTTTTGAAAGGAAAAACCATGTTTAAGAAATTAATAAGCTTAGCGATTGGCATTACTGTTTCAATGATGAGTTCAATAGCAACAGCCAAACCATTGCAAGCGTACCCGAATGCAAAGGCTTTTGCTGACGCCTATTTTGAAGTGTGGAATCAAAGAAACTATGCTGCCATTTCTGAGTTTTATGATGCCGATGTGGTTTACCGAGACTTGAACTTAGGCACTCAAACCAAAGGCCTGAATGAACTCGAACGGTTTATCCGTAAGGCTGTAACAGACACGCCCGATTTAAAGTTTATAGCACTAGATGCGGTCAAAGAAGGAAATCAAAAATTGGCGATCCGTTGGCAAATGACGGGCACCTCCGAAGGTAAAGGCTTTGAGATCGAGGGCGCATCAATCATGCGACTTCGTAAAGGCAAGGTCGTTTTCAACTCAGATTACTACAAGTAATGACACTTCAATTTTTTTAACACAACCAAAGGAAAAATCATGCTCAAAAAAATCACCACTGCAGTCCTACTCTGCGCCTCGTTGACCAGCTTTGCTGGCGATGTTCATCGATTTGATCAAGTCGACTGGCAACCCGCTGGCGTCAAAGGCGTCGATATGGCCGTTTTGTGGGGTAAAGAAGAAGATAGCACGGCCGTCTACGCTTTCCGTATTCAACCAGGCGTGGTAATCCCAGCGCACACTCACTCGCGTGATTACTGGGGCGTCGCCGTGCAAGGCAAATGGGTACATATTGATGCAAACGGCAAGAAAGTGAAAACAGGTCAAGAGGCCTTCGTTCGTGTCCACGGTAACGACTTACATGCCGACAGCTGCGCTGGCCCAAAAGCTTGCATCAACATTCTCGACTTTGACGGTACGCGCGACATAGCATTTCCTAAAAAGTAAGACTAAATAGCGTTAGGGATTTTAGTATTTTCTCGCCCTATTCCTGTCCCAATTTTGCTTAATGAAGCTCTATCAAGGCCGCTTTATGCGGCCTTTTTCTTTTCACAAGTTCTCGATAGGAGCATCTAACAAACATGATATATAAAGTGCTGCCTGCTCAATTAAAGCCTAAAATATGCCCGCAGTTCATCAAGAAAAATGCGTACCCGTTGTGGCTGAGCACGCGTGGCAATTGTTGCATAAAGCGTTGTTGGCGGCGTGTGCCATTCAGGCAAAAGCCGAATCAAACGCTTTTCAATCACCTCCTGTGCAGTTTGAACATTGTTGCTCAAGCAGGCAATACCAAGACCATGCAAAGCGGCTTCGTGCAACATATGCATGCTGCCAAACACATGACAAATCTCGATAGGAACTTTAAGAATTCTGCTTGGATCATTCTGACAAGTCAATCGCCAATCAGTTTGACGCGCATCCATGACGAGACAGCGTTGTCTCTGTATTTTTTGAGATACATTTTGCTCGTTTATCTCGCCAGTTTGTGCCACATAGTCTGGCGCTGCATATAAACCATGGCTGAACGTTAAAAGCGGCTGGGCAATGAGATCTGAATCGGCTAGAGATTTACTAGACAAACGCAACACAACATCATATCCCTCAGCTAGAATATCAACATAACGCTGCGACGCTTCTAATTCAATGTTAATCTCAGGGTACTTTCGCGCAAACACAAAGATAAATGGCATCACGTAGTCATGCGCAACCGTGATTGATGCAGACAACCGAATACGACCCTTGGCCTGCTGTGTTTGCCCTTGTACCTGCGCATACACGCTTTGAGCCGCATCAATCACGCTTTGGGCTTGGGCAAAATAATCAACGCCAACGGGGGTTAGGCTGACACTGCGAGAAGTTCGATGAAACAACTTGAGCTTTAGCCGCTGTTCCATTTGGGCGATTTGTCGCGAAACTGATGATGGGGGCACATCTAACTCTTGAGCTGCTAGAGTAAAACTCTTGTGACGCGCCACAGAAACAAATGTGGCCATGTCTTGTAAGTATTGATGACTTTTCATGGCAAACCTTTCAAAATTAATGCTTTTATGGCAACAAAGGATTGTTGATTCAAGATTGAAAAACCATTTTAGCAACAATATAATGACTATTGTGTGACTATTGTGTTTTGACTTTACTTAACCTGACTCAAACAGTCACACAAAACCACTTTTAAACGACCACCGGAGAAAACTATGAATGGATTTACAGTAGAAAACAGCGCGCTAATTTTGGTTGACCACCAAGTCGGCACCATCAATTGGGCTGGTGCGCTCGCGCCCGAACAACGCGAACAAATCAAGGTTTGGGCCAATTTACTACTGCGCTTTGCCAAAGGCGCAAACATGCCAATCGTCATGACCAGCAGCATGGAAGATCAAGCACAAGGCCGCTTGTTACCTGAATTCGAAGAAATTGCACCTGAGGCTTATGCAGCTCGAATCAAGCGCGACGGCGTAATTAATGCATGGGACGATGCAAACTTTGCTAATGCTGTGCGCGCAACAGGTAAGAAATATCTGATTATGGCAGGTTTAACCACCGAGGTTTGTTTAGTGCCGCCAGCATTATCTGCTATCGCTGAAGGCTTTAAAGTAGCGGCGTTGCTCGATGCTTCAGGGGGTAACACTCAATTGGGTGAACGCTATGCCGAACATGAATTAAACAAAGCAGGTGCATTGGTCATTTCCTCTATGCCATTGATTACAGGCATGTTGGGCAACTGGACAAACCCTGCCAGCGGTGCATTCTTTGCAGCAGCAGAAGCTGGTAATATTTTTGAATTGCAAGCCAAGGGCAATTTGCGCTAATCAAAAAATCTGATGGATGAGCTCATCACAGCGTTTGTTGTCGATGAGCCTCATAAGCCATGAACTTCAATCCCACCGTTCAAAAAATCTTGAACCGATTGCAGCGGTTCGGCGATTGATTATAGATAAGTGAAGAATGATGATTTTTTTCTTATAATAAAAAAGTAATGCATGATGTCAAAATACAGAACAGTCACCGCCGCTCATCAAGGTCATCGCCATGGCCCGATAACCCGCGTATTTAGCCCCAGTGATTTAGGGCAGCAACTCAAACCTTTCATTTTTTTGGATTATTTGGATACGCCTTTACACAGCGACTTTGGTTTTGGCTTTCACCCACATTCGGGTATTGCCACACTGACGCACCAATTGGATGCCGATGTGGATTACGAAGACACGTCGGGACAAAAAGGTATTGTCAAGGCAGGCGGCATTGAGTGGATGAAGGCTGGTAGCGGCGTGTGGCACAAAGGTAAACCCACGGGCAGCGAGCACGCCCAAGGCTTTCAGCTTTGGGTGGCCTTGCCTGCGGGCGTGGAAGAAGAGCCATCCGAAGGGCAATATTTACCGCCTGAGCGTATCGAACACGCCGATAACACGCGTGTGCTGACTGGGCAGTATCAAACAGCACAAGGACATGTGAACACACCAACCGATATGAACTATTTTTATGTCGATCTGTCCACACATGCAGAGTGGTCATTTATCACACCAGCGCACCACAACGTGGCATGGTGTTATGTACAAAAAGGCAGCGTGGTGGTCGATGGTCAAACCTATTTTGCCAATACGTTGCTGATTTTTGAGGAAGACACGGGGCATCCGATTCAACTGTCCAGCGCGCCCGAGAGCACTTCAGCGGTGTTATTTGGCAGTGCCCAGCGCCATGCTTACAACTTGGTTCAAGGACGCTATTCTGTACACACCTCAGCAGAAGCTCTGCGTAAAGGAGAGCAAAAAATACAAGCAATTTACCAAAGCCTCATTAAGCAAAATAAAATTTAAGGACTCTTTTTTCTACCTAAAGATAGGTGCTGAATTTCAATAAATAATACTTCAGCGTTTGGCTAGTAATGTGTAAAAATAGATTCAGCGATTGCCGTGCAGACGGTTCGAACTCTGTGGATTCAAACCCCGCAAAGTCTCATGAAAGAGCATTTCAAAAGGCAGCGTCATCGCTGCCTTTTCTTCTTATAGCGCACACAACCACATCATCGCAGCTAAGCTTTGACAATGGCCGCTTCTGTCGTCGGCGCTCCCTTAAAGTCTGTCCAACGACGTGTTTCATAATCATATAATTTGCACTGTTTAGCTGTTTTGAAGTACCACGTCCAAGAGAAAGGTTGAACCACAATGCGCTGTGGCAAGAGATGCTCCAATCGACTCTGCGCTTCTTTCAGCTTGTACAGTGGAATGGTCATATCCAAGTGGTGCGCCGTGTGCTCCATGATGTGGTGCATCATCGAGCCGAAGTGTCGTTTAAACGTCAAATGCACAGTGGTGGTCACAAAAGGTTGCGCCGCAGCCCATGACTTTTTGTCGTCATACCATGCAATACGCTCATGGGTATGGTGCACGTAAACCGCCCAGCCAATCATGCCATTCCAAAAGATAAATGGCACGACAAACGCCGTGATTAATGCAGACCAAATCGGCACATCAACCATCGGTGCACACACCACAATAGCGGCAATCCAAACCACGGCAAACACCGATACTAAAACATTGTCCCAAAGGAATGCGGGACGATTGCTAGGTTTATTGGCTTTGTTCGGAAAGAACATTTTGTTCCACCAAATTTCAATCATGTAATACAACGATGTGCCCCAACCACTGCGATAAACGCGCTCCAGTATGCGGCGAGGTAGACTCATGGCATCATACTCAGCCTTGGTTTTCGGCACCCAGACAAAATCTGCGCCTTTGAGGTTAGTGAAACCGTGGTGAATCACATTGTGTCCAACTTCCCACAAACTATAAGCCGACAACGAAGGTAAAAACGCAATCCGCCCCAAAACACGATTCAGCGTACGGCTTGGCGTGTAACTCTGATGGCAGGCATCGTGGCCAAGGATGAACAAACGACCAATCCAAAAGCCTGCAACCAACCCAGCCAACAAACGCAGTGCCCAATGCGGCGCAGCCACAGCAGCCGAGACAAGTGCAAAGAACAACACATAATCAACCACCAACAACACCAAAGCGCGAGGCGTGCTGCGCTGCATCAGTGACTCCAGCCACGAGCGCAGTACCTTGCGATGCGGCATGGCTTCGTGAATGGGAATAGGAGTTGGGTTATCTTGATAGGGAGTAGACGACACTGTGAAACCTCGCGACAAAAAAGAAAAGAGTTGTCATTTTAACTGACAACTCTGTTCAAAACATGTGTATCAACCGCACGAACGTTCACTAAAATCTTCTATGACGAGGGCTGCATACTGATGGGAATGGTGATGAAACCACTGTACGGCATGGGTTTTAACAACGCAATCGCCTCATCACTTGTCACCACATGCCCACGCAATGAATTGGTGAAACTATCGGTAATTTCGACATCAATCATTTGCCCCACCAGTCGAGCACGCTGACCAGTCGGTGCTTTGAAGTTCACAATGCGGTTGTTCTCTGTGCGACCAAACAGCTCAGATGGATCACGAGAAGACAAGCCTTCAACAAGTACCTGCTCTGTTGTACCAATCATCCCACTGGCAACCGATTTGGCATAAGTACCGATTTCATGCTGCACACGTTGCAAACGGGCCTGTTTGACTTCATAAGGCGTGTCATCCACCAAACTTGCCGCAGGCGTACCTGGACGCGCACTGTAGATGAATGAGAAACTAATATCAAACTTCACCTTGTCAATCAAACGCATGGTGTCTTCAAAGTCCTCATCCGTTTCACCAGGAAACCCGATAATAAAGTCAGATGACACCGCCAGGTTGGGACGAATCGCTCGCATTCTGGCGATGATATCGAGGTATCTTTCCGCTGTGTAGTTGCGCTTCATCGCAGTGAGTATGCGGTCAGAGCCTGCTTGCACAGGCAAATGAAGGTGATTGACCAGCTGTGGGACTTTGTCATAGACAGCGATTAAGCGATCACTAAAATCATTCGGATGACTCGTGGTGTAGCGAATGCGCTCAATCCCAGGGATGTGCGCCATGGTTTCGAGGAGCATCGCAAAATCGGCTTTTTCTGAGGTATTTCCCATTTCACCAAGGTAGCCATTGACGTTTTGACCGAGCAAATTAACTTCTTTGACCCCTTGATCAGCCAAATCAGCAATCTCTGTCAGCACATCATCGAACGGACGCGAAACCTCTTCACCACGGGTGTAAGGCACGATGCAGAAGCTACAGTATTTCGAGCATCCTTCCATAATCGAGACGTAAGCCGTCGCTTTTTCAACGCGTGGTGGCGGCAAATGATCGAACTTTTCGATTTCGACAAACTCGATGTCCACCTGTGATCGACCTGTGCTGGCGCGTTTACTCAACAGCTCTGGTAAACGATGCAAGGTCTGAGGGCCAAACACGAGGTCAACATAAGGCGCACGAGCGACGATATTCTTGCCTTCTTGAGAGGCCACGCAACCGCCAACACCGATGAGCAAATTGGGATTTTTGGCTTTCAATTTGCGAATACGACCCAAGTCCGAAAAGACTTTTTCTTGGGCTTTTTCACGAATGGAGCAGGTGTTGAGCAAAACGATGTCTGCGTCGTCAATGTTATCGGTTTTGGTATAACCGTTTTTATCGCGCAGCACGTCGTGCATTTTGTCGGTGTCATATTCATTCATCTGACAGCCGAAGGTTTTGATGTACACTTTTTTCATGGGTTTCTCGCCGTGACAGGTTTATATACTGGGGACGAAAAATAGCACTTTAATGAGGCAAAGGCTTCTTTCAACGCAGCCTGCCATTATACCTGTGCTCTGTGAACTTGAACAGCTGGGATTTGCACAAACCACCTTGCAGAATCAAGCCCGAGTGCAACGCGCCATCACATTCAACTCGATAAAATTAGGTGACGTGACTCGCCCGTTGGTGTGCTCATTGATATTTTTCTGCAAGGTATAAGGACTAAATCACGCCCGATGGCCTGCGTGGTTAAATTCGTCAAAAAGCCTTCACCAATCTCTTTAAAAATCACCGCTAATATGGCATATAAAAAGGGAGTCTGTGGCCGCCCCATTGGAATTTATAATACCTACCATTTAAAATCCGTCTTTAAATGCGTAAGCCAAGAAGCCGAGTCCAATCGCCTTTAATGGCGATGTGACTACGTCAGCTGCCAGCGCAATAGGCGCGAGCAAAACCCTACTAATTTTCGGGCGTCCGCTGTACGAATTGCTGTCGGGCTCATAGAATGTTAACTGACGTGTTTGCTGAAATTCGGGCAATTTAATTTTGAATAAATCCAATTCGTCTTTCTCTGCCGCATCAATTGGGATTCGTAGCTTATAAACAGGCGAGTGGGTACTATTCAACTCATCAGTCAGTGGTGTAAAGCCGAGTTGTGACACCGCGCTGGTTTCATATCCGCATTGGTTTGTGTAGTGGCTGTGTAGCGGAACTCGACGCAACCCCACGCAGCATCACCGTCTATATACAGACGGCAGGCTGCATATGTGGCGATGGAAAGTTGATTGGCATTGGGTCGTTATCTGTGCCGAAACCTTCAGCCACTTTGAGGACCAACTCATGACCTTTGGTGAGCAAGTAACCATTCTTACGGCCGACCAATAGCAGATGCTGTTGGCTCGTTACTTGGGCGGTTTGCATATCGGGCATAGCGAATGCAACAAGGGTGTCGGTTAGGACTGGCTTGTTTTCTCGGCGCACTTTTTCGGTAAATCCGCCCTCCATGTTGCCCATGGTGAGGCAACCTGACAGGGTCAAACCCAAAGCAAGAGTCGCGGCTGTGAGCATCTTTTTAGATCTTTTGTGTTGCATAGTTAATGGTCCTCGCTATGTGTAAAAATCCCCCGCATTTTTTGCAGTTTGCGTGAATGGTGAATTTATACATTATCGGGCGGCTGGACTCTGTAGCATTCGGCCAAATGGCTGACCTCCCAGAGACGGCTTGATATTGACACCATACCTCTGGGCTGCCAAGCGGCGTGAGGCGGACTTGTTTGCGTTTTATTACAGTATTTTTTTCCGAAATACTGTAATAAAACGCGTCAAGGAAAACAGTTTTTTAACCGCTCAACTTGATTTGAGCACGATGTCTGGATGTAGATTTTTAGAACTCATTTCAGAGAATCTATTATTGGCGGGTTTACAACACTTTCGTTTTTTGAGGATTTATGGGGTTGTCACGCATCAGATAAAGCATAAGGCAATGCAGCTTTTTGCCAAATGGCGTGAACACCTTGAGCCGATAAAGTTGCATCGCCCTCAACCATCGGCAGACTCACCTCATACAATACGTGTGACGTGTTGGGCGAAATAGGGTTGGCTGCAACAGCAACGATTTGACCAGCAGGCTGAGTAGCGTCTTGGCTCGAATAAACATCTGTACCAATCGTTAGCTGAGGCTGATCATCCGTCCATTCCAAAACCGCGCTTTGCATACGACGCTTGAGTTTACCCAAATAGTGACTGCGCGCCACAATCTCTTGACCTGGGTAGCAACCTTTTTTAAAGTTCACACCACCAATTCTGTCCAGATTAACCATCTGCGGTACAAAAGCCTCCGAGTTTGCAGCCTGAACATGCGGCACACCCGCCATAATCTCCAACCATTCCCACGCATTGACATCAGCAGCCAAAGCATCATTCACCACACCAGCCACACCAACACGCAGCTCGCGCGCATAGCGCACGCCGTCAATCACAGCAGGCAAAAGCCCCAATCGAACCACATCGCCATCGACCAATTTCGTTCCAGCACTCAATGCACTGGGCGCACAAAATCCGATGATGGGCAGACTGTCTGACACGTCGTCCAACACCACTTTTGCACGCAAAACAAACATGCGCAAACGCTTGATGACTATTTCTAAAACAGAACGATGCGTGATGAGGTACACATCCTCGCCTTGGATATACATTTGAAAGATGGCGTATAAACGACCTTTGGCAGAGCAATATCCCGCCAACTTTGTCTCTGCGTCGGATAAATTTTGTACATCCTGCGTCAATTGCGCATGTAAAAACGACTTGGCATCAGCACCTGTCGCACGAATCACGCCATAGTTGGCCAAGGAGACGTATACGCCGTTTTGTAATTCGATTTTGGTAAATTGTGTATGACTCATGCCCTATTGTCCTGTAAGTCTATTAGAATACGGGTAATTGTAACCTCATTCTCACACAACAATGAAATTCCTCCGTCTTGTTCGCCCATTGCTCGTCGCTTTGCTGGTGCTAACCTCATGGTTTACCTTACGACTCTACAGCGACCTTGGCGAATCAAACAAAACCAAACCCACACTGACCATCAAAGAAGGCGAAGGTGCTTCAGTCGTGGCCGAACAACTCTCAAACATCGCTGAAAAAAACGGCGGCTCCATCAGCGCAGCCGAGATTCAGCTACTCGCTTTCCTAACGGGCAATGGCAAAAAATTCAAAGCGGGCGAGTACGAAATTTCACCAAACACCAGCTTATCCAATATTTTTGGCAAATTGGTTCGTGGTGAAGTGATTCCAACCCGCGTGCGCATTCCAGAAGGGGTGACATGGCGAGAAATTAAGGCTGTTTTGGCCAAAGCCGACTTAACGCACGACGCACAGAACTTTGATGTGGCGCAAGCCGCCCAAGCACTCAATATTAACGCGCCCTCTATTGAAGGCATGATATTCCCAGACACGTATCAGTACAGCAAAGGCGAGCCAGAAACCGCCGTCCTCAAACGCGCTCATGAATTATTGCTCAGAAAACTCAACGCCGAGTGGGAAAAGCGTGCACCGAATCTACCGTACCAAACCCCTTACGAGGCGCTCATCATGGCATCAATCATTGAAAAAGAAACGGGCACAGCCAGCGACCGCGCCATGGTTTCGGCAGTATTCGTCAATCGGCTTAAAATCCCCATGCGCCTACAAACAGACCCCTCTGTGATTTATGGCATGGGAGAGAACTTTAAAGGCAACATCACCAAAGCTGATCTACAACGCGACACCCCATTTAACACTTACACACGAGATGGGTTAACGCCAACCCCGATTGCCACAGCCAGTACCGCCTCGATTAACGCCGCATTAAACCCAGCGTTGAGTGACGTGCTTTATTTTGTCGCACGCGGGGATGGCTCCAGCGAGTTTACTAAAACACTGGCAGAACACAATGCCGCAGTCCAAAAATACCAACTGAAAAAATAACATGACAGGCACATTCATCACTGTTGAGGGCGTTGATGGCGCAGGAAAATCATCACACCTTGACTGGCTCACACAAGCACTCCAAAACATCGGTAAAACAGTCGTTTTGACACGCGAACCAGGAGGCACACCGCTGGGCGAGAAGCTACGCGAGATGGTGCTGCATGAACCAATGGATTTAGAAACAGAGACGCTTATCATGTTCGCCAGTCGTCGCGAGCATTTGGCTCGCGTGATTCTGCCCGCATTGCAAGCGGGTGACGTGGTGGTTTCAGACCGTTTTACTGACGCTACATACGCTTATCAAGGCGGTGGCCGCGGCGTCGCATTTGATAAAATTGAACAACTCGAGCGTTGGGTACAGCACGATGTGCAACCCGATTTGACGCTGTTATTCGACGTGCCACTCGAAGTCGCACAAGCACGCTTGGCTCAGGGGCGCGCACAGTTGGACAAGTTTGAAAAAGAATCGACTGATTTTTTCACCAAAACGCGCAATGCTTACCTCGCTCGCGCCAAAGCAGCACCACAACGCATCGCGATTATCGACAGCAGTCAAACACTTGCAAACACACAGCAACAAATCATTGACGCTGTTCACGCCAGATTGGGAATCACTTTAGTATGAGCCAAGCCATTCCAGCTGTACTGCCATGGCACAAAGCCACATTCCAGAAGTGGCATGAACAAACCCATCGCAGCCACGCGTATCTCATTGTCAGCCCCGAAGACACAGGTGGCGAATCACTCCTACACAGTTTCGCCGCCAGTGTGCTTTGTGAAACCCCCAATAGCTCATTTGAAGCCTGTGGTCACTGTGCGGGTTGCTCGCTCATTCAAGCATCCAGCCACCCAGACTACCGCATTCTGCGCCCGACCATTTGGGATGTGACCAATGAGATCGAAGAAACACGCCCCGAAAAACCGAGCAAACACATCACCATCGACCAAGTGCGTGATTTAGCAAGCATGGTCAACCAAACCAGTCACCGGGGTGGTCTGCGCGTCGTACTCATTTATCCCGCACATACGCTCAATGCCAACGCGGCAAATGCGCTGCTCAAAACGCTCGAAGAGCCGCCTTCACACACCTTGTTTTTTCTACTCACCCACGATGTCAAGCAACTCCTGCCGACCATCATCAGCCGCTGCCAACGCCTGACAGCACCAGCACCTGAGCTCTCCAGCGCGATGGACTACTTGAATACAACCATCGCTTCTCAAAACGATTGGGCTGATAAACTCCACGCAGAAAACGGCGCGGTCATGCGTGTGGCTAATTTAAACACGACCAATTACTTTACGTTACAAGAGCAATTTGCCAGCAAATTGGCCAAAGGCGCCCAAAGCAACGCCCTTAAACTGGCTGAGCAATTTGACAAACACATCAAAGACGCCGCCAAAGCCCAGTTATCAGGTGAGCCACTGAGCATTGACATGGGCGTTGTCATCACTTGGTTACAACGATGGGTTCACGACTTAAGCTGCATCGCACAGCAAGCAGGTGACGCCAGATATTTCAAAAAACACAAACCAGCCCTGACGCGTTTGTCTGAACAAGCCCCTGCAGAAAAACTCATTACCAAACTGCACCACTGGCAACAACAACTGCTCAAAGAACAACGCGCGGCAGAACATCCACTAAACACACGCATTTGGCTCGAAAAATTATTTTTGCAATACACACAGTTGTTTTGAACAGGTCAGATTTAAGTGTCCACCAAACACAAACCCTCAAAAATCGTTGTTTTTTTACAACGATTTTTGAGGGTTTATTGCCATTTCCTGCCTAAAAACAAAATCTCTCTTGCCCATTTTAAGAATATCATAAACAATGCGAGCCATCTTACCGCTCCAAGATAACTAAAAACAAGCGGCTTTATCATCCCGTAAACACTCTGGTTGCACAGTACAAGTTTCACTTCTTTGATATTCGCTAAAACAATAACAACTGCGTGATTTCAAATCATTTTTATACCCTGCAATACAAGCAGCCCTCGTTTTTTAACGAACCTTTTACAAAATTGTAAAAAACGCATTCACAAACAAAGTGAGAATGCTTATGGCCATTCAAATTGAATTAACCAAAGCGCGTGTGCCAGTCAAAGTATGGACAACTGACGTTGACTCCAAAGCGCTTAACCAGTTGCTCAACGCGGCTGATTTACCCATCGTCGGCCCACACGTCGCGGCCATGCCTGACGTTCACGTCGGGATTGGTGCGACTGTTGGATCGGTGATCCCGACCAGCGGTGCAATTATTCCAGCGGCTGTCGGCGTGGATATTGGTTGTGGGATGAATGCGGTGCGCTTGTCTCTGAACGCTCGTGATTTACCCGATAACCTAAAAGCAATTCGCTCAGCGATTGAAAAAGCCGTGCCAGTTGGCTTTAATCAACACGAATTCAGCAAAGTCAAAGGTGCGGCCGTCGAAAAAGCTGCGCGCAAACTATCGCCACCACTCGATGCCATTATGGCCAAACACACAGGTTTGACCAAAATGACCAAAGACTGGCAGCGCCATTGGCTATGCCAAGTCGGCACGCTTGGCGGCGGCAATCACTTCATCGAGATTTGCATTGATGAAGCTGAGCAAGTTTGGATTATGCTGCACTCAGGCTCGCGTGGCACTGGCAACATCATTGGTCGATACTTCATCAACGCGGCTCAAGCGGACATGCGCCGTCATCAGTTAAACCTACCGACAGATCGTGACTTGTGCTATTTTTCGGAAGGCTCAACACTGTTTGACGACTACGTCGAAGCTATGTACTGGGCGCAGGATTATGCCTTGGTGAATCGTGCGGTGATGATGGAAGCAGTAATTGCGGCGCTCAAACCGCACGTGCCACCGTTCACGGTGACCTCGGAAGCGATTAACTGCCACCACAACTACGTGTCGGAAGAAACGCATTTTGGGCAAGATTTATTCATCACCCGAAAAGGCGCTATCGCCGCACACGAAGGACAGCTCGGCATCATCCCAGGTTCGATGGGAGCGAAATCCTACATCGTGCGTGGCTTGGGCAACGAGCAGTCATTCTGCTCCTGCTCACATGGCGCAGGTCGTCAATTCTCCCGAAGTGCGGCGAAGAAGAAATTCTCCACGCACGATTTGGCAGAACAAACCGCAGGCATCGAATGTCGAAAAGACGAAGGCGTGGTCGATGAGATTCCCGCCGCGTACAAAGACATTGATATCGTGATGGCGAACCAAACCGACTTGGTCGAAGTGGTACACACATTAAAGCAAGTGGTATGCATCAAAGGCTAGATCAGTCAAAAAGAAACCCCGCATTTTGCGGGGTTTCACATTATTTATGTGCAGCGTGCCAATACCGACGACCATGCCAAAAGAGTACATACGCCAAAGCCACCACTAATCCCCAGCGAATCATCCAAACCACATTTAAGAACAATAATTTCTCCGCAATAAACGTCCCCGAAAACCAACAAACACGTATCACGCCCATTAACAGTAAAGCAACAAGCACAGTAAGTAACCAAGCAAAATCACGAGGCTGATAAGAACCCTCAGGCGGTGTCGAATGCAACCAACGCACGCAAAAAAATAGCAATACAGACACCCCAACCAATGAACTAAGATGCTGCAGCAGTCGATAAACCGTCAACGTATAACCCTGCCAAGCAAATACCTCACGCTCCATTTCTGGAAACATCTGCACCACAAAACCCAAGCGATGCGTGAACCCATCCCACAGCAGATGGGTCGCTGCACCCAAACACACTGCACATAAAGCCAATAACCAAGCGCCTATAGATTTTGGCCAAACCACTGGCATCAAACGCAAGCGTTGTCCAACAAAGCTCGGCAATGCATCAACCAACAATGGCACAACCAACCACCGCCAAAAAAGCCAAACCACCAACGCCAGCGGTAGACACCATTTAAATAAGCCCAGCCACGAGTGTGTCAAATCAGCACTGGGTAAAAAAAGAAAAAAGTAGGGAATATCCGGAATCACACTACCAATCACCAAGGCAGACAACGCGCCATCTGAAGAGCCAAACCAGTGACGAAACGGTAAAATTGCTGCGGGATGAGCGAATGTAAACGGCATCTAATCCTCCTGTAATTTAAAGATCAAGGTAATGTAAATGCTGTGTGTGAACTCTATGTGAGTTGTATTTGTTTACTCTCAACCGAAAACACCGCGCAGATAAAGTCTATGTGTTTTTATTCAAACCTTGCCTCTGATGATCAAGTTTTTCGACACAAAAAATCGGCGTCTCTCGACACCGATTTTTGCTTTAAATTGAACAAGTCGAACTTAATCTTCAACTTTCTGTGCTTCTTCACTGAGCAAAGCCAACTCTTCCTCAGTTAATTGGCGCACCATCAGGACATGGACTTGCCGCGCGTCAGCACGCAAGACTTCCATCTCGAAATTTTCAACCAACACTTTATCGCCACGACGTGGCATACGCGAAAGTTTTGAAGTCACAAGACCGCCCACGGTGTCAGCATCCTCGTCTGATAGTTGAACATGAAAGAACTCGTTGAATTGCTCAACTTCAGTCAATGCGCGGACGCGATAGCGCCCTGCTCTGTCTGCAATGATGTTGTCAGCTTCTTCATCCCAATCATGCTCGTCCTCGATGTCACCGACGATTTGCTCGAGCACGTCTTCGATGGTAATCAAGCCAGAGACACCGCCGTATTCGTCAACGACAATCGCCATGTGGTTACGTGACTCGCGAAACTCGCGCAATAAAATATTCAACGGTTTGGACTCAGGGATGAACACTGCCGAGCGTAAGTTATCACGCACATCAAAGTCTTTGTCTACATAGTAACGCAATAGGTCTTTGGCCAGCAAAATACCGATGACTTTGTCTCGGCCACCTTCGACGACAGGAAAGCGAGAGTGGCTGGTTTCGATGACAAACGGGATGAATTCGTCAGGTGTCTCCTCGATATCCACCACGTCCATCTGTGCACGAGGCACCATGATGTCGCGTGCTTTCAGGCTTGCAACTTGTAATGCGCCTTCAATCATAGACAGCGCATCATCATCAAGTAAATCGCGCTCACGTGCGCCGTGTAAAATTTCGAGGAGTTGCTCGCGGGTTTCTGGCTCGCTATCAAATAAAGCAGAAAAGCGTTCAAATAAGGTTTTGGATCTGGTTTCGCGTAAGGGGGAGTCGTCTGACATTGAAGTAGATTTCGAGTTAATCGAGCGGTTAGAATACCGCAAAACAACCCTTTCGTGCAAGCAGCAACCAATTTCGGCCAACTGTATCTAAATAACAAGAAAATCACAAATAACGCAGTCAAATGTGGGCTATCCAAAAACACAATGGCTGCGCTACAATCGTTTCATGCACCTCTCATCAAAACTCTCGCGTCTTTGGGCCAAAAGATTAACGCAACGTGACTTAACCAGTCAGCGTCGCCAGCTGCGTGAACCCGTATCCATCGACTTTTGCTCAAACGATTATTTGGGCTGGGCGCGTCGCGCGGATGTGCTGCTCACAAACTTTCCTGAAGGTCGCCACGGCGCAACAGGTTCTCGTTTGCTGTCTGGCCAGACGAAAACCATCAATATGCTGGAGTCACGCATCGCAGCGTTTCATGATGCACCCGCTGCCTTGATTTTTAACTCTGGGTTTGATGCAAATATCGGCACACTGGCAGCCATCAGTGACCGCCACACCGTATTTTTATACGATGAGTTGTGTCATGCCAGCTTGATCGACGGCATGCGTCTGTCTCTGTCTCGGCATGTGTATAAATTTCGCCACAACGATGTGGCGCACTTGGCCAACTTGCTCGCCATGCATGCGGATAAAGTGATTGCGGTGGTGGTTGAATCCGTTTACTCCATGGATGGCGATGTGGCGCCGTTAAGAGAAATCGTCCAGCTAACCAAACAGCATAGTGCGTGCCTCATCGTCGATGAAGCGCATGGTACAGGTGTGATTGGCGCACGCGGCGAAGGCTTGGTGCAGCACTTAGGATTGCAGCAAGAGATTGACGTGCGCATCCACACCTACGGCAAAGCCATGGGTTGTCATGGCGCAGCGGTGCTCGGCTCTCGTGATTTGATTGATGTGCTCATTAATTTCTCGCGTCCTTTCATTTACAGCACAGCTCTACCTCCTGCGAGTTATGCTGCAATTAGCCGTGCTTATGATTTATTGCGTGATGATGTCACTTCACGCAAGCGACTACATGGCGTGATTGACTCATTTCGCTCTCGGATATCTGAGGGGGACTGGTCTGTATTCGGCACGAGCTGGTTAGATAGCACGACACCGATTCAGGGGCTCATTGTCGGTCATGTCAGGCACGCGCGGCAAATCGCTGAATATTTACAATCTCACGAATTGGATGTGCGGCCGATTCTGTCACCGACAGTTGCCGAAGGCACCGAGCGACTGCGTATCTGCTTGCATTCATTTAATACCGAAGACGAGTTGGATTTATTGTTTCACACTTTACACAAAGCATTGCAAACGACATGACACCACTGGCCATTACAGGCATTCACACAGGGATTGGAAAAACTGTCAGCGCTGCTGCCTTGACACAAGCATTACAGTGCGACTACTGGAAACCGATTCAGGCGGGCGAGCTCGACAACTCCGACAGCATGATAGTACAACGGTTGTTAAGCCAATCAAACAGCCGTGTTTTTCCAGAGGCATTTCGCCTAAAAACCGCCGCATCGCCGCATATAGCAGCTCAGATCGAAGGCATTCATATCGACATTGCATCGCTGAAAGCACCCAATAGCACAGAGACACCACTGTTGATTGAGACAGCAGGTGGTGTGATGTCACCCGTCACAGCCAATGACACCGTGGCCGATTTACTCGCCCATCACGGTTGGCCAACTGTGCTGGTGGTACAACATTACCTTGGTTCAATCAATCACACGTTGTCAGCGATTGAGTCGCTAAAAGCACGTCAGGTGACGGTGATTGGTTTGATCATCAATGGCAACGCACTTGAGTCAAGTGAGACATTTATTGCCGCTTACTCAGGTTTGCCTATATTGGCTCGCGTGCCATTATTCACATCACTCGACGCAAAAAGCATTGCAAAAGTCTCTCAGCAAATCAGCGCTGAGCTAAACCCTGCACTGCGCCCATGGCAGCGACGTTCAGAGCGCTAAACGATGTGAACCATGACTGATTATTTAACCGACACTTTTCTTTTGCTAAACCAATGATAAACACTTCGCTAAAACAACGAGACACCGCCACCATCTGGCATCCATACACCCCAATGAAGCTGCGCCCGAATGCCATCGGCATCACGCGCGGTCAAGGCGCATTGCTGTTTGACGAAGAGGGCAAAAGCTATATTGATGCAGTGTCATCGTGGTGGGTGAATCTGCACGGACACGCCCATCCCGTAATTGCCGATGCGATTTATCAGCAAGCCAATACATTGGCACATTGTATGTTCGCAGGATTGACCCATGAACCAGCGGTGGCTTATGCAGAGCAACTTTTACCACTTTTACCAGGGACAATGAGTAAAGTGTTTTACTCAGACAATGGCTCCTGCGCGACCGAAATCGCCATCAAAATGGCACTACAGGTGTTTCACAATCGTGGAGCAGTCCGAAAAACCATTGTCGCCTTAGAAGGCAGTTACCATGGCGACACTTTCGGCGCTATGGCAGCGAGCAGCCGCGGCTTATTTACCGCACCATTTGATGACAAATTATTCCAAGTGGTGTTCATTCCTGTCCCCACTTCGGACAATGCCGCGGTCAGTTTAGCCGCTTTGACAAAAATATTAGCGACACAGGACGTCGCAGCACTGATTATCGAGCCACTGGTACAAGGTGCTGCAGGCATGCAAATGCACAACGCTCATGCACTGAGTGCTTTATTCAAAGCCACTCATGAGCACGGTGCGTTTGTGATTGCAGATGAAGTCATGACGGGTTTCGGTCGCACGGGGACTTTGTTTGCTTGTGAGCAACTCACCGAATCACCCGATATGATTTGCTTATCAAAAGGTATCACGGGCGGCACACTACCGCTCGCAATCACTGCGTGTAGCGCTGACGTGTTTGATGCGTTTTATACTGATGACGTGACACATGCGTTTTATCATGGTCACTCGTACACCGCCAACCCAATTGCTTGCGCCGCTGCGCTGGCCAGTTTGAAATTATTGCTATCCGATGAGTCGACGACTCGCCGTGCTTATATTGAGACGGCTCATCAACGATTTGCTCAGGAAATTCGACAAAACGAGCGCATCGACAACGTGCGCACCTGCGGTACCATCATCGCCATGACCATCAAAACGGTTGGCGGCAATGGTTATTTAAGCTACGAGCGAGACCGAATTTATCATTATTTTTTGGCACGCGGTATTCTGCTTCGCCCCATGGGCAATGTTTTGTACCTCATTCCACCCTACTGCATCACACATGAGCAATTGCAGCATATTTATCAAGCGATTCGCGAGTTTTTAGAAAGCGACAGCCATGCCGATTTACCCATTATCTAATGGAATTTTATGCAAAACTTTGATACGCACTGCCCCCATTTGGCCAAACTGCTGCCAACAATCATTGCCGACAATGCACTACACGCACGTTGGCTAAACAGCCTATCGATGATGGAATCTGTCGGTGCGCGAAAAATTGCCGCCTACGTCCACCCCATCCATGTTGATCTCATCACATTACAACACGCATTTGAAGAAGCACGCCACGCCTACTTCCTCAAAAAACAAATCAGCAAACTGGATCAACTCAGCCCAGACTATGCACCCGAGCACACACTCGCACCGCGAGCCTCTTATCGTTATCTGCACAAATTGGACATGAGCTGCGCCCGATATCTGGTCAACTCAGGCAAAACAGGACGAGCACTTAAACACGGCTGCTATCTGCTCGTCACATACCTCATCGAAGTACGAGCGATGATGCTGTACACCACTTATCAGAAAGCGCTCGAAGCTACGGGCAGCCGTGTGCATGTCAAATCAATTCTGGCAGAGGAAGAAGGGCATTTAGACAACATGACGACACAACTCGATGTATTCGACCCTAACTGGCGCACCCTATTGGATGACTTACACGACATCGAGCAGAATCTATATCAACATTGGCTGAGCCAAATTGCGCACAAACTCACCCAAAACCCATAAAATGCCCAAATGATTCACAATACTGGAATAGTATTTTTGTATTCACCATATGACTCTCAGGACTTTTTATGATTTCGCTTAGTTTGCTGCTCACTTACATCGCCGCTGTGTTCGTCATTTCGGGCACACCTGGGCCAAACATGCTGCTCGCCATGACCCAAGGCATCCGCTACGGTTGGCGACATGCCTTACCCACCATGCTTGGGGCTGTGGCAGGTGTGCTTTTGATATTGTGCATTTCGATGACAGGTTTGGGCGCATTACTCAAAGCCTCACAAACGCTTTTTACCATTGTGAAATGGCTGGGTGCCGCCTATTTGATTTATTTGGGCATCAAAATGTGGATGGAGAAAATCACTGACGAGCCAATGACGCAACCCACTGACTCCGCACCAGCACAGCCCAAAACACTGCCATCATTGACACAACGGATTTCAACGGGCTTTGCCGTAGCATTATCAAATCCGAAAGCCATTTTGTTTGGCTTGGCTTTTTTCCCACAGTTTATTGATGCAAAAGCGGCCTTGCTGCCACAAGCGGCCACCTTACTGACGATTTTTGCTTTGATTGAATTGTCATGGATGCTGGTTTATGCCACGGGTGGCACGTGGTTGTCCGGTTTTCTCGCTAGTCCAAAAAACATGCTGCGTTTTAATAGAACCTCTGGGTCAGCGTTTATTCTGGCAGGCATTGGTTTGGGTGTTTTTGGTAAAAGCCAATAAAGGCGACTCACTTCAGCACACACATACGTTTCTGACTCGGTTTTTATAAATCAGTGGGTGTTTTTTGTACATGATGGCTACTTCGTTGTTCAAGAAGGACATCTCTCAGCCCCTCATGTTTGTTTTCCTGTCAATAGGTCAAAAATAAGACGAGCCATGCTCGTCTTATTAATTATCACGCATCAATCAAACTGCTTCTTTCTTATACGACCAAACCATCAAACCAATCCCAAAAGCAATCATCGGCAAAGACAACCATTGCCCCATCGATAAATTGCCCGACAATAAGCCCAAAAAGTCATCGGGCTCGCGCGCAAACTCCGCCAAGAAGCGCATCAAGCCATACCCCATCACAAACACCGCAGAAACAGCACCCATCGGTCGCATTTTGCGTGAATACAGCCACAACACAATAAAGAGCAAAATCCCTTCGCCCAATAATTGATAAATTTGCGATGGATGACGCGGTAAGCCACCCAAGGCTTGCCACACAGCAGCAATCGTCGGGTTATTTAACAAATCAGGCTGCGTCAACAGCAATTTCTCATCGGCGCCATTCGCTTGAGGAAACACCATCAACCATGAATAAGCCTTGTCCGACACACGCCCCCATAACTCGCCATTCATAAAGTTGCCCCAACGACCTGCGGCCAAACCCAGCGGCACCATCGGCGCAATGAAATCCGTCACTTCCCAAAAATTTCGGTGCGTTTTGCGTCCATACCACCGCATGGCGACCAAAACACCCAAAAAACCACCGTGGAACGACATCCCACCTTGCCATACTTTCAAAATATCCAGCGGATTGGCCAAGTAATCGTCGAGTTTATAAAACAACACATAACCCAAACGACCCCCCACAATCACACCAATCACACCGTAAAACAAAATATCATCCAACTCAATGGGTTTAAAACCCAATAATGGCATCTTTCGAGCACGGTATTTGCCCACCAATAAAAACATGGCAAACGCCGCCAAATAAGTCAGACCATACCAATGAACGGGCCAACCAAACAGATTAAATGCCACAGGGTCAAACTGAGGATGAACAAGAGCCATGATCAATACTTTCAATGAAAAATAAACGCTGCTCACACAATATAGGCAGCGATGAAACGCCCGATTATAACGCAAAGCCTCAGACAAAAAATGCCATCACCCATAGATAGTAGATATTAAACACACTATATAGAATCAACCACAAACCCACGCATCAGCGAATTCATCCAATCCATAAAGACCTGAACACGAGGCGACAAATGCCGACGGTGCGGGTACAACAAATGAATCGGCAACGCTTCTGCACGGTACTGAGGCAAAACCTGAACCAGCGCACCTGATGCCAAATGATGGGCAACATCATAATGTGGCACTTGAATCAGCCCAAGCCCTTCAAGCGCGCAGGCAATATAAGTTTCGGCATTATTCACCGTCACTCGCCCCTTGATATTGGCCAGTTGAGTCAAACCTTGTTCATTCACATAGTCCCATGGCAAAACCCACCCAGAGCCAACTCCGTAACGAATCATCCAGTGTTCTGCCAATTGATCAGGGTGTCGTGGTGTCCCGTAACGAGCCAAGTAATCAGGACTCGCGCAATTAATCACAGGCAGAGCACCAAATGAACGCGCCACCAAACTGCTGTCATCCAAATGTCCGACACGAACCGCGCAATCAATGCCTTCTTGCACCAAGTCGACTTTACGGTCGGTTGACCCAAGCTCCAACTCAATTTGGGGATATTGATTCAAAAACGCTGGCAAAGCAGGCGCGATCACCCGTCGCCCAATCCGACTGGGCACATCCACCCTCAGCCGTCCCGCCACCGAGTCCTGCTCCGTCTTAAACAATCGGTGTATTTCATCAAACTCTGATAAAAGTGCATCACAGCGCGACAGCAGCACCAGCCCGTCCTGACTCAACTGAGCTTTTCGTGTGGTTCTGTGCAAAAGCCGTACACCCAAACGAGCTTCTAACTGCGCGATCGCATTGGACACCGTTGCACGTGGTAACCCGAAGTCCTCGGCGGTTTGGCTAAAACTCAATGTCTGAGACAAACGCACAAACAGCTTGAGCGTGTCGATTTGATCCATGTTGAGCCTTCCGATTGTTGGTATTTATTAAACAGTTTATTATCATTATACGGATTTATCTACCAATATAAAGCGCATAAGATGCCACACACAGGCACTTCGTCTGAACCATTCATTCAGTCAACCTACCCTTAAGGAGTCAACATGGCGGGACATACATTATCAGGAAAAGTCGTACTCATCGGCGGCGGCGCAAAAAACTTGGGCGGTTTAATTGCTCGTGACTTGGCGGCAGGTGGTGCAAAAGCCATTGTGGTGCATTACAACAGTGATGCCACGAAAGCGGCCGCCGACGAAACCGTCGCTGCTGTCAAAGCATTGGGTGCCGACGCCATCGCCGTACAAGGTGATTTAACAGAGACAGCCAATGTCACCCGATTATTCGACGCGGGCATCGCAGCGTTTGGCGGTATCGACATCGCCGTGAACACCACGGGCATGGTCATCAAAAAGCCCATTGTGGATGTCACCGAAGAAGATTACGACAAAATATTCGCTGTAAACTCTAAAGCCGCATTCTTCTTCATCCAAGAAGCAGGCAAAAAACTCAACGACGGTGGCAAACTCGTCACCATCGTCAGTTCACTGCTCGCAGCTTATACCGACTCGTACGCCATCTACCCAGGCAGCAAAGCCCCAGTAGAGCACTACACTCGCGCTGCATCAAAAGAGTTCGGCGCACGCGGCATTTCTGTCAACGCGATTGGCCCAGGCCCGATGGATACACCATTCTTCTATGGCCAAGAGTCAAAAGAATCATCCGCTTACCACGCCAGCGCCGCAGCGCTGTCTGGCTACTCGAAAAAGGGGCTCACCGACATCGAGGACATCGCTCCGATTGTGAAGTTCTTGGTCACCGACGGCTGGTGGATGACGGGGCAAACGATTTTCGCCAATGGTGGCTACACCACTCGTTGATGATTTAGCACCAGTCTAAATTGCACTCGTCAAAAAGCCTGTCTGATCATCAGACAGGCTTTTTTCATTGCCACCACAAATTTTAGGATCCGCTCAATGGACGCGATTATTTAAACGCAGTCAAAACCCCTTCAGCAGCCCAGCGCCCAGAGGCAAAGCAGGCACTTAATAAGTACCCACCTGTCGGTGCATCCCAATCAAGCATTTCCCCACAACAATACACATTCGGCAGCGCGTGTAACATGAGTCGCTCATCAACAGAGTCACGCGTCACACCGCCCGCAGTGCTGATGGCAGTTTCCATCGGCTGCATGGCGATGAGGGGCAACACATAACTTTTGGCACATTTTGCCACTTGTGCCGCATTGACCCAGTTAGACTTTGGCAACACTTCTCGAACCAACGCGGCTTTGACGCCATCCAAACCCGCCTTGCGCCAGACATTGCTGAGCGTTTCTTTACCGACTGGCGTCAGTTTTGGGGTCAGCTCTTCTATCGTCACATTGGGCAACAAATCCAAATACAAATGTGCCACGCCATTTGCCAACAATTGCGTACGCAAAGGACGCGACAAAGCATAAATCAAACCACCCTCGACGCCATAATCGGTGAGCATTAGCTCAGATTGACTTGTACCCATTTGGTGACCATTTTGATCTTCAACCCAGCCAACAATGTTTTTTACAGGTGAGCCAGCCAGTTTTTTTATGAACTCAGACCACGCCACATCAAAGCCACCATTTGATGGCAACAAAGGATTGACAGAGACACCATGCGCCGCCAGCCGACTCACCCACGACGCATCAGAACCCAAACTCGGCCAACTTCCGCCACCGAGCGCCAAAATTGTCGCATCAGCCGCCACCTCAATCACACCATTCCCAGTCGCAAAACGAGAAGCCCCATTAGCAGAAAACCCCTGCCAATAATGACGGCAATGCACCCGAACACCTCTTTTTTTCAACTCAGCCAACCAATGACGCAACAGTGGCGCCGCCTTCATCTCAGTGGGAAACACCCGCCCAGACGTTCCGATGAACGACGCAACGCCCAAACCAGCCATCCACTGTCGAATCGCTTCTGCATCAAACGCACGCAGCATCGGCGCAAGCCACTCAGACTGATCATATCGGCCAATGAAGTCATTGAGGTTCTCACTGTGGGTGATATTCAAGCCCCCTTTACCCGCCATCAAAAACTTACGTCCCACAGAAGGTTTGGCCTCAAACACAGACACACGAACACCTGCTGCAGACAACACATCCGCCGCCATCAATCCCGCAGGACCTGCGCCGATAATGGAAACATGGTTTAAATTGTTTGATAACATAGTACCTGAGCAAATCTCATTACAGTTTATTTGGTTAAAATAGGCTTAAGTGACCAACTAAAAGTGAATAAAATGAAAGTACAAAACATCCTTAAAATCGCATCATTTCTTTTGTTTTCTGGCGCAGCTCTTACTGCAGCAGTATATGCCAAAGACTTAAACGGAACAAATCAATCACCGCAGCCATTTAAATCAAGAATCAGTTCTGTTGTAACTGAGCGTGAGGTTATAGATGGAAAAGAGCGACAGTCAAAATATATGGTTGCAATCTTATCTTCCGACAATGGCTCCATGATGAGCAAAATTTTACATATCCAGCCAAACAAACCAGGTGATCCAACATTTATTCCATTTAGTACAACTGTCTACTTTGATAACGATGGCTGTTCTTATGGCAGTATTGACATAGGTTTTGTTGACTCTATTTCTAAGGGTATGTCCCAAAAAGAAAAAGAGCTGCTAAGGAATATTTACGAAAAAAAGATCGTTTAGACTGGGATATGCAAGGTTGCATTATTTCAAAGCTAGATAAAAATACAAGAGAACGAGGAGGAAACAGTGTAATTACGATAACAACACGAGATGAAACCAATATCCTCCTACCAAACAAAGTAACCGTAAGTGGCAACATATTGACCATAGAGACACAATATGAATACGATATAACATCCGAGCAACTCATAAAGACCTTCCTATCTGAGTTAAAAGGCTTTTCTACAGAAAACTGGGACAAAAAAATGAAGAGTTTTCATGCAAAAGTATCTGTTGAATCAATTTTGAAGTTTGACACAACAATTAAAAAACCTTTGCACTTTAAACAGACATCAAAAATAATCTCTGCTGAACCTAAGATGCTGTGGGACGCTCCTATACCCAGCCAAGTTAAAGAAATAACCTATGGTGAGTGGAAAGAATCATTTTTTTGAGAGAATCATCTGACAATAAAAAACCGCTCATCTAAATGAGCGGTTTTTCAAATGATGCAGCAATGCTTACGCTTTTGGCGCTTCGTCATCACCTTTGACTTTGTCAATGGCTTCTGAGGCTGCATCTTTAGCATTTTGTGCCAACTCAGACAGCTCTTCACCCGCTTTGGCAGCAAGTTCCTGGGCTGAGTCCACAGCGGCTGAGGCAGTGGTTTTCACTTTTTCAGCGGCGTCGCTGGCAACGTCTGCCACTTTATCACCGAGTTCAGAGAGTTCTTCACCCGCTTTATCAACGATGCCAGAAATACCGCCGTGCTCGTCATAAGTTTGCTTAGCGTCTGCTGCCGCATCTTGTACAGCATCCACCGCTTTGTTCGCGAGGTCTTTGATTGAATCTAAAATGCCCATGATTGACTCCTTGTGTATGGGTTAATCGAAAATACTGACAGCCCCATTCTACAGTGCTTTTGTGTGCAATGTTTGCGCAACACATCAAACGGTGGTGTTTTGTTTGATTTCAAGCGTATTTTGCCAATCGCTCATTCAACTCACTCAGCTGCTCAGGTGTACCGACGTTCTCCCATACACCTGTGAAATACTCGCCCGAAGCCAAACCATGCTCTATCGAATGGCGGTAATAAGGGCTCATGGGAATTTTTTCGCCCAACGGCAAATGGGCAAATTGACGCATGTCATACAAGCCAATGTTACCAAAGGTGAGTGATTGACCCGATGAGTGTTGTGGGGACAACCGTCCTTCGGAGAGCACAAAATCACCATTCGGGTGAAAATTAGGATTGTCCACCATCACCAAATGCATCTGCGGCGACTCAGCGCGTGCCATTTCTGACGCTTTCGCGTGCAAACCTGCGTAATTGTAATCAGTGTAAATATCGCCACTGACTGCCAAAAAAATAGGCGATTCACTGTGAGGCTGCAACAATGGCAAAGCCTTAACAATACCACCCGCCGTCTCGAGAGCCTTCCCTTCCGCAGAGTAATGTAACGTCACACCGAGTGCCGCGCCATCACCCAACTCGCGCTCAATATTGGCGCCCAACCAAGCGTGATTAATGACAATGTGCTTAATACCTGCACGAGCAATCGCTTCAATTTGCCAAACGATTAATGACTTACCCGCCACTTGAAGCAAAGGCTTAGGGGTGGTGTCTGTGAGTGGGCGCATGCGCTCACCGCGTCCTGCGGCAAATATCATGGCGACTTGTAACATAGTGAACCTCTAAAAGATTAAGGAAGTGCGGAACAAGTCTAAATTTAGAAAACCCAACAAAAAATTTGTATTTCCTAAAAACCCCATTTCGCCCATTTCATTGATTTTGTTACAAAATTTTTCAGAGTTTCCCTGAAAAAATTTCTAAACTTAAGCACGGAAAAGTAGGTTTTTACTTTTTCCGCATTTACTTAAAACGTGTAACCGACTTGAGTGGTTTCGCTGCCATTTTGTGCAGCCACCTCATCAAGCAATTTGAGTAAGTGGCCAAATTCTCGGTAACGTGCCGCGACTTGACGGGTGTATTTGAGCACCAAGGGCAGATCTTTGAGATAACCTGATTTGCCGTCACGGTGATACAGACGAGCAAAAATCCCCAAGACTTTGAGGTGACGCTGCAACCCCATAAACTCAAAATCCCGATAAAAGACATCGAATTCTTTTGGCACACTCAACCCAGCCGAACGCGCCGCCTCCCAGTAACGAGCCAACCAGTCAATTTGCTGCGCCTCATCCCACTCAATATAAGCATCACGCAACAAAGACACCAAATCATAAGTCATCGGGCCATACACCGCGTCCTGAAAGTCCAGAATCCCAGGGTTGCCCTGCGCGACCACCATCAGATTGCGACAGTGGTAATCTCGATGCACCCAAACTTGGGTTTGTGCCAAACTATTGTCCAGCAGCACATTAAATACCTGCGTGAGTTGCGCTGTTTGCGCGTCGCTCAACGTGTATTGGTGATGCACACCGAGATACCATTGGGGAAACAACAGCATTTCGTTGAGCAAGCGCTCACGGTCGTAGACAGGCAAATCATTCGGCGTACTGTTTTTTTGGATTTTGATCAACGCGGACAGGGCGTCCTGATACAACGACTTGGCAGAATCTGGGTCACTTTGCAACGCAGACAAATACGTTGTATTGCCCAAATCAGAGAGCAACAAAAACCCCAAATGTAAATCCTGTGCGAGAATGCGCGGCACACTCACACCCGCCTGCCCAAACAACTGAGCGACATGGATAAAAGGCTTGCAGTCCTCATGCGACGGCGGAGCGTCCATCACAATCAGTGGCTCATGAACCGTTTGCACACGGAAATATCGGCGAAAGCTCGCATCAGCAGACGCGACAGATAAGCTGTCATGCTCAATCGCCAAGTCAGCAGGCAAAGTGCGTAACCAGTCACGCATGAGGGTGACACGATCGTCATTGGGTAAAGAATTTTGGCTCATGGTTTTAATAGGGTTTTAAGGTCAATTTAACAAATAAGAGAGTCAGCGTTTCACACAAGGTTTGTGATAACCCACACAACAGAATCAGGTACAATGCCACGAATTGTATGCACAGAGTACAGCCAAACATGGCAAAGCTGGCATTTTACCCGAATAAAACCGCCATATCACTGGAATATCAAGGATATGATGGCTCAAAATCAATGGCTACATGACTGACACTCATTCTTTTACATTCCCACTCAAACCACTCGTTCGCGGCGTTCGGCGCGCGCTCGTGTTGTTATTTGGTGTGGTAGGCGCAATGGATGCTTATGCACAGGTGAGCATTGACACAGCCAAGCAAGATCCCAAAACATCTTCACAAACAACCACATCAGCCGCAAGCCAATCTACCTCTCAGGATAAAGCCACATCAAAGATTCAATTCCCCAATGAGCAAGCAAACAACCTGCCTTACTGTTCAGATATGGATGCGGCCGAGTTGAGAAAACAAACCATCGGCACCACCGTCGCACAATCAGACACACTGCGTGGCGTGATGAACGACATCATCACGCTCAGAGGTAAGTCTTGCGTCGTACGCGACGAAATGCGTTTGCAGGGTGACCAAATCGAGTACGTCTACTCATCGGAGGACGTCACTTCCACAGGCAATGCAGTCCTTCGCAACAAAAATGGGGATTTGGTCAAAGGCGATAAAATCAACTTTAACCTTTCAACCGAGACAGGACGCGCCTCTCCCGCTCAATACAACATCGCCTCGACCAATGGTCGCGGCACAGCAGAATCACTGGATGTCTTGTCCAGCAGACGCGCTCTCATGCGCGAAGCCTACTACACCACCTGTGTGGGTAACAATCCAGACTGGTATCTCAAAAGCAAGGCCATGTTGATTGATCAGGACAAAGACATTGGCGAAGGCGCTTCATCTGTTTTGATGTTCAAAAAAGTACCGATTCTGGCAACGCCCTACATTCAATTTCCTCTGGGTAATGCGCGCCGCTCTGGTTTCTTAGTACCCAGCTTAGGCGTGAGCACCAGCACAGGTGCTGATTTAACTGTCCCTTATTATTTCAACCTCGCGCCCAATTATGACTTAACCGTTTACCCGGGTGTCATGACCGACCGTGGCGCAAAACTGGGTGCAGAATATCGCTATCAAGCCAAGAAATACGGCGCAGGTTCGCTATACGGCAATTATGTATTGGATGACAAAAAGTACAATGGTGAGGATCGCTACTACTGGCGCGCAACACACGTCAGCACAGGACAGCTCGGCAAAGGATGGTGGATAGCCAGCATTGATGCACAAAAAGCGTCCGACAACGACTATATTGACGACTTTGACACCCGCGGACTGGACTCGTTTGAACGGGTTTTAAGCAGTGAGTACGCGTTGCAATACAACTTAGGCCGTTGGCAGGCTAAAGTGCGTTACAAGACCAATCAGGTACTACAAAACGCGAGCAACAGCGTTGACACCCCTTACGACTTCAAGCCTCAGCTGTCCTTAACAGGCTCTGAGCGTTGGGGCTCGTTGGTTGCCTCATTGGATGCTGAAAGCACTCGCTTCACACACCGTGACCAAGTCTCGCGCGCACAAGGGTGGCGACATGTGGTCTACCCAAGTTTACGCTACGAGATGCGTCGAGCAGGTTGGTTCATCACGCCCAAAGTCGGGATATATGCCACCAAATACGACTTAAGCTATGTACCAACAAACAGTTACGATAAAACAGCAAGTCGTGTCCTACCCATCATCAGCCTTGATTCTGGCTTAATTTTTGAACGCGAGGGTTTGAAGTGGTTGGGACAATCCGCCATACAAACCTTAGAACCGCGTCTGTATTATTTGCGTGTCCCATACAAAGATCAAAGTCAAATTTGGAACTTTGATTCTGCTTTGGCCGATTTTGACATGTCACGTATTTATGGTGAAAATATTTTCACAGGCCGTGACCGTATCTCCGAGGCCAATCAATTAACCAGCGGCATCACAAGCCGCGTGTTGTCTGACTCAACGGGTGAGGAGTTGTTTCAAGCCACCGTGGCACAGCGCCATTACTTCACAGATCAACGCGTCACTTTACCCAACGGTCAAATCAATACGCAACGACAATCAGACCTGCTCGTCTCCACATCTGGCAAAATGGCTAAAAACATTTGGATGGATGCCTCTGGCCAGTATAACTTTGACAGCAATCGATTGGTGCGCACTGACGCAGCCATTCGCTGGCAACCTGAAGCGCGTAAGGTCATCAACGCCGGCTATAGACGCAACCAGATCACTGATGTGCCAACACACACGGTGTACGCATCAGCCCAATGGCCTGTCAAATGGATTTCGCCGAATCTCTACGGTGTCGCGAAAGTCAATTATGATTTACAAGCGCATAAGCTGTCTGATGCAATCGTTGGCTGGGAATACGCCAAAGACTGCTGGGTATGGAGCGCTGTTGTGAAACGCTCTGTGAATGGTAATGGTCGCTACAACAATTCATACTACATGCAGCTTGAATTAAAAGGTTTTGCGGGATTGGGCAACAACCCAACTGATTTGCTAAATGAAAACATCACAGGCTACCAGCCCGCCCGATTTATAGACGAACCAAGCACAACGCAGCCCAGGCAGAATGACCGATAGTCCATAATGACTGCACAAAATGTTTTTACAGTCGGTGCTCATGCTCGAAATCGGTCAACGAAATCAGCACCTGCGTATTAATGGTTTAGAGTACGTTAGACGGGTGAACCACCTACATTTAAATTAAAGGAATCAAAACATGAGCCAATTGTTAAAACGTCTTTTACTGGTTGCATTAATCACACCAACTTTCGCTTTCGCGCAAGTGGCCGTTGACAAGGTGGTTGCCGTCGTTTCGGGTGAACCCGTCACACAGCGTGAAGTTAGCGACAAAGCAGCTCTTAACGCCCGCATCTGGGACTTGGAAGCAAAACAAGTCAAAGCAGACCCCAAAGCACCTGCCGAATTAAAAAACAGCAAAAAGCCAACAGCAGCAGAATTTCAAGCAGCAGCACTCAACGAAGTGTTACAAGACCGCGTCTTAATGAATCAAGCAAAAATCACGGGTATCACCTTGAGCCAAAACGACTTAGACAAGCAAATTGAAGCCGTCGCAAAAAGCAATGGTGCTCAAAACACAGAGGCATTTAAAGCCCGCATTATCAGCATCGATGGTCAAAAAGGCTGGGATGGCTTCGTACGAGACATGAGATACGAAATGACTGTTGCCCGTCTGCTCGAACGCGAAGTCGACAACAAAATCCAAGTTAGTGAAGCCGAAATCGACAAAATGCTCGAAGGCGCACCAGAGACCCAGCCCGTCGCTGTGGCCAGTCACTTATACATTGACGGTGTTGGTCCAAAATCTCAAGCAAAAATCAATGCCGCTAAAGCCCGTTTGAACAAAGGCGAAGACTTTGCCACTGTTGCAGCAGCTATGACCGAGCGAAAAGGCAGCGAAAAGCCTTATGAGACTTTTTTAACAGATGAGAGCATGAACCCTGCGATTCTCAAGGCATTGCAAACTCAAACTTTGGGTAGCGCTGGCAACGTTGTAAAAACCAGTAACGGCCTGTATCTATTCAACGTGACCGAGCGCAAAGACAAACCAGTTGACGCCATTGCTCGCCGCAAATACGTTCGTGAACTCATCAAACAAAGCAAAATTGATAGCGCGCAAGATGCTTGGATTAAAGAGACGCTTGAACGCAACAAATCATCGATTGTCATCAAATAACGAACAAACGACGTATCACAAGTCTCAACAGACATATGCCCATCAAACCGCCATTTGTGTATGGCGGTTTTTTTATCTCAAAACCATGATGGCTTTCGCTGAGGAACCCGCTTGATGGTAAAATAGCCGCATGACACACAACAAAATATCCGCCCCCCCTCATATCGCCATCACTACAGGTGAGCCAGCAGGAATCGGGGTAGAAGTATCCTTACGAGCAGCACTTCAATGGCATCAGGCAGGCCATACAGATGACGCGCCTTTGTTGTTCATCTCTGATATTTCAGTGTTGCGCCAGACAGCCGCTGACATGGGGCTCACCATGTTCTTCACAGAGAATCCTGCCCCTTCTTCCTCGCCTTTAGATGCCCCTACATTTCGTGTGTGCCATGTGCCACTGCACCAACCCGTGCAAGCTGGTGTGCTCAACGTTGCAAATGCCCCGTATGTACTGCAGCTACTCGATGAAGCCATCGCTGGCATTCAAAGAGGTGACTATGCCGCGATGGTGACAGCGCCTGTGCAAAAAAGCATCATTAATGAATCCCCCAATGTGCACGAAAAATTCATGGGACACACCGAATATCTGGCCGCACAAACCAATACAAAACAAGTCGTCATGATGCTGGCAGGTGGCGGTTTGCGTGTGGCACTGGCAACCACACATTTACCATTGGCCGAGGTGCCCGCCGCCATCACGGCAGGCTCTCTGCGCACCACCATCGAGGTTATATTAAAAGACCTGACTCATAAATTTGGTATTGCGAAACCAAGATTGTTGGTCACAGGGCTGAACCCTCATGCGGGGGAAGGTGGGCACATGGGACGTGAGGAAATTGATGTGATAGTGCCTGTATTGGCATCGTTTGTCCAAGCCGGCTATGATGTAAGAGGACCATATCCTGCCGACACCCTGTTTCAACCACGCTATTTGAATGATGCCGATGCAGTTTTAGCAATGTATCATGACCAAGGCTTGCCCGTGCTCAAGTACGCAAGCTTCGGTCATGGCATCAATATTACTTTGGGCTTGCCCATTATTCGCACATCAGTCGATCACGGAACAGCACTGGATTTGGCAGGTCAATATGTTGCTGATGCAGGCAGCATGTTTGCGGCCATCCAAGCCGCACACGACATGATGATTAGCCAGAAAAACTCTACAAAGATGTAAAAACAAGTCGCCCAATTTTTGAAAAACTCGCTAACGAGCCATTGCTTGGGTAAGCATCATATTTTACGCATTACTATTCAAACAAACTTTTAGAGAAACACCGCTTTAGCTCGTGTTTCTTGAACGAAAGCCTTTATGAGTCAACACATCGCGCGCAAGCGTTTCGGTCAAAACTTTTTACAAGACGGCGGCGTCATCGCCAACATCGTCAACGCGATTGATCCGCGCGATGGTGATTGTTTGATTGAAATCGGTCCAGGTTTGGCAGCATTAACTGAGCCGCTGCTCGAACGCATCAGCCACATGCACGCGGTGGAGCTGGATAGAGACTTAGTCACACGTTTGCAAAACCAATTTTCAAACACACAGCTCACCATCCACAGCCAAGACGCTTTGAAATTTGACTTCCTTAGCGTTGACCCCGAAAAAAAACCACGCAAAGTCGTTGGCAATTTACCCTACAACATTTCCAGCCCACTGCTTTTTCATTTGGCTGATTTCACACCCAACATCGATGTGCAAGTCTTTATGCTGCAAAAAGAAGTCATTGAGCGCATGGTGGCTGCCCCTTCTGAAAAAGCCTATGGACGCCTATCAGTCATGCTGCAATACCGATACGAGATGGAGCATTTATTCGACGTGCCGCCACATGCATTTATTCCAGCACCCAAAGTCACATCAGCTGTGGTGCGCATGTACCCACGACCTGTGTCTCAACTACAAGCAACAGACGAAGCCCATTTATCAAAATTGGTGGCTCAAGCTTTCTCACAACGGCGAAAAATGCTGCGCAACACGTTATCAGGCGTTGTCAGTTTGGTCCAGTTAGAAGCTTGCGATATTAAGCCAACCGCTCGTGCCGAAGAGTTGTCCGTAGCAGATTTTGTGCGCTTATCCAATTTCCTCGTCAACAACAACGAATAAGTACCCATGAGCCAAACTCTTTCTGAAAACCGTTTGCTGGACATCCGTTTGCGCTTGGCAGGTGTCGCCTGCGTGGCCTGTACGGATTTGATTGAGCAGGACTTAAAAACCGTTGATGGCATTCACAGCATTTCCGCGAACTATACGCTGCGCCGTGCTTTCATCCAAATTGATCCGAGCAGAACATCCGCGCAATCTTTGATTGAGCGCATCGAAAAACTCGGTTATCACGCTTACCCAGAACAACAGTCACAGACTTCAGAATCAGAAAAAAAACAAATTAAGCGTGAACTGCTTCGCCTGCTGGTCGCTCTACTCATGTTGATGCAAAGCATGATGTACATGTACCCGTTTTATACCAACAGCGAACACGAAATGGATGGGCAAATCATCAGTTTACTCAAATGGGCGAATCTCGTGATGACCCTGCCCGTCATGTTTTTCTGCGCCACACCGATATTTAAAGGAGCATGGGCGGAGCTTCGCTTAAAGCGACTGGGCATGGACACCCCGGTGTCTTTTGCGCTGATAGCCGCATTCATCGCCAGCGTTTATGCGACATTAACACAGTCGGGGCACGTCTACTTTGACTCCATCACCATGTTTGTCACGCTGTTGTTACTATCGCGCTACATTCAACTCAAAGCACTCACAAAAGCCTCAGCCTACTTAACCGAAGTACTCACGCACACTCAGCGATTCGCCGAAAAAATCCGTAACTACCCACAGGACAAAAGCGTCGCACTCATACCCGCACATGAACTTTACGTCGGTGATGTGGTGTTCATCGCCAGTGGCGAAACCGTGCCTGCAGACTCAGTGGTAATTGAGGGTCGCACAGCCTGCTCACAAGCATTGTTGACAGGTGAATCCGCCCCCATCAATAAATCCGAGGGCGACACGCTGTTGGCAGGCTCAACCAATGTCGAACAGGGCGTCTATGCACGGGTGACAGCAGAACGTGGCGCGAGCGAATTGGACGCTATAGAGAGACTGGCTCAGCAATCAGCGATGCACAAGCCTGAGCTAATGCAAGTCGCAGAGCAAGTATCACGCTACTTTTTATACGGACTGGTCGCTGTGTGTGTAATTGCTGCCGAATATTGGTATTTGGTCGATGCCTCACGTGTACTACCCGTTGTCATCTCAATACTCATCATCACCTGCCCTTGCGCTTTGGCATTGGCCATCCCGACGGTCATGACTGCGGCAGCCAGTGCATTAGCCCGACATCATGTACTGGCCATCAAGCCAGAGGCTTTAGAAAAGCTATCCAAAGTCACCACCTATGCTTTTGATAAAACCGGCACTCTGACCGAGGATGTCCAAACCTTAGAACGCATCGTGCTCACAGAGGCCGCCACACAAGACGATTGGAGTGATGACGAAGCACTTCAAATCGCAGCCACATTAGAGAACGCATCAAGGCACCCCATAGCTCTTGCACTGCGTAAAGCACTGCAAGCCAAGCAAATCCCCGAACGAGTCGATGACGTCTCGGAAATGGTGCTGCATGTGGGACAAGGTGTTACGGGTACGATTAATGGGCATCGTTATCGACTGGGAAAACCGCAGTTTGCCAGTGCAGATGTGTCTGACATTCCACAAGCGAGTGGACGCAGTGTCGCACTACTCGCCCTTGATGACGGCGCACCGATTGCATGGTTTATTTTATCTGATCAAACACGTTTGCACGCCAAACCATTGATACAAGCACTACAAAAAAGCAATGACGTCATTCTCATCAGCGGCGATAAAAGCGACGTGGTGCAGCCTTTCGCAAAAAGCATTGGAATTGAAGTCATCTACGCCAACAGTACGCCACTTGACAAGCTTGTCCGCATCAAAAATCTTCAAAAGCAAGGCCACATCGTCGCCATGACAGGGGACGGCATCAACGACGCTCCCGTACTGCAACAAGCCGACATCGCCATCGCCATGGGACATGGCAGTAGCCTCACACAAATGCAGGCCGACTTCATCGTCCAATCAGGTAATTTAAACGACGTCTACGCCATGCATGTTATTACTCAACGCACGCGCCGCCTGATGTGGCAAAATCTCGCATGGGCCGTTTTATACAACGCGATTGCCATACCGCTTGCGGTCACAAACAATGTGACACCACTCGCTGCAAGTATTGGCATGGCAGTTAGCTCACTGATTGTGGTGGGCAATGCGTTGCGCGTGCTGCGACCAATTAAATTTTTGGATTAAACATCGCATGGATATTTTATTTTTGCTCATTCCATTGAGCGTGATTCTGATATTTTTTGTGATTTACGGTTTGTGGTGGGCTGTCAACTCTGATCAGTTTGACAAACTCGATAAACAAGGACGCACCATACTTGACGATGAGGAGCGCAGTGATGACAAAAAATAACACTATGGGCATCGAAGATTGGCGTGCATTTTTTCTTTCCATGCCAGCAGCGATTGAGGATATGCCATTTGGTCCAGAAGTGCTCGTTTACAAAGTAGCGGGAAAAATGTTTGGTTTATTGGCATGGCAAGGCGAACCTTTATCAATGAACCTAAAATGTGAACCCAATCTCGCAATTGACCTACGCGCACAATACACAACCGTAACACCTGGCTACCATATGAACAAAAAACATTGGAACACCATCACCCTTGATGATACGGTATCAGATGATATGGTCAAAGATTGGCTGAGGGCATCTTACAATTTGGTCTGCCTATCCCTGCCGAAAAAAGTACAAAACGAGCTGCAATGTCGAACCTAAACACATCTCAGAAATAGCCAACCATGCACACAACGCCCTTACACCTACAAGCATTCAACCCTCAGCCATTTATAAACCGTCGCGATGAATTAATTAAGAAAATCAGTGCAGCGGGTGGCGGTGTGGCAATTATTCCAACCGCAGCTGAGACGCTGCGCAATGGTGATGCACACCACGATTTTCGCCCTGCGAGTTCGTTTTATTATTTGACAGGTTTTTGTGAGCCTGAGGCTGTATTGGTTCTGTCTGTCACAGCAAGTAAAACGCAAAGTATTTTATTTTGCCGTGAAAAAAACATTGAACGAGAAATATGGGATGGTTATCGCTATGGTCCTGAAGCGGCTCAAAAAGTATTCGCCATGGATGCGTGTCATGCCATCGATCAGCTCAATCAAATCCTGCCAACCTTACTCAATCATCAAACCCGCATCTTCGCCCCACTAGCACAAAACACACCATTAGATGCCATCATTACGCAAGCCTTAAATCAATCACGGGCAGCTACACGAAGTGGCGCAACAGCACCAACGCAATGGCACGACATCGATGCACTGATTCATGAGGCACGCTTGGTTAAAGACGCCACTGAAACAGCATGGCTACACGCAGCAGGCCGCATTTCTGCTCAAGGCCATGTGCGTGCCATGCAAGCCTGCCGTGCAGGTTTACGTGAAACAGATTTAGAAGCTGAAATCCTCTACAGTTTTGCCAAAGACGGAGCACAACATGCCGCTTACAGCAGCATTGTCGCTGCAGGTGCAAATGCCTGTGTGCTGCACTATCGTGCGGGTCATTCGGTATTGAACGATGGCGACCTGTGCCTGATTGACGCTGGTGCAGAATACGGTTTTTATGCAGGAGACATCACACGAACCTTTCCTGTGAAAGGTCGTTTTTCGACTGCACAAAAAGCTGTGTACGAAGTGGTATTGACCGCACAGAATGCGGCCATCGCCGCCACTCGTGCTGGTGCCAACTTCATGGCACCACACGATGCGGCACTTGAGGTATTGGTTGACGGCATGCTCGATTTGAAACTGCTCGATAAACAGCAGGTCGGCACACGTGAAGACGTCATTGCAAGTGGCGCCTACCGCGAGTTTTACATGCACCGAACCAGCCACTGGATTGGCTTGGACGTTCATGATGTGGGCGCTTACAGCGAGGGGCAAACCGAAAGCCAACAACCGATTTGGCGCACACTACAATCAGGTATGGTCTTGACGATTGAACCAGGGCTTTACATACGCCCTGCCAAACACATTCCTGAACAATACTGGAATATTGGCATCCGCATTGAAGACGACGCGATAGTCACCGACAGCGGGTGCGAGCTCACCACTCGAGATGTGCCTGTCACCGTCGCAGACATTGAGCATCTCATGAAAGGTTGACATGTCGCTCACCGAAAACATCCCCGTCATCATTGGCGCAGGTCCCGTTGGCTTAGCGTTTGCAATCATGCGTGCACGTGCCAATGCACCTGTTTTGGTCTTGGACAAACAACCATACCCGCCAACACACACCGACAAACGCAGCTTGGCACTATCACAGGGCAGCGTTGCTCTGTTGGAGTCGCTTGGATTGCCTTTATCACGACTCACACACGCCCCAATTCACCACATCCACATTAGCGAGCAAGGCGCTTGGGGGCATACTCAACTACACCGCCATATCGAACAAGTACCGCAGCTCGGGGTTGTGGTGCGCTATGCAGATTTGTTGGCGCAGCTCAATGCACTGGTTGCTCAGCACCCGCAGATTCAGATGGTTCGCCCCATTCAGGTGCTTGCCTGCACTCAGGTCAACGAGCACATTCAGTTGCAGCTTTCTGACGCTTCTCAACTGACTCACAGCATCAACGCGCCGTATGCCGTTCACGCCGAAGGCGGTTTGTTTGAGCCAAACGCAACACATCGCGTCCGTGATTATCGACAATCCGCCATCGTCAGCAATGTCCAACTGGCCAAGCCAAAACCCGCATGGGCGTGGGAACGTTTCACACCGAATGGCCCTTGTGCTTTATTGCCCACCAGTGCCGACGGACTTCACTTCAATTTGGTGTGGTGTTTACCCACCCAAGAAGCGCGGCATACTCAATCCCTTGACGAAGCGGCATTTCTCACTCAAATCAATCAGCAAATCGCTCATCTCACGGGGTCAATCATTCACGCAGAATCTCGCCATGCGTTCGCACTCGGTTTGCGCCAAAACCACCACAACAGCCCTTATCAATGCAGCATCGGCAATGCAGCACAAACGCTACACCCCGTTGCGGGGCAAGGGTTCAATCTCGGGCTGCGTGATGCGTACGAATTAAACCATCGACTTAACAATGCCAGCAGTACCGCACAGGCTTTAATCAGTCTGAGTCACCATCGACAACATGACCGCCGTCTCACCACCGCCATCACCGATGGCATGGCAAGGGGCTTCACCGTTGACTTTGGTTTGTCACACGTCCGCAGCTTGGCTTTTTCGGTCATTAATGCACAGCCGTGGTTAAAAAGCCGCATTGCACAACAATTTATGTACGGTTTACGTTGATTCACAGAAATAAATCGGGCATTTATGACAAAACCCAGTTATAATCGCGGTCTGCCATCAACAATAATTAGAAATCAGTCGTTGACTCTTTTCAGGGCGCAAGCAACATCAGCCCCTTTCAAATGATTTTTTTCTTCCCACTGGCTCGATACATGCAGCCAGTCATATTTCATCGCTTTAATGTGTTGTCATTACAATTGCTTGATGGTCTCGATGACCACGTAGGTTTTTAAACCCGCGTTGTCTTTTTTAAACGATGAGCCAACCGCTCATCCACCATTAGGTACATCATGACCACATCATTCGTTAAAATGGGGTTGAACCCCCAATTATTAGTCGCGCTCGAACAACTCGGGTTTTCTGACGCCACGCCAGTCCAAGCAGCACTCGTGCCAAAAGCACTCGAAGGCGGCGACTGGATTGTCAGTAGTCAAACAGGCAGCGGCAAAACTGCAGCATTCCTCCTACCAATGCTCGAACTCGTTTTCCAAAAGAAAGCCGAGCAAATCAAGCAATCACCGACCGCACCTTGGACACTCGTTCTGTGCCCCACACGTGAACTCGCCCAACAAGTCGCCAACGATGCCATCAACCTCGTTAAAGGCGCTAAAGGTGTGCGTATTGCCACGGTCACGGGCGGCGCATCATACTACGTTCAACGCAAAAACATCAATGGCGCACAACTCATCGTCGCCACCCCAGGTCGTTTGCTCGATTTAGCGCAATCAGGCGCGATTGATTTGTCACAAGTTGAATTACTCACACTCGATGAAGCGGATCGCATGCTTGACTTTGGTTTTTCAGAAGAAATTCAAGCCATCGCTGGCAAATGCAGCAACCGCGAACAAACCCTCATGTTCTCAGCCACATTCACCCCACGTGAAACACGCTTGGCAGCTGACCTCATGAGCAATCCTCAGCGCGTTACCATCGACAGCGCAACCGAAAAACACACCAACATCACCCAGCATCTGCACTGGGTTGACAACTCGCATCACCAAAACCAATTGCTCGCGCACTGGCTCAAAGACGAATCGCTCGACCAAGCGGTGATTTTTTCCAACACGCAAATCGATGCAGAACGTCTGGCCGCTGAGCTTGAAAAACAAGGCTATCTCGCCGCAGCACTGCACGGTGGTATGCCACAAAACGTGCGTAACCGCCGTTTGGATGCCCTGCGCAAAGGTCGCACCAAAATTCTCGTGGCCACTGACGTTGCGGCTCGTGGGATTGACGTTCCGACGATCACCCACGTATTCAACTTCGGTTTACCAATGAAAGCCGAGGACTACGTGCATCGCATTGGTCGTACAGGTCGTGCGGGTCGCAATGGTACAGCGATTACCTTTGCTCAGTTCTCTGATGGTCGCCGTTTGCGTGAAGTCGAGTTTTACACCAAACAAAAATTCATCCCGAAAGTCATCGAAGGTTTAGAACCACAAAACAAACCCGAAGACTACGCTCGCGCCAGTAAGCCACGTGGTGGCAATCGCAACGGCTCAAGCCGCGGCTACGGCCCATCCAATGCAAGTGGCGGCTATCGTGGCGAACAACGCAGCTACGGCAATGGCGGTGGCAATACCGGCAGTCGCAGTGGCATCGGCAATCCACGCAGCCACAGCGAACGCACCAATGAATCACGTCCGGTGCGCGATGGCTTCCCAGGTCAAACACGCCGCGCGGATGCTGCTGCACCTGCATGGGCTAAAAACGAACGCCCACAACGCCGCGAAAGCCACAATGGCGCAGCAACTGCAGAGCGCGGCTTTTATGGTCGCAAAACCGATGGCAGCCCAAGCAGCCAACGTCCACGCAGCCACGATGGTCAGCAACGCACCAGCAATGGCGGTAACGGTGGCAACAGCCGTCCACAGCGTTCACGCAGCGGTTATTGATTTACAAGCTGTCTGAGGTTCACATAAAAAATCCCGCTTTTTAAGCGGGATTTTTTATCTCACATCGCCAACCCCCACCACATGCACCAGTCGCTCACCATCATAAATCAGCGGCAATTGAGTCCGCAACATCGGTGCAACACCACTCATGAGATACAAGTCTTTCAATGACTTATGCGGTCGGCTCAGGCTTAACCGTGCACGCTCACCGCCAATTCGGGTACGCAACTCATAGCCGTTCGCTTGAACCCATTGCGCCAATTCGTCCGTCAAAAACCATTGCCCTTCTGGCAACAACCGTGCAGCCAACCAATGGCCTTGAAACTTGGCAAAGCCCACATCCTCTGGATGCCGCCAGCACATCTGGACGTCTTCTCTCGTATTGGTGAGTTGTTTGATTAGCTCGCTCAAAGACGCTTTACTGGGCATAGACAAGCCCAACTGTGCAAACCATTGGCGCAGCAGCAGTGCGATTTGTTCAGGCGTGTATCGCAACGAATCGAATGCACGCATACGAGACAGCTCGCCAATCTCCGCTCGATGTGGTACAGCTTGACTCTTTAGAACCACCATTGCCCAGTCTGATTCATGCGCATGCTGCGCTTGGGCATGGGCAATCTCATTTAAAATACTTAATCGTTGCTCATCTGTGAGGGGCATATCTCGCAAAGTCGCACGTAAGGCATTGCGTGCAAAACGCACATCGTCATTTGATGGGTCATGAGCATAGACGAATCCTGCCTCACTGGCATAAGTCGAGATGCAAGCACGTGTCACGTTCAGCCAAGGTCGTCGCCACAACACCCCGTGTTTTTCAAAGTATGCAGGCATCGCAGACAAACCACGCACCCCCGCACCACGCGCTTTTTGCAAGAGATACGTTTCGATTTGGTCATCTTCGTGCTGCGCCAACCAAACCTGCGACACGCCATGCACTTTAGCCATCTCGGCCAATGCCTCATAACGCCCTCGCCGCGCCCAATCCTCAATACTTTGTGCCGAAGCCCGCTCTCGCGGGTTTAAATAACGGAAGTCGAACGAAATCCCCAACTGCGCACAAGTATCTCGCACCAAAACCACCCATTCATCCGCCACACTTTGCAAACCATGATGAACATGAAAAGCCATCACACCAACGTTCCGTTCACGCGCCACACAGGCGACGGCATGCAAAAGACTCATTGAGTCCAAACCACCACTGACCGCCACCGCCAGAACGCCATTAGGCATCACATCAGCCACAGCACGCAGTAAAAACGCGGTGCTGCCATCGCAGTCACCGCGTTTGTCTGTTGCTTCAACGACATTATTTTTCAGCGTATTTGCCATAATCCATGAGTCGGTTCATGCGTAATTCGAGCAACTCTTTAATCGACACGCTTTGTGCTTCAATCAATGCGTCGGCCAACGAGCGTTTGAGCATTTGCGCCATGTGTTTCGGATCGCGGTGTGCGCCACCAATCGGTTCACTGACGATTTTATCAATCAAGCCGAGCTGCTTGATGCGCGGCGCAGTCAAACCCAAAGCCTCAGCGGCTTCAGAGGCTTTGTCCGCGCTTTTCCACAAAATCGAGGCACAACCTTCGGGCGAAATCACAGAGTAGGTTGAGTATTGCAACATCATCACGCAGTCCGCCACCGCAATCGCCAAAGCACCGCCAGAACCGCCTTCACCAATGATGGTGGTGATAATCGGCACATTGAGCTTAGCCATTTCAAATAAATTGCGACCAATCGCTTCAGACTGACCACGCTCCTCAGCACCAATCCCAGGATATGCACCGGGCGTATCGACAAAAGTAAACACAGGCAACTTGAACTTCTCCGCCACTTTCATCAATCGCAGTGCCTTACGATAGCCCTCAGGACGCGGCATACCAAAGTTACGCAGTGAACGCTCTTTGGTATCACGGCCTTTTTGGTGACCAATCACCATACATGCTTGCCCATCAAAACGCGCCAAGCCACCGACAATCGACAAGTCGTCCGCATACGAGCGGTCACCATGCAACTCATGAAAATCGGTGAAAATTTCGTTCACGTAATCTTGTGTATAAGGTCGCTGCGGGTGACGCGCGACTTGAGAAACTTGCCATGACGAGAGTTTACTATAGATATCTTTGGTCAACTCGTCGCTTTTTTTCTTTAATCTGCTGATTTCTTCAGAGATATCGACGGCTGAGTCGCTCTGCACCAAGCGCAGCTCTTCAATTTTTCCTTCTAAATCCGCAATGGATTGCTCAAAGTCTAAAAATGTTATGCGCACATCTGTCTCCTGCGGTTCATATAGACGGGCATTTTACCAAAGGATGGGCAGATGCGCCATGATTAAAACAACCATTACCAGACTATTACCCACACGCCCGTTCGTTTTTAGCAGATTTAAAGCCCCACGCTTCACCAACACTTCACACGCCCACATGCACCGCACACATCCATCATCTACCAAAACCACACAATCCCCTTAACCCTTGGAGAAACCCATGAAAATCCCCCAGTTTAGCCATCAAAATTGGCATGCTGCTCTTCCTTGTTCTGCTGCTGCAACTACCGAGTAACATGCTCTCAAGCCTCTGATCAGCCCTCATTTCAACGGACAGTTTAAGCAGCAATTTTAGCTGCTGCGGATTCAAATTTTACAGGACTATGGTACAAATCAACGCTAAAGTTTATCAGATACCGCCATCCCCGCTGCCATACCTGACGCCCACGCCCACTGAAAATTATATCCACCCAGCCAGCCCGTCACATCCATGACTTCACCGATGAAATACAAACCTTTTTGTAAGCGCGATTCCATAGTTTGATTATTGATTTCTTTGACTGCGACGCCACCGCGCGTCACTTCTGCTTTTTTATAACCTTCTGTGCCGCTCGGTTTGAGTGTCCATGCATTTAAACTCGCGGCCAATTCACGCAACACTTTATCCGAGACATCCGCCCACTTGTGCTTTGCATACGGCGCGAACGCTGCTTGCTCGAAGCTGTGCTGAAGCAATCGCTTGGGTAAATTTGGGGCGAGCTGCGTCAGTGCAGTATCGAGCTGCATGCGACTGCCCACTTTGCCTTGGCGTAAAGCTTTTTCTAAATCCACGTCGGGACACAAATTCACACGAATCGACTCGCCTTGCTGCCAGTAATTAGAAATCTGCAAAATCGCAGGCCCTGTCAAACCCTTGTGGCTAATCAGAAAATCCTCATCAAACGCCATGGCTTTTTTGCCCTCGCCCGCACTCACGCGCACAGGCAACGCCACGCCAGCCAAAGCATTCCAGCCGTCCTGCGCCCAGTTTCCAAACGTCAAAGGCACCAACCCCGGCGATAATTCAGTCACCGTATGCCCAAACTGCCTAGCCACTTCATAGCCAAAACCCGTCGCGCCAATCGCAGGAACGCTCAAACCGCCCGTCGCGATGATAAGGTTCTGACAACGCCACACACCCGCCGTCGATGTGTCCACCTCAAAGCGCGCGCCGCTGTCTTCATTAAGCAATCGAATGTTTTTCACCGCGCAATTTGTACGCCACTCAACCTTGCCCGCCGCACACTCGGCACGCAGCACGTCAATCACATCATTAGCCGAATCATCGCAAAACAACTGTCCTTTGTGCTTCTCGTGAAACGTCACCCGATGCATTTTTAATAACTGCACGAAGTCTTTGGCCGTGTAATGCGCCAACGCAGGCCGCACAAAACGCGGATTCTGTGAAATAAAATACTTCGACGCATCACCACCATCGAGCGCGACATTCGTGAAATTACAGCGCCCACCGCCCGAAATGCGGATTTTTTCACCGATTTTAGATGAATGGTCAATCAACAAAACTGACGCGCCGCGCTGCCCAGCAACAGCAGCAGCCATCATGCCTGCTGCGCCTGCGCCTATGATTAGGGTATGTGTTTGACTCATATTACATTTTCAGCTGGTAGGCCGCCCCTGCCCCCCAAGAGCCAATGTACGATTAATACACATTATCTAAGTTCGTTCTACTTGCATGAGGACGTCGACATCATTTAACTAAATACAGCTGAGCATCTCCCGTATCTAAAAGTAACTTAAAATAATCTTTAAAATCAGATCGAGAAGTAATTGATTGGCTGTTTCTTTTGTTCGATAAAATTAATGAGTTTGCATGTAATGCTTTTATTTTATTAGAAAGCTCTGGAGTACTGAGTTTTAAAAAATCTTGGTAGCGATATGGACCAAATACTTCTCCGAGTGTACCCCGTGGCAAATAATACACATCTGACTCTAAACCTATTTGTACTGACCTATATTCAGGATGCTTTTTTAAGAAAAGACCTATCTCATATGAATGTATACGATTTTTTAAAAAACTATCACGTGCTTGTTGTGTTCCAGGTATGTTTTTTAAAAGATGACCACAATACAACAATGTCATCAATAAAATAACAACTGATGTCAGTTGTTTTATTTTTTCTGCTTTGTTATCTAACCATAATTGGTACCTGATATTCAAGCGTTGACGGCTGTTTTTCAACAAACTGTATATGGAGTTTGCTGAGAATATACTCAAAAAAGGGAATGCTGGGATCAAATATCGAGCATAGTGTGACGTAAAATACCAGCTTACACAGGCATAAATGCAAAATATACTCATGGCTTTAATGGGAACCTGTAACGGTTTAGAGCAGAATACTAAAAATAACAACGCTGGCCACAAAGCAACATTAGGCCATCCAGTAACCTTTCTAATGTCAGCCATTTGATTTTCCATGTCTGTAGCGTTCCAAGAGTGATAACCAAAAATGGATCCTGCTAAGGGTTCAATAGGATTGCCTGCCAAAATGTAGTTGCGTACATACCAATAAGCGCAAGGCAATGAAAACAAAAGTACACAAAAAATCAACTGCTTAGGTCTAGTGTAAAGTTTGGATGCAAAAAATAGAAATGCTAGAAGCGGCAAATAAATCACGGCTTGATATTTTATTCCTACTGCAATACCGATTAAAAAAGCACCAATATACATAAGTATGATATGGTTTTTCCGATAACCAAAATAGACAGAAACAAAGCCAAAAAAAATGAACATAGTTAAGCCAAGCTCAACATAAGCATTCGCGTAAAGTCTATTAAGTGAAAATATAAAAATTAGAGTTGCTAAAAGTGCGGTGTATTTATCAAAGAAAGCAAAACCTAAGCGATAAATGCCGATAATAGTTAATCCTGCTGCACTTGCATGAATGAGATGAGGCAGAATATCATTGTCAAAAACAAGGCTGGCCGCGTACAATAAGTTAAAATTATATGGAAAATACGGGTAGCGTATCCAAGGGTTAATAGTGAGCGAGCCAGTCTTTGCCCACTCTTTAGCATGTGGTAAGTGGTACATGACCTCATCCCATCTATAAGGTGGGAATTGGCTGCTAATAAACAATAGTACGAACATCAAAACGATAATGCTCAATATTAAACCATCTCTTTTTAATTGACGAAGGAGCTTTGCAATTGATGCTAACAAATGACTCGCCTTATCTTTCGATGAAAAGACACATATAAGCAATCCAAAAAAAATCACCAGCAAAAGATAATGTACATTGAACAACCCCAAAATGCTTAATAATTGACAAATCACAATAAAAATACCCATCCCTAACGAAATTGTTAAGCAACGAGCAAAAATATCATCAAATCCAAATAAAACAGAACTTCTTTTTGAAATGATTATTCCCAACCCATAACAGCTAAATAAAAAAATAGTCAAAAAAATGAGATTGATACTGATAAAAATAGTTGTATTGATTATGTTGATTATCATGGCAATCCAATTTGTTGATGGCCTTAGGTGTAAGATTTAACCGCGTTATTTACAGTTAGTTTGATTAAAGTAAATTTGTAGTGTTCGAAAGAGTCAAAAGCTAACAAGCTCAAAATAAGTGGTCATTTTTAATCACTTTTTTAAACGCAATATGTTTGGCAAAGAAAAAATTAAAGAGCATTGCAACAAGTGAACCGACAATAAATGAAATAAAAATAGACGTCTCATTTACTTTTATAAGAAACAAAAGTGTTGAAAATGTCGAAAAGTTAATCAACATGCCCAAAGACTGTGCTAGAAAATACGTAGGTAAGGTAACAATTTTAACTGACGTATTGTTTTGTTTAAACGTAAATCGGGCATTTAGCCACCACGTCACTAAACAAGCCACACCAAATGCCACAATCCGCACTACATGAACATATGAAACATAAAGAGAGAGCGAATAAAAGACGACGTAGTCAACCACAAAACCAACGGCACCCACACAGGCAAACATAGCAAATTGAGAATTCCACAGCCACTTAATCATTGATAAGCTTATGCTCAAAATCAAACTTTTGGTGGTGACTAATTGCATCTAATATCAAACCAACACCTACCAATAGCATTGCTACTATACCCAAACCTGCAGATAAAATGGCCAATGGCACATGATAAATATGCTGATACTTCAGCCAATCTTCAAACACAGGAATAGAAGCCATTAAACTCGCCACAACAAAAAGAAAAGATAAAAAACTAAAGAATACAAAGGGTTTATAATGCCGGAAAATTTGAAAAATTGTTGCGAGCACACGGAAACCATCAGAAAAAGTATTTAATTTAGAAAAGCTACCTTCAGGTCTATCTTTGTAGTCAATATTCACCTCAGAAATTGCAAAACGCTTATCCAATGCATGTAACGTCACTTCAGTTTCAATCTGAAAACCATCTACCATAATTGGGTAGTTTTTAACAAACTCCCGACTAAAAGCACGATAACCGCTCATAATATCGTTAAGTTTCGAATTAAATAATCTATTAACCAACAATTTAACTAGATTATTACCAAAACCATGAAAGGAGCGCTTATTCTCTTTAGCGTAGTGCCCCTCAGAGTGACGATCGCCGACTACCATGTCTGCCGTGCCATTGATAATTGGCGAAATTAATGCATGGACATGGCGTGCTGGATATGTACAGTCTGCATCAACCATCACATATACATCTGCCTCAATTTCTTTAAAAGCACGCCTGACAGCCATTGCCTTACCTTGTCTAATTTCAGTAATTACTTGCCCTGCAGCATTAAGTTCGGCTATTTTTTTGCAAGCCAATTCTGCAGTATCATCAGAAGAGTTATTGTTGATGACCACTAGTTGGGCCATCGGTAGTTCGTCATAAAACTCTTGCAAAACAGCTTGAATCGTCACGGACTCGTTGTATGCGGGGATAATCACAGCTATTTTCATAAAAATCATCCGTTATTAGGGCTGAAAAATTATATAAGGCAATCAGATTTTCTGCTTAAGAATAGTTGCAGAATTTGCATTATAGACTGTGACGACTTGATTTTCTATTGATGCTGCTCTAAAAAACCGTGGCTTGTTAAAGAATCGAATATTTTTCGCCGCGCATCACTAAGAGCTGTAGACAAGTTTTTTAAAAATGATTCTTTACTGAGCGATACCCTCGTTTTTCTTCCTGATCTGAGTTATTGTTTTGGCTGACGTCCTCCCGCAAGTGTATTCAGTTTAAGTTAGAAACTTCAAGCGGCATATTGTGTTAAAAAAGCTTTTGCAAACAATGCTGGCGGTATGCCGCCCAGTGCTGAATGCGGTCGGAACAAGTTGT
>NZ_BMZG01000002.1 GCF_014652675.1 Formosimonas limnophila | reverse complement strand
TACACACTGGTTCTTGTCGTTGCAAGATGCCCAGCGTAAAATCCATAACTGGAGGAACGATTACAACTTGTTCCGACCGCATTCAGCACTGGGCGGCATACCGCCAGCATTGTTTGCAAAAGCTTTTCTAACACAATATGCCGCTTGAAGTTTCTAACTTAAACTGAATACACTTACGGGAGGACGTCAAGCTGTGAAGATTTATACTTTTTCATTTTATAATTCAATATATATAAAGTGAACCTCTAAAAATGACACAGAAATTCAAGCAGAATAACCCAGTTTCTCTCACGCATCAGAGGCCAAATACGGTATCATGAAACAACTTTTTCGCAGCCAACCACGGAGAAAACCATGCCCTTACCCACAGCCCCGACTAAAAAAGGCAGTTTATTGATTTCCCCTAAAGGCCATCAACCAGCGACCACGACAGCACAAGCTCGCCAAACGCCACAGACCACACAAAAGCCAGAACAAAGAAAACCCGCGCGGCAGCCGACGGCAGCGCCTGCTCCAATTGTTGCGGATCAAAAGCGAGTTGCACTGGCTCGCGCCGTCAATACCAGCGCACCCGTGCCGACCCACCACAAGCCCGCCCATCGCAGCAGTCGCAAAAAAACGATTGCGAATGCAACCCGAAAGCTGTTTGTTCTCGATACAAATGTCATGCTGCATGATCCGTCGTGTTTTTTCCGCTTTGAGGAGCACGATGTTTATTTGCCGCTCATCACGCTGGAGGAATTAGACAACCACAAGAAGGGCACGACCGAAACCGCTCGTCATGGTCGCCAAGTGTCTCGTTTGTTGGACGAATTGATGAATTCGTCACCGAATGGCATGGATGACGGGATTCCATTAACCAATCGTGAAAACCAACAGCAGTTAGGCAAGCTGTATTTTCAAACGCAGCTCATTGACGATGATTTACCAAAATCCTTACCAAGCAGCAAGGCGGACAATCAGATTCTGGGGATTGTCCACGCCTTACAGCAAATGGATCAGGGACGCACCGTGGTTTTGGTGTCGAAAGACATCAATATGCGCATCAAAGCGCGCGCGTTGGGTCTGAATGCAGAGGATTACTTCAATGACCAAGTTATCGAAGATCGTGATCTGCTCTACACAGGTCAGCTCGCCCTGCCAGCTGACTTTTGGGAAACTCATAGTAAGAAACTGGAGTCATGGCAAGAAGGCAGTCACACGTATTACCGAGTATCAGGCCCACTCGTGGGACAAATGACGCTCAACCAATTCGTTTACCTTGAGCACCCAGACATCACGCCGTTTTCTGCCCAAGTAGTTGAAATCAATGATAAATCTGCAACACTACGCACCCTAATCGACTACAGCAACCCCAAACACGGCATCTGGGGCATAGGTGCGCGCAACCGCGAACAGAACTTTGCCTTAAATATCCTCATGGACACCAACATTGACTTCGTCACGTTGCTGGGTCAAGCAGGCACGGGCAAAACGCTGATCACCATCGCCGCCGCATTGCAACAGACCTTAGAAATGGGACGTTTCTCAGAGGTCATCATCACGCGCATCACCGTGCCTGTTGGCGAAGACATCGGTTTCTTACCTGGTACTGAAGAAGAAAAAATGACACCATGGATGGGCGCGTTGCAAGACAACCTCGAAATCCTCATCAAAGGCGATGCGAACGCAGGCGAGTGGGCGCGCGCCGCCACCAATGAGTTGATTAAAAACAAAGTCAAAATTAAAGCCATGAGCTTCATGCGTGGCCGCACGTTCGTCAATAAACTTCTGATTCTCGACGAAGCCCAAAACCTGACACCAAAGCAAATGAAAACCCTCATCACCCGCGCAGGGCCGGGAACTAAAGTGGTTTGCTTGGGCAACTTGGCTCAGATTGACACACCGTACTTGACCGAAGGCTCATCTGGTTTGGCTTATGTGGTGGAACACTTTAAAAATTGGCCACACAGTGCCCACATCACGCTCATGCGTGGTGAGCGGTCTCGACTGGCTGATCATGCCAATGAAGTACTTTAATCACATGTTCAAACAAGTCACAAAGACGCAGTTATTTGCATCTTTGTGACTATTTTAATTTATGATACTAACTTGATTGAAAAATTGTCAGTAACAAACATAAGAAATTTTTATAAATATTTTGTACTTGCTCAATAAACCCTCGTCGCACAATACGCCGCCAAATCAGCCAATCGTTGTGCTCTCTCCCCATAAGGTGTCAAAGCCGCTAAAGCACTGCGATATAAGCTCTGCGCATAGTCTCGCGCCCCCTCTAAACCCAAAGCGCGTACATAGGTCGGTTTGTTGGCTGCATCATCTTTTCCTGCGGTTTTCCCTAAAACAGCTGTTTCTTGGGAGGCGTCTAAAATATCATCCACGACTTGAAACAATAATCCCAAATGTTCAGCAAATAAATTGAGGGCATCTATCGGCTCATTAACATCACCCTCACCACATAATGCCCCCATCACCAGACTGGCGTGAAGCAAAGCACCAGTTTTAAGTTGATGCATCATTTGCATGTCCGTCTGAGACAATGAAAGCCCCACATGGTATAAATCGATGGCTTGCCCTCCCGCCATTCCTACCGCACCCGATGCACGAGCCAGCTCACGAATCAAGCGAATTTGCGTGTTTGCAGAAAGCTCGACATCTCTTGATGCCAAAAGAGAAAAAGCCAGTGTCTGTAAAGCATCACCAGCCAATAACGCTTGCGCCTCACCATAAACCACATGAACGGTTGGCTGGCCACGTCGCAAATCATCATCATCCATACAAGGCAAATCATCGTGAATCAATGAATACGCATGAATATATTCTAAAGCCGCAGCCACCGTCAGCAACGCAGGGGTGGCTGCACCATTAAGCTCACCCGCAGCCAGTACAGCCAGCGCACGCACGCGCTTGCCACCATTCATCACCCCGTGCGTCATGGCGTTGAGTAAAGGGGACTTGTGCGCAACCGCATGATCCGCATATCGATTCAGCCCCATAACAAGCCGCTCGTCAATCAAAGGCCTGTGCAACGCTGCCCAAGCCTCGAATGCAGCTGCACTTCCATGCAAACTCACGTTCGATAAATTCACGATGATTGCCCCGTCGACAAATCAAATGGCTTAGCCATATCATCCTCGACAATCTTAATTTGCGTTTGTACCGCAGTGAGTTGCGATTGGCAAAACTTCACCAAATACGCCCCTCTTTGATACGCGGCCAAAGATTGCTCAAGTGCCAAATCGCCGCTTTCCATACCCTCGACCAACTCGTCTAACTCACGCATGGCGTCTTCGAAGCTTGCGGGTTCTTTATTCTTTAATTTAGGTGATGCCATAAAATGCTCTGGTTGATGAAAACTGTGCCAATTTTACGGCAAAATGCTATGCAAAGTCAGACTTATCGCGAGACAGCATACAACACGCCCCCTCACAATTCCGTCACTCTTCACGCAAAGCACGCTGTTTCATTTGTATCATACGATACACAATCAGCATTCATCTCATCACAGGAACCATCATGAGAAAAACTCTCATTGTCACCCTGCTCACAACCGCAATCCCTACAACCTATGCTGAAGAAGCACCAACAATTATTAAAACCGCTAAAGAAGCCGCCAAAGAGCTAAAAATCCCCTGTCAAAAACTCAAAGTTGCAAAAAATGACTGTGTCATTGCGCATTTTAAATCACAAGATGCCGAAGACCTAATGGTATGAAAATGGTCAAATCGCCAAACAAAGCGAATACAAAAATGACGTGTGTTCTGGCTCAGCAACCGAATGCGCAGAAAGAAGTCAATACAACGATGAAGTAGAAGCAACTGGCTTGTAGGAAAGATGGTACGAGAATGGCAAAAAACGAAGCGAAACCACCTATGAATTAGGCGTACAAGTTGGCAACTACACTGAACGGCATGATAATGGTGAAGTCGCCACAAAAGGCCAATACAATGACGAAGGCAATCAAGACGGCACATGGCAAGAATGGCACGACAACGGCAAAAAATACTATATCGGTCAATACAAAAATGGCAACCCAATTGGCCAATCGAAGCGTTGGAATGAGTCAGGCGAATTATTTGACGAAACAAACCACACAGACGGTGACTCCGTTCAGTCTGCTTCTGAAGTCACAGAAGACAAAGTAGCCGCAATTGCTTACACCACAGAACAACTCACCCAAACCAGCGATACACAGAGCGCCGCTGAATTGCTGCACCTTACTGACATGTACCCAACGGATAATATAAACTTGGCTAAGTAGTGAATTCACTCCCTTTGTCTTTCACGTAGTTTGTGCGTAAAAAAGCCCAGCTTTCGCTGGGCTTTTTGGGCGATATATCAACTCATCCCACCTTAACATCATCGGCGACTTTACTGAAGTCATCGATTTGGTCAAAGTTCATGTAGCGATAGATGTTTGCACTTGAGGCATCAAGCACACCGATGTCGGCGAGGTATTCTTCGCGTGTGGGGATTTTACCCATTTTTGAACACACTGCCGCCAATTCAGCCGAACCGAGATAGACGTTTGAGTTTTTGCCCAAACGATTTGGGAAGTTACGGGTTGAGGTGGAGAATACAGTAGCACCCTCTTTCACCTGCGCTTGGTTACCCATGCACAGTGAGCAGCCTGGCATTTCCATGCGTGCACCAGCACTGCCGAGAACGCCATAGTGGCCTTCTTCCGACAGTTGTTTGGCATCCATCTTTGTCGGTGGTGCCACCCAAAGCTTAACGGGGATATCACGTTTGCCTTCGAGAAGTTTAGATGCTGCGCGGAAATGACCGATGTTGGTCATGCACGAACCGATAAACACTTCATCAATTTTTGCACCAGCGACATCGGACAATGTTTTCACATCATCTGGATCATTTGGGCACGCAACGATGGGCTCATAAATTTCAGCAAGATCAATTTCAATCACGGCAGCATACTCAGCATCGTCGTCACCTTTGAGTAATTGAGGATTCGCCAACCATGCTTCCATGGCTTTAATGCGACGCGCAAGTGAACGAGCATCTTCGTAGCCGTTGGCGATCATCCATTTCATCAAAGTGATATTTGATGTCATATACTCGATAATCGGCTCTTTGTTTAAGTGAACCGTGCAACCAGCGGCAGAACGCTCAGCAGAAGCATCAGACAATTCAAAAGCTTGCTCGACTTTCAAGTCAGGCAAACCTTCGATTTCGAGGATGCGGCCTGAGAAAATATTTTTCTTGCCTTGTTTCTCAACATTGAGTAAACCTGCTTTCATTGCGAACAGCGGAATCGCATTGACCAAATCACGTAGTGTGACGCCTGCTTGCATTTTGCCCTTAAAACGCACCAAAACTGACTCAGGCATGTCCAACGGCATCACGCCTGTCGCCGCTGCAAACGCAACAAGACCAGAACCTGCTGGGAATGAAATCCCAATCGGGAAACGCGTGTGCGAGTCACCACCTGTACCGACTGTATCAGGCAGGAGCAAGCGATTCAACCATGAGTGAATGACACCATCGCCAGGGCGCAAAGAAATACCGCCACGCGTGCTGATGAAGTCAGGCAACTCATGGTGCATTTTTACATCCACTGGTTTTGGATAGGCCGCCGTGTGGCAGAATGATTGCATGACGAGGTCAGCTGAGAAGCCCAAACACGCCAGGTCTTTCAACTCATCACGTGTCATTGGGCCTGTGGTGTCTTGCGAGCCAACCGATGTCATGCGAGGTTCGCAATACGTACCTGGGCGAACGCCCTGTTGTTGTCCATTCACTTCTGGCAGACCGCAGGCACGGCCGACCATTTTTTGGGCAAGAGAAAAACCTTTGCCCGTATCGGCAGGATTTTGTGGTAAACGGAACAACGTTGAAGCAGGCAAGCCCAATGATTCGCGTGCTTTCGCAGTCAAACCACGACCGATGATGAGGGGAATACGACCACCTGCACGGACTTCATCAAACAACACTTCTGATTTGACTTTAAACTCAGCAATAACTTCACCGTTTTTCAGTGCTTTGCCTTCGTAAGGGCGCAACTCAACAACATCGCCCATATTCATATTTGAGACGTCAAGTTCAATCGGCAACGCACCCGCGTCTTCCATCGTGTTGTAAAAAATCGGGGCAATTTTAGAGCCAAGGCAAACACCACCGAAACGCTTATTCGGCACGAATGGGATGTCTTCACCAGTGAACCACAGAACCGAGTTCGTCGCAGATTTACGCGAAGAGCCCGTACCAACCACATCACCAACGTAAGCGACGAGGTTACCCTTCGCACGCAAGTCTTCGATGAACTTCACTGGGCCGCGTTTGCCGTCTTCCTCTGGTGTGATGCCATCGCGTTTGTTTTTGAGCATGGCCAAGGCGTGCAGTGGAATATCAGGGCGACTCCACGCATCAGGTGCTGGTGACAAATCATCGGTATTGGTCTCGCCCGTGACTTTAAAAATGCTCACGGTAATAGACTCAGGTACTTCAAGACGCGAGGTGAACCATTCAGCATCTGCCCAGCTTTGAATCACGGCTTTAGCGTTGGCATTGCCAGCGTCCGCTTTTTCTTTCACATCATGAAACTGGTCAAACATCAATAACGTTTTTTTCAATGCCTCAGCCGCAATAACACCAACGACTGAATCACTCAATAAGTCCACCAATGGGCTGATGTTGTAACCACCGAGCATTGTACCAAGCAGCTCAGTGGCTTTCTCGCGGCTAATCAATGTAGAAGTTTCAGTACCATGCGCCACCGCAGCAAGATAGCTGGCTTTGACTTTCGCCGCATCATCCACACCGGCTGGGACGCGATGGGTAATCAAGTCCACCAAAAACGCTTCCTCACCTGCTGGTGGGCTTTTCAGCAACTCAATCAGCTGCCCTGTCTGCGCAGCAGACAATGGCAAGGGTGGAATACCCAATGCAGCACGTTCGGCAACATGGTCACGATAAGCTTGTAGCATGGTGGTGTCCTTTATCAAAAAGAATTGGAAAGTGGTGTTTTTACAGAGGCGATTAATTTTCGATGCGACATTTTAATGTATTTTTACATTCTTGTGTCTTATATATGACTTGACGACAGACGATAATTAACCAATACTTGCTTCATTGACATCAGCACCAAAGCATCCCAGAACTCAAACGGCAATCCAAAACGCTCTCCCCCTCATTCGCTCATAAAAATCAACGTCACTCATTCTCCAAAGGCTACTTATGGAACGCTTCGATTTCAATTTTGCTCCTTATGATTTCTTAAATGCTCATGAGCGAGCCAAATTGCAAAATACTGTAGATATTGGATACTACGATGATGAAACTGTGATTATCGAAGCGGATGAACCTGTGGCATTTTTGTATGTTGTCATTAAAGGCTTGGTTCGTGAGGTGACACTTGACGGTGAAATCTTGAGCCTGTATGACGCCAAAGATACTTTTGAGTCTCGGGCATTGGTTGAAGGACAGACACCCCATCGCTTTATCGTGCAGGAGCAAGCCCTACTCTATACCATCCCCAAAGAAACGATTACAGAGCTGATGGAATCGAACCCCCGATTCGGGGCTTACTTCTATGCTTCCTTGGCAGACAAACTGTCCAATATAGCCCAAACCCAAGACGCCCAACAATTCGAAAGCCTATTTGCAGCGAAAATCCGTGATGCCTATCGGCAAAATGCCACATGGCTCAATGGCTCTGACAGCATCTTGCAAGCAGCCCAAACCATGAAGGCAAACAAAACAAAATCCATACTGGTTCGTCATGACAACCAAATCGGCTTGTTCACAGAGTCGGCCTTCCGCGACATCGTGATTGCAGGTGCGGATAATCAAGAACCCATACACCGATGGTCACAGTTCAATCTCATCTCAATTGATATTGAAGATTATGTTTTTCATGCCTTGCTACGCATGACACAATTCAAGATTCAGCGCGTCGTGGTGACTGAAAACGGGCACCCCATCGGTGCATTAGAACAAATTGATGTTTTGGCCTATTTCTCTAATCACACGCACTTGGTGGCTCAAAGATTGGATCGTGCTCAAAATATCGACGAATTGGTCGATATTGCGAATCAAATGACCCGCTCCATTCAGATTTTGAACAGCAATGGCATGCGTGCACCACAGTTGGCCGAATTGATGCAGGTGCTCAATACCAGTTTGTTTGAAAAAGCTTGGCGTTTACTGGCCCCACCTAAGCTGTATGACAACGCTTGCTTGATTGTCATGGGTTCGGAAGGTCGTGGTGAACAAATTCTCAAAACAGATCAAGACAACGCCCTAATCCTTAAAGACGACGTTGACGAAGCTTTGGCCAAAACAGCCTGTGGCGCATTTTCTGAAACACTCTCTCGCTTAGGATTTCCACCATGCCAAGGCGGAATTATGGTGAACAATCCCGCTTGGCGACAGCCGATTAGCCAATTCAAAACCACACTGCACACATGGTGCGTTAATCCGACAGGTGATTCACTCATGAATTTGGCCATTTTTGTTGATGCCAAAGCCGTAGCGGGCGACGAAAGCCTCCTTGATGAAGCAAAAGCACAAATCAAACGCTCATTGACCGATGATGTCGGTATGTTGGGACAATTTGCGCAGGCAGTAGAGTTATTTGATCATCAAAACAGCGGCTTTTTTGCTCAGCTACTCAACCGCAACAGCTCTTCCCAAATGGACATCAAAAAGATGGGGGTCTTTCCAGTCGTGCATGGCATCCGCGCACTAAGCCTACAAGCACAACTGTCTGAAACCAATACCTTCGAACGCATATCACGTCTTTCTCAAGCCAACGTGCTGGATGCCCAACTGGCAAAAGACTTGTCGCAAGCACTGGCCTATTTGATGGATGTGCGTCTGAAAGCAGGACTTCACGCACAAGCCATCGCATCTCCTTTGAGTAACAACCACAACCAAGTGGATATGTCTGCGCTAACCACATTAGAACGAGACTTACTCAAAGAGGCTTTACATGTGGTCAAACGATTCAAAGCCATGATTCGTCAACATTTTCACTTAGGGAATCTGTGATGCTCGGCCATCTACGTAAGTCATGGGCGCAACGTCAATTAGCTGACCCTCAATATGCTTATTTGTTTGACGAACAAACAGATGAGCTCGTCAGCTTCGACTGTGAAACCACCAGCCTGAATGTGAAAGAGGCCGAAATTCTGTCCATCGGCGCGGTCAAAATTCGTGGCAATCGAGTCTTAACCAGCGAATCCTTCTATGTTGTGGTCAAACCCGAAGGCGTCATGCAATCGGCCAATGTCAAAGTCCATGGATTACGGCCCAGAGATGTGAGTCAGGGCATACCCGTACAAGAGGCCATCAAACAACTCCTCGCATTCATCGGTGGCCGGCCTTTGGTCGGTTATTATTTGGCATATGATGTGGCCTTGGTGAATAAGTTTTTGAAGCCCATGTTGGGCATCAAACTACCCAATCGTACCATTGAAGTTTCAAGCATTTACTATGACCAAGAAATCAAAAATCACCCAAATGGTCATGTGGACTTGCGTATGGCCAGCATGATTCAGACCCTTAATTTCCCAGATTTACCTCGACATGACGCGCTCAATGATGCCATTAATGTGGCTTTAATGTATTTAACACTGCTGGCAAGAACTCAAAAATAATCCTGCCATACCCAATCCGCGCCGACTCGAAACCACGCTCAGCTGGCACCAGCCATGTTAAAATTCGCCACAACTATTCACGAAAGTCATTATGTTCAGTTACCGCCACGCCTTTCATGCAGGCAATCATGCCGATGTACTCAAACACATGGTTCTATTACACATCTGTCAGTACATGACCCAAAAGGACAAACCCATCACTTACATAGACACCCATGCTGGTGTCGGCATGTATCACTTGTCTAATCCGATGGCACAAAAAAGTGGAGAAGCTGAAACAGGCATCAACAAACTCTGGCCACTTTGGACAAACAAAGGCAGCCGAGATGCCTTGCCCCCACTGTTGCACAGTTACCTTAAGCATATTTCAGAGCTCAATAAAGGCGGCAAACTCAAACTATATCCAGGTTCTCCCTATGTCGCGTCACAAAGTCTGCGCGAAATCGATCGTTTGAAGGTTTTCGAGCTACACCCAACCGACATGCGTTTGCTGGATGACAATCTGCCGCACATCAATCTAAGCGGAACCGCTGATAACAAGCGAATTTTATTTAAGACCGTTGATGGATTCGTGGGACTAAAAGCCAATGTGCCACCAGCTTCACGCCGCGGGCTGACGCTCATCGACCCATCTTTTGAGATGAAAGACGATTACAACAAAGTCGCCAAAGCCGTCAAAGACGCTCTGACACGATTCCCCTCAGGCACTTACGCCATCTGGTATCCTGTGCTGGCGCGCCCCGAATCACGAAACTTGCCAACTCAGTTAGAACGAATCGCCAATGAGTTCAACGTCAACTGGCTACACACCACCTTAGCAATTGACGAAGTCGCCCCGACCCATTTGCAGCTTGGGCTAAAGTCATCAGCGATGTTCGTTTTCAACCCACCTTACACACTCGCTGCTGCGCTTAATGAAAGCTTACCCGTGGTGGCCAAACGTCTCGCTGACAGCGAACACGCAGGTTTCACCATCGCACAATCCTCATAACCCTTATCTTGCTGGAGAATCTCATGTCTGAATCAAAGACCATTGCCCTCATTGGCGTACCCACCGACATCGGTGCAGGTGCGCGCGGTGCTTCGATGGGACCTGAAGCCCTGCGTGTCGCAAACATCCAAGGGATGTTAGAAGACCAAGGCCTGACAGTGATTGATAAAGGTAATCTCGTCGGTCCTTCTAACCCATGGCAACCACCCACCAATGGCTACAGACACTTACCCGAAGTGAAAGCTTGGAACGAATCACTGCACGAAGCCATGTACGAAGAGTTACAAAAGGGTCATTTACCCATCGTACTAGGTGGCGATCATTGTTTGGGCATTGGTTCTATCAGTGCCGTCGCTCGACATTGCCGCGACACGGGTAAAAAACTGCGTGTTATTTGGCTTGATGCACACGCTGATTTCAACACCTCAGAACTCACGCCCACAGGCAACATTCACGGCATGCCAGTCGCCGTGCTGTGCGGTCACGGCCCCGATGAGCTGACTCACATCGGCGGCACAGTGCCTGCCATGAGTCCAGCCGACATTCGCCAAGTCGGCATCCGAAGCGTGGATGCAGGAGAAAAACGCTTTGTGCACCAAGAGGGTTTGGAAGTATTCGACATGCGCTACATTGATGAAACTGGCATGAAGCATACTATGACCCAAGCATTGGCTGACATGGATGACAACACACACTTGCACGTCAGTTTTGACGTGGACTTTCTCGATCCAGACATCGCACCAGGTGTTGGCACAACCGTGCTTGGAGGCCCTACTTATAGAGAAGCACAATTGTGCATGGAGATGATTGCCGATACAGGCCGCCTTGCTTCCTTAGACATCATGGAGCTCAATCCTGCGTTTGATATCAAGAACAAAACCGCCATGGTAGCCGTTGATTTGGTGGACAGCTTGTTTGGCAAATCCACGTTGATGCGGAATGAGTCATAATTTCCCTCCTCATCCTCTTGTACTAAACAAAAAACCAGCTCAATTGAGCTGGTTTTTTAAATTGACGAAATTAAGCCAATTTAGGAATACGCAAGTTTTGACCTGGATAGATTTTATCTGGGTGGCTCAACATTGGCTTGTTGGCTTCAAAAATCACTGGATATTTATTGGCATCGCCATAAACTTCCTTAGCGATTTTTGACAGATTGTCACCTGATTGAACCATATAAAAATTTGGCTCATCCGCAGGCACTGCACAAGTCATGTTATCTTGTACTGTGCCAACGCCTTCGACATTACCCGCACACAACAGAATTTTTTCTTTGGTTTCTGCATCTGCAGCCTGACCATTCACAGTAACAGTTGACGTTGCACCGTCAAAAGAGACAGACAAGCCATCAGCAGTCAAACCTTGGGACGCGATGTAGTCAACAATCACTTGCGCTGCGGCTTGGTTGGCTACTGCTGGATCAGTAGCCTCTTCTTTTTTACCGAATAATTTTTGACCCGCGTCTTTTAAAAAACTGAACATACCCATCGTGTGCTCCTTAAATAAATGAATTCATTGATTTGTCTGCGTGAAAATACCTAATTTTCACTCAACAATGTGAGCATAACACAAAAAATAAAAAGCGTCGGTGTTTACCCACGCTTTTTATTTATCCAGTTTTTCATCGTATTTTAATGATTATTCTCAACAGTACTTTGAGATTTTTTTCGTTTTAAAAATCCAATCAAGTAGCCAGATAAAGCATAGGCCACAAACAAAGCAAATAACGTCAGTGGCGGATTAGAGACTATCGCCAAACCAACGGCTAAGGCCACCAGAAGTTTAGGGAAAGACACCGAATGACGCACATCCATCGCTTTGCCACTGTAGTACGGTAACGTCGTAATCATCGATAACCCTGCAAACAACGTCACAGCCAAAGCCACCCATGGCAACACCGAGTCCTGAACATCCAAACGATTCTCAGAGACCAGCCACACAAACCCCGCCACCAATGCTGCTGCCGATGGGCTGGGCAGACCTTGGAAAAATCGTTTGTCCACCACTGCAATGTTCGTATTAAATCGAGCCAAGCGCAGTGCGGCGCAAACACAGTAAACAAAAGCGACAATGAGCCCGAGCCGTCCTGTACCGAAGTCTTTCAATTGCCACTGAAACATAATCAAGGCTGGTGCAACGCCAAAAGACACCATATCAGCCAAACTGTCATACTGCTCACCAAAGGCGCTTTGCGTATTAGTCATACGCGCCACACGGCCATCCATGCCATCGAGCACCATCGAGAAAAAAATCAAGATGGCCGCAAAAGCAAAATCACCACTCATCGCCTTCACAATGGCGAAGAAAGCGCAAAACAACGCCGCCGTGGTAAACGCATTGGGCAGTAAATAAATACTTTTGTGACGATGATGAACCTGAGCCTCATCAGCTGGTTCACTTTTTGATGTATTCGGGTAATGCAAATCGTCTTGATGACTCATCCGATGCTCCCTAAAAAATTAAACTTGGTTACCGACTGTCCCAGCATCAACCGACGCAGCAGTGGTCAATTTGGCCAAAATAGTGGATGATGCCGACACCCTATCACCAATCGTCACGCACGGTACCGCATCTGTCGGTAAGTAAATATCCACACGTGAGCCGAAGCGAATAAAGCCGTAACGCTCACCTCGTTTGGCCAAATGCCCTACACCAACATAGCACAAAATCCGACGGGCAATCAAACCTGCTACTTGAACTGATGTCACGATTTGACCATCGGTCGTTCTAATCACCAATGCATTGCGCTCATTCTGAAGGGAGGCTTTTTCCAAATCGGCGTTAATAAACTGACCAGGAAAATAATGCGCTTTCACGACTTCACCATCAACAGGCATGCGATTCGAATGCACGTTAAAGACATTCATGAACACAGAAATTTTCAGCGCTTCACGATCGGCATACACATCGTGTGTCTTCTCCACCACAATCACACGGCCATCGGCAGGTGAAAGTACCGCACCAACTTGAGTCGGAATATCTCGCGCAGGGTCACGAAAAAATTGGATGATGAAAACAGCAATGATGTAAAACGGCAGCGCCCAAGCAAAACTGCCCAAATAGTGAATCAAAAATGCGAGAAATACTGCGATACCAATGAATGGCCAACCTTCTTTAGCAAGGATGGGATGAGGATATTGTGCATTACCTGCCATAATTTGTCTGTGCTTTCTAAAAAAACGCCTCACATGAGGTGAGGCGCCATTTTACTTGATTATGAGCAGATTCTAAAGTTTAACTGCGCCAGAGCCGAGTAATTATTTAGTTTTCATCATAAAACAGCTAATTTCAAGGGCGCTCTTCAAAAACCATGCCCATTTGAAAGTCATTATTTGATTCGCGCTTGAATCCAGAGATTGAGCTGCACATTTTGCGTGCCCGAGTCTAAATTCGGTTGAACGACGTCGGTAGCTTCAAAACCACCTTTAGTTCTCACCTGAGCCAACATCGGTACAGCCATGTTGCCACCACAGCTATTGCCATTCGTCGCATCGATTTTTACGATTTGCCAGGTACCGTTTTTGCCCATACCCTGCGCCATCCATTTTAGGCGTTGTTGTGCATCATCAAAAGCCGTTTTGTACAGCTGACTTTGTGCACGCTTAGTTTCTTCGCTGGTCAAACCATAATTAACACCATTGAACGACATATCCAATGTTTGTAACGCTGCGGTCAACGCAGGAACATCTGTAAGTCGCTTGGTCTCGATACTAAATGACTGCATTGCGCGCCAACCAATCACTTTGCCTTTTTGATCATAATCTTCATAAGTGCTGTAACCACCCGTGATGACTTTGGCACTGGGGTAATCAGTTTTAATAGCTTTAATCGCTTCAGCGACAGTGCTGTTCACTTTATCAGCAGTCAATCGTTTGTCAGCATTTTTTGCTTCATATGAGAACTGTAAAGTTGCAGTATCTTCCTTGAGCGTTATCTGAGCCGCAGCACATAATTCAACAACAGTGGCATTGACTGAAGCGTCAACTTTGGTATTGGCATGAGCAAATGATGCAGGCAGTAAAGCACACAACAATGCGCTAAGTTTGTATTTCATATAAATTCTCCGTTCAAAGCAATGGTTGAATTGAATCGAATGTCTCACCCAAAAAAACAAGCGCTTTCTACTGAGTGGCGCTTTTCATTAAGCCATCAAACACCGATCGGTTGACAAGACATCTATGACACAGGACATGAGCGTGCAGTGCGCTGGGTTACCCCCCCCTACCAATCAGAGTTTTTTGAACATGCCAAACGTCAAGCCAACTTCTTTTTGCAACAAAAAACGACCCAATCGCTCAGGTCGTTTTCTGCGTCATTCTCAAAACCCAATTAGTTTTTGGCTTTATCGATGATTTTATTTTTCGCAATCCATGGCATCATGGCGCGGAGCTGACCACCGACAACTTCAATCGGATGAGCGGCGTTATTGCGACGACGTGCAGTCATTGAAGGATAGTTGCTTGCGCCTTCAGAGATGAACATTTTCGCGTATTCCCCAGACTGAATGCGTTTGAGTGCATTGCGCATCGCTGCACGTGACTCTTCGTTAATCACTTCTGGGCCTGTGACGTATTCGCCATACTCAGCGTTGTTAGAAATTGAGTAGTTCATGTCGGCGATACCACCCTCGAACATCAAGTCAACAATCAATTTCAATTCGTGCAAGCATTCGAAGTACGCCATTTCAGGCTGATAACCTGCTTCAACCAAGGTCTCAAAGCCCATTTTAACCAACTCAACTGCACCACCGCACAATACGGCTTGCTCACCGAACAAGTCGGTTTCTGTTTCGTCTTTGAATGTCGTTTCGATGATGCCTGTGCGGCCACCACCCACGCCTGATGCGTAAGCTAATGCAACGTCGCGAGCTGTACCCGATGCGTCTTGGTATACAGCGATGAGGTCAGGTACTCCACCGCCACGAACGAACTCTGAACGCACCGTGTGACCAGGGGCTTTGGGCGCAACCATAATCACATCCAAGTCTGCACGAGGCACGACTTGGTTGTAGTGAATCGCGAAACCGTGGGCGAACGCGAGTGTGCCGCCTTTTTTCAAGTTCGGTTCGATTTCGTTGCGGTACAACGCAGATTGGAATTCGTCTGGGGTCAAAATCATGACGATGTCGGCTGAGGCAACGGCATCTTTGACTTCAGCAACGCTTAAGCCTTCGTTTTCTGCTTTTTTCCAAGATGCAGAATCAGCGCGCAAACCCACAACGACTTTAACACCACTGTCTTTTAAATTCAGAGCGTGCGCGTGGCCTTGTGAGCCATAGCCAATAATCGCTACTGTTTTGCCTTTGATCAATGACAAATTACAATCTTTATCGTAAAAAACTTTCATCTTTTTTTCCTTTTCCCGTGAGGGGTTTTAAAAATTAGCTCACCGAAAGAACCATGACGCATGAGGAACTTAAAAACAATACTAACCTTTTGATTTAATAGGTGTTAGCAAGTTTTTTATCAACGCGACAACTCTTTTGGCTTTAATGCTTTACTGGTTTTTCAACCGTTGTTTCAGGGTTTACAACGACAAGCTACAGATTCACGACCACTAAACTTTTTCTTTTTTATCAGTGTTTACAGAACATGTATTTGGCGAAATAAAACGCCTGTTTCACAAAAATTTACTGCTTAAATCGTTCAAAAATCGACCCTTACAAGCGCATCATGCGCTCACCGCGCCCAATACCAGAGACGCCCGTGCGCACAGTTTCTAAAATCAACGCGCGGTCAATCGACTGTAAAAATGCATTGATTTTTCCGCCATCTCCCGTGAGCTCAATGGTGTAGGACTTGTCCGTCACATCCACAATCTTGCCACGGAAGATATCAGTGGTGCGTTTGATTTCTTCTCGGTCTTTACCGACTGCACGAACTTTGACCATCATCAATTCGCGTTCGATGTGTGGACCATCGGTTAAATCATTGACCTTCACCACCTCAATCAAACGATTCAACTGTTTGGTGATTTGCTCAAGCACGTCGTCCGAGCCTGAGGTGATAATCGTCATACGCGACAAAGACACATCCTCAGTCGGTGCGACCGAAAGGGTTTCGATATTATAACCACGCGCTGAAAACAAACCAACCACGCGCGACAAAGCGCCTGGTTCATTTTCGAGCAATACTGAAATAATGCGTCGCATATTACTCTCCTACTCTCATGGCTTGTTCAAGCGTTGGGTTTGAGGGGCGAAGCAGCATTTCAGAAAGACCTTTACCTGCTTGCACCATCGGGTAGACATTTTCTGTTTGGTCGGTTTGGAAGTCCATGAATACGAGGCGATCCTTTAAGGCCAATGCCTCAATCAATGCACCTTCGACATCCGCGCGTTTTTCGATGCGCATACCAACGTGGCCAAAGGCCTCCGCGAGCTTGACAAAATCAGGCAACGCATCCATGTATGAATGCGAGTAGCGTTTCTCGTAATCTAGCTCTTGCCATTGACGAACCATACCGAGGTAGCGGTTGTTCAGGCTCAGAATCTTAATCGGCAAGTCATATTGCTTACAGGTCGAGAGTTCCTGAATACACATCTGCACCGAGCCTTCACCCGTGATGCAGCAGACTTCTGCGTCGGGGTAGAGTTTTTTCACACCCATCGCATAAGGAATGCCAACGCCCATGGTACCCAAACCACCTGAATTCACCCATTTGCGTGGGTCATTGAACGGGTAAAATTGAGCAGCAAACATTTGATGCTGACCAACGTCAGAGGTGATAAACGCGTCGCCTTTGGTCAAACGATGCAACGTTTCGATCACGTACTGAGGCTTCACCAGCTCGCTCTCACGATCGTAAGAAAGGCTGTCCACCGCTTTCCATTCGTCGATTTGTTTCCACCATTTGGCAATTTTCACCGCGTCAGGACGCTCTTTGATTTCAGCCATTTGCGCGAGCATGTCTTTGAGCACTTCTTTAACATCACCGACAATCGGCACATCTGCCCTCACACGTTTAGAAATCGATGAGGGGTCAATGTCAATGTGAATGATTTTTCGGCTGACCGATGCGAAATGCTTCGGGTTACCAATCACGCGGTCATCAAAACGCGCGCCGACGGCGATAATCACGTCTGAGTTTTGCATCGCCATGTTCGCTTCGTATTTGCCGTGCATACCAGGCATACCAAGGTAATATGGGTTATCCGCACGGCAACCACCCAAACCCATAAGGGTGTTGATGCATGGATAACCGAGCGCATTAACGAATTCATTGAGTTCAGGCGCAGCATTGCTCAAAATCACACCGCCGCCCGTGTAAATCATCGGGCGTTCAGCGTTGATTAAGTACTGCAATGCTTTACGAATCTGCCCAGAGTGACCTTTGGTCACTGGGTTGTACGAGCGCATTTCAACGGTTTCGGGGTATTCAAATTTGCATTTCAGATTTGAGACATCTTTTGGGATGTCAATCAGCACGGGGCCGGGACGGCCGGTGCGGGCAATGTGAAATGCTTTTTTGATGATTGAGGCGAGTTGACGCACGTCTTTCACGAGGAAGTTGTGCTTCACGCACGGACGTGTGATGCCGACTGCGTCGGATTCTTGAAACGCGTCTTGACCAATCATGCTGGTCGGTACTTGACCAGAGATAATCACCATCGGAATCGAGTCGTAGTACGCTGTCGCGATGCCTGTGACCGCATTGGTCAGGCCGGGACCGCTTGTGACCAAGGCCACGCCGACTTCATTGCTCGTTCGTGAGTACGCATCCGCCGCATGGACAGCCGCCTGCTCGTGACGTACCAGTACGTGTTCGATGGTGTTTTGTTGGTATATCGCGTCGTAGATATAGAGTACAGAGCCTCCTGGGTAACCAAAAATGTGTTTGACACCTTCGGCTTGTAAGCTCTTTACGAGTATTTCTGAACCAGTCAGTTCATTTGACATAAGAATTGTCCTTTCAAGGTCAAATAAAAGTCTCCGCCCTGAGCCGCGTCGCTTCGTCGTTTGTCGTCAGGAAAACTCCCAACCACCCAAAACCACAGCCGTCACACCACTCTTCATTACGAAGGTTCTTTGAGATTGATTGGATGCGAACGCTTGCGATTGTGTCGCAGGCCGCAAACAAGAAATGCGCCACCACCAATCGGATAAATCAATAGCGGTCACATTAACTCGCTAAGATATAGGTTTTGCCCTTATGCGTCAAGGGATTAGTGACTTTTCGGTGCTACTTTAGGGACTTATGTGATGAATAAACAAAGTTTTTGATTTTTTAGTCAAATAACGCATCGAGATCACGCTCAGAACCCGTGATATTGTCCGCATGATGGATAGACAGTCGCTCAAACAAATGCTGATTTCGTTGTCGATAATCGTCTAATTGCCCATCATGATGAAGTAAAGCCTGCTGCAGCGCCGCAGCTCCCACCTTCGCGTCAAAGCCCTCATAATAGTAACCACACAGTCACGCCAAGCTGAAGCATTATGAATCAATGGGTAACCACCGTACAAAACGTCCAAATACAGGTAATTAAATTCATTTTCAAACTGATGTGAAACCACCACATCGGCATGATGACTCATGAAACTGGCTGTGTCATAACGTGCATCATAAGAAGCCCCCCCTGCTGCGTCATGGTCAGACTTTGTGCGAAATTGATAAAGGCGGGCTGCTGGTGAAATCATTCTGTGTTGGTCACATGAATGCCTGCAATCAGCTCTGGACTGTCTCGCCACGCTTCCTCGGCAATCAACATCGGAATGATGCTGTTTTTGACCACATTGAGATTCGGTTCAAAAATCGCGATTTTCTTTTGCGGTTTGCTCGATTGATAGCCATAGTTTAGTTGACGACTTCTGACCACGTCATCAATAAACATCGAACCCCACAGATACGGCATAACCGAAACAGGTGCTTGTGTGGTGATTTCAAACAGTTAGCGATGACCGCCTTGCCACCCTTGGCACGAAAAGCCGTGCACACCTCATGCGGCAGTTCAATGCCTACCATCACCACAACGTCCAACGCATGTACGGCTTCACTAAATGGAATGAGTGGAATATTTAACGCTGGAGAAACAACGTAGTAAGGCGCAGGTTGGTTTGCGTGATTCACCAACACCACCTAAACGGATGACTGGCGCAGCAATTGATACAAAAACACGATGTTCTGAAACGCACCATTTGACCAAGCCTGCGACTCACTACCCTGTTCAATACTAATGGTCAAACCGACTCGAATACCTGCATTTTTCATATCAGTCCTTGTGATTCAGAAAGCTCACACATACGTCACATTAGCTGAGTGCTCTCGAATCTTATGAAAAGTCACTTCAGGGAAACGCTTCTCAGATAACTCCAACGAGACACGGTGTCCCGCCAAATAAGTCAGGTTACCCGCCGCATCGGTGGCGAGATTATTCATCTCAGTTTTTTCAAACTCAGCCAACTTGGGACGATTGTCTGAGCTAATCCATCGCGCGGTGTAAATACTCGCGGTTTCAAAAACCGCATCCACCCCATATTCGCTCATCAAGCGATGTGCCACCACCTCAAACTGCAGCACACCAACCGCACCGAGAATTGCGTCTGAACCATTGAGTGGTTTAAACACTTGCACAGCGCCCTCTTCGCCGAGTTGCTGCAAGCCTTTTTGTAATTGCTTGATTTTTAATGGATTTTTAATCCGCGCCACACGAAACAACTCAGGGGCAAAAAATGGAATGCCCGTGAATGCGAGTTTTTCCCCTTCAGAAAACGTGTCGCCAATCTGAATATTGCCGTGATTCGGAATCCCGATAATGTCGCCTGCGAACGCTTCTTCGATGATTTCGCGATCATGCGACATGAACGTCACCACCGAGTTCGCCGCCACATCACGGTTTAAGCGAATGTGGCGCATTTTCATCCCACGTTCAAACTGCCCTGAACACACACGCAAAAAGGCAATGCGGTCACGGTGCTTCGGATCCATATTCGCTTGAATCTTGAACACAAACCCAGAGAATTTTTCTTCCGCAGGCTCAACCACCCGAACCGTCGCATCGCGCGGTTGCGGCGCTGGCGCCCAATCAATCAACGCATCGAGAATCTCGCGCACACCAAAGTTATTAATCGCCGAACCAAAGAACACAGGCGTTAACGTCCCCGCTAAAAACCCTTCTAAATCAAATGGTTGCAACGCCCCTTGCACCAACTCAATTTCTGAACGCAACTGCGCCATCTCAGAAGGAAATAACTCATTCAAACGTGGATTGTCTATGCCTTTAATCACCTCAACATCCAAAGTCAGTTTCTCACCACCCGCTTCAAACAATAATACTTCGTCGCGCAGCAGATGATAAACCCCACGAAAATGTTTGCCCATGCCAATCGGCCAAGTAATCGGCGCACATTGGATATTGAGCACACGTTCCACTTCATCGAGCAAATCAAGCGACTCGCGCACTTCGCGGTCGTACTTGTTCATAAACGTCACAATCGGCGTGTGGCGTAAGCGACAGACATCCAATAATTTAATCGTCTGCGCTTCCACACCTTTGGCCGCATCAATCACCATCAAACCTGAGTCTACGGCGGTCAACACGCGATAAGTATCTTCTGAGAAGTCTTGGTGACCGGGCGTATCAAGTAAATTAACGGTGTGATCGCGATAGTCAAATTGCATGACAGAAGACGCCACCGAAATCCCACGCTGCTTCTCGATGTCCATCCAGTCGGATGTGGCAAATTTGCCTGTTTTTTTGCCCTTAACCGTTCCCGCTTGTTGAATCGCGCCAGAGAACAACAATAGTTTTTCGGTCAACGTGGTTTTACCCGCATCGGGGTGAGAAATAATCGCAAACGTGCGGCGATGCGCCACTTCGTGCGCGAGTTCGAGCTGAGTCATGGACATAACGACAATCAATAAGATGAAAACCTGCCATTATAGAGTAGAACAATGCACCGATAGCCAACAAAATCAGCTTGACTAAAAAGCGTGCGGCAAACAAGCAAGCACAGAAATTGGTGTTAAAATCCCAGCCGAGTGAGAAATGAAATCTTCCTCACTCGACATCTATTAGGTATCCGTACCACGTCTTAATAACCACACTCATAATGGCACAAAGATTCGAGCTCAAAAAACAGAGATTCAAATCGACGTGCTTTAATATTTAGATAAAAATACCCAAGGAGTCATTATGAAATTTTTAAAGCAATCAGTTATCGCGCTATCGCTATCTTTGGCCAGCATCGGTTCAGCACAAGCATTCGATTTAAACAGTGCCATTAGCGCACTCGGCGGCGCAATTAACGCAGTCACATTAAGTGACGCACAAGTGGCTTCGTACGCTCGCCAGTGGAGTGCACAATCAGATGGCGAAAACAAAGTCGCCCCTGCAGGCAACAAATACGCCAAGCGTCTGGCCAGCATCACAAAAGGCTTAACCAACTACGATGGTCTGAAACTCAATTACAAAGTGTATCTGAGCCCAGAAGTAAACGCGTTTGCCATGGCAGACGGCACAGTGCGTGTTTACAGCGGTTTGATGGATTTGATGACCGATGATGAGCTACTCAGTGTGATGGGGCATGAAATCGGCCACGTCAAAAATGGCCACACAGCTGGCCAAATGCGCAAAGCATTATTGACGGGTGCTGCTCGCGATGCGGTTTCTGCTGCTGGCGGTACGGCAGCGACGCTATCACAATCACAACTGGGGGAATTAGGAGAAGCCGTCCTGAACGCCTCTTTTTCACGAAGTGATGAGACGCAATCAGATGAATATGGTTTGAACTTACTCAGAGCACTCAAACGCAACCCTATGGCCAGCGTGACTGCTTTAGAGAAGCTGGCCAAGCTGGACAGTGGCAGCAGTAGCCTGCTGTCTTCTCACCCAGCCTCAACCAAGCGTGCCAAGCACATCAGCGATTTGATTGCCAAAAACAAATAAATGAGCCACTTGAACTGAGTCAGTGTCGGGTGCATGCCTGACTCTGACTCAGTTCTTACTTGCTCACTATAAACACTTTTTTATACCAAAAGCAGACTTTCACTGCCCGCGTTTTTTCGGCAATCTTCAGAAAAACGCCTGAATTCCCGTCTGCGCCCGTCCCAATATCAACGCATGAATATCATGAGTGCCCTCATAAGTATTCACCACCTCCAGATTCACCAAGTGACGCGCCACGCCAAACTCATCTGAAATACCATTCCCACCCAGCATATCACGCGCCATCCGCGCCACATCCAGTGCCTTGCCACAGGAGTTTCGTTTCATCATGGAGGTGATTTCAACGGCTGCCTTGCCCTCTTCCTTGAGCCGCCCCAAACGCAAACAACCTTGCAGAGCCAAGGTTATCTCGGTTTGCATATCAGCTAATTTTTTTTGAATCAATTGATTGGCTGCCAGAGGGCGACCAAACTGTTCTCGGTCAAGGACATATTGACGCGCCGTATGCCAGCAATCCGTCGCCGCACCCAAAGCGCCCCAACTGATGCCATAACGCGCTGAATTTAAGCAAGTAAACGGCCCTTTCAGACCACGAACCTCAGGAAAAATATTCTCCTCGGGGACAAACACCTCATCCATGACAATCTCGCCCGTGATTGAAGCACGCAAACCAACTTTGCCGTGAATCGCTGGGGCAGATAAACCTTTCCAACCTTTTTCTAATACAAAACCACGAATCTCACCCTCATCATCCTTCGCCCACACCACAAATACATCGGCAATCGGTGAGTTGGTAATCCACATTTTATAGCCCGAAATCGAGTAACCACCCGCCACTTTGCGCGCACGGGTTTGCATACCAGCGGGATCTGAGCCATGGTTTGGTTCAGTCAAACCAAAGCATCCAATCGCTTCACCTGCGGCCAGTTTAGGTAGGTATTTTTGTTTTTGCGCCGCAGTACCAAATGTGGCAATCGGCACCATCACCAACGAGCTTTGCACACTCATCATTGAGCGATAGCCCGAATCGACCTGCTCAACCGCATAAGCAATCAAGCCATAACACACGTCGTTTAACCCAGAACCACCATACTCAGTGGCAATCGTCGCCCCCAATAACCCAAGCTCACCCATTTCTCTAAAAATCGCAGGATCCGTGGACTCATGGCGAAAGGCTTGAGTCACACGCGGCTTAAGTTTATCCTGCGCATAGGCTGTCGCAGCATCCCAAACCATGCGTTCCTCATCGGTGAGCTGCTCTCGCAGCAATAAAACATCATCCCAAACAAAACGTGCTTTTTTTGAACTGACTGCCATGAGCTTCTCCGAATCAAGGGGTTATGCGCAAGCGACGCAACATCGCAATGTGAATGGTTTGATTTTGTAACAAATGTTCATAGCAAACAAGAACCACTTGCCGTTTACCACCAATACAATGACAAACGCACAAGCAGATACTTAGTTTTTCAAACACCCGTCCTCAGCATTGATGACTTTTTTGTTTTTGCATAGAGAAAACCCCCTCATCGAGAGGGGGTTTTAAACGTAAGCGTTGTATTATCGTTTGCTCACATCAGGCACATCGCGTTTGACCGAACCGACAAACAACTGGCGTGGACGACCGATTTTTTGGTCAGGATCGGCAATCATTTCGTTCCACTGAGCAATCCAGCCGACCGTGCGAGCCAAAGCAAAAATACCTGTGAACAAATCCGTTGGAATACCCAAAGCACGTTGAACAATACCGGAGTAGAAATCAACATTTGGATAAAGTTTGCGGCTAATGAAATACTCATCCGACAAAGCAATGCGTTCTAACTCCATGGCCAGCTTGAACAATGGATCTTCTTGCAAGCCCAACTCATTAAGCACTTCGTAGCAAGTTTCACGCATGAGTTTGGCACGTGGATCATAGTTTTTATAAACACGATGACCAAAGCCCATCAAACGAACTTCAGAGTTTTTATCTTTGACTTTTTCGATAAAGCCTGGGACATTGTCCACATGACCGATTTCTTCGAGCATTTTGAGTGCCGCTTCATTCGCACCACCATGCGCAGGACCCCACAAACAAGCCACGCCCGCAGCAATCGCCGCAAACGGATTCGTGCCTGATGAACCAGCCAAACGCACCGTAGAGGTAGAGGCATTTTGCTCATGGTCAGCGTGCAAGATAAAGATGCGGTCAAGTGCACGCTCTAATACAGGATTGACTTTGTATTCTTCAGCTGGTACAGCAAACATCATGCGCAAAAAGTTGCCCGTGTAGGACAAATCATTTTTGGGATACATAAACGGCTGACCGATAGAATATTTATACGCCATCGCCACCAAAGTCGGGAGCTTCGCAATCAAACGAATCGCCGAGATTTCGCGTGATTGCGCATTGGTGATGTCAGTCGAGTCATGGTAAAACGCGCTCATCGCACCAACAGCCGCAGTCAAAACGGCCATCGGATGCGCATCACGGCGGAAGCTATTAAAAAACTGCTTCATTTGCTCGTGAACCATGGTGTGTCGCAACACTTTCTCGTTCACAAACGCTTCTTTTTCATCAGCCGTGGGTAACTCGCCATTCATCAGCAAATAAGCGACTTCCAAAAAGTCACACTTCTCAGCCAACTGCTCAATCGGATAACCACGATAAAGCAACTCACCTTTGTCACCATCAATGTATGTGATGGTCGAGTTACACGCTGCGGTTGACATAAAACCAGGGTCAAACGTGAACTTACCTGTTTGCGCATAAAGCTTGCGAATATCAATCACATCAGGGCCAATCGAACCCTCATAAATCGGCAAATCAACCGATGGCGTACCATCCGAAAATGTCAGCGTCGCAGTCGCAGTTTGTTGTGGTGTGGTCATGAGATGATGCTCCTATTATCTAAATAAAATAATTAAAATCAAAAGGTTAAGCGACATTCCTAAGGTAAATCAAACGCTTTTCAGAAAATCCAACACATGTTCAGCCAACCGCATATCATCCGATGTCATGGTGTGTTCACTCGGGTCTACTTCAGCCAAAGCTTTTCGATTCATCAGCAACGCAAACAGCTCATCATCGGGCAAGTCCAACAATAAATCCAACCCGTAGACTTCATCATCTGTCAACCGCGCTTCATGCTGCTCAAAAAAGCGGGTCATGATGATGTCATTCTCAAGCAAGCCACGCTTGGCACGCCAGCGCAGTCGGACACGACGTTTTTCATCAGAAATAATTTCGGTATTGACAGACATTGTATTTCTTTTCTCAAGACTTGAACAGTCTTATATATGACATAAAAGTAATTTTGAATCAATTTTTCAAAAAAACCGCCGCAATGTGGTGCATATTAACGAGATTGTTTGCAGTGCACAAGTGATTTTCTGATGTTTGCATCACCGTTTAAGAGACATCTAAGTAAATCGAGTCAATTACACCGTTGACACAAGCGCCCTACTCTTTGGCCATTACTTTAGCTGCAACCGAAAGGAGTGAGATTGAGCATCGCCACCGATAGGAAAAAACCTCTCGAAACCAGATGTGCAGCACGTAGGTGCGATTAGCACAGCGTAATCGCATGAATGTGAACTTTTCTGAACTTCATGCGTATGATTACGCTTGCGCTAATCGTACCTACCGCGCTACACACTAACGCCGAGTTCAGTGGCAACGACTTGTTAGGAAACAAACGGAATCCACTTCTTTCTCAGGCATTTGGTTAGTGCTTTTTCGATCATGGTTCTATTGAGTTTTTCAGTTTCACGCGTCAGGGCTACTTTTAGGGGGGCAATAGCTTTTTTAATAGGCACTTCATTAAATGCGTATGCAGCCCAGAAACGTGTATGCCCATGATTGCTCTTGAGCACCTCAGCAACTTGAAGCGGGAAGCGCGGTATTAGCTGTACCAATAATTTGCCATAGCGTACCTGTGCACGCCACAAATCATCGCTCGTGTCTCCGTCCCAGGAGTCTTCTCCAGCATCATGTTCTTCTCTAGCTTTACTTAAATCATTGAGTGCAAGTAAGACATCGATAACCTCATCCTCGCCGCATTGCTCCGCAATATTGGGAGGAAAAGTATCGGAATAGTTAAACTCTAAAGCTGAAATACCTTTTGAAGCATTTAAAATTAAATTCTTGAGATTTCCCATATTTTCCTGACGTAGAGCTAAGGGGCAGTTACAGACGGCGCATAAAATGCGAAGCATGTGCTGTTTGTAACTGTCCAATGACGAGCGAAGCGAGGAACGACCTTGAGCGACTTGTTAGGCCTCATGCTTTGCGGCTAGCTCCTTCATTAGTAAAAATCCTCTCTCAAACGAGCCTCGTGTTAGCTTCTTTCCATCGCTCGCCAAGATATGTCCCCACTTGTATGCACCCGAATTAGGTAGCCTTGTTGTGTCTGCTGGCACTCGCAGCATGCCACAAAACTCACCTAAACAGCTGACTGAAAATACAATGTGACCTTCTGAAGGCACCACAATTACTGAGGAAAGACCAAATGCCTTACCCATTTCACGAATTTGCTCTTGCCGATGTGTAAGTTCACAAACCATTGGGTCTATGACTTTTAGATCATCAGACATGTTTTCTTTATCAAGCTTCATAAGCGCCCGAAGCTGCTCAACTTTAGCGAACCTGGCAAACAGCGAACCGTAAATAAAATACCCTGCACCAATTGCGACTTTAGCTGTAAAACGAATTTTTGTGGTTAGATCTATTTCGGTGTTGAACTCAATAGTTAAGCCTGCTGATTCGGCGTTCTCTAAAAAGCGATTATGGCGAGGGCTATATAGCCTCATTTCCTTATTCCTCTTATCTAGCTGCACTTGAACAGAAAGATCTAGCTCTTTTATTCTGCCGGATTTATATGTTGGAACAGGCCTTTTTCCGCTATGCCCACGAACATCAAATTCATTACGTCGCAAAAACATGCTGAGTTCGTTTCCAAGCTTTCCTTCAATTTCACCCGCGACAGAATTAATTGATTTTGAAGCAAGGATTACAAGATCGTTTGTGCCCCCTAGAGATAGTGGAATTATGTGTTCTTCACTTATCTCCGTATTTGGGATGTTCCTTCCCTCATATATGCAAAAAGTAGTTTCGCTCAAGTTACTCGTACCTTTCAATTTGAGGCCTAACGTAGGTTATACGGCAAAACGCACTGATATTCTGTTTTCATTTCGCCGCACATCTTGTTTATTTAAAATTTTCTTTATTAAAAATCAATACGTGACATAAAATTTCAGCCTCATACGAGGCCGAAATTTAATTGAAACACATCATACTGCTCGACGCACCAGCATTTCTTTGATTTTACCGATCGCTTTCGTCGGGTTAAGCTCTTTCGGACATACATCGACACAGTTCATAATGGTGTGGCAACGGAACAGACGATATGGATCATCTAGATTGTCTAAACGCGCAGCGGTGTCATTATCGCGAGTATCAGCAATGAAACGATACGCAGCCAGCAAACCAGCAGGGCCGACAAATTTGTCAGGATTCCACCAGAACGATGGGCATGACGTTGAGCAGCAGGCACAGAGAATACATTCGTACAAGCCATTCAACTCGTCGCGCTGTTCTGGGGTTTGGAGACGCTCTTTCTCTGGCGCTGCAGTATCATTAACGAGGTATGGTTTAATCGAGTGGTATTGATTAAAGAAGTCCGTCATGTCAACGATGAGGTCGCGCACGACAGGCAAACCTGGCAACGGACGCAATACGACTTTTTCAGGCAAATCGTTGAGGTTGGTTAAACAGGCCAAGCCATTTTTTCCGTTAATGTTCATCGCGTCAGAACCACAAACGCCTTCGCGGCATGAACGACGGAAAGAGATGGTTTCATCAACTTTTTTCAGTTTCACCAACGCATCAAGCAACATGCGATCACCATCTTCGAGGTCAATCTTGATGGTTTGCATGTACGGTTTAGCGTCTTTGTCTGGATCGTAGCGATAGATTTCAAAAATTTTGGTTTTCATAGTAAAGGCTCTAATCTGTGTGATTTATTCAGCGGGCAAGCTATGCCCGCTCCGCGGTTGTGTATCTTTAGAAAGTGCGTGGCTTCAATGGCACAGAATCAACAGTCAATGGCTTGAGCACCACAGGCTTATAGTCCAAGCGATTGGCTTCTGAGTACCATAAAGTGTGTTTGAGCCATTCTTTGTCATTACGCCCCATGTACGGGTCGTCCTCTGGTTTTTTCTCGTAGTCATAAACCGTGTGTGCACCACGACATTCGTGACGTGCAGCCGCTGAAACCATCGTCGCCTTAGCCGCTTCGATGAGGTTATCCACTTCAAGCGCTTCGATGCGAGCCGTGTTAAAGACTTTTGATTTGTCTTTGACATGGATATTGGCTACTTGCTCGGCGACTTTCATAATCTCAACCACGCCTTTGTCCATGGTCTCTTGCGTACGGAACACCGCTGCGTGCGCTTGCATGGTGGCACGAATGGTGTCAGCGACGTCTTGGGCATTTTCACCCGAAGTTGAGCCGTCTAAACGCGCCAAACGGGCGAGGGTTTTGTCCGCAGCGTCTTTTGGCAATTCTTTGTGCGCACGCGCACCTGATTTAATCGACTCGACAATGTGGTTACCCGCAGCGCGACCAAAAACCACCAAGTCAAGCAATGAATTCGTACCGAGACGATTAGCGCCGTGCACCGAGACACATGAACATTCGCCGACAGCATAAAAGCCATTAACGACTTTGTTGCCGCTGCTCATACCTGCGCCAAGCTCATGCGGCACCACGACTTGACCGTGGATATTGGTCGGAATACCGCCCATTTGGTAGTGAATGGTTGGAACTACTGGGATTGGCTCTTTGGTGGCATCAACGTTCGCGAATTTCTTCGCAATTTCAAAAATCGATGGCAAACGCTTCATGATGGTTTCTTTACCGATGTGCGTCACGTCGAGCAATACGTGGTCTTTGTTTGGACCAACGCCGCGACCTTCTTTGATTTCCTGATCCATTGAACGAGAAACGAAATCACGCGGCGCCAAATCTTTCAGCGTTGGTGCATAACGTTCCATGAATCGCTCACCGTTCGCATTGCGCAAAATACCACCTTCACCGCGCACGCCCTCGGTAATCAACACACCCGCGCCAGCAACGCCAGTTGGGTGAAATTGCCAAAACTCCATGTCTTGCAATGGAATACCCGCACGCGCAGCCATGCCGAGGCCGTCGCCTGTGTTGATGAACGCATTGGTAGACGCGGCGAAAATACGACCTGCGCCGCCTGTCGCAAACAGGGTGATTTTTGCTTGCAAATTCATCACTTCGCCAGTTTCCATCTCAAGCGCAGTCACGCCGAGCACGTCGCCTTCAGAATCACGAATCAAATCGAGCGCCATCCACTCGACGAAAAACTGGGTGTTTGCGCGGACATTACGCTGGTACAGCGTGTGGAGCAATGCATGACCTGTACGATCAGCGGCAGCACAGGCACGTGGCACAGCCTTTTCGCCGTAATTCGCGGAGTGACCGCCGAAAGGACGCTGATAAATCGTACCATCGGGATTACGGTCAAAAGGCATGCCAAAATGCTCTAATTCATAGACAACATTCGGTGCTTCGCGGCACATAAACTCAATCGCGTCTTGGTCACCGAGCCAGTCAGAGCCTTTAACCGTGTCATAAAAATGGTAATGCCAGTTGTCCTCTGCCATATTGCCCAAAGACGCGCCGATACCGCCCTGCGCTGCCACGGTGTGCGAACGGGTCGGAAATACTTTAGAGAGCACGGCCACCGACAAACCAGCTTCGGACAACTGCAACGCCGCACGCAGACCAGAACCACCTGCACCGACGACGACCACATCAAATTTTTTCGTCAAAACTGCCATTTATATTCTCCACAAAGCCGACACGCCATAAGCGGCGCAGCCCAACAACCACAAAATCGTAAAAATGTGCAAAGCCAAACGCACACCAGCGTTTTTCACATAATCCATCCAAATATCACGCACACCAATCCATGCGTGGTAGCACGCAGCGAGGATGGTAAAAAACGTCAATAATTTCATCGGTACGCACGACATAAAGCTATGCCACACCTCATAAGAGTTGTCCGAGGTTAGGAAGCGCGCCAATACCGCAACCACAAACACCAGCACAATCGCACCTGTGATGCGCTGAGCCAACCAATCTTTCCAGCCATAATGTGCGCCTGTCGTGACGCGCGCTGTGCCTACTTTGACCTGATTCATCATGCCACCTTAAAATAAATTAAATAATTTCGCTGCGACAACCGCCGTCAACGTCAGACTCACTGCCAACACAGTAAATGCGGTTTGACGACCACCTTCTTTGGACACTTTCACATGCACATCCATCACGAGGTAGCGCACGCCCGCGCACGCATGGTGTAACGTCGCCCAAATTAAACCGAGCAAAACGATTTTGACCAATGGATGTGCTAAACAGCTTGATAATGCCGCGAATGACTCTGCCGTGCCAAAACCCGCTGTGACAATGCACAACAACAAAGGCAAGGCCAAAAACAACGCCGCACCACTGATGCGATGCAGAATCGAGACAATACCTGCGGGTGGCAGGCGGTAGTTCTTAATGTCCATGACATTGATGTTGCGAAACTCAGGACGTTTCGCTTTTTGTGGTGTTTCCGACATAACAACCTCTTGATTTAAAATAAACAGTTTAAAACAACAATCTTTCACGACGCTTTCACGACGCGCTCACTGGCGGCTTCATCTGCAACAAATCCCAGCGATTACCATACAAGTCTTCAAAGACCACCACCATGCCGTAAGCCTCGTCACGTGGCGCCTCAACGAATCGAACACCTGCAACTTTCATAGCGGCATAATCTGCCCAAAAATCATCAGTGTGCAAAAACAAAAACACACGGCCACCTGCTTGATTCCCCACAAACGCCGCCTGTGTGTCATCAGATGCGCGTGCCAGTAAAATCGAACAGCTCGCCTTACCACGTGGTTTCACCAACACCCAGCGTTTGTTGCCTTGATCAATGTCTTGCAGCAACTCAAACCCCAAAACATTGGTGTAATACGCAATCGCTTCATCGTAATCACGCACCACTACTGCAACGTGCATTAAATATTGGCTCATCATCACCTAACGCGAAAAAGAATCTTTATCATTCACAAAAACCCATTAAATAAAGGCGCTAATTTCAGCATTAGCGCCCCCTATATAATGTATTTTTTAGATTAATTCGTTCTGATAATGATGCGCCGCTGTCAAATACCAGCCATGTCGCACTTCCACAGGCTTATCCGCATAGGTATATGACAAACGCTCAACAAAAAGCAGCGGTTCAACCGCAGAAACCTCCAGCAATTGAGCCACTTGCGGTGTCGCCACAACAGCACGTAGATTCTCAACCGCACGAATCATGCGCACATTATATTCTGCTTCAAACCATCCGTACAGCGTTCCTTTGTAATTTGTCAGTTTATCCAATGTGACATCAGCAAAAATTTGACTCGGCAGCCAAATCTCCTCAACCACCGCAGGCGTGTTATCAAACGATAAAAGCCGTGAGATTTGAACAGCAGCGTCTTTTTTATTCAGTTCCAAATGCGCGCGCACCGCCTCAGGTGGCGTGGTGTGCTTCACATCCAGAATCGTTGAGCGCGTTTTAAAGTCTGTACCGTCATCCGCCTTCATGCTCAAAAAGCGAAAACGAATCTTTGACTCTTGATGCGTGGCGACAAAAGTGCCACGACCTTGGCGACGCACCAATAAGTTCTCTGCAGCCAGCTCATCGACGGCTTTACGGACTGTGCCCTGACTGACATTGTAACGTTTGGCCAGCTCAACCTCAGGTGGAATTAAATCACCCGCATTCCACTCCCCTTTTTCTAAACTTTGCAACAACAGGCTCTTAATCTGCTGATATAAAGGGCTAAACACTGGTGAGCTGTCTGTGTGTGTGTTTGAGTTAGGCATGGGGCTCTCTTTAGTCTCTTAATTTAATTGATATTGAAATTAGACAATGCTTAGGTCTCATTATGCCGCAAAAACACAAAACTGACTACACTCTTACATCTTGTATAAGATAACAGACCATTGACAAGCATCACACACCACACTAAACTCATGCTGCTGCGCAACACACATCGTCAGATGCAAAACCTTTGGCAAAAGCGATAGAGCCAAATCACAAGCTGCGCTACAATATCTTGTTCGTCAATTTTTTCACAACCCGTTTTCTCAACTTTAAAAAGGTAGTCCATCATGGTAAAAGCCCCTATGCGCGTCGCGGTTACTGGTGCCGCAGGTCAAATCTGTTACTCACTCCTATTCCGCATCGCCAACGGCGACATGCTCGGTAAAGACCAACCCGTGATTTTGCAACTGCTCGACATCACCCCAGCATTGCCTGCTGTACAAGGGGTCGTCATGGAGCTCGAAGACTGCGCATTCCCATTACTCGCAGGCGTCGTTGTCACCGATGATCCGAACGTCGCATTCAAAGACGCTGATATCGCAGTCCTCGTTGGTGCGCGCCCACGCTCAAAAGGCATGGAACGTAAAGACCTGCTCGAAGCCAACGGCGCGATTTTCACCGTTCAAGGTAAAGCACTCAACGACCACGCGAGCCGCAACGTTAAAGTTTTGGTTGTCGGCAATCCAGCCAATACCAATGCCTACATCGCCATGAAATCCGCACCAGATTTACCGCGCGAAAACTTCACCGCTATGCTGCGCCTTGACCACAACCGCGCCTTGTCACAAATCGCTGCCAAAACAGGCAAATCCATTGACGGTATCGAAAAACTCATCGTCTGGGGCAACCATAGCCCAACGATGTATCCAGACACTCGCTTTGCGACCATCGATGGTGAGTCAGTTGATGGCTTGATTAACGATCAAGCTTGGACGCGCGAAACATTCATCCCAACCGTCGGTAAACGCGGCGCAGCGATTATCGAAGCCCGTGGCCTCTCATCAGCTGCCTCAGCCGCTAACGCCGCCATCGACCACATCCACGACTGGGTGCTCGGCACGAACGGTCAATGGGTCACTATGGGCATTCCATCAAACGGCGAATACGACATTCCTGCCGATACGCTCTATGGCATGCCCGTCACCTGCGAAAACGGTAAATACACCGTCATCACAGGCCTCGAGATCGACGAGTTCTCACGTTCAAAAATGAACGCCACGCTCGCTGAGCTCGAAGAAGAAAAAGCGGGCATTGCACATTTGTTGGGTTAATTTCCAGAGTCCATCGAGTTAAAAAATCCCCGCCATTTTCGGCGGGGATTTTGTTTACAGCTTAGGACTCATCAAGTACTGTGTATTCGTTAAAACGAGCCGAAGTCATTGCAGGCTTGACTTTTACAATGACTTTATGGAGCTACAGTGCTAAACACAGCGTGACAAATTATTCATGAGCTTCAATAACTTAATGAGTCAATTCGGTACTGAACGCTGATTAAGCATTGTCCTTAACCACAGTGCTCGCACCATTGGTTTTAACAGACTCAATGCCCGCATCACGAGACTGCTCAGATGCATACATTTGGCTGCTGCCAATAATCTGCGAATTGCCCGCTTTGAGGTTGAAATAAAACTTACCATTGCTGGACGTTTTTTTCTCATAGCGCTCGTCAATTGCAGAATTCTGCTGCACTGACGCAATACCATTTTCCGCTGAGGCTTTGGCTTTATATAACTCACTTGTCAAAATCACCTCGCCATTGCCTGCTTTAAGAGAAAACTTGTATTGCCCATCTGAACTTTTACCTAACTCATACCATCCAGCCATATCAAATCTCCTTGAGTGAAGAGACGGAAGTGTCTCAACGAATTTTGTTAATAAAACGCCCTCAGTATAGCAACGCAATTTTACAAAAACAAGCGCATTAAGTAATCATTATTTTTATCATCACCTGCTTTTTGTGCGACAGCTCAGGTATCATAATGCAAAAGTTGGCAGGGTAAACATCGAGTAGGCGAGATTAGCGCAGCCCTAATCAAACGAAGTAAAATCCCATCAACTCACACGCACAATTACGCTGTGCTATCGGCTTTAGGGTATAAGCCTACCGCTTTTAAAAATCCTAAATGCCACTGCCCCTGAATCCGTGCAACCAAAGCCGCAAACGGCAATGAAAACAGCGTCAGCCAAAATAAAGAATGACTCTCTGCGCGGTGCAGCACCATATTGCGCACCGCATCGCCATGGTCAATCAGCACATCCAAATCAGGCAAAGTACCTGCCACTGCGCCCCACAGAGCCGCTTTACATACCGCTGTAAGTCGCCCCATCGTTGCCACGCTGATGGCTGAACCCAATGCTATTTGAGAAAGAGAATCCATAATGACCTGATAAATAATTGAATGAATGCGTCACGCAACCGCAAAATGCCCAAATTATAACGACAAAACCACCACATCATGAAAGCCGACGATACAATGAGTGAAAACATCAAAAACATTTCTGTCATTAACATTTGAACATTGACTAAACCCGTGTTAAATTCAGCCAACTATTGACACGAAGCTCATGCTTACATGCCCACAAAGACCATTCAAAGTCTTCCAACTTTATCAAACACCATGACACACCCCAATCAAATTCTATTCTCTGACGCCAAAGCCCCAACCATCCTCTCACCCGTTGACCACTATGCAGGCAATGAACGATTCATCCAAAAGGCTCTTGCGAAGCAAGTTTCACTAAACGGGGCATTCGACATCGCTCTGGATTTAGAAGACGGCGCAAGCGTTGGTCATGAGGCGGAACAAGCCAAACTCATGGGCGAGATTTTGGCTTCATCAGACAACCAATTTGACCGACTCGGCGTGAGAATTCATGATGCACAACACCACCACTGGCAGGACGATGTGCGACTGGTGCTACAAACCGCCAAACGCACGCCCGCATACTGGATGATACCCAAAGTAGGCACTATTTTAGACACCAAGGCGCAGATTCAAACACTTCAAAAACTGCATGACGATGTAGCTTTGGCATTACCGCCATTGCACGTGTTGATTGAGACACATGCGGCCTTGCATGACGCCTACGAAATTGCCGCGTTGCCTCAGGTGGAGAGCCTGTCTTTTGGCTTAATGGATTTTGTCTCAGCGCACCACGGTAGGATTCCAGCAGCAGCGATGACTTCGCCCATGCAGTTTGACCATCCCATGGTGGCTTTTGCAAAACTGGCCATTAGCCGCGCCTGCGCCGCACATGGTAAAGTTGCCAACCACAACGTCACCACCGATTACGCAACACCAAACGCCGCGTTTAATGATGCACGTCGCGCACGTGACGAATTCGGCTACTCACGGATGTGGAGCATCCACCCCAATCAGATTGATGAGATTTTGCGTGCATTTACCCCCGATACGTCAGAAGTGGATTTTGCAGCAGCGCTGCTCCTCGAAGCCGCCGCCGCAAACTGGGGGCCCATTTCATTTAACGGAAAATTGCATGACCGCGCGAGCTTTCGGCATTATTGGCTGACGTTGCAACGAGCGTCACTAATGAATCAAGGTTTACCGAGCAGCATTGAACATTGGTTCTAACTGATATTTGAATGATTTCAAACAAAATTGCCCAGCGTTTGCTGGGCAATTTGACGTCACGAGTTTTGCCGACCCATCATCGCTTGCGCCAACGTACCCAAATCAACCTGCTCTAACTCACTGCCAACAGGTACACCACGCGCCAGTCGAGTGGTTCGGATACCGTGCGCATGAAGCTGCTCACTAATGTAGTGAGCAGTCAATTCGCCTTCATTGGTAAAATGCGTGGCGATAATCGCCTCTGTCACGGTACCGTCATTAGCACGAGCGAGCAACGCATCCATGGCGATGTCGCGCGGACCTTTGCCTTCTAATGGATTGAGCTGCCCCATCAACACAAAGTACAAGCCGTTGTACGTCATGGTTTGTTCAATCAATAACTGATCCATCGGCGATTGAACAATACACAACAATGCGTCATTTCGTTTTGGATTGTTGCACGTATGACAGATGGATTGATCGGTGAATGTATGGCAACGTTGACAATGTTTCAGATGCGCGAGCGCATCCGTGATGGCATTCGCCAAATGCTCAGCCCCATCTCGCTCAGACTGAAGTAGGGTGAACGCGAGGCGTTGTGCGGATTTCGGCCCGACACCAGGAAGAACGCGCAAAGCGTCGATAAGGGTTTGTATGCGATCTTGGTTCACGGGCAGTTTTCGGTGGATTTATAAAGCACATTCCCACGCTGCTGCGTGGGAATCATGGGATGATGTGACGGACAACCCAAAGTCCAACGTCATTAAAACGGCATTTTAAAGCCAGCTGGCATATTCATCCCCGCAGTCAAGCCACCCATTTTTTCAGCAGTGGTCGACTCAACACGTCGCACAGCATCGTTCATGGCAGCAGCGACTAAATCCTCAAGCATGTCTTTGTCATCCGCCAGCAATGACGGATCAATGACAACACGTTTGACATCATGCTTGCAAGTCATGGTGACTTTGACAAGGCCTGCGCCCGCTTGGCCTTCAACTTCGATATTGGCCAATTCGTCTTGCGCTTTTTTCATATCGTCTTGCATTTTTTGCGCTTGTTTCATCAAGCCTGCGAGTTGATTTTTCATCATGATGTGGTTTCCTTTGCTAAAAATTTTGATTCAGTATTATACGACAGGTTTCATTCAAATCGGCTTAATCGAGCCTGGTAGAATCATGCCATCAAACTCACGCACGAGCGCCTGCACTGTAGCATCTTGCGCTATGATGGCTTGCGCACTTACTAACTCAGCCTCTTTGACCTGCGCTTGGACTTTTGCTGGTGTCGCAGCAACAGAACCAACGTGGATTTTGAGGGTTTTGTGCGCATCCTTATAATACGCCGCGAGTGCTTTTTCCAAACCGCTAACAGCAACAACATTGCTGGCAAGCGCACGGTTTTCGCAACGTAATTCAATGCGTTTTTCATCAAAAACAATTAGCTCGCTTTGCTGAGCCAATTGTTTGACCAAACCGCGCACATTGAGTTTCGTGATGAGCTCTGTCCAATCGGGCAGATGCTCGCTTTTGATGACCGTCTCTGAGCGTACTGCTGTTGCTGTTGTGTTGAGTGATTGTTTGGCGGATGACGTGGCCACATCTAATGGCTTAGGCCGCGTGACTGCTTGTGGCTTTGCCGCAAACACTGGTGAGGCAACCACCGGGCGTAACGATGCATCGCCGCTGGTCATGCTGGAGAAATACGAGTCATCGTACTCTGGCGGCGGTTCGCTGCCATATTCATCCGTGTACTCATATGCAGTTGACACAGCGGGCGAAGCCGATTTCAGCGCAACGGGGGTCGTTGGCGTTGCCACAATGAGCTTTGGTGTATCATGGGAGTCGACGGTACGCAGAACAACCGATTGAGGAATTGGTTCAGGCGAGCGCGGCGACTCCGTTACGACTTTTTTGCTGGGCTCACTCCATCTTTAGCAGGAGAAAAAGCCAACAAACGCAGCAACATCATGGTGAAGCCTGCCTGAGCATCTGGTGCGAGATGAAGCTGCTCACGGCTGGCTGTGACAATGCTGTAATACAACTGCACTTCATCCGCACCCATCTGGGGCGCAAGCTCTGTGACGAGCTGTGCGAGTTGATAATCATCTGGTTTGGCATCTGGCACGACTTGCGCGAGACTAATTCGATACAAAGCTTGCGCCAATTCAAGTGTCGCGTCATAAAAACTCGTGCTACGCTGAGTCATTTGCTCCGCCAACTCAACGAGTTTTGCACCGTCTTTTTGCACCAACGCGCGCAAAATTGCTTCGATTTGCGCACCATCAGTCGTTCCAAGCATATCTTGTATGGCCGTGAGTGAAACATTTGACGAACTAAAAGCAATGGCTTGGTCTGTCAAAGACAATGCATCGCGCATGCTGCCCTGCGCACCTTTGGCAATCATGTGCAACGCGGCTGGCTCGAACACAACCTTTTCTGCTTCTAAAATGTGGGTAAGGTGTGCAACGATATCGGCAGGCGGCATTTGCTTGAGGTTAAACTGCAAGCAGCGCGACAGAACGGTTGGCAGAATTTTTTGAGGATCGGTGGTGGCCAAGATGAACAGCACATGAGCCGGCGGTTCTTCTAACGTTTTGAGCAATGCATTAAACGCCGACTTCGAGAGCATATGCACCTCGTCAATCAGATAAACCTTGTAACGCCCTGCTGTTGGCATATATACCGCATTCTCAATGAGGCTGCGCATGTCATCAACACCGGTGTTACTTGCCGCATCAATTTCGAGCAAATCGACAAAACGCCCTGCATCAATTTCCATACAGGCTTGGCACTTATTGCACGGCGTCGGCGTGATACCCATTTCACAGTTCAGAGATTTAGCCAAAATTCGCGCGATGGTGGTTTTGCCCACGCCACGCGTGCCTGTGAATAAATACGCATGATGCAGTCGTTTTTCGGTCAACGCATGCGTGAGTGCTTTGACCACATGAGCCTGCCCAACAAGGCTGGCGAAATCGCGTGGTCGCCACTTGCGCGCCAAAACTTGTGAATGCGTCTGCGGTAAATCGTCTTCGTCAAAAAGGCTCATGTTTATGTTCCAAAAGAGACCTTTGTACCCCTGCAATAACAAAGCCCATTAATCATGCATCACACCGTGCTTGACACCGTGTCTCCAGAAAGCAGGAGATTTCGTGTCAAGCCCGAAATAACTTAGGATGATTTAATGAAACCACTGTAAAAAGCAGTTTTCCAAACGTCTCCAAAAATAAAAAAGCGACGGCTCAATGCCGCCGCTTTTTGCGAGAATTAGAGGTTGGCGAGCCTGACTTCGGCACTTGAGCAAAACGGCTGTGGCTGCTTCCTTCCGGACCTGACCCGATTCACCGCGACCCAATGCGAAGGGACCCGCCAGCCGAGATTGTAGCACAAAGCCACCCTTGCCCACCAGCGCCAACCAAAAATTACTGGAGTTTTTGCAACTCATGCAAAATCGCTCCTGCACCTTGCGCTGCAACCACATCACGCCCCCAAGGCTTACGTTTTGAGGGCAAAAAGCGCAACCATGCCAATGTGCCGCAGGATTTTTTCACCGTCGCTTGTACCGCTAAGTCGTCTTGTTTTAGATAAGTCATCATGATTGCGGCTGCTTGCGAGGGCGAGACCTCCAGCAACCACATGGACGAGAATACATAAAACAACCAGTCGCGTGCCTGAGCATGAACCACCCCTAACGTCAAAGCAGGGTCATCTTCAAAGTCAATAAACACAATATCATCATCATGCCACATCATATTTCGAGCAAACACCTGGCTGAGATTTTGCCCTTTTTGATGCACATCAAGAATCGCCGCCAAACCTTTTTCCCAATACGTCAATGCATCATCAGACTTGCGTAATTGGGCATCAATTGATGAATGCCCCACAGAGCTCATGGCAAACCAACCATTGGCGACGTGCAAGACTTCAGGCACAGACACACCCGCCGCACGTAGCTGTGTGAGCCGACGCACCTCAACAGCCTGCGCATCTGCACCTCCATGAAACGCTACAGGATTCAGCACAGGCAAGCGCAAAACACCTGCGAGCCAACGCAACATTAGATAACCGTATTGCTTGCGCTGAGGCTGCTCGCACTTAACCACGACTGACCGACCATCAAGATTGAGAACCGAAACACGTGATTGATTTTGTTCTATAATGCGATGAATGTGAGCAATCTGCTCATCAGACAATGGCATTTTTTGTTTCACATTGCTATTCATTGACCAACCATTGTTTTTTAAATAATTTCACTTGATACAAAATCATGTGTAAAAATACAACCCACCACAAAGCCCAAAGCTGATGACTCAAAAAATGCCCACCTTGCAAAATACGCACGGTGCCAAACAAAGTGCCAGCAATCAACGCATACCAAACAAATGACTTGCGACTCAAATAAGATGGTTGTGGCCGCTGGAGACGCCACAAACTCGGCGGCCAACCACCCACAAAAGCAAAACTGAGTAATGTAAAACCAGAAGCACCAAAACCTGCAGGCCAACAAGCCATTTTATGCACACCCCATGGTTTTGCATCAAACAGACCCGCGTAAAGCCATGAACCACCAAACTGCGACAAATTCCAAGGACACGCAATGTTTGTTGATTTTTTTATTTGCTGAATCAACAACGAAATCAGAACACAGGCAACAAATAACGCCAGCCAGCGTCGAAACGCATCCACATGATTTGTATCAAAACGATTCGATATCTTTAGATAACCTGCATACACCAGCTGAATCAGTGCGAAGACCAAAATCAGCCTCAGCAACTGCTGCATCCAATCATGCCCTATCCGCTCCACCCATCCAGAATGAGGCAGCGCAAATGTCTGCGTGCTTTGATTGAACAAAAGATTAGAAAAAGCCACATCAAAAGCATGACCCATCGGCGATGTTTCTGTGAACCACAATAAAAATGAGCCAGTCACCAATAAGCCCAGCCATATTCGCTTGGATGAGAAAACCATCACAAAGCCGCACCACCAATGGTCAACCCATCAATGCGTAGCGTCGGCTGACCCACACCGACAGGGACACTTTGCCCCTCTTTGCCACACACTCCGACACCTGAGTCAAGCGACATATCGTTACCCATCATTTTGACTTTGGTCAAAGCATCTGGGCCATTGCCGATGAGGGTCGCGCCTTTGATGGGGGCAGTGATTTTGCCTTTTTCGATGAGGTAGGCTTCTGTTGTTGAGAACACGAATTTACCGTTAGTGATATCGACTTGTCCACCGCCAAAATTCGGGGCGTAGATGCCGTATTCTACGGAAGCAATAATGTCTTCAGGGGCATGGTTGCCACCAAGCATATAAGTGTTGGTCATACGGGGCATCGGTAGATGCGCGTAGGACTCACGGCGGCCATTGCCTGTTTGCTTGACCTTCATGAGGCGGGCATTCATGGCGTCTTGCATGTAGCCTTTGAGGATGCCGTCTTCGATGAGGACGTTGCGTTGTGTGGTGTGGCCTTCGTCGTCGATGTTGAGCGAACCACGGCGGCCTTGCAGTGTGCCGTCATCAACGACGGTGACACCTTTGGCGGCAACGCGTTGACCGATTTTTCCTGCGAATGCGGACGAGCCTTTGCGGTTAAAATCGCCTTCTAAACCATGACCAATCGCTTCATGCAACAACACGCCAGGCCAGCCTGGGCCGAGCACGACAGGCAATACACCTGCGGGTGCGGCGATGGCCTCAAGATTCACAAGGGCTTGGCGCACGGATTCTTGTGCGTATTCTGCGAGCAGTGTATCAGAGAAATAGTTGAAGTCATTTCGTGCACCACCACCCGAAAACCCCTGCTCGCGGCGACCATTTTGCTCAACCACAACACTACAGTTCACTCGAACCAGTGGCCGCACATCAGCGGCGAGCGAGCCATCGGCACGTGCAACGAGCACCACGTCGTATTCGGCTGTCATGCTGGCCATGACTTGGGTAACACGGTTGTCCACGGCTCTTGCCATTTTTTCGAGTTTTTCTAATAGAGAAACTTTCTCAGCCGATGTCAGACTATTAATCGGGTCTCGTGGCGCATACAGATCTGCCGTATAGGAGTAGACATTATCGAGTGAGATTGGTTTGGTTTTGACTTTCACACCTTTGCCATTGGCAACAGGTGCAATATCACGCGTAACGCGTGCTGCATCCAGTAATGCATCGATGTGAATATTGTCGGAGTAGGCGAATGCGGTTTTATCGCCAAATACGGTGCGAATACCAACGCCTTGATCAATTGAAAAGCTGCCAGACTTGACAATTCCCTCTTCTAAACTCCAACCTTCTGAGCGAGTGTATTGAAAATACAAATCAGCATCATCGGCTTTGTGCACGCGAATCTCATCAAACACGCGATTGAGATCATTCGTTGTCAAACCATAGGGGTGCAGCAGCAGGCTTCTGGCAATGCTTAAATTATCGTGGTGTAAGCTCATTGTGTTCATTTCATCTGTTCAATACTCGGTGCTTCAGTGCTGGCAAACTTGCCCGCACGCGCTCAATCCGTGAGTTTAACAGATTAGCCACCACCACGCCCTCACCTTCAGCACGCAAATCTTGAATCACACCCCACGGATCAATCACCATTGAATGACCAAACGTGCGACGACCATTGTCATGCAAGCCGCCTTGCCCACAAGCGACCAGATAGCATTGGTTCTCTATTGCACGCGCCCGCAGAAGGATTTCCCAATGCGCTTGTCCCGTTGTGTGCGTGAATGCCGCGACGCAAATCCATGCGAATACCGAACCCGCTGCACGATACAACTCAGGGAAACGCACGTCATAGCAAATACTTAAGCCAATCGCGCCCCATGGACTGTGCCAGAGAGCAGGCGCATTGTCACCATTCGTCACGCCTGCACAAATGGCGTCGCCCTCACTGTATCGCTCCTGCCCATTTTGAAAGCCAAACAGATGGATTTTGTCGTAACGCGCCTCTATCACCCCCGTCGGCGAGTAGACCAATAAGGTGTTGTACACTTTATTCGGTAAAGGGCTCACCAGCGGAATCGTGCCACCGATCAGATAAATCCCATGCGTCATCGCCTGTTCGCGCAAAAAAGACTGAAGTGGAGTGGCTTGTGAAACCTGCTCTCCAACAAAATCTTCTGCGACCTTTAACTTATCCGTCTCATTTTGCCCCATCAGGCAAAAATACTCAGGTAACACGACCACTTGCGCGCCTTGTGCGACCGCAACGGCAATGCCTTTGGCCGCTTCGATTAAATTTTGTGCCACAGAGGTGGTTGAGACCATTTGCACGCAGGCAAATTTGGGGGCAGTTTCTGGTGTGATTTGTTCCGACATAAAAATACCTTTTTCATGACAATCTTGTGCTGAATCAGCGCTGTTTCTTCACATTCATTTAAAGGCTACAATACCACAAACCGATTATTTTCTCGATTGAAAAACATGTCATCAGCCCAAAATTACTCAAACTACGCAGCCCGCCAATTCGCCAGCGGTCGCGTTCATCCTGACACCATCGAATCACTCGCCGTGCAATTGCCACTTTTAAAAAATGACATAGAACAACTCATCGCCCAACATGCTCCGAGCCACCACGACGCCGAACACATTGCCGGCGTCGCACTGCGTATAGCACGAAGCCATCTGATGATGGCGCTGATAGAGTACGATTTAACTCATGCGCCCACTTCTGAGACACTCAAGGTCGTTACACAAACCATTAGCCGATTCGCTGATGCCGCTGTGATGCACGCCATGGCGGTCGCAAGAGCTTCACTGATCGAAAATCACGGTGAACCACTCCGCGAAGATGGCTCGCCCATGCCACTGTGGGTCATGGGGATGGGCAAATTAGCGGGTTCTGAGTTAAACGTGTCATCAGATATTGATTTAATTTTTGTCTTTGAACATGAGGGTGAAACGACTGGGCGGCGCAAGCTGTCTCACGGCGAGTTTTTTGACAAACTTGGGCGAAAAATCATCAAACTGCTTGATGATGTGACGGAATTTGGCTTTGTGTTTCGCGTTGATATGCGACTTCGACCACACGGCTCAAGTGGCCCGCTGTGCGTGAGTTTGGCCATGCTGGAAAAATACTTTTTGGGGCAGGCGCGCACGTGGGAGCGGTTTGCTTGGCTGAAAAGCCGCCTGATCAATCCTAGCCAAGCGTCTGATTCACTCGAGCAACTCATTACACCTTTTGTGTTTCGCCGTTATCTTGATTACGATGCCATTGATGCGCTGCGCGACGTTCACCAAAAAATCCGCACCAAAGCCGATGCCAAACAAGGTCATGACATCAAAGTCGGTACAGGCGGCATCCGCGAGATTGAGTTCATCGTCCAGTTGTTTCAAATCATCAAAGGCGCACGCCAACCCAGTTTGCAACAAAAAGCTACATTGGCTGTGTTGCCAGAGTTGGGGCACTTGAGCTTACTCACCGCCGAAAAAGTCGCAGAACTCAGCACCCACTATACTTTTTTGCGACATTTAGAACACCGCATCCAATACTTCGAAGACGCACAAACCCAAACACTACCCACCCAAGCCGAAGTACAGGAAAAGCTCGCTCACGCGATGCAATTACCAAATTTCGCGGCACTGAGCGAACACCTTCATCAATTAAAGAGCAGTGTCGCCGAACAATTCAACCAACTGTTTGAACCCGTCAGCGACACCGCCCTCGCCCACAGCAGCGAACCACAAAATGATGACGATGCCGCCGTACTGGCTGCTTTCGACACACCGAACACACTGCAAGAGTTTCTCGCACGCCTATCCACAGACAGCCGCATCACGCAGTTACCAGAACGCAGCCAAATGCGCTATCGCCAGCTCGTCATGCACACTTTACAGATTTTATCGGCACAACAACCCAGTCCGATACCTGTCGAATACGCCATGCGGGTGTTTAACTTCCTTGATGCGATTGCCAAGCGTTCAAGCTATTTAGCCCTGCTCGTCGAGTATCCGAAAGCCCTTGAATACCTCATCACTTTGTTCATCCGTTCGCGCTGGGCAGGAGATTATTTGACAGTACACCCGATTTTACTTGATGAGTTACTAAGCCCTGCGACCTTGCACACACCACCTGATTGGACTCAGGTCTCATCGCAGCTACACGATTTATTACTCAATGCGACAGGTGACGTTGAACGACAAATGGACATCCTACGCGAAACCCACCACGCTCAGATATTTCGCCTACTCGCCCAAGAATTAGATGACATATGGACTGTCGAACAACTCGCTGACCACCTATCCGACTTAACCGACTTGTTACTCAAACAAGCCCTACATTTTTGCTGGCAAGCATTCGCCAAACGCCATCAAGACACCCCAAACTTCGCCATCATCGCCTACGGCAAACTTGGCGGCAAAGAAATGGGCTATGCCTCTGACTTAGACCTCGTGTTTTTGTACGATGACGAGGCACAGGATGCCGCCGACATCTACAGTCGATTTGCCCAACGTTTAAACAACTGGCTCACCGCACCAACGGCTGCTGGCGTGTTGTTTGAAACCGACTACCGACTACGCCCGAACGGTGCGAGTGGTTTACTGGTCACCAGTTTAAAAATGTTCAAACAATATCAGGCAGAATCCGCATGGTTTTGGGAACACCTAGCCATCACTCGCGCGCGTTTTTGCGTCGGTTTTGAGCCCATAGGCGATTGGTTTGAATCAGAACGCCGCGCCATCCTCACCCAACCGCGCGAGCGCGACACTGTCATCAGCGAAATACTTGCTATGAAGCAAAAAATCAAAGATGGCCACCCCAACCCAACAGAATTATTTGATGTCAAATACGACATAGGCGGCATGGTGGATATTGAGTTTTGTGTCCAAGCCTTGGTCTTGCTCAACAGCCAAAACCATCCCGAACTCATCGAGAACAAAGGCAACATCGCGCTGCTTGGTCGCGCTGCCGAAGCAGGACTCATTAACACACAGACTGCCGAAGCCGCAGCCAACGCCTACCGTCACTATCGCGCCATCCAACACGCCTCACGCTTACAAAACATCAACGCAACAAGAGTACAACCAGATCAGGAGAAAACTCATATTGATGCCGTCAAACAACTGATGAACGAAGTGCTTAAACAATAAAAAACAGCTGCAGCAGCTGTTTTTTTATGCAGTCGATACAATCTCAGGCCAGCGCCTGCTCCCAATCGGCAATTAAGTCATCAATCTGCTCAATCCCCACCGCCACACGAATCAAGCCATCCTCAATGCCCCACTCTGCGCGACGTTCAGCACTCATTTCTGCATAAATCGTCTGGGCAACGGGCAGCGTCATCGTGCGATTGTCACCTAAACCCGTGGACATCATGACAAATTTTAATGAATCGAGCACCTCAAATGGGTGTTTTGCATCATTTTTTACGGTAAACGACAGTAACGTGCCAAAACCATTAGCACCAAACATCTGCTGCGCACGTAAATGCTGCGGATGATTCGGCAGCCCTGGGTAATCGACGTGCTCCACTGCGGGATGTTGCGCCAACCATTGCGCGAGTTTTAGTGCATTTGCCGACGCACGCTCAACCCGCAAGAAGAATGTTTCTAAACCCAGCGCAATCTGCTGCGCCGAGTCTGCAGATAATGCGCCGCCAATATCACGCAAACCCTTTTTGCGCAATTGCAACAAGCCCCAATTTTTCGGCTCGCCTTTGCGATAACCTTCAAAAACATTCGGATAATTTGACCAATCAAACAAACCCGTATCCGTCAATGAACCACCCAAGGCAGCACCATGTCCAGAAAGCGACTTCGACAACGAATTCATCACAAACGATGCGCCATAATCACGTGCTTTAAGCAGTGCTGGCGTTGCCATCGTGTTATCCACCACATACACAATGCCACGCTCACGACATAAATCGCCAATGCCTTTTAAATCCGACACCTGTGTGCGCGGATTGGCAATCGTCTCGACAAATACCATGCGTGTATTCGACTGAATCGCGGCTGCTACCGACGCCGCATCCGTCGAATCGACATAACTAATCGACACACCATGCGCCGAAAACGTGTTAAACAAACTTGTCGTATTACCAAATAAATACTGACTCGCCACTAAATGATCGCCCGACTTCAACAACGACAACACCACCGTCGCAATCGCCGCCATCCCTGTCGCAAACGTCACAGTCCCTATGCCCCCTTCAAGCATGTTGAGCTGCGCATCGAGTGCCGCCGTGGTCGGATTCCCACCACGTGCATACGTATAACCAGAACGTTTATTTTGAAATGTATCTGCGATGTCCTGCGCCGACTGATACGCCCACTGAATACTTTTGTGAATCGGCTTGTGACTCGCAGCATGCTCTGTGCCAAACTGACGGTCAGAGTGGAGAAGTTGGGTTTGGGGATGGAGATTTTTCATATATTAATTAGCTGTTTGCAATTGACAAATTTTACACTGACATTCGATTCTTACTGCTCATCATCCCCACCGACTTTAAGTAAGTCTGCCGCTGCTTTGGCTTCATTTTTACCGCACTCAAGCGCATCCAAGTAGGCCAAGTCAATGTCACCTGTGATGTATTGGCCATTAAAACATGATGCATCAAACTGTCTCAAATGCCCTTCGTTGACACTGCGCACGGCATTTTCTAAAGCCTCTAAGTCTTGGTAAATCACCTTGTCCGCTGTAATCATCTGCCCGACTTGATCTGGGGTTTTGTCGTGCGCGATGAGCTCGGTGCGGGTGGGCATGTCGATACCATAGACATTCGGATATTTAACTGCGGGGGCTGCTGAAGCGAAATAGACTTTATTAGCACCTGATTCGCGGGCGAGCGCGACGATTTCTTGACTGGTGGTACCGCGCACGATGGAGTCATCGACGAGTAAAACATTTTTACCTTTGAACTCGCTCGGCATAGGCGTGAGTTTTTGGCGAACGGACTTCTTACGAGTTTCTTGACCAGGCATGATGAATGTGCGACCAACGTAGCGATTTTTGATAAAGCCTTCACGGTATGGCAACCCGAGTTTCATAGCGAGTTGCATAGCACACGGACGCGATGTATCGGGAATGGGCATAACAACATCAATGTCAGCAATGTCCATCTCGCTGAGGATTTTATCCGCCAACGTTTCACCCATAGCCAAACGCGCCGTATAAACAGACGTACCATCCATCGTCGAGTCTGGACGCGCGAAATACACGTATTCAAATAAGCAAGGAATCAAACGCGCTTGCATCCCGTCTGGCACGCAAATACGGCTTTTGATTTGTCCATCAAAACCAATCCAAATCGCTTCACCGGGCGCGATATCACGCACAGTTTTAAACCCAACACCTTCGAGTGCGACAGACTCCGAAGCGAGCATATATTGTTTTGCACCGCTCTCATCGGTTTTCTCACCCAATACCAACGGACGAATACCATTTAAATCGCGAAAGCCAAACAAACCACGCCGCGCAATCATGCCGACGCAGGCATATGCCCCTTTGACGCGCTTGTTCACTTGCGTCATCGCGTCAAAAAACACATCGGGTGTGAGATCATCCGTGTTTTTAATCGCATGGTCTAACTCATGTGCCAATACGTTGAGCAGTGCTTCCGAGTCTGAACCAGTATTGATGTGACGTTTATCGAGGCGAAATAAAATATCGCGCACATCATCCGTATTGGTCAAATTGCCATTGTGGGCGAGCACAATGCCATAAGGCGCATTCACGTAAAACGGCTGGGCTTCCTCAAGTGAATCGACATTACCCGCCGTCGGATAACGCACATGACCAATACCCGCATTGCCGAGCAAATCGCGCATGTTGCGTGTACGAAAGACCTCACGCACCATGCCTTTGTTCTTATGCATGAAAAACCGTTTGCCATTCGCCGTCGCCATGCCTGCGGCATCTTGGCCACGGTGCTGCAAAAGAAGCAATGCGTCATAAATAAGCTGATTAACTGGAGATGTGGCAACCACGCCGATGACACCGCACATATAAACCTCATTGATAATTTAAAATCGTTTGGACGCACATAAAACACACTGCGAGCATGTGTATAAGCGTATATTAACTTGCAAAATACTTCAGGCGGGCTTCGCGCCCGCCTGAGTTTATTTGATTTCGACCACGATTGGATTTTTCGCCGCGCCTTTGATTTTATCTGCTGCTGTCTGTGCAGCAGTAATCGAATCAAAGGGGCCAAGTCGTACACGGGTTTTGCTCACACCGCCATCGGTAATCGACTCTGTGACAGGCTTCGCACCTTTGGCAATGAGACGCTTATTGAGCTCATCCAATTCGGCTTTGGTTGAAACGATGCCGATGTGCACCACAAATTTCCCCTTGGCCATGTCTGTGGTGTTCGTTTCAGCTGATTTAGGAGGCGTGGTAGCAGCGGCTGTGGCGGCTTCTGTTGTTTTCGGCTCAATTTTAGCATTAACAGGTTTGAGATTGTCCGCACTGCCGCTCGCTTCATTGGCAACCCGAGGATTTTGAACCTCAAATTGCACCTGATTTTCCGGCACAGAAACATTTACCACCGCCGCCGTCTGCTTACGACTGTCATCAAACACCCACGGCAAAATCACAAATGCAGCAGCAAGTAAGACCAATGCACCAATCAAACGACGACGCGCACGCACCTTTAAATCATTGAGCAAAACATCTTCATTATACGTATGCCCAGCAGCATCCTGAGTCACAGACTTACTCACACCCAATCGCCGAGTGGCCCGCGACGGCGCATTAGACTGAGCGTAATCACTTCCACCAAGACCTAGCTCACTGCGCATGTCACCGCCACGAGCACGCGCATTTGGGCGCTTTGCTGGTTGTTCTGAGTCTTCTTTTTTATCAAACCACATCATAAGCCTTTGAATAAACGAGAGATTTTATTGCATCCCTTTAAATGCTTGCTCGATAGTTACGAACGAGCCGAACACCACTATTCTATCATTGGCAGCGACACTCGTGGCCAAATGCGTAAGCGCAGCGGCCACTGTCGCGTGCTCAGTCACGCTATGGTCATCATCTGGCACAAAACCAGTGCTTAACAAAATTTCATGCAATTTAACGGCAGAGGCTGCCCGCTCAATGGGTAAATCACACAAATGCCAATGATCAATCTGTGATGACATGATACGCATCACTTCTGCAATATCCTTGTCTGCCATTGCCCCAAACACCGCATGCGTGTAAGGGGCATAACCCATTTGGTTTAAATTTTTCGCCAGAACTCGTGCAGCGTGTGGATTGTGCGCCACATCAAGTACCGTCACTGGCGTACCAGGCAACACCTGAAAACGTGCTCGAACAACGGCATTGGCCAGCCCCAAACGTACAGCTTGCTGTGGCACAGGCAACACATCGTACAAAGCATCAAGCGCCGCCAATGCCGCACTCGCATTGGTCAATTGATAATCACCACGCATTGCTGGCATCGCCAGACTATTGCGCGTTGTGTATTCACCCTTAAATCGCCATTGCTTGCGCTGCTCATCCTGCACCACCGAATAAGAAAAATCGCGATTAATCAGCTTTAAATCTGCCCCAATCGCTTGCGCATGAGCCAATAATGAGGCAGGCGGCTCTGCATCCGCACAAATCGCAGGCCGCCCAGCCCGAAAAATCCCCGCCTTCTCAAAGCCAATTGCCTCGCGGGTATCACCCAAAAATCCCACATGGTCAATGTCCACATTCGTCACAACAGACACCGCCGCATCAAACGCATTCACCGCATCGAGCCGCCCACCCAAACCAACCTCTAAAACCACCACATCAGGTTGCTGTGCATCAAACCAGCACACAATCGCCAATAAAGTAAATTCAAAATACGACAACGACACGGCGGGTGCTTGCTGACAGGCTTGCTCAACCAGTTCAAAAAAAGGCAAAAGCTGCACCTCAGTGGCTTCAACGCCACCAAAACGCGCCCGCTCAGTAAAATCCATGATGTGTGGTGACGTGTGACAGGCTGTTTTATAGCCCGCTGCAATTAATATTTGCTCAAGAAATGCGCAGGTCGAACCTTTACCGTTCGTACCACCGACGGTGATGATGGGATAATTCAATGTCAGCGACTGATTCGCCACCAAACGGTTTTTTACCGTCAACACACGGTCTAAACCGAGGTCGATAGGTTTGGTGTGAGCTGATTCTAAGTGAGCGAGCCAGTCAGAGAGCTGATTGTATGAATATGACATAAATTTAAAAATGTTAAGAAGTGGACACTAACCACCAAAAACAACCGCATAATTTGTTTGAGGTTCAGAAAAAATGACGAAAAACCCAACAACTTCAATATAAAACTGCACCAACAACTTCAATATAAAATTGATTGAAATAGCCATTATCACAAGATAGCTAAGTGAAAATAGAGGCACGTAAAACAGAAAATAGCACGCCCAGTCAATTGGATCCATTCTATAAGCGACCATAAGGCCCTAATATCACACTGTATTTAATCGGAGTAACCAAGAATAAATAAGAAAGGGCGATGAATAAAATAACCCATAAGCCCTCCCAATCGCCATCTTTGATAAAAAAAGCAGTGCCAAGCAATCCCTGCCCCAACAAAAACCATTGATTGACTGGTATAAAAGGCGCACGATCTATTAGAGGTTCGCCGACACTATTTATGAGAGACTTTTCAACCCAATTTAACTTGCTCTTTTTCGTAATGATACGATTACTTGAGCGCGTTGAATAAGAGGCTGTTTGAGCCTCTTGCTTGTCCCTGTATACTGCATCGCGCACAACCTCTTTGGTTTTTTTCTTATGCCGCGCTTTACGATTTTTAGACATATTGAAACTTACGTTTAACTTTCAATGTAAATTGCCGTGAAAATCACGGCAATTTCTTGACTCAACTAAACCCCAAATCCGACTGTCGTCTGAGCAAGGCGATCACCCGCGCGATTTCCTCACGCATCTCCAAGCGATTGACAATCATGTCCAAAGCGCCCTTTTCGAGCAAAAATTCAGAGCGTTGAAACCCTTCAGGTAATTTCTCACGCACAGTCTGCTCAATCACGCGTGGTCCAGCGAAGCCAATCAGAGCCTTAGGCTCAGCCATGACCACATCACCAATGAATGCAAAACTCGCCGATACCCCGCCCATGGTTGGGTCGGTCAAAACGCTGATGAATGGCAAACGCTTGTCCGCGAGCAGCGTCAACGCCGCAGTGGTTTTCGCCATTTGCATGAGCGACATCAGGGCTTCTTGCATCCGCGCACCACCTGAAGCGGTAAAGCAAACGAACGCCGATTTGGTTTCAATCGCATGACGCACACCGCGCACAAATCGCTCCCCCACCACAGAGCCCATAGAACCGCCCATGAACTCGAACTCAAACGCGGCAACCACCACATCTTGCCCCATAATCGTCCCTGCTTGCACCACCAACGCGTCTGACTCATTGGTTTGTTTGGTCGCTTCTGACAGGCGGTCAGTGTATTTACGGCTGTCTTTGAACTTTAAGGTGTCAATCGGTTTGACCTCTTGCCCAATTTCGACGCGCCCTTCGGCATCAAGCAGTTTATCCAAGCGCGCACGCGCCTTGATACGCAGATGATGACCACATTTAGGGCAAACATGCTGATTTGTTTCTAAATCCGCACTGTACAGAACCTCTTCACACGAAGGGCATTTAACCCACAAACCTTCGGGCATTGATTTTTTTGACTCCGTCGTCTGAATACGCGGTGGTAAAATTTTTTCTAACCAACTCATCTCGAACTCCTTGTTTTACGCTTTTCATAGCTAAAACTGTTTTTTATGAAGGCGTATTTTATCGTAATTTAGGCGGGTGAACGTCTGCTTTTGATAATGAACACCGAACTTTTACCCATTCCTAAAACGGGGAGAACGTTTTTTGCTCCACCCAAGGTGATTCCCAAAAGTAAGGGGAATCGCTTTCTTGGGAAGAAAAATCGCCCCCTCAACTTACTGTGTGTCCAATGCCACACGAATGCCACTCAACCAAGCTTTGATGATTGCATTAGCATCCGTGCCATCGCGCACAGCATCCTCAACCAAGGTAATCAACTTACTGCCAATCACCACGCCATCGGCCACACTCGCCACGGCTTTCGCACTGGTGGCATCGGATATGCCGAAGCCAACATTGATGGGCAAGTCCGTGTACTCGCGCAGTTTCGCCACTTTTTGCGCCACATCAGAGACATCGAGCGTTCCAGCGCCCGTGACACCTTTGAGCGACACATAATAAATAAAACCACTGGCAACCGCTGCGGTGTCGCGCATGCGTTCATCAGTTGAGGTTGGCGCCACCAGATAAATGACGTTTAACCCCGCAGCACTGGCTTTCGCCGAAAAGTCAGTGGACTCCTCAGGCGGATAATCCACCACCAACGCCCCATCAACCCCCGCAGCCACGGCGTTTTGGATGAAGGTCTCTTGCCCCATACACTCCACAGGATTGGCGTATCCCATCAGCACCACAGGTGTGTTGGGGTTCGTCACACGAAATTCACGCACGAGCTGCAGCACGTCAGTTAGTCCAACGCCATTGGCCACCGCACGCTCACTCGCCCGCTGAATCACAGGGCCATCGGCCATCGGGTCAGAAAATGGCACACCCAACTCAATCACATCTACACCAGACTCGACGAGTGTGTGCATGAGTTGCAGTGTGACGCTTAAATTAGGGTCGCCTGCGGTGATAAAAGTCACAAGGTTTTTGCGATTTGCAGCTTTGTTTGCTGCTAAAACAGGGGATAAACGGGCCATAGATGCTTAGATAAAAAATAAAGGGAAAATAAGAGTATAAATAATTTAACCAATGATTATCCGCCATTTTGCACTGTGCTGAGCCACAAGTTTAATGTAACTGCACACAGCAATGGCATTGATGTGGTTCGCCTCAATATACTCAAACGTCAGTTCAACCAACTGCTTACCAATACTCTGACCACGCAACTCATATGGCACTTCCGAATGCGTCAAATACCAACGATCATCTCGAATGACATAATCAACTAAGGCAAACTGCTCACCAACTTTTAAACGAAACTGCTGTTTATCAGCGTTGTGTGTGAAGTTTACGTTGCTCATATTTTTCCCCATGACTGATTCATCGCATTGATATTGAGTTTTTGATACAGTTTGTGCGGTAAGGCAGCGTGGATATTATTGGCGCCGTGCATTCATGTCGCTCAAATCATTTCTCATGAGTACGCCAAAAGCAAAACGCATTGCCCGTGCGAGCACAGTGCAATGCGTTTACTCATAGACATTTGTCAAATGATAAAGACCATCTACTCTTCGCGTGATGCACGTTTACGTTCGTGCTCTTTCAAGTAGCGTTTGCGCAAGCGAATAGATTTCGGGGTCACCTCAACCAATTCATCATCATCAATGAACTCAACCGCGTATTCAAGTGACATCAAAATCGGTGGAACAAGGCGCACAGCTTCGTCTGTACCTGATGAGCGCACGTTGGTGAGTTGTTTGCCTTTAATCGGATTAACAACCAAATCATTGTCACGTGAGTGAATACCGATAATCATACCTTCGTACAATGGATCGTTGTGGCTGACAAACATACGACCGCGGTCTTGCAGTTTCCACAAGGCGTAAGCAACTGCTGCACCATCGTCTTGTGAAATCAATACGCCGTTGCGACGACCTGCGAATTCGATTTTCGGGTCATACACTTCATACGCGTCAAATACGTGGCTCATCAAGCCAGTGCCGCGTGTGAGGGTCATGAATTCGCCCTGCAAACCAATCAAACCACGCGCAGGCACGCGATACTCAAGACGCACACGGCCTTTACCATCTGGTTGCATGTCTTGCAAATCACCACGGCGGCGGCCGAGTTCTTCCATCACTGAGCCTTGATTGCCTTCTTCGATATCGACAGTCAACATTTCATACGGCTCGTATTTTACGCCATCAATCTCTTTGAGCACCACACGCGGACGTGAAACACCCATTTCAAAACCTTCACGACGCATATTTTCAATCAGAATCGTCAAGTGCAACTCACCACGACCCGAAACTTCAAACACGGTGTCATCGTCGGTTTGCTTAACACGCAAAGCCACGTTTGATTTGAGTTCTTTTTCAAGGCGATCACGCAATTGGCGGCTGGTGACGAACTTGCCTTCACGTCCAGCGAGCGGCGAAGTGTTGACCATAAAGTTCATCGTCAAAGTTGGCTCATCAACCGTCAACATTGGTAAAGCATCAGGTGTATCAACTGCGCACAGCGTGGTACCAATATTTAAATCTTCAATACCGTTAATGATGACAATATCACCCGCTTCAGCTTCATTTACAGTGATGCGGTCAAGCCCTTTGAATTTTTGTACTTGATTAATGCGGCCTTTTTTCGGTTTATCATCTGGGCCATCCATAAACACCACGTCTTGACCTGCTTTCACGCGACCGCGTGCAACACGACCAATGGCGATTTTACCGACGAAGGTTGAGTAGTCCAAAGACGTGACCTGCATTTGCAACGGCAAAGTCGCATCGGCTTCGCGCACAGGTACATTGGCAATAATCGAATCAAACAAGGGATCCATATTACCTTCGCGTACGGTGTCATCCAAAGATGCATAACCATTCAACGCAGAAGCGTAAACCACGGGGAAGTCAAGCTGCTCATCTGACGCGCCGAGTTTATCGAACAATTCAAATGTCTCGTTAATCACCCAATCAGGGCGTGAACCAGGACGGTCGATTTTGTTAATCACAACAATCGGTTTCAAACCGAGTGCGAGTGCCTTGCGCGTCACGAAGCGCGTTTGTGGCATCGGACCTTCGACCGCATCCACCAACAACAAGACACCATCAACCATCGACAGCACACGCTCCACTTCACCCCCAAAGTCGGCGTGACCTGGTGTGTCAACGATGTTGATGTGCGTGTCTTTATACTCAACCGCACAGTTTTTCGACAAAATCGTGATGCCACGTTCTTTTTCAATGTCGTTTGAATCCATCACGCGTTCGTCAACTTTTTCGTTGTCACGGAATGTGCCCGACTGGCGGAGTAATTGGTCAACCAAAGTGGTTTTACCATGGTCAACGTGGGCGATAATCGCGACGTTACGCAGTGCGCGTTGTTGTGTCATAACATTACTTTCTGTTTAAAAAAATTTAAAGCTTTTGCCGCCAACATCAGCGACGAAACCAGCAACTGCAAAATAGGCACACGACCTACCCTACAAAATCATTTGAGCGGCAACGCCGTCATCAAAACCTTGCTCGGCGACAGTGTGTTTTGTGTCACACTCGCTAAGCCAATCAATACCTGCTGCCAATACACCCGAACCGATTCAGCATCCGCCACGCTCAGTTTCAGTCTCTGCCCCTGCACAAATCGTGCCGCTGTAGCATCATCGAGATGCACCACAGGCGTATTTTGCATCAGCGCATCAAGTGGCATTAAAACCGCAGCTCGCTCCGACTCAGGCAATGCTTCCAACGCTTCAAGTGTCATCGCGTCATCCAACTTTAACGTTCCGACCGCCGTACGCGTCAAACCACGCAGATGCGCCCCGACACCAAGTGCCTTGCCAATGTCTTCGGCCAACGTACGGATGTACGTGCCTTTGCTACACGTCACACTCAATGTCACAAAGGGATAGTCAAACGAGCGAGTTTGCATATCCAAAATCGACACTTGCCGCGCTTCGCGCTCAATCTCGACACCAACTCTCGCATACTCATATAGCGGCTTACCATCTTTTTTGAGTGCCGAGTACATCGGCGGCACTTGCGAAATCTCGCCCATGAACTGTGGCAGTATCGCATCCCATTGTTCACGATTAATGACATCGCTTGACGAAAAATTCACTTCGCCTTCAGCGTCGCCCGTGGTCGTTGATTGACCGAGTACGATGAATGCATCATAAGTCTTGTCCGCATCCAACAAATCATGCGCGAGCTTGGTTGCATGACCAAAACACAGCGGTAATAAGCCATCAGCAAGCGGGTCAAGTGTACCCGTATGACCGCCTTTAACCGCACCGAGTAACCATTTGGCACGTCCCAATGCTTGTGTAGACGAACACCCAAGTGGCTTGTGCAGCAGCAAAACACCATCAATGACACGGCGTTGCTTTTTTTCAGTCACCACGCTCAATCAATCCGCCTTCTGCGCATCAGCACCAGACTCGTCCTCATCCGACGAATGTGTTTGATTCGCTTCAGAGATGAGTATCGACAAATCCATCGCACGCTCTAAAGTCTCATCAAACACAAAATGCAGAGCCGGTACGGTGTGCACACGCAATATTTTAAACAAATGATTACGCAAAAAACCTGCAGAATCATTCAATACTTTTTCGGTGACAGCCGCAGACTCACTGCCCAGCACAGTGAAGTACAACTTCGCGTGTGCATAGTCTGGCGTGAGTTTCACATCCTGTATCGTCACCAAGCCAACGCGCGGATCACGCAGTTCGCGGGCAATCAAAATCGAGACATCTTTTTTGATTTGCTCAGCAATGCGGATGGTGCGATCAGTAGGGGCTTTTTTAGCCATAATCCAAATTCCAGTTTAGACGCAGGGCGGGCACTTCCCACCCTACCTTTTTTAAAGTGTACGAGCCACTTCTTTGACCTCAAACACTTCGATTTGGTCGCCCTCTTCAATTTCGGTGAAATTCTTTATCGCCAAACCGCACTCAAATCCTTCTTTAACTTCTTTCACGTCATCTTTGAAGCGTTTTAAGGTGTCAAGCTCACCTGTGTGAATAACCACGTTGTTGCGCAACAATCGAACCATCGCACCACGTTTGACCGTGCCTTCAAGCACCATACAGCCCGCAATTGTACCAATTTTGGTGGCTTTAAATACTTGACGAATCTCAACCAACCCAAGCATTTCTTCTTTCTTCTCAGGCGCGAGCATGCCGGTCATGGCTGATTTGACCTCATCAACCGCGTCATAAATCACGTTGTAGTAACGAATATCAATAGCGTTGTTCTCGGCCAGTTTACGTGCCAAAGCATCCGCACGCGTGTTAAAGCCAATCACCACCGCACCCGATGCCACAGCAAGGTTGATGTCCGACTCAGAAATACCGCCGACACCTGCATGCACAACCTGTACGCGAACTTCATCAGTCGAGAGTTTGAGCAATGACTGTGTGAGCGCTTCTTGTGAGCCTTGTACATCTGCTTTGATGACGAGTGTGAGGTTTTGCACTTCACCTTCGAGCATGTTTTCAAACATATTTTCAAGCTTCGCGGCTTGTTGTTTGGCCAACTTCACATCACGGAACTTACCTTGGCGGAACAATGCGATTTCGCGTGCTTTACGCTCATCGGCCATCACCATGACTTCTTCACCAGCCGCAGGTACATCCGACAGGCCTTGAATTTCAACAGGGATTGATGGGCCAGCTTCGTTGATTGGTTTGCCATTTTCATCGAGCATCGCACGAACACGACCGTATACAGAGCCAACCAGTACCGTGTCACCTTTTTTCAACGTGCCACTTTGAACCAAAATCGTCGCGACCGCGCCTTTGCCCTTGTCGAGCTTGGCTTCAATCACAAGGCCTTTGGCAGGCGCATCAATAGGCGCTTTAAGCTCAAGAACTTCAGCCTGCAATAACACCTGCTCAAGCAATTCATCCAAGCCTGTGCCTTTTTTCGCCGAAACTTCGACAAAGGGTGAATCACCCCCATACTCTTCTGGCACGACTTCTTCCGTCACGAGCTCATTTTTCACGCGTTCAGAGTTCGCTTCTGGTTTATCAATTTTATTCACTGCGACCACAATAGGCACACCCGCTGCTTTCGCATGGGCAATCGCTTCTTTGGTCTGCGGCATCACACCGTCATCAGCTGCAACCACCAAAATCACAATATCCGTTGCTTTCGCACCACGTGCACGCATCGCGGTAAACGCTTCGTGACCTGGTGTATCCAAGAAGGTAATCATGCCGCGGTCAGTCTCAACGTGGTATGCACCAATGTGCTGCGTGATACCACCTGCTTCACCGTGTGCCACACGAGCACGACGAATCGCATCAAGTAATGAGGTTTTACCATGATCAACGTGCCCCATAACTGTGACCACGGGCGCACGCGTGAACGACTCATACTCATGGTGCTCTGCTTCACCTTCATCAAGGAAAGCATCTGGGTCATCAAGTTTCGCAGCAAAGGCTTTATGACCGAGCTCCTCGACCACAATCATTGCCGTATCTTGGTCAAGCACTTGATTAATCGTCACCATTTGACCAAGCTTCATCAACACCTTGATGATTTCAGAGGCTTTAATTGCCATTTTGTGCGCCAAATCAGCCACAGAAATGGTTTCAGGAACGTGCACGTCTTTGACAATTGGTTCTGTTGGGGCGTTAAAGCCACCTGTCTCATCGCTTTGTTTGTTTTTGTGTTTGCCACCACGACGATTACGGTCATCTGATGCACCACCACGGGTTTTCATACCACCACGACCACGGCCACCATCGCCAAGACCTTTACCATGTGTACCTTTACGGCCACGTGTATCATCAACCACCGTTGTCGTTGTGGCTGCAGGTTTGGCTTTGATCACTTCGCCCTCTGGACGAGCTGGCTTATGCAATGTACCTTCAATCGGTTTGGCTTTGAGTGTTTTAGTCGGTTGCGCCATCATTTGCTTGAGGTTTTCCACCTCAGCTTGCGCTGCACTACGGCGACGCTCGCGATCGTCATCGACAGAGTTGGCTTGAACAACTCGTTCCGCACGAGCCTGCTCTAAAGCAGCGCGCGCTTGTTCTGCATCTGCACGTGCTTTTTCCAACTCTTTGGCTGCACGCAATTCAGCATTTGATTTTTTGTCAGCAGCAGCGTCAGCCTTGACCACGACTTTTTTAGGTTCAGCTTTAATAGGTGCTACGACCGCGGCTTCCGCAACCACTGCATTTTTTAATTCCACTGCTTTTGCGGGCTCGGCAGCCAGTGTCGGAGCCTCTGGCACAGACTCCACTTTACTCGCTTGTTCAGCACGGGCTTTTGCATCGGCTTCTTGACGAGCCAACAGTTCTTGAGCACGCGCAAACTCTGCTTCACGTTTTTTGATTTCAGCATCGTCAAGAACAGAGCTTCTGACATCGGCAATGGGCTCAACCACTTGTGCCTCTACAACGGCAGTCGCATCACCAGCTTCTAATTGCGTTACATCACGCGCAACAAACGTGCGTTTTTTACGAACCTCAACCTGAACGGTACGCGTTTTGCCAGTCGCATCCGCTTGGCGAATTTCTGTAGTTTGTTTTTTGGTGAGGGTGATTTTTTTCTTACCCTCGTCAGCGGCACCGTGCGCTTTGCGCAAAGAGGCCAGCAAAGATGATTTGTCTGACTCGGTCAGTTCATCATCACCTGATGATTTGTTCACGCCCGCATCACGCAATTGCTCAAGCAGCACATCAACGGGCACTTTGAGCTCTTGTGCAAACAGGTTGACTGTTAAATTATTCATGTATTATTTTCCTTTGTTGTTCCTGTTTGCTCAATTGAACCAATGCTCACGGGCGTTCATAATGAGCACTTTTGCCTGATCGGGGCTGAGTGAAGGGGCGATGTCGATGAGCTCATCAACCGCCAAATCGGCCAAGTCATCACGAGTTTCAATGTCGTTATCCGCCAATTGTGCAGCAAGTGCGCTGGTCATACCTTCTAAGCTAAGCAAGTCTTGTACTGTATCAGCCTTTTCTTCTTGCACAATCGCTTGAGTCAAAATCGCAGCACGAGCACGGGTGCGCAGCTCCTCGACGATATCTTCATCGAATGCTTCAATTTCGAGCATTTCAGCGACAGGCACATAGGCAACTTCCTCTAAACTGGTAAAACCTTCTTCAATCAGAATCACAGCGACTTCCTCATCCACATCCAGTTTTGATGTAAACAAACTCATCAATGCTTGGCTTTCTTTCTCGTGTTTTTGTTCTGAGTCAGCCTGTGTGATGATGTTTAATTGCCATCCAGTCAACTGACTCGCCAAACGCACATTCTGACCCGAACGACCAATCGCCAAGGCTAAGTTATCTTCATCGACCACAACTTCCATTGAGTGCTGCTCTTCGTCCACCACAATCGAACTAACAACAGCGGGAGACAAGGCATTGATCACGAACTGAGCAGGTTGTTCATCCCAAATCACGATATCAATCGACTCACCGCCCAACTCGTTGCGCACTGCGGTCACACGAGAGCCGCGGACACCAACGCATGTACCTACAGGGTCAATGCGCTGATCCAAGGCTTGTACCGCCACTTTGGCACGAATGCCCGCATCACGCGCAGCGCCTTTAAGTGCGAGAACACCTTGGTCAATTTCTGGCACTTCTTGGCGAAACAATTCCATCAAGAATTCTGGTGCTGTGCGAGAGAGCTGAATCTGACGCGCACCACGTGCTGTTTGATCCACCGACATCATGTAGGCACGCACACGGTCACCTGCACGCATGGTTTCACGCGGTAACATTTGGTCACGCGGCAACACCGCTTCAACTTTACCCGACTCGATGATGGCCTGCACTTTGTCCACGCGTTTAACGGTTCCCATCATGACGGTTTCGCCACGCGCTAAAAAGTCTTGCAACAATTGCTCACGCTCCGCATCGCGAATGCGTTGTAAAATCACTTGCTTGGCTGTCTGTGCGCCAATGCGGCCAATTTCAACCGACTCAACTTCTTCCTCAATGAAATCACCGACTTCAACATCAGGCATATCCTCTTGTGCTTCAAACAACAAAATCTCACGATCAGGCTCTTGCAAACCAGCCTCATTGGGGACAACCAACCAGCGACGATAAGTCTCATAGCTGCCTGTATCGCGATCAATCGACACGCGCAAGTCAACGCCCTCTTCATCGTAGCGACGTTTTGCAGCAGAAGCCAAAGCAGCCTCAAGCGCGCCGAACACCACGTCATTGCTCACATTTTTCTCACGCGCCAAAACATCAACCAACATTAAGACTTCACGGTTCATTTTTTATTTTCCTTTAAAATTATAAACAGGCACGAGTCGCGCCTTGTCCACATCTGCTAATCCAAATTCTAAAATCTGCTCTTCACCTTCGTGTTCAAACAATATCGCCAGCTGAGCTTGAGCCTCTGCAGACTCGTTCACCTCTTGCAAACGCCCCGTGAAATTTTTACGGCCAGAGCCAGCAATGTCCATGGGTAGCTTTAATTTAATATTCGCCATCTCTCCAGCGAAGCGCTGATAATCAGCCAGTTTTTTTAGGGGCCTATCAATCCCAGGCGATGACACTTCGAGCCGCTCGTATTTGATGTGGTCCACCTCAAATAAGTATGTGAGCTGACGACTAACTGCCTCACAGTCATCAATCATGATTTGGGTCACTTGATCTTTGTGGTCAATAAAAACTCGCATAAGGCCATTGGCTGCACGCTCCAAATCAACCAACTCATAGCCCATACCATCAAGCGTTTGTTCTATTAACTGTTCTAAATTCATGTTCTTAAATAACCATAGAAAAAGGGCCCACATGTGGCGCCCTTTTTGACTTGCGCGATTCAGCTATACATGAAACCATAACTTGTGGCGAATCGCGCCCTAAATTTTTCGCTATTATACGGATTTTTCTGTGATTTTACAAGCCAAATTCCGCTCTCACACCAAATATTAATGTTTTAAAACCATAAATTACAATAATTTCAGCCAGAAAGCAGTTTTTCACCAACCCCTCAAACAAATCCAGTGAAGCTTTAAAAGTTACTTGTGCCGAGTCGAGCGGCGCACACCAGTAAAGCCATTGCTCCGCCCACCTGAAAACTTACCAGGAGCCGCCTGATTTGTGCGCGGCGCCCCAGTAAAGCGTGCACCTGAACGATTACGATTGGCAGGAGCAGCATGATGCCCCGTAAGTCCAACATCACGGGCTTGATAAACGCCAAAAGCACTCATGAGATGAGCATTTTCCGCAGGCTGCGCATCATCACCATTTTGAAAAGCATTGCGCTTATCCGCGAGTTGTTTTTTTGTCTTTAGTCCAAGCTGAGTCATTAATTGCTGAACCTGAGCTTTTTCCCACTCTTGCCAGCGACCGCGCTTGAGTTGGCTTGATAAAACAATCGCACCAAAACGCACGCGAATAAGGCGACTAACCGTCAGGCCAATAGCGTCAAACATACGGCGAACCTCACGATTTCGCCCCTCTCCAATAATCACGCGCAACCAACGATTCGCACCTTCGCCGCCAATGCGTTCAATGGTAGAGAACTGCGCCATACCATCGTCCAGTTTAATACCAGACTTGAGCAAAGACATTTGCTCCTCAGTCACATCACCCAGCACCCGCACGGCGTATTCGCGCTCGTGTCCATAGCGGGGATGCATCAAACGGTTCGCCAAGTCACCAGAAGTGGTTAAAATCAGCAAACCTTCCGTATTAAAATCGAGTCGCCCAATCGCCAACCACTTACCTTTGCGAGTGAACGGCAGTTTATCAAACACAGTTGGGCGGCCTTCTGGATCGTCATGACTGACAATTTCACCTGCAGGCTTGTGGTAAATAACCACACGCGGCACAGCGGGGGTTAAACGCTTTCTTTGAAGAATTTTGCCATTGACACGCACCATATCACCGTCATTAATGCGCTGACCAATATGAGCAGGCATTCCATTAACAGAAACACGTCCAGAGATAATCAGTTCTTCCATATCACGGCGGGAACCAACGCCCGCATCAGATAACACTTTTTGTAGCTTAATGGAGTCGTCATCAACATCCACCATGCGCTTACCCGAATGCGATTCTTCTACCTGAGGGAAAAACGCTCCATCGTCATCAAAAAACTCTGGTAAATCTGAGGTTTGCTGATTGTTACGATTATTTCGTGGGTTTGAACCACGCGCTGAAGAAGCATTTTGCCCTGAAGTCTGCTGAGAGGCATTTTTGTTGCTGTCTTTGTTTTTTGCTCGAACACCTGCACGAAACAAACGTTGACCCAGCCGTTGACGAGACTCTTTGCTGTCACCAGCACCCTGACGCGATGCTGTCGGTGCTTCTGGTGCCACAGCATTGGGGCGATGTTCTGAGTGAGTTTTTGGTACTGCGCCCTCATTCGACTCCGAACGCTTGTCCTTATGAACACGTTCATCACGGCGCTTTCGCAAACCGTGCGGCCCGCGCAACAAGGTGCTTTTTTTCTTGGGCTTTTGACCGTTTTGACCATCATTCATGTCAGAGGGTGCGGGGAAATCATTTTTGCTCATGGTTGGGCATTGTCCGTAAATCGTGGTTATCATCTGACGAGGTTAGCTGCTGGTTTGTATCGGCACTCTTCTGGCTTTTTATGGCTTGGTCACTGTCGGAATAAGGGATAGATAAAGACTCAACACCATCTAACTCAGCAAGCTGGGTCAGCTCATTGGTGTCGCCGAGCATCGCAGACTCATCATCCAACAACGCCACTGACTCATCTGATTGAGCGACATCAGCTTGTGCAACAACAGGCATTGCTAAAGTAGGTATATTCAACAAAGGCAACTGAGCAGTGTCCGCTTCGCTATTTTGATCTTGTTCCACCAAAGGAGGCAATTGGCGCAAATTGGTTAAGCCCAAATCGTCCAGAAACTGCTTGGTTGTGGCAAATAATGCAGGGCGACCAACGGTTTCGCGATGACCAACCACATCAATCCAGCCCCGCTCTTCAAGGGTTTTGATAATATTGGATGAAACCGTAACACCGCGAATGTCCTCTATATCACCGCGCGTCACTGGCTGACGGTAAGCAATAATCGCCAATGTCTCCATCACTGCACGTGAGTACTGAGTGGGCTTTTCAGCGCGCAACCTGTCCAAAAACAGCAGCACATCAGGCGCACTTTGAAAACGCCAACCCGAGGCCAACTGCACAAGCTGAACCGCACGCTCAGACCAGTCCGATTTAATCTCTTCGAGAATGGCACGCAGCGCATCATTGTCCAAATCAGAATCCAACGCCATCTTGATTTGAGACAAAGGCATGGGTGCATCATGGCACAGAATCAAAGCTTCGATTATTCGTTTGTAATTGGGAGCGGTCATAAAATCATCGCATCAGCTCAGTTGTTGAACAAAAACCAGAAGTAACAACATTTCGAGTGAATATGAAAAATCGACAGGTTAGAAAACACTGTCTATTAGGATGCAAAAATAGAAACTTTAGAAAACAGAGAGTTGGTTTATTATTGTACGACCAAAACTCGATACCAGACTGGCAATATTTATGGTGGTTGCGGGGGCAGGATTTGAACCTACGACCTTCGGGTTATGAGCCCGACGAGCTACCATGCTGCTCCACCCCGCGTCCGACTAAGCTGCTGTTGCAACAAAGTATTTGGCTGGCGGAAGCGGTGAGATTCGAACTCACGGTGGACGTAAATCCACGACAGTTTTCAAGACTGTAGCATTAAACCGCTCTGCCACGCTTCCCCTTACCAAGAACGACATTGTAGCCGACTTTAACGCCTTTGCCAAGTTCTTTATCAATTATTTTTTCGCAAAACCTGCTGAGCATTGCTCATGTCTCGCCAAAGGTACGGCTGAGTCTGTCGATATTGCCTCAGGCCTGCGCTTGGGCAACCCAAACAAAATCGAATCTCGCCACCTTGCGCTGTATTAATCACTTGCGCACCCATGTCGTGATAACGAGCCACAACCCACGGATGCGGATGAACAAACTGACTCATGAAACCAGCCTGCGCGATGGCTATTTTTGGCTGTATCGCCTCCAGCCACGGAGCGCTTGAGCTGTGATTACTGCCATGGTGTGACATCAACGCCACATCTGTCGGCCAACGGCGCACGCCGCCTGTGGGCAACACAACTAATCGCGCCTCTTGCAAGGCATCAATGTCGCCCGCCAAAACAAAACTGCGCCACTGTCCCTGCGCCGCCGCCTCAACTCGTAGCACGCAGCTTTTCTGATTATCAGACGCCAATGCAGACTCTCTCAAACGTTCCTCTGGGTTAAGCATGATTAAATCAACCCCACTGACATGCCAGTTTTGCTTGACTTGGCAAAAGACATAACCATCCGCAAGCACACCAAGCGTCTGTAAGCGATCTCGCCCGATTGAGCTAACCACCTCACGCACCCGCATGGCTTTCGTCAAACTCGATGCGCCGCCCGTATGGTCAGCATCATCGTGAGACAAAATCAGCTTATCAATCACATCAATTCGAGCATCACGCAAAAATGGCAACAAAACCCGCAAACCCGCATCTGAGTCAGAACCATAGCGTGGTCCCGCATCATACACCCACACCTCATCATTCATCCGCAACACCACAGCGCTGCCCTGCCCAACATCTAGCACGTGCACAAAAACCTGTCCATACGGCACGCGCTCTTTTGGCATCATCGATAAACCAAACACGATAACAGCCATTGCTGCAGCGGCAACAACTCGCCAACCACGTCGCCACACATTGACCAGCAATACGCCAAATCCGACCAACAATAAAGCCTGCCACCAATTTAAATCTGCTTTCCACATCGCCTCAGGGAGTCTGTCGTTGAGCCAAGTCAAAGCACTCAAACACCACCTTAAAAAATCATTTGCCCACAGCAAAGATGAAGCCCAGCCGAATAACATCAAGCTCAACACTGATAACAACAGCAACGGTGTCACAACCGCACTGACCAACGGTATGGCTACCAAATTAATCAATACCCCAAACAATGGTGCTTGCTGAAAGAAATACACGCTCATCGGCAGCAGCGCCATCCCTGTCGCCACTTGCCCACCGACCACACGACGCCAACGCATGCGCCAAGACACATTCGTCATTCGTTCAAAATCTTCAGACCACATTGAGAAAGCCAGCACCAGCCAAGCCACCGCCCCAAAGGACAACCAAAAACTCAAAGTCAACACACAAAACGGATCAGACACCACCGCAACCAACAAAGCCAAACACAAAACACGCACCGCTGAAACCGCAATACCGAGCCGAGTCAACACCAACCACAAAAACAGCATCAGCACCGTCCGTTGAGCAGGCAAAGCCCATCCTGCCACCAGCGAATACAGCAACGCGACCAATACACCTAGCCACTGTCCTGCATAAATACTGGGCATCCATGCACACAGCCACACACTTCGCCGCCACAGTCGCTGCACCAGCCACATGACCAAAGCGGCGAGCATAGTGATATGTACACCAGAAATACTGACCAAGTGTGTCACGCCCGTTCGCTGAAATAATTGCCATGATGAGGCACTGATGTCACTTTGATCGCCAAGCGTTAAAGCCTTAAACACCGCAACCGAATCCATTTCATCATGGGGCAGCATCCCATCAATTTTAGCCAACGCACCCGCACGCCAATTCTGTAAGCCATACCAAACGCCGTTTTTTTGTTCGATCAATTGAGGACGTTGAATCAACTCTGTACGTTCATTCACGCGCACGGTCGCTATGGCTCGCACGCCTTGCGCCCACCAGCTTTTTTCTTGGTCAAAACCACCTGAATTGAGCGAGGCATGCGGCACACGCATCGAGATGGGTACCCGCCAAACCTGCCCTAAACGTAGTTTCTCTGAAGGCAAATCATCGTCGTACCACGACAGACTGACCAGCCGCGGCAAGCTACCTGATTGGGCGACTGACTGTAATCGCTCATCTGCTTGCTGCTCTGAGGGTCGAAATAAAAAACGCACACCAAACGGCGTGCGCACAGGCAAGTCAACAATTTCACCCTGAACAACAAATGTTTCATGTAACCATGCTTGAGGCACAGTTTGAGTCAGCCGCTCCTGTACCATTATTTGACTATAGAACAATAAAGAGGTCAGTCCAAATAGCCCAAAAATCAAACGGGTCAGTCGCGGATTTGCCAGTCGCCAGCGTTTAGCCAGAACCAACGCCAAACTCAAACCACAGCAAACCATCAAACCTTCTCGCACGTATGGCAACACAAATGTCCAATGATGTAACCACGTCAAACAACCAATACCCAATATCGTCCAAAGCAACAAACCATACTGACCACGTGGCTGCATCGCCCTTCTCCTAAGCATGCAAAAGTGCCGCCAGACGCGGCAATGCTGCGATGGAGTTTCGTTTGATTTGCTCTGACAAGCTCGCAGCATCCATTTCGCGCAACTCTTGTAATGACAGCGCAATACGCGGCAAATAATACGAGTAGTTGTTTTGCTTATACGCCCAAGCGGGTGGGATGTCCGGCGCATCCGTTTCTAAAACTAATGATTCAATCGGTAACTCACGTGCCAATCGGCGAATCTGATTGGCCTTATCGAAAGTCATCATGCCACCAAAGCCAAGCTTCATGCCTTGCTTGATATATGCCTGTGCTTGCGAAAAACTGCCGTTGAACGCATGCGCAATGCCATTGGCGATTTGATACTTACGCAGATATTTAATCACGGTGTCCTGCGCGTGGCGCACATGCAACAGCACGGGCAAATCAAACTCATTCGCTAACTTCAGCTGAGCCTCATAAATAGCCACCTGTTTGTCCATGTCCAGGTTTTTCACAAAACCATCCAAACCGATTTCACCAATCGCCACCAGACAACTGTCATGGATATTTGCCTCAATACTCACCCGCAAAGCCGCCAAAGCCTCATCCACATTTAGAGGGTTCACATACATCGGGTGAATGCCCAATGCATACGTCGTGCCCTCAAACTCATGCGCCATGCCGCGCACTGTCGAAAAATTAAATGGCGCGACGCTCGGCACGACTTGAGCCACCACGCCTTCTGCACGCGCACGCGTCCAATCATCCGAGCGTGTCCCGTCAAATTTAGGTGCATCAAAATGAACATGTGTGTCTATCCACATCATCGTTTCTCAAAAAATTGACAGCGCAGGTTTGACAAAGCTAATTTATGACGCATGGCTTAAGCTCGTTTCTTTAAGCATCCCATTGTCCAAGCTAAGCACTCGGTCACATTCAGCAGCTAAATTCAAATCATGCGACACCAGCACAAAGGCAATGCCCAAGTCTCGAGCCAATTGGCGCACCAGCGCAAAGACATTGGCTGCGGTTTCGCGGTCAAGGTTACCAGTCGGCTCGTCCGCCAATACACAAGTCGGTTCTGTGACCAATGCCCGAGCAATGGCCACACGCTGCCGCTCACCACCTGAGAGTTGGTTTGGATAATGACTGGTGCGCTGCGTCAAACCGACTTTTTCTAAAATCGCTTGTGCCCGCGCACGTGCCTGCGTTTTATCCATGCGACGAATCAAAAGTGGCATGGCGACATTGTCCAGAGCTGTCAGCTCACCAAGCAAATGATGAAACTGATACACAAAGCCTAAGTGCAAATTACGCACGCCGTTGCGCTCATTGTCAGACAAGCTCGAGTACGCCTGTCCAAGCAAAGACACCGTGCCCACATCAGGTAAATCCAAACCACCCAAAACATGAAGAAGCGTTGATTTACCCGACCCTGACGCACCGATAATGGCGACACACTCGCCGCGTGCGACGCTGATATTCACATCGCGCAAAACATGAATCTCAACATCGTTATCTTTAAATACTTTGGCCACATGACTGGCATGCAAAACATTGTTCTCTGATTTTTCTAACACACTCATAGTCGCTTTCGTTATTCGTAGCGCAGCGCACGGGCTGGCTCGACATTCGCCGCTTTACGGCTTGGGTAAATAGTGGCCAGCAAACTCAAGCAGAAGCTGGCAATCGCAATCGTCACCACTTCGTTTGGTCGTACTTGCGAAGGCATCGTGCTGATAAAGTACACACCTTTAGGCAACACCTCAATCTGGAACAATAACTCGACACCATGTACAATCGAGCCAATATTCAAAGCCACCAACACGCCCAGCCCCACCCCCAGCGAAGTCCCCATACCACCAATCAATGCGCCCTGAGTCATAAAAACCTTCATGATACTCATGCGTGATGCGCCCTGTGTACGAAGTATGGCAATATCAGCCTTTTTTTCATTGACAGTCATGACCAGCATAGACACCAGATTAAATGCTGCGACGATGACAATGCAGAGCAAAATAATCGCCATCATAGTTTTCTCTGTTTTCACAGCAGAGAACCACGCAGGATTGATTGATGACCAATCTTGAGCGAACACGCGCATCGGTGCAGTTTCCTCAATCTCGCGCGCCACCACAGTGGCCTCCTCCATGTCCTTGAGCTTGACGCGCAAACCACGGTTGCCATCACGATAAAGCGCTTTGGCATCGCTGACATTCAAATAAACGTAAGCATTATCAATCTCAAAATGACCCGCAGAAATAATACCCACGACATTAAACTGTCTCATGCGCGGCAATGTTCCAGCAATAGTGCTTTCTACCTCAGGTGCAAGCAATGTGATTTGCTCACCCAAAACAAATTGATCAGGCGCTATCTCTAAACCCAGCCGCCGCGCCAACTCAACGCCGACCACGATATTGAACTCGCCCGCACGTAAATCATTAAGATCACCTTGCCCCGCAATGATTTTTTTCGGCACATCCGACACCGAGGCTTCAAGTGTAGGGTCAATCCCCTCAACCTTGACCCCAATCATTTCACTGTCATGCAAAATAATTGACTGGCTGGTCATGTAGGGCGCCACTCCGACCACTTCTGGATTTTTTTTAATCGACTCGGTTAATGTTTTTTCCCAGCCATCGGCAGCATTAGGTTGCGGATACACTTGTACATGAGGAATCACGGACAGCATGCGCTCGCGCACTTCACGCTGAAAACCATTCATCACAGACAAGACAATAATCAAAAGCGCCACCCCCGCCATCACACCCAGCATTGACATAATCGAGATAAACGAGATAAACCCGTCTTTGTGTGAACCACGTGTGTAACGCCAAGCCAACAACCATTCAAAACTTTTCATTTTTACTTTCTGTTACGGTCTAATATTTTCTGACACAAACAACGCACTGCCCCTTTGGTTCAAATGGGTCATATTTTAGTCGTTTGCAAGCGTGCAGCGATGCAATAAAATCAATAGCAACAAATACAGCAACCTTTTTGCCCTAACTCATGACCACATAAAATCCAATAAGCAAATCCCAAGCCTCAAATTCTACCTGAAAAAACACCCACTTTAGGTGTTTGACCATGACCATGATGGTCATATTGGTTTATCATCTGTTTATTATCACTTAAGCGGTTCATTATGAGCATGTCAACCACCGTTATTCACCACGCCACATTGCCGGCGAATACACTGGCTTATGCATTGACCCACACATCTGACGGGGCACCCAAAGACAGTTTAGCCGATTATCCTGCCTTAGCTGCGCTTGATGAGGCACATATCTCGCGCAACGCCATAATGTTTCCAGACAATTGCCCAAATCATGCCCGTAGTGTATTTATTTTTTCTGAGCTGAACTTACCCATCGACACAGGTGCATCACTGTTAGAAGCCGCCACACTTGGCATTCCACAAGCAAAAGCAGACATCACCGACAAAATCCCTGCTCGCTGGTTCAGTCTAAACCCAGTTCATTGGCGTGCCGAGCGTGATCATGTCAATCTCATTGCTCTGTCGCCCACACAAATCAGTGAGGATGAAATGCGCACCTTGGTCGAATCCATTGCGCCGTGGTTCGCGCAATGGGATTGGCATATTTATGTGGCAAAAACCAATCAATGGTTCATTCGCACCGAAGCTGAGTTTGACTATCACGCGCCCGACTTGGTGTTGGCGCAAAGCGGTCAGCTCGAATCGTATCTGCCGCATGGATTAGACTTAAAACGCTGGCAAACCTTACTGACAGAAATTCAAATGCTGTGGTTCAATCACCCCCTTAATCAGCTTCGTCATGAGCGCGGTGAGCTGCCCATTAACAGCCTTTGGCTACACAGCACCGTTCACACACGCCAAATCACCGAAAAAACCCTGTCTTTGTGGCCGACCATCCTTAAGTCAATCATCAAAGCGCCCGATGGTTCAGATATTGAGCCACACAATCACTTAATATGGTTAAACAAAACCCTCACGCCGTTGGCTTTGGCTTATCACCAATACGGCCATGCCACCATGACCTTTCTCGGTGACACGTGGCAGCAAAACCTTGTTTTAACCAAGCCCGCGCTGAGTGAACGACTCAAGCGGACATTCAAACGCACACGAAAAAAACCACTGGTTTGGCTAGAGCAACCACAGTTTAACTTGTTGCCCTAACCATCTCAAAAACACACTCTATGACCACCTTCGCCCAACGCCAACCATCAGCAGGCAGCACACAAACGTTGATTAATAGTGGTTTATCTCCCCTCATCGCACGCCTACTCGCCTCACGCGGCATTGATAAAATCGAAGACTCCTATTTAGAGATTGGCACGCTGCTCTCACCCGAAGGTTTACTCGGCATTGATAGCGCAGCCGAACACCTCGCCGACGCCATCATGGCCAACAAACACATGGTCATCATCGCTGACTACGACTGTGATGGCGCAACGGCTTGCGCGGTCGGACTAAAGGGTTTGCGCAGCTTCGGAGCGCATGTGGATTTTCTCGTACCAAATCGCTTTGAATACGGCTACGGACTGTCGCCAGAGATTGTCCAACTTGCCGCCAACCACCCAGATTTTAGCAAACCTGACCTGCTCATCACGGTGGATAATGGCATGGCCAGCATCGCAGGCGTGGCCTTGGCAAACCAGCTCGGCATGCCTGTCATCATCACAGACCACCACTTACCTGCTGACGAAACGCCCGATGCCCTAGCAATCGTCAACCCGAACCAGCATGGCTGCACGTTTTCAAGTAAAAATTTAGCAGGTGTTGGGGTCATGTTTTATGTGTTGATTAACACACGCGCTGTCCTGAAAACTCGTGGCTATTTTGATGACAAGCCCATCCCTAATTTGAGTGAGCTACTCGACTTGGTTGCGCTGGGCACGGTCGCTGACGTGGTAAAACTTGACCACAACAATCGCGTACTCGTCGCCAACGGCCTCAAGCGCATGAGAGCGGGTAAAATGTCCGCTGGTATAGGAGCACTTCTTAAAATCGCAGGGCGAGACTACACCAAAACATCGACTTTTGACTTGGGCTTCGCTGTCGGACCACGCTTAAATGCCGCTGGTCGAATTGATGACATGAGTTTAGGTATTCGTTGTTTGATTAGTGACAACCATGACGAAGCCATGCGATTGGCACAGCAGCTCGATGAAATGAACCGAGAACGAAAAGCCATCGAGCAACAAATGCGCGAAGACGCCGAAGTCAACCTATCGGCACTCTCCGTAAAGGTTCAGCACAGCATTTGCCTAACCCACGAAGACTTCCACCAAGGCGTCATCGGCATCGTCGCAGGCCGCCTGAAAGAAAAATACCACCGCCCCACCATCGTCTTCGCCCCTGATGGCAAAGAATTCCTAAAAGGTTCAGGTCGCTCGATTAACGGCATTCACCTGCGTGATGTCCTCGACAGGGTGGACAAAAATGCGCCCGACACCATCGTCAAGTTCGGCGGACACGCCATGGCAGCAGGCTTGACCATTGTCCGTGAGTCTTTTGAGACATTCAAGCAAACATTCGAGCAAGCCGTGCTTGCCATGTCAGAACCCGAAGTATTCACCAAACAAATCATGACCGACGGCGAACCACAACAAGATGACCTCACCATCGTCAATGTCGATGCCATCAATCAACAAGTCTGGGGACAAGGCTTTCCTGCACCGTTGTTTGAAGGTCAATTCACCGTTCTCGAGCAACGCATTCTCAAAGATGCTCATCTCAAGTTAAAGCTACAAAATGCCCACGGCATTTTCAACGCGATTTGGTTTTTTCATGCACAAGAGCTTCCGCGCCAAATCCACTGCGCTTATCAGTTACAACGCAACGATTGGAACGGCAACACGGAGCTACAATTCCTCATTGAACACGCCTATCCTTTAGAAGAACACTTGACTTAAATCACTCGCCTTATAACGCATAAAAAATCCCGCTGACATTCACCTGCGGGATTTTTTAACGCTTCAACCATCAAGCTTTTGGCGGCTCATCGTCTTTTGATGCTTCTGGAACCTTAGAGATACTGTCCTTGGCTAACTCATGCAACTCATCAGCATCCTTGAGCACAACGGTATCCGAAGGTGCCTGCTCTTTCTTGACCTCATGACTTTGTTCAAAAACAGACGATGGTTCAGCCTCCAAATCGGTCGCGCTCTCAGCAGCCACAGGTGGCGTGAATGACGTCGTCGGCTTATTTGGCGATTTTTTTTGGCGATTGAACAAATACAGAACCGCCGCCACAATCAGCAACAAACCCAATCCAATGAACAGCCAACGCCCCCATGCAACACTTTTCTCTTGTTTGCTGACAATCAGGTATTCGGGTTTGCCTGCGATATCCACAAAGTTGACCGCCACCACATTGTTCTTCACATTGCTCGCTTCTTGACCATCAATACTGACCACCTGTGCGGGCATAGTCAGAGTCAGGGTCAGGCTCGCGCCTTCATTTTTATATTGTTCTGCTTTTTCTTTGGCCACGGGCAACCAAGCAGGCGGCTCACCAATATTGATTTGATCGCTGTTGAGTTTCGGTGGTTTAATGTCTGTGACCGTGCGGAACAAACGAACAGCGTCTACACGAACCTCTTTGCTATTTTCATCGATTTGGATGCCATTGGTCAGCTCACCTTTGAACGAACCTGATATAACCACCACGCCTTTGGCCACATCCTTGCATTTAAAATCATCAAACTTATCTTTCAAACCGTCCGGGTCTAAACCATCACAATTAAGACGGTCTAATATTTTGTCCGCATCTTTCAAACTGGCCAAAACAGGCTGCATTCTTTGCAAAACCAACGACAAATCATAAGTCGTTGTGAAACTCACCTTTGCATCAGAATCAACAGAAGCATTGCTCTCAATCTTACACGCAGACAACCCCAAAACCACCGCGCTTGCTACCACAGCCCATTTTAGTACCGCTTTCATGTGAACCCCTTATTATTTGAATGAATGAAAAACACCTTATTTTACCGAATTTGCCCATTTTAGCCGAACCTAAATACTACATATCTTTACGCTTACGAACAAAGTGTACAACAAAACCATCTTCTTGAATCTGAGCGCACAATTCATGCCGTGTTTGCTGAGCAAATACCGTCAAATCTGCCACCGCAGACTTATCTGTGGTCAAAACTTTGAGCAACTGCCCTCCCTCAATTGCTGCCAATGCTTTTTTGGTGCGCAAAATCGGCATCGGGCAATTCAAACCGCGCGCATCTTCCGTCGCCACAACCTCAGCCTGCAAACGCTCTAATACATCTTGTTCAACCATTAACATTTCAATCCTCACTCTTTGAAACAGTTTGGCGACGTGCCATCAGCGCAAAAGCAATCCCAACGCACACCAAAGCCATACCAACCACCTGATACAACCGTATCTCTTCACCAATCAGCAACAACGCCCACACAATGCTGAACGCAGGAATTAAATTCACAAAATACCCCGCGCGAATCGCTCCAATCTGCTGCACACCATAATTCCAAAAAAACGTCGCACCAATCGACGCAAAAATCGCCATGTAGACAATCGGCCACATCACTTGCGAGATGGGTACATTCAACGCCAACGAACCGCTGCCCGTCAACCAATAAATCCCCATCCACACCAATGTGCCAATCGTGCCAATCACAAAAATCGCCTGCATAAAGCTAAACGCATGAACCTTCGGTGCGAAGCGCAACAACACCGTATACAGACCATACAACACCACCCCCGCAAACACATACACATCGCCAATGTGTAAACCCACATCCGCCAAGCTCGCCCAGTCACCACGAACTGCAATCTGTAGCACACCCACCATCGACACAACGGCGCCAATGAGCTGCCAACGCGTTAAGTGATTTCTCAACAAAACCGCAGACAGTACACCCACCACAGCGGGTGTGGTGGCATTAATCAATGCCGCATTCACAATCGACGTGCTTCGCAAACCCAAATACAAAAATGAGTTATACCCCGTCGCTGCACACAACGCCAACCCCAAAACCCGCCAGCGATATTGCCACAAAACAGGCCAGTCACGTTTGACATGCTGATACGCAAACGGCACAAATAACAACGCCGCCAACCCCCAACGCAAAGCGTTCAAAGTCAGCGGCGGCACATGAGTCACGGTCAATCGCCCCAATACCGTATTTCCCGACCAAAACAACGGCGGTAAAATTAAAGCGAGAAAAGCAAGACGCAATTGTGATTGCATTGTACAACCTGCGAAAGTTTGACGAGTTATGCGTTATGCGTTATGCGTTATGCGTTATGCGTTATGCAAAATATTTTGTTTATACTAGTTTTAATTACAAGTTTCAAACATACAACCAACAACCACATAGTTAGGTTTACCAGCAATATCAATGAAGTTTATATTGACCACATTACCTTTTTTCTTATCAGCCTTAACACCATCAACACTAACCAAATGCGCTGGCATAGTCAGGTTAAGCGTGATGCTAACACCTTCATTTTTATACTGTTCTACGTTTCTCCTTGCTACGGGTAGCCATGTCACCTGCTTTCCTCTTTGAGTTCCATCACGAACGGTACCATCATCTGTCACATCAACCATAGTCCGAAACAAACGTACTGCATTCACACTGATTGTTTTGTTGATATCATCGACTTTTACACCATTCGTTTGATTTCCTCTAAATGAACCAGATACAACAACAACTCCGTCGCGAGCATCCTCACAACGTAAGTCATTTAATTTGTTCGTCAAATTAGGATTAGCCGAAATCATACTTTCGCAAGTAAAAGCTTTATTCACAGGCTGGTCAGGAAAATGTAAACGCACCTTTTCCAAGACCAAAGACATGTCATAAGTTACAGAGAAAAAAACCCTTGCGTCAGAACTTACTGAAGCATTGCCTTCTAATTTGCATGCGGAGAGACTTAAGATGCTTAATACAGACACAATGATATGTTTGAAAACCATTTTCACGCGCCTACGCCACTTTTTCTATCGGTGTCGGTCGCATCGGAAAGCCCAGTAACTCACGTGACTCATAGTAAGCCTGTGCCACAAGACGCGACAGATTACGAATTCGCCCAATATACGCAGCGCGTTCAGTGACCGAAATCGCACCACGCGCATCCAGCAGATTGAACGTATGCGCGGCTTTTAAAACCTGCTCATACGCTGGTAATGCGAGCTTACGTGCGCCATCGATGGCTTCATTCGTGTCTGGGTTCACACCCATGAGCACTTTGGCTTCGCGCTCGAACTCGTTGAAGTGACGGAACAGTACCTCGGCATTTGAGTACTCGAAGTTATAAGTAGACTGCTCGACTTCGTTTTGATGGAAAACATCACCGTACTTCAGCTCATGCGTCACGCCATTTTCTTCCCAACGCGTCCACACGAGGTCATAGACGTTTTCGACTTGCTGCAAATACATGGCCAAACGCTCAATCCCATAAGTGATTTCGCCCAGCACTGGTTTGCAATCAATCCCACCGACTTGTTGAAAATACGTAAATTGAGTCACTTCCATACCGTTCAACCACACTTCCCAGCCCAAACCCCACGCACCCAGCGTCGGGTTTTCCCAGTCATCCTCAACGAAACGAACGTCATTTGTCGTTAAATCCAGACCCAACGCTTTCAACGAGCCCAAATACAAATCCAAAATATTCTCAGGTGCGGGTTTTAACACCACTTGGTATTGGTAGTAATGTTGCAAGCGGTTCGGGTTCTCGCCATAACGCCCGTCTTTCGGGCGACGTGATGGCTGTACATACGCCGCACGCCAGTGCTCAGGGCCAATCGCGCGCAAAAACGTCGCCGTGTGACTCGTGCCCGCACCCACTTCTAAGTCATAAGGCTGTAGCAGCGCGCAACCTTGCGCACTCCAGTAGTTTTGTAAAGTCAGAATCGTTTCTTGAAAAGTCAGCATGATTGGCTCGTTACTTTAATAAAGGGGGTGAAAATCAATGCCGCATTGTACCGTTTTCAGCCACAAAACCCAAGCTCCGCCGTACATATCTAAACCGATAAATACCGTCCTTTTCGGTGATTCAGTGCAATGACGACGTTCACCGCAACAGCCCCAACGATTGAGGCCGCGATTTTGTCCGAATCAATCACAAAAAACGACAGCAACACAATCAGCAAATCAATTGCCATTTGTAGCTTGCCCGCACTGATACCTTATTTGTGCTGCAAATAAAGCGTCAAAGTATTCATCCCGCCCAAGCTCGCCTGATGACGAAACAAAATCAAAAAGCCGCCACCAATCAACAAACCACCCATCACCGCCGCATAATAAGCATTGCTGGTCGTAAACTGCATAAAATAGCTGTACAGCGAAGAAAACACAGCCATCAGACTAACCGCACAAAACGTTTTTGCCGTAAATACCCAGCCCATACGCTTCATGGCCAAATAATAAAACGGCAAATTCAAGAGAAAAAATGCCCAACCAAATGACAGCGAGCTCGCATAATGAATCAAAAACGCAAAGCCGGCCGTCCCACCCGTCAACAGGCCAGCCTTATTAAACATCGCAATGCCCAGCGAAATAAATAAAGTGCCGTTCAGCAACGCCAGCGCATCCTCAAAGTGACTGTGTTTTAAATGATCTGTCTCGTTCATAAATTATTCGCTTTCTTGAAGGAATCGACAGAGTCAACACCACTGGCCTGACAGCCTCTTTAAAGGCTTCTTAGATCATCCGCCCAACCACGTACAAAAACACCCCAATTACCCCACCAATCAACGTGCCATTAATCCGAATATATTGTAAATCGCGGCCAATCGCGTTTTCCAGCGCATCCGTGAGACGCTCCTTGCTCCACGCATTCATCTGTGCCGTGAGCCAGTCGCGGATGTCTTGCTGATATTCAGTAAGTAGATTCGCTGCCACATGAGCGGTTTTATCGGTGAGTTTGGCTTGTTGGTCAGCATCGCTCATCGTATTGAGGATCACATCACGGATTTTGCCTGACAACGGCTCTATGTATGGCGAGTCAGGCTGCGCAGCAGCGTCAAGCCAAACACGGCTTTTGTCCCAAATGGTTTTAACAAGCTCTTCTGCTGTGGGCGTGCGCAACCAGTCGTGAATATGTGTCGCCAGCCATGCGTGCCATTGCTCGTCGTTGAACAATTGGTCTTTCCAGCCATCAATGTGCGTGCCCACCCATGCATGTACAGGATGGACATCATCTGATTGGACTTTAGCGGTGAAATCAGCCAACCATGTGAGGGCTTTTTCGATCAACCAGTCATCCGCCCACTCGATGGCCTGACCTGTGAACTGGGTTTTGACTTTTTCCCACCATGACGCATCGGCTTTTTGAGCAGCACTGACAAGCTCGNGAGCTTTTTGTCGAGCTGTTGTTCTTGGGCAGTCTGAATCAGACGTGCCGTCGAGCGTCCCAGTCGATCGCCTGAGAGGTAATTGGTCATGGACTCTTGTGACCAGATAATCAGTTTATCAGGGGCATTAATCGGCACTCGAGTCATGAGGCTTTGCAACACTTTCGGCAAGCGTTTGGCAATAACTTCTGTGGTGAGTTGACTTTGGGCGTAGGTATTAAGCCGCTCACCGACCTGCAATCTCGCAAGTTGCTCTGCGATGATGGCTGGGTCTAAAAAATGCGTACCAATGAATTTCGCCACACCTCGTGCGAGTTGTGCTTGCTTGGCAGGCAAAATCGCTGTGTGGGGCAGCGGAATGCCCAATGGGTGACGAAACAGCGCCACCACCGCAAACCAGTCAGCCAGCGCACCAATACACGCCGCTTCAGCAAATGCTTTAACAAAACCCAATGCAGGATGATCAAAGCCATTGCGCTGAGCGACGAGTATTCCCATGAACGCCGCCAGATTCAGTAGCAATAAACCCAGTGCCCAGTAGCGCACGTTGTTTGATGGGTGACTCATTTAGGCTCCCGAGTAACGGTGACGCAGAAAAATATTTAATCCAAATACGAAACTCACGATGGCCAACAACGGTAAGTTGCCCCAATACGTAAATGGCGTTCGACCCGTCATGGTCTGCACAGACACATCCTGTATCACTGCTTTTTCAGGTGGCAACAGATCCACCACTTCGCCTGCTGCGTCAATGTTTGCCGACAAACCAGTATTCGTCGCCACGATGACAGGACGAGCCATCTCAAGAGCCCGCGCACGCGACATTTGTAAATGTTGCATCTGTGACGTGCTGACGTCAATCGTACCAAACCAACCCAGATTCGTGACATTGACAATCAGATTAGGTGCTGCCGCATCACCACTATCCCACGCACGAATCAGCTCCTCGCCAAACTCGTTTTCATAACAAATATTCACACCGACATTCACCACACCTTTTGCCGTTTGGAGTGAAAACGGCTTCATCGAATCACCTCGCCCATAACCGCCCAGCGGGATATTCATGGCATCAACAAACCACTGAAAGCCAAACGGCACCACTTCACCAAACGGCAACAGATGTATTTTGTCATACCGCGCTGGATTGAAAACATCACCATTCGCATCCAACCACATCGCGCTGTTGTACAAAGTCGGCTGCCCATCGGCATCGCGCTGAACCGCATCTACACCGACACTGCCCATAATAACGGCACGAGAATTGCCCGCACCCGCGTCTTTTTTTAGCTCATCCGACAGCGCAGCCAGCGGTGCTTGAGGTGCCATCGTCCATGGATAAGGCAAAGCTGTCTCTGGAAACACCGTTAACGGCGCATCACTCGACGCTGCTACCTTTAAAAATAATTCGGTATTACGTACAATCGCCGACTCATTAAACTTAATGGATTGAGAGACGTTCGGCTGAACCAAACGCACAGTCAACGATGTGGCAGATTGCCCCCAACTCACTCCTTGCAATACAAGTCCCACCACAGCCAATGCAGCCACCACAAACACAGGCCACACCACCACCCGCGCCATGACCAGTGTTTCAACAGACCTCGAAACATCACCACGTCTATTAGTGAGCGACACCAAAAGCCAAGCCATCACCGCCGCAAAAATTGACGCCACAAACCCGACACCATAGGCCCCAAAAATCGCAAACCAGCCCTTGGTCAAAGGGTTATCCACATGCGCGTACCCGCCCATTAACCACGGAAACCCTGTGAACACATAACCACGCCCCAACTCTGCCAAAACCCACAAACACGGCAAACCGATCACAAACGACGCACACCAAGTATGCACGCTCTCAAACTCGCGTGCACGCGACTCGAACCGCCGAAACACCAACGCAGCCAATACATAAAAAACCGTCAAATAGCTAGCCAGCAAAAAAATCGCCAATCCCGACAATGGCGCAGGCAACCCACCAATGTCATGCATACTGAAATGCAACCAATACAACCCGACGCCCAGCCAAGCCCAGCCAAAACAAAATGTCACCCAAACCACCCGCCGTGACACTGCCCATAAATAAAACAAACCAGCCAAACTCAAGACCTGCAACAAACCACTGGCTGAACCTGTCGTTCCGAGCGAAAAACTAGCCGCCTGCAACAAACCCAACAAAAACGCCCATAAATAAACCATGTTCACTCGCCTGACTGTATGTGAAATTTAAAAAATCAATGACGCATTATAAAACAACTCGACTCGGGCGCAGCCACAGCCAATAGCCAATCAAGAAATCCTGCAACGCCCCGCCAATGATTAATAATGTTCATCACCGTGACATTGGTCAAGCCAGCCGCCAAAAGCAAGCGCGTGCTATCACCCTGCCACTCCAACCAGCTCACCAGCGCCGTAATTAACCAAACCGCGACCAAAGACAACCGCAGCAAGCGCTGGTTAGCCGACTCAAAATGCTTCACATTGCTCATCACATTTCACCCAAACGTCGCGAATAAATCTCGATAATGTGTTGGCGCCCTGCCCAATAGTTCTTCAAATGCTTTTGAATCACTCGCATTATCATTGGCCAACAGCGACAGCGCATCCGTTCCCCACGGGGTCACAGGCACAGCATCTCCCATCTTTGCCGATAGCTGAGTCAACCAGTCAGGAATCGCGCAAGTGAACGCAGCCGATTTGCCCGTTTGCTCGCGTAAACTACCGATGAATGCGGCAAGCGTCAATAACTCAGGCCCCACACACTCAATCAAGCCAGTGCGAGACAAATGTTCAGTAGAGAGTAGTTTTGCGACCACTTCGGCCAACTCTCCGACCGCAACAGGCTGAGCGCGCGTCTGCATCACCGCACGAGGCAGGAGCAAAACGGGCAGTTTGGACATATTCACAAACAAACTCGAGCTATCGTCACCCGCACCAAACACCACACTCGGGCGAAGCACCATTCCATCAAGCACACCTGAATCATTCAACTGCCACAGGTGTTCATCTGCCGCTCGCTTGGTTCGGGCGTATCGGCTGTCGCTGTTCTCAATCCCCAAAGCCGAAATCTGCACCACACGTCGCACGCCAGCTTTGGCGCAAGCATCAAATAAAGCTTTGGGCGTATCCGAGTGCACCGCTAGCATCGGACGCTTGGATAAATCACGCAACACACCCACCGCATTCACCACGGCATCTATCCCCACCAACCGCGGTAACCAAACCGCTGGATCGGTATCCCGTGCATAGTCCACCAGTACTTCGTCAACACCCGCATTGGATGACACCCCACGAACCACATTGTGTCCCGTAGCTTCCAGCGACGCCACAATGTATGACCCAATAAATCCCCGAGCCCCACAGACCAAAACGTTCATGTCACACCTCCAAGAAAACCACGATTAAAAACAACCCACAACCATCACAATCTCTGTTACAACGAGCAAACATCATCCACACACCGCCGCCCTGCGGCTTTTTGCGCCGCTTGTCGAATCGCTTTTTCAAACAAAAGTTTCGTGATAAAGCCCGGGAAATGGCGGCGATTTCGCGCAATCCATGGGTAAACCGCATCGGCCAAACGCCCTAGAACAGGCAACGTCGTCCATCGTGTCACCCACATAATCCCAACCGCCTCATAAGCCCAACGAAACACTTCCACACCACTGACAATTTCGCCATCTGCACGTTTCGCTTGAATCAAGCTCATCGCCATCTGCCAACTCACGCCTTCTGGCAATCCAGATGCACCAACCTCATTGAGATTCACAAAGCGAAGTTTATTGTCAAAGTTGCGTAATTTCAGGTTGGTCATTTCGGCATCGCATAAACGGCAAGCGCCATCATAATAAATGGTTAAAGGATAAACGTGTGCATTCATGATTTTTTCTTTCTTAAATTTCAGTATAGACAGAAATAAACTGTTTTTAAAAAATGGCTTTCGCCATCGTCAACACAAAACAACCTCAATCTTTACTCGTAAAGCGGGCAACCAGTACCCGTATTTTCAACACAACCAAACCCGCATCACATCATCGGAATAAATGGGATATCTAGCTCATCGTCACCATCTTTTTTCGGTGTACCACGCACAAACTTCTGCACACTCGCGCCCATTCGCAAGACTTTTTCCAGCGTATTTGGTGTCAAACGCAGCATTTCATCCGCCCAAACGCCCAATGACTCCATCAAACGAAGTGTTTCGCGCACGCGATCTTGCGCGTCTGGTGATTCATGCTCGAACTCAGGCTGAGTGACCAGCTCACGAAGCATCCGAACCGTTGGCTCGTACTCGCGCTCTTTGCGCTCGCGCACCACCGTGCGAAATAGCTCCCACACATCCAACGACGTTTCAAAGTAATCTCGGCGATCGCCTAACACATGCGTCACGCGAATCAACTTCCAGTTTTGCAGCTCTTTGAGAGAGTTACTCACATTCGAGCGTGCTACGTTCAGTGTCTCGGAGATTTCTTCTGCATGCAGCGGCTTACCGCAAAAGTATAATAGCGCATGAATCTGTGACACCGTGCGATTAACGCCCCATGCCGTTCCCATTTCACCCCAGTGAACGATGAAGCGGCGAGAAACTTCTGATAATTCCATGATGAGGCCTTTCAATAACTCTTTGTTACTTACAATACCTAAATTATCATATATTCAGAAATTTCTGTCAATAGAGAAATAAACTTTATTCGATGCTTTACTAATTCAGAAAACTAATCGGTACAGCCACTTTGATGCATAAGTCTCACAAAATTGTGCGATAAGCCAACAAAAACCCTCTTCATTTATTCTTATTTCATATTAAATAATAAAAAATCCATATTTTAAGTTATATTGATATCACCTATAATGCGGCCAATCTTTAACCAAGCACCATCGGTGCTGATTCATTGCTAACAACGCAAAACGGTCCACCAAGCTCATCCATCGAACAAAGATGCTGCAACTGAACGTACCGAGACACATTTTGGAATTTAACGTATGAAAATTCGGCGTCTTGACCTCGACGAAACACTTGTCAACGAAGAACACGCGCAATTAGGCCTACCACCCATTGAGTATGAAGTCACCCACGCCTCCGAACATCCTTTGCTGAGAATCATTGGTTACGCAATTATCGCGGTCTTGTTGGCATTGGTACTCTTTCTGATACACAGACTATTCTTTGGTAGCCATGAGCAAAGTGGATTGACTTTAATTAATGAAGCATTGCAAAGCCCCGTTTTTTGGACGGCGCTTTTTGTCGGTTTACTCGCACAAACCATTGACGGCGCATTGGGCATGGCTTATGGCATCACCTCCAGCAGTTTTTTATTAGCGACTGGCGCACCGCCTGCTGTGGCCAGTGGTGCGACACATTTGGCTGAGGTGTTCACCACGGGATTGTCAGGCTTTTCACACATCAAATTAGGCAACGTCAATAAAAAGTTATTTCTAAGCTTGGTCATACCAGGCATTATCGGCGCGCTTTTGGGCACGTATGTGCTAACCAATATCGATGGTAAAATACTTAAACCATTTATCAACGCGTATTTGCTCCTGATGGGATTGTATGTTTTGAGCAAAGCCTTTCGACACATTCACCTCAAACAGGACATTCGCGCACGAAAAGTGGCACCCTTGGCTGTCTTAGGCGGATTTGTGGATACCACAGGCGGCGGCGGTTGGGGGCCAGTGGTCACCACATCGTTGATCGGCGCAGGGCACAACCCCCGCACCACCATCGGCTCGGTTAATTTGGCGGAGTTCTTTTTAACCATTGTTGTGGCGGCAGCTTTTTTCACTTTGTTAGACAGCACTGTTTGGGTCGTTGTCGCAGGCTTGGTGATTGGCGGGATGTTTGCAGCGCCACTCGCAGCATTGGCCACTCGTCACTTTAAACCCAAAACTCTATTGATTTTGGTGGGTTGTTTGATTACAAGCGTTAGCTTCTTTAACCTATCTCAATTTTTCCTATAAAACATTCGGAACACCACATGTACCAATACACAGCCCTCGATCAAACCATCGTGCAAGAGCGCGTCAACCAATACCGCGACCAGCTCAATCGCTATTTTAAAGGCGAGTTGTCGGATGAGGAGTTTCGCCCGCTGCGCTTACAAAACGGCTTATACATCCAACGCCACGCGCCGATGCTGCGAGTGGCGATTCCGTATGGTTTGTTGTCAGCCAATCAACTGCGCATGTTGGCGCACATCGCCCACAAGTATGACCGCGACTACGCGCATTTTACGACGCGCCAAAACATCCAATTCAACTGGCCCAAATTAGAAGACACCGCAGATATTTTGCAAGATTTGGCGACGGTGCAAATGCACGCGATTCAAACGTCGGGCAACTGCATCCGCAACACGACGTCGGACGAGTACGCAGGCGTGGCGGCGGATGAAGTGACCGACCCACGCCCATTTTGCGAAATCATCCGCCAGTGGAGCACGTTTCACCCTGAGTTTGCGGGCTTGCCGCGCAAGTTCAAAATCGCGGTATCGGCCGCCGCTGAAGATAGAGCGGCAACCTCGGTGCATGACATCGGTTTATTTATTGTCAAAAACGACGCTGGTGAGATTGGCATCAATGTCTTGGTCGGTGGCGGTTTGGGGCGCACGCCAATTGTCGGCACGGTAATTCGCGAATTTTTGCCGTGGCAACACATGATGAGCTACTGCGAGGCGATTTTGCGCGTCTACAACCGCCATGGCCGCCGTGACAATATGTACAAAGCGCGCATCAAAATTTTGCTCAAAGCCTTAGGCGCAGAGGAGTTTACCCGCCAAGTCGAAGCCGAGTTCAAACACCTCATCGACGGCCCAGCCACATTGACCGAAGCTGAGTTGCATCGAGTCGCGCAACACTTCACCCAGCGCACCTACCCTACACGCCCCATCGTCGAATTCGACACCAGCGACAAAGCCTTCACCCGCTGGCGTGAGCGCAACACACGCGCGCACAAAATCGCGGGCTACGCCTCGGTCGTCGTGTCGCTCAAACCCAACGGGATCGCACCCGGTGACGCGACCACGGCGCAGATGAATTTCGTCGCGGACTTGGCTAAGCAATACAGCTTCGGCGAGATTCGCGTGGCGCATGAACAAAACTTAATCTTGGCGGACGTTGCGCAGGAGGACTTGCACAGCGTCTGGCTTGCGCTCAAGTCACAGGGCTTGGCAACGCCCAACATCGGCCTGCTCACAGACATCATCGCCTGCCCAGGTGGTGACTTTTGCTCACTCGCCAACGCCAAATCGATTCCGATTGCCAATGCGATTCAGGATCGATTCGACGATTTGGATTACTTGCATGACTTGGGTGAGATTCAGCTCAACATCTCAGGCTGTATGAACTCGTGCGGTCACCATCACGTCGGCCATATCGGGATTTTGGGCGTCGACAAAGACGGCTCGGAGTGGTATCAAATTTCACTCGGCGGCTCAGCAGGCGACAACAACGGCGGCAACTCACCCGCAATTGCCAAAATCATCGGCCCGTCGTTTTCGGCCGCCGAAGTACCCGACGTGATTGAAAAAATCATCAATGTATTTGTTGCGCAGCGCGCCGCGGATGAAAAATTCATCGACGTCGTGCAACGCATTGGCATCACGCCGTTTAAGGAAGCTGTGTATCCGCCGAAGCATTGACCGGAAAACGTCATTCCCGCACAGGCGGGAATCCAGAGGTGCGCAAGGCGAACCGTCGACTTTTGTGCAACGGATGTCATCAACATATGCTGCGCATTTGACTAAGATTCCCGTCTACGCTGGAATGACGGAATAAAGATTTGAGTACTCATCAAAAAACCGAGAACACCATGACCACACCCTTCATCCTCAACAACCAAGCCGCCACCGACAACTGGACGGTTTTGCGTCTCTCCGAAACCGACGACGTGGCAACGATTGCCGTCACTGCGCACAGCATCGTCCCGCTCGACGTTTGGCAAGCCCAACCTGCCCTGCACGGTCGAGATGACATTAGCGTGTGGCTCACCAACACCACTGAGCCTGAGCACCTCAACATTGACTGGAATCAATTCCCCGTCATCGCACTCGATTACCCCAAGTTCACCGACGGGCGCAGCCACTCGATTGCTTATATTTTGCGCAACCGTTGCGGATTTAAGCATCAACTGCGCGCCATTGGCGAAGTTTTGGTCGACCAGTTGTATTACATGAGCCGCGTCGGTTTCAATGCCTTTAGCTTGCGCAACGACCAAAAAATCGAATCGGCTTTGCATTCACTGAACAATATCTTCAGCGTCAGCTACCAAGGCTCAAGCGACAACGCACAGCCGTTTTTCCTCCGTGACAACATGGGCTTAACACAAACTCAAGCGACCACCGCACCAAGCCAGACCAAGCGCACACTTGCCGAGAAAGTCGCACACACGCAAAGCCTACTCGCCGACATCGCCGCCAAACACAGCCCAGCCGTATTTGCCTCGTCACTCGCGTTTGAAGACATGGTCATCACCGACATGATTGCCAAAGCGCAACTGCCAATTGGGATTTTTACCCTGCAAACAGGCATGCTGCACGCCGAGACCGTCAATATGGTCAACGTGATTCAATCACACTACGGCTTAACCGTGACGCAATACACACCTGACACACCCGATGTCGAACAGTACATCAGCACACACGGCAAACACGCCTTTTACGAATCGGTCGATTTACGTAAAGCCTGCTGCCACATCCGTAAAGTCAAACCGCTGCAACGCGCACTCGCAGGACAAAAGTCATGGGTCACAGGCCAACGCCGCGAACAAGCCATGACGCGCACCACCTTACAAGAGCACGAGTTTGACGAAGCGAATGATTTGGATAAATTCAACCCCCTCGCCGACTGGACATTTAACGATGTTAAAACGTACATCGCCCAAAACGCAGTGCCTTATAATCCGCTGCACGACAAAGGCTACCCATCCATCGGTTGCGAACCCTGCACCCGCGCCATCAAACCTGGTGAAGACATCCGCGCAGGCCGCTGGTGGTGGGAGTCGGCGGACTCCAAAGAATGTGGGCTGCACATTGCCGAGCACGGCGAGCACGTAACGCATGAAGATGAGGTGGATTAAACCTATACCTTTTGCGCCGCCATTGCGGGATTGCCCCGCAACCTCCTGAATATGGAGATACCACATGCACAACCAGCTAAGTGCGGTATGACTGTTTTATTTAAGAGAACATTTGGAGCACAGCATGGAACTACTATACATCGATTCAAAGCCTATTTTGAATCCCTATTTGGCGGGCTTTTACTCACTTTTGGCTTAAAACGCCTGTGGGATGCGAAACCTTAAACGACCGAATTTTTAATTTTATATTTATCTAAGTGATTTATGACTGATTTTAACAACCAATTCAACTCCGCCCACCTCGACTGGCTCGAATCCGAATCCATTCACATCCTGCGCGAGCTCGCGGCCGAGTGCGAAAAGCCCGCTTTATTGTTCTCAGGCGGCAAAGACTCGCTCGTCGTCTTGCATTTGGCACTCAAAGCATTTCGCCCGAACAAACTGCCCTTCCCACTCGTGCATATCGACACGGGGCACAACTTCCCCGAAGTCATCGAGTTTCGTGACTACATCGTTGATAAAATCGGCGAAAAGCTCATCGTCGGTAGTGTCGAAGAATCCATCCGCAAAGGCACAGTGCGCCTGCGCAACCCTGACACCGACAGCCGCAACGCCGCGCAAGCCGTGACACTGATCGAAACCATCGCCGAACACGGCTTCGACGCCTGCATCGGTGGCGCACGCCGCGACGAAGAAAAAGCCCGCGCCAAAGAACGCATCTTCTCATTCCGCGACGACTTCGGCCAATGGGATCCGAAAGCACAACGCCCAGAACTTTGGAGCCTGTACAACACCCGCGTCCACAAAGGCGAAAACATGCGCGTCTTCCCCATCTCCAACTGGACCGAAATGGACATCTGGCAATACATCTCACGCGAACAAATCGAGCTGCCGAGCATCTACTTCGCCCACGACCGCCAAGTATTTGAGCGCAATGGTTTAATCGTATCCAACATGCCAATCACACCACCGCAAACCGACGCAGAACGCGAGAGCCTCAAAACCCAACGCGTCCGCTTTCGCACCGTCGGCGACATGACTTGCACCAGCCCTGTTGCCTCAGCTGCTGATGATGTGAACAAAATTTTGGAAGAAACGGCTGAGACCACCATCACCGAGCGTGGCGCAACCCGACTCGATGACCAAACCAGTGAAGCCTCAATGGAAAAGCGCAAAAAGGAAGGTTATTTCTAAGCACTGCGTCATTGTCAAATAGCGAGACATTGCGGACTTGACCCGCAATCTCCCAGCGTAGCAAAGAAACATTGGGGCAATAAGCCAAAGGCGCAAAAATCGCTTATTGCGCCCTACAGCCCAATGCCTGAACAAAAAATGAAAACCACACATTCAAAGCACCTACCGCTTAATCTACTACTGGGAACCATTGTGGTTGCTTTGGCTCTATTGTGGTCAAGCATCGCCCCTTACGACAGAGCCACTTGGTGGATGGAGGTTGCACCTGTTTTGCTGGTTTACCCTGTACTTTGGATGAGTCGACGCAGCTTCGTATGGACTGATTTGCTTTATATTTTGATTATGATGCATGCTTTGGTGTTGATTGTCGGTGGGGCTTATACTTACGCGAGAGTGCCTTTTGGGTTTTGGCTACAGGATTTACTCGGTGATTCACGCAATCCGTATGACAAAATCGGTCATTTTATGCAAGGCTTTGTCCCTGCTTTGGCGGCCAGAGAATGGCTGTGGCGACGTGCTTGGGTCAGGTCATTGCGGGTGGCGAGTGTATTGGCCGTGTGCGTGGCGATGACCTTGAGCACGGTTTACGAATTACTTGAGTGGCTCGCGGCGGTACTGCTTGGACAAGGGGCGGATGAGTTTTTGGGCACACAAGGCTATGCGTGGGATACTCAGTCAGATATGGGCTTTGCGCTGCTCGGCGCGCTGATGGGCATGGTGTTATTATCAGCCCTGCACAACCGACAAATGAATCAGCATAAATTTTAAACCAATACGCCATAAATTTTACACAGGAGTTTTATCATGAACAACAAAACCATCATTGCAATGACTTTGCTGACAGCGATTGCCTTTTCTTTGGGCTACGGAGCCAACTCAATGCAACAAAAACCAACCGATGCCAATGAACATGCAGCACACCAAGGGCACAGCAACATGCCCGCCGTTTCAGAAGGTTCAAAGAGTCAATCAACACAAGACTTTGAAACCGTGAACAACAAAATGCATCGGGACATGGCGATTACATTTTCAGGCAATGCGGACAAAGACTTTCTCGCAGGCATGATTCCTCACCACCAAGGCGCCATCGAAATGGCCGAAGTGGTGCTCAAGCACGGTGCAGACCCAAAGGTGCGTAAACTGGCTCAAGACATCATCGATGCCCAAAAGAAAGAAATCGCGGATATGCAAGAATGGCTAAAAGCCATGAAGTGACCTCAATGGGGAAACGCAAAAATACAAGGCCACATTCGATCACCGTGTCATTGCGGGCTTGACTCGCAATCTCCCTGCAAGGCAAAGAAATGCCGTGTGAAACAAGCCAAAGGCGCATGACACTGTGGGCTTAAACAAAGTGACAAATTAGAAACATGCGGCGCAATGCGCAAAAACCGCTTATTGCGCTCTACGGGCTATAGGAGATAACCACATGACGAAAAATACTGGCAAAGCATATGAAGAGTTTGTAGGGAAAATTTATCAAGCTTTAATTGACTCAGAAGTCCATTCTTCACAGCAAAATATCTGCGTTGAAACAAACAAAAAAATTATTGACCGATTTGGACAGGAGCGCCAATTTGATGTGTATTGGGAGTATGAGTTAGGCGGGATAGTTTATAAATCAGTAATTGAATGCAAAGACTATAACTCTTCAATAACTATAGAGAAAATTGACGCTTTAATTGGCAAACTTCACGACTTACCTGATATCACGCCTATATTTGCAACAACAAAAGGATACCAGTCTGGCGCAAAAAATAAAGCTGAAAAATATAAAATCAATTTATTAATTGTCAGAGAACAAAATGATGACGATTGGCAAGATAGCGATGGGAATCCCTATGTCAAACAAATTAGAATCAATTTAGTCGCTAAATCGCCTGCTCGGATAACAAAATTTTCTCCTGTCATTGATCAGGAATGGATAGATTCAAACCACCCTAATTTAGATATTTCGCAACAATTGAGCATGCCCTCAAATCAGGTATTTATTGAGGACGTAGAAAAGAATGAGAAATACTCCTTACATGAATTGCAAAGTAGATTAAGAAGCGAACACGTTGGTTCTGATGGTAGTTTTGATGTAAAGCGTGAATTTAAAGAAGCGTATCTACATGCAAACAATAAATTAAAACTTCGAGACTATTTATTAACTTATGAAATTTATCCAACCTTAGCATCACAAATAAACATAGATTTTTCAAAAGAATTACTTGGAGTTATTGAGTATTTGCAAGCTGAAACTGAAACTAAAACACTAGTTTTTAAAGATAAAGTGGTTAAAAATTGGTAACTATCCAATCGTAGATTACTCCATTCTAAAAGCGCCTAAAAATCAACAAGGAATTATCATGCCAAACCACAACCAAGGCCTCCTCCGTTTCATAACCGCTGGTTCCGTCGATGACGGTAAATCAACCCTCATCGGGCGTTTGCTGTACGACAGCAAAAGCATTTTTGTTGACCAACTCCACGCAGTGAGCAAATCAAAACACAACCGCACGACGGACAACAGCGTCGACTTATCCCTGCTCACCGATGGCCTCGAAGCAGAGCGCGAGCAAGGCATCACCATCGACGTGGCGTATCGTTACTTCGCCACACCGCGCCGCAAATACATCATCGCTGACACCCCAGGTCACGAGCAATACACACGCAATATGGTCACGGGCGCATCGACCGCGCACGCGGCGATTATTCTCGTCGATGCGGGCAAATTAAACTTTGATACCGACGGTGAAATTGAGTTGTTGACGCAAACCAAACGCCACTCGGCGTTGATCGCACTGATTGGCGTGAAGCACGTCATCGTCGCGGTGAATAAGATGGATTTAATCAACTACGACGAAGCGAAATACAACCGAGTCGTGGCAAGTTATGCCAATCTCGCCAAACGAGTTGGCCTGCAATCCTACACCCCGATTCCACTGTCTGCGCTCAAGGGGGACAATGTCGTTCACGCGTCGGATGATTTGGCATGGTTCAAAGGTGAGCCGCTGTTGACCTTGCTCGACAATCTCGAAGTACCCGACGAGTCGGTGCACGCATTCCGCTTCCCCGTGCAACAAGTCGTGCGCCACGATGGCAACAAGATTGATGATTTTCGTGGTTACGCAGGTCGCATTGAGTCGGGTCTCGTACGCGTCGGTGATAAAGTGACGATTCAGCCACAAAATCGCGAAACAACCATCACGGGCATTCACACTTACGACGGTACGCGTGAGGAGGCTTACGCGGGTTTGTCGGTGACTTTGACCATCGCGGACAACATCGACATTTCGCGCGGTGATTGGATTAACGCGGCAAGTAGTGCGGCAGAAGTGACCAAAAACCGCGCGGCGGATATTTGCTGGTTCAATGAAGAACCTTTGTCACCCTCGCGCAAATACTTCATCAAACACGGCACGCGCACCATCGCCGCGAAAATCCCGACGATTGAGTACAAACTCGACATTCATGCGTTAGAGGAGCACAGCGCAGCGTCTGACCTCAAAATGAATGAGATTGCCCGTGTTGGTTTACAACTGCAGCACGCTCTACCAACCGATGCTTACAGCGACGTGAAAATCGGCGGGCAGTTTATAGTGATTGATGAGGTGAGTAATCAGACATTGGCGGCGGGGATGTTTGCATAATGAATATTAAAGATTTTATAAACCTCATTGCGATTATTCTGGCTTTTATTGCTTCTGTGTTGTTTTGTTTAGGTTCTTTAAAAATGACTCCAGAACAAATAAAGAAACAATCGATAGCTTATTTTGGATATAACAACGATATTTTAGAGGCTTTAGTTGTTACAAAAGTCAATTATTTTATCGGTGCACTAATGCTCTGCATTAGTTTTATCATGCAGTTTTTTACTAACATTCCGAATTTATTTGACAATAACAAGCTATTTGAAACTCAATCTTATGCAATAACTGTTATTTGTATTTTGACAATTTCTTTATGCTGTCTGATTTATTTATATCAACGATATAAAATCAAAGAGACCTTAAAACAATCTAAGGAAATTATCGCGTAGCTCTTGGTCTACTCTACATACCATAACCGTGATAAAGCCAAATGATCGCCACTCGACACTTTTACATTACAAGCCTATGAAAACATCCATCCAAACCATCGAGTCATTCCAAGTCGCAGGCTTACCCATTCGCACAGACAACGCTACCGAACAAACCCCTAACGGCAAAATTCGTGCACTGTGGTCGGACTTTTTTGCACAGGATTTGTTTGAAATTCCCGAGCGCATTCAGGGTAGTCCTGTGTATGGCGTTTATACGAACTACGAGTCAGACCACACGGGTTCGTTTGATGTGATTGCTGGGGTGAAAGTCACCGAAGCACCGACAACGCATTTGCAAACCGTGACGATTGAAGCAGGTGATTATTTGGTATTTGAGACCAAAGGCGAGATGCCGCAGCGGATGATTGACGGCTGGATGGCGGTTTGGCAATACTTTGCGCAGACTGATGCGCTCTATCAACGCCGCTACACCACTGATTTTGAGCAGATGGTTGATGAGAATGACATCAAAATCTTCATCGCTGTTCAACCCGCTCAAACAAAATAATGAACCACACCATCACATTCGTCGGCGCGGGACCGGGTGCGGCAGACCTCATCACGGTGCGCGGTTTAAAAGCATTGCAAAACGCTGATGTGGTGCTGTTTGATGCTTTGATTGACCCCAATCTACTCAATGATTGTCGCGCTGATGTGCTGCGGGTGGATGTGGGCAAACGCTGCTCGAAAGGCAATGCCAAGCCGCAAAGCGAAATTAATGCGTTGCTAATTGAGTACGGTTTAAAGTACCCCAATGTGGTGCGCCTCAAAGGCGGCGACCCGTCGATGTTTGGACGTTTGGATGAAGAAATCAGCGCCGCAAAAGAGGCGGGCTTGACCGTCGAAGTCGTGCCCGGTGTCACTGCTGCGCTGGCCGCCGCAGCAGTGGCGCAAACGCCATTGACTCGGCGTGGAGTAACGCGCAGCGTACGTTTTCTGACAGCCACTGTTGGTACCGCACAGCCTGAAAATAATTGGGATGCGGCGTTAAATCCGTCAGAGACCTTGGCTTTTTATATGGCAGGCAAGCAGTTGGGCGAGATTGGCCAACGTTTGTTGGCAAAGGGCTGGTCACCGACAACACCCGCGATGATTGTTCGTGGTGCGAGTTGGACCAGCGAAGAGTGTCTGCGGCTCACGCTGCAGGAGCTGCCACAGTGGCATTTAGCTGAAAGTGTTGCGCCGTGCTTGCTGATGGTGGGATTAGCTCTGGTTTGAGTTGAGAGGATTTGCTTGTTCCATCGCGTAATGAGCCATGGCTTGCAGCACTGCGGCTGACTCACCCAATGGGGGCGAAACATGAATCTTCACCTGTGGATGCTGGCTGGCGAAGGCATGAACCAAGTCCTGCAAATCACGCGACACATGGTTACCCAGCCCGAAAAAAAGCGGCACGATGGTGAACTGCTGTACACCGTCATTGGTGAGTTGTTGCATAACATCTGGCAGAGTTGGCGTCATGAGTTCAAGAAAGGCCAACTCTACACGAGCGGTGCTTTGTTCACGAACGGTTTGCGCGATGCGCTCGAATGGCTCTTTCCACGCCGAATTTCGCGAACCATGGGCAAATAAAATGAGGGCTGTATTCATGAGCGCCATTGTAGCAACTTTAGCTGTACTGATGCGACCAGTGTGCAACATCTGATGGCATAAGCATATGCGTTTTCTTTCTAACGCGATGCAGCATAAATGCGGTAAAATAGTCGTTTGTTTTTAGCCGAGTTTGTCGCGTCACAGCAGACCAAAATAACTGTTTTAATAGAGGAATTACACCATGACCCACGTCGTTCTCGAATCATGCATCAATTGCCGCTACACCGACTGCGTCGATGTGTGCCCCGTTGACTGCTTCAAAAAAGGCCCTAATTTCTTAGTCATTGACCCAGACGAGTGCATTGACTGCGCGGTTTGTATCCCTGAGTGCCCTGCTGAAGCGATTGTCGCTGAAGAAGATGTGCCAGCTGACCAGCAGCACATGATTGCGCTCAATGCTGAGTTGACAAAAATCTGGCCAACCATCACACGCATGGAAGAAGCTCTCCCTGATGCCGATGATTGGGTCAAAAAAACCGACAAACTGCAACACTTAATTAAAGATCCATCTTAATCAAAGCAGTACCCGTTATTTTTTATCATTTGGAATTTATCAACCATGTCAAACATCAATTACGAAAAAGTCACCAGCGTTCACCACTGGAACGACACGTTGTTCAGCTTCACCTGCACGCGTGATCCCAGTACCCGTTTTATTAATGGTCAATTCGTGATGATTGGTTTGGAAGTTGATGGCCGCCCCTTGATGCGCGCATATTCCATCGTCAGTGCCAATTACGAAGAAGAACTCGAGTTTTATTCGATTAAAGTACAAAACGGTCCGTTGACCTCTCGTCTACAGCACTTAAAGGTCGGCGACGAAATTTTGGTGAGTAAAAAAGCGACGGGCACATTGGTGCAAGACAATCTTTTACCAGGCAAAAACCTCTACTTGTTCGCCACAGGCACTGGGCTTGCGCCGTTTATGTCGATTATCAAAGACCACGAAGTGTACGAGCGTTACGAGAAAGTCATTTTGATTCACGGCGTGCGCGAAGTCTCTGAGCTTGGCTACAAAGACTACATCGAAAACGAATTGCCGAACAACGAATACTTTGGCGAAGATGTGCGCGCTAAATTAATCTATTACCCGACAGTGACCCGCGAAGCCTTCCGCAACCAAGGCCGCCTCACAGATTTAATCAAAAGTGGCAAATTAGCGCAAGACATTGGCCTGCCGCAAATGAATCCTGAGAATGACCGCGTGCTCATCTGCGGCTCACCCTCCATGCTCAAAGAATCATCCGAAATGCTCAACGACCTGGGCTTTACGGAGTCACCACGCATGGGGGAACCTGCACACTATGCGATTGAACGCGCATTTGTCGAAAAGTAACATCATAACCAGCCAAAAATCGCCGAAGCATCGGCGATTTTTATCAAGGGTTCAAGCATTGATTTTTTAGGGGTTTATTATGTCGATTGCTGCACAAATTTTAATCGGGCTCATTGCGGTTTTGCATGTGTACATTTTGGTTTTAGAAATGTTTTTGTGGAACACGTCCAAAGGTCAAAAGGCATTCAAACTCACACCTGAGTTTGCAGAGCAAAGCAAAGCCTTGGCTGCCAACCAAGGTTTATACAACGGCTTTCTCGCTGCGGGCTTAATCTGGGCATTACTGCATTCTAATACAGTGTTTGGGACGCAATTGGCTTGGTTTTTCTTGGCCTGTGTGGCCATTGCAGGCGTTTATGGTTCGCTGACAGCCGCACGAAAAATCCTGTACATCCAAACCGTCCCCGCCCTGCTGGCGATGGCGGCACTGTTTTTCGGATAACTCTTGAAAAAAACAGTACTTAGTTGGCTTTTTTACATACAATAACCCACTGCCCATCAGAAGCCGAAAAGGTCAATGGCTCAATCCAGACAAATCAACTCTGATTACACGGGAATACCACTTATGCTTTATCAAGTTCGTGAATGGCAACAGTCGTTCTTGCAACCACTGTCCAATGTGGCACACCACATCGCTGAGTTTGCAGCGCACCCACTCAACCCTTGGTCATACAATCCACTGAGCCAACACATCTATGCGGGCTTCGAGCTGTTTTATCGACTGGGTAAGGAATACCAAAAACCCGAGTTCGGCATCGAAACTGTGTTGGTTGATGGCAAAAGAGTGAGTATCACTGAGCAAATTGCACTGACCGAGCCGTTTTGTCAGCTACGCAAGTTCGTTCGCGACGTCCCCGCCAAAGTCAAAACTGCAATCCCCACCGTGCTTGTCTGTGCACCGCTCTCAGGGCATCACTCTACGTTGCTGCGCGACACAGTACGCACGCTGCTGCAAGACCACAATGTTTTCATCACTGACTGGATAGATGCACGTATGGTGCCGCTCTCACAGGGCAGGTTTGGTTTGAATGACTACATTCACTACATCCAAAATTTCATTAAGTACCTGCAAAGCACCGAAGGAGACGTTCATTTGCTGTCTGTCTGCCAACCGACAGTGCCTGTGCTGGCCGCAGTATCACTGATGGCGACAAATAAAGAACGTCTTCCGCTGTCTATGACCATGATGGGTGGCCCGATTGACACACGCCAAAGCCCAACAGAGGTCAACAACCTCGCCACAGAGCGCCCTCTGTCATGGTTTAAAAACAACGTCATTCAACGTGTACCAGCCAAATATCCCGGCTACATGCGCCACGTTTATCCCGGCTTTTTGCAACACACTGGCTTCATCGCCATGAACCCCTCGCGTCATGCGAACTCTCATTGGGACTTTTATCTCAGCCTCATCAAAGGCGACGATGATGACGCTGAATCGCATCGAAAATTCTATGACGAATACAATGCGGTGCTTGATTTACCCGCTGAGTTTTACTTAGAAACCATCCACACGGTGTTCCAAACACACGCCCTACCCGAAGGCACATGGGTGGTCAAAGGTCAACGGGTTGCACCAGAAGACATCACCAATGTCGGTTTACTCACCGTTGAAGGTGAACTTGACGATATCTCGGGGCCAGGTCAAACAAAAGCCGCACTGGATTTATGTAAAGGCATTCCGAAGTCCCGCAAACAGCACTACACTGCTGAAGGTGCAGGACATTACGGTATCTTTTCTGGTCGCCGCTGGCGCGAAAAAGTTTATCCAAAAATTCGCGACTTCATCGCAGCGAATGAGTTGCTCACAGAAAAACCAACAACTGCGTCAAGAAGCAAGGCGAAATCAGACTGATGTCAGCAAAACCACAATCCACAACACCCCGCCTCCGAGGGGGGGGTAACTTATGAACGCATCTCAATCACTCGAAGAACTCGCAGAGCAAATCAACGCAGCCTTGCCACAAACTCAGTGCACACAATGCGGCTATACCGGCTGCGCCCCTTATGCGCAAGCGATTGCATTTGAAAACGCACCCATCAATCAATGCCCACCTGGTGGTGCAGCGGGCATCGCCAAACTCGCGAAGATCACAGGTCAAGCCATCCAAGCACTCAACCCTGAGAACGGTATCGAGCAACCACGGCAGATCGCCCGCATCATCGAAGCTGAGTGCATTGGTTGCACCAAATGCATTCAAGCCTGTCCAGTCGATGCCATCATTGGCACAAGCAAGCTCATGCACGTCGTTTTGCCAGACTTGTGCACAGGCTGCGGCCTGTGTGTACCTCCCTGCCCTGTTGATTGTATTGACATGCCTCTGGCCAGCGATGTCAATCAAAGTCCAGACTGGTCAGAAAAACAAGCAACAAAAGCCAAAATCCGCTATGACGCACGCAATCTACGCTTAAATCACATCAAAACACAAACACGTCAAAAGCATATCCGACAATTAGAAGAGAAACTATCCACAGCTGACTTTCCCGAAAATGAAAAAGATCAAAAGTTAGCACTCATTCAAGCAGCACTAACTCGTGCACGTGCACGACGCTCGTGAGGCGATATTCACACACAGAATCACAACGTGATTGTCATGTGAAACAATTGGTTAATACCGCAAAGAAACTTGGCTTTCTGCTTTGAAATCCAGTATGAGCGGAAAAGGTAATTGTTACGACAATGCCGCTTGTGAGAGCTTCTTACACACGCTCAAGCTCGAACATGTCTATGCTTCCTTTCGAATCAATGGAACACGCTATACGTTAAATCTTCTGGTGTATTGAAGCCTATGGGATAACAAAGTGCTGTAAAATTCGAATCAGCAAGCCTTAAATTCGCTGCTTAAACTGTCCGCTGAAACGAGGGCAGATCAAAACGATACATGACCATAGAAAGGAATCCCCATGCGAACTAAACTTATTAAATCCTTGTTTAGCACTGCTGTTGCTTACACATTACTAACAGGTTGCGCATCTATTGACGTTTCGGCTGTTGCACGACCTGGCACCGATTTTTCTAAATACCACACTTATAGCTATTTTAGCCCCCTGGGTACCGATAAAAAACAAGGTACAGAATCCATTCTCACCAGCAACTTAAAAGAGTACGTGAACAGAGAAATGCAAGCACGCGGGTTTACCTTGACAAATACAAAACCCCAACTGTTGGTCAACCTGAACACCAACATTACTCAAGAAACCTACGAAACAACTTCTTTCTTTCCGGCACCAACTTACGGAGTTAGTGGTTACTATGGTTATCGTTATGGTTTGTACGATGGATTTGGTGGTGCTTATACAACCATACGAAACTATGACAACGGTACTTTAAATATCGATTTGGTCGATACCAGTGCCAATCAACTGATTTGGGAAGGCGTTGCTCAAGCAGACGTAACGGGACAAAACTTGTCAAGTTTATTGCCCCTGATTGATCAAGCTGTGGCCAAGACTTTTACTAAATTGCCCACCCCTATCACATCACCTGCGGCACCTGCAAAGTCTGCACAATAGACATCTGCACATGGCATTGTCAAATTAACTTTCGAAGTTTGAAGAGGCCTTGTCAAGTTAACTCATCTTAACCTAAAGTCTAAGTTAAAATGAGCGGATGAATCCAAAGAATCCTTACGCCCGCCATCGTTTTCCGAGTGAGATCATTAGCCACTGTGTGTGGTTATATTATCGGTTTTCGTTGAATTATTGATATATAGATCTGATGATGGCGGAGCGCGGTTAGGTATTGGTGTTTGGATCTTTGTATGCCAAGCGGATCATGTAAATCGCACAGTAAAATTGAGCCAGATGACGGAGTAAAGTTGAGCCACTGAGCATTAAAAGAAACAGACCGAAGTCCTCGTTGAGAATTGTATCGTAAATCCCGATTTCATAAACTCAATCAACCGTCCAAATTAGCCTCCTTATCATTTTTGCGTCGTTTACGCACCTCAAGTCGGTAGCTGTCGCCATTCATTTCAAGGATATGAGCATGATGCGTGAGCCTGTCGAGCAAAGCGCCAGTTAAACGCTCAGATCCAAACACGGAAGTCCATTCATCAAACGGCAAGTTACTGGTGACCAATGTTGCCCCTTGTTCATGGCGTCGGCTGAAGACTTCAAACAACAACTCAGCGCCGACAACGGTAAATGGTACATAGCCCAGTTCGTCAACGATCAACAATTGCACTCGCGCCAGTTGTTTTTGCAAAGCCCATAAACGCCGCTCATCCCTTGCCTCCATCAGCTCATGCACCAACGCGGCAGCGGTACTGAAGAAGACCGAATGATTCTTTTGGCAAGCGACCAATCCCAACGCCAAAGCAGTGTGGGTTTTTCCCGTCCCCGCATTGCCCAAAGCAATCACCGACTCACGCTGTTCAATCCACTCGCAACCTGCCAATTCAAGCACCAATGATTTGTTCAAGCTCGGAATGGCTTCGAAGTCAAACGTGTCCAGCCCTTTGACTTGTGGAAACGTGGCTTGGTGAATTCGCCTCTCGATGTTGCGCCGATCACGGTCAATGTGTTCCAATTCGTACAGGCGTAGCAAATAACGCTGAAAGTCAACATCGCCTTGAGCGCATTCGAGTGCAATCTTCTCGTGCTCACGCACAAAGGTTGACAAACGCAGTTGTTTCAAATGATGGTTAAGTAGTACGCTCAGCAGTGAGTAACTCACGTGCGTTACCCGTGATAGTCACAATGGTTTGATTCTCACTCATGCGGCCCCTTCTGCGACATGCCATGTGAGCATTGCGGAAGGTGCCGCTTGCCGAAATGTCTTATCAAACCATGGCTGACCACACAAAACGGCAACTTCGCGACTAATCACCGTCGCTTGCGCCATCGCATCGGCAGGCACAAGTTGTACCGTCAAATCACCAGCGCCGACATCCTCAAGCAAAGCAGCTCTAAGATTTTTCAATCACAGCTTGCTCAATGGCAGCCTAATAAATCTCCTTCAGGTCTGCCTCACGGAGAAAGATTAAGAGTTGGAATCACGACGCGACTCAGGCCTGCCACTTTGAGTTTGACATCAATGACTTTACCTTTCTTCGCGCGTCCACCTACAAATGGTTGTAAATTGCCACCCGATAAGCGCAAATCTTGTGCTTTGCCACCTCGCGCCGTGTGCTGAACCAACAGCGCAATACCATCATTGGGCAAAACGTCAAGCAGTGTCGCATTGTCATCCAAGCCAATCAGAATCACGCCTTTGCCACCACTGGACAACTCTTTCAACTCAACCAACGAGAAGTTTAGCAAGCGTCCATCAGATGATAAGCACGCGAGGTATAAGTCTTGCTCGCTCATCGGCGTGACTTTGAGCAACTCATCACCAGCAGCAAGATTCACAAAAGACTTACCTGCCTTAACCCTCGATTGTAAATCCAACGTTTTGCACGAAAAGCCCATACCTTGCTCCGTTGCAATCACCAGTCTGACATCATCCGCACCAGCAAAATAAGCGACAATCCGTGCACCATCTTGCACATCAATCAAGGTTGGCAGCGGCACGCCATCACCACGGCCACCTGGTAAAGCGGACACTGGCACGCTATAAGCGCGACCTTTTGAATCAATCGCATAAAGGTGATTGATTGAACGACAAGGATAAATCGCGTGTAAATCATCGCCTTGCTTAAACGTCAACGCCGTCACATCCACGCCGTGTCCTGTGCGCACGCGTACCCAGCCTTTTTGCGAGACAATCACCGTCACAGGCTCATCAACCACAGCCACTTCAAGACTTGCTTTCTGGGCTTCTTGCAGCAAAGTGCGGCGCGAATCGCCAAATTTTTTGGCGTCTGCTTCAATTTCTTTGATGATCAAGCGTTTGAGCACAGACTCATCTGCAAGCAATTCATTCAAGCCCATCAACTCTTCACGCAAGCTCATGAGTTCCTGTTCAATCTTAATCGCTTCGAGTCGCGCGAGTTGGCGCAGGCGAATTTCTAAAATATCTTCGGCTTGGCGATCAGATAATCCCAAAGCACTAATCAATGCGGGTTTAGGTTCATCTGACTCACGGATGATGCGAATCACTTCGTCGATGTTGAGCAAAACCTGCTCGCGCCCTTCGAGAATATGAATGCGGTCAGCGACTTTTTGCGCACGGAAAGCGGTGCGACGACGTACCACGTCTTGACGATAGCTTACCCATTCGGTCAAGATTTGACGCAAACCTTTTTGGCAAGGCCGCCCATCACGCCCCACCATCACCAAGTTGAGCGATACCGAGCCTTCAAGGCTGGTGTTCGATAGCAACATATTGGTGAAGTCATCCACCGAGATGTTTTTTGATTTCGGCTCAAATACCAAACGCACCGGCGCGTCTTTACCCGACTCATCACGCACGCCATCCAGCATGGAAAGTAATAAAGCTTTGGTGTTTTGTTGCTCAGGCAGCAAGGCTTTTTTACCCGTTTTAATTTTGGGATTGGATAACTCTTCGATTTCTTCGAGCACTTTTTGGCTGGACGCATTCGGTGGCAACTCATTGACCACCAATTGCCATTGACCACGCGCCAACTCCTCGATTGTCCAACGAGCACGAACCTTAATCGAACCACGCCCTGTCGCATACATGGTGCGAATATCATCCAAGCTATTGGTGATCTGACCGCCACCAGGGAAATCAGGCGCAGGCAAAATCGCACACAGATCCTCGTCAGAAATGTTCGGCTTTTTCAAAATCGCCACCGCCGCTGACGCGACCTCAGTGAGGTTGTGTGATGGAATCTCTGTCGCCATACCAACCGCAATCCCCGATGCGCCGTTAAGCAGCACAAACGGCAAACGCGCAGGCAGAAGAGCAGGCTCGTCCATAGAGCCATCGTAATTCGGGATAAAGTCCACCGTCCCCATATCCAGCTCATCGAGCAGCAGTGCCGCAATCGGAGACAAACGCACCTCGGTATAACGCATCGCCGCCGCGCCGTCACCGTCACGCGAACCGAAGTTGCCCTGCCCGTCAATCAGCGGATAACGCAAACTGAAGTTTTGTGCTTGGCGCACGAGTGCTTCGTATGCGGATGAATCACCATGCGGGTGAAACTTACCCAGTACATCACCCACCACACGAGCGGACTTTACTGGTTTGGTGTTGTGCGTCAAGCCCATTTCGTGCATCGAATACAAAATCCGCCTTTGCACAGGCTTCTGGCCATCGGCCACATCGGGCAACGCACGCCCTTTCACCACAGACACAGCATAATCTAGATAGGCACGTTCGGCGTATTGTGAGAGCAACACTTGACCATCGTCACGATCATCGTCCAAACTCATTAAATCATCGGTGGTTTGCATAAAAACCTTCGCTCATCAAATTTTCTAAAACCGCATTATAAATCAACTCAATCCCCAAACACTTCAGGAAGCTGAATCAAGCTGACTGGCGCCCCAAACCGCGCCGTCTTTGCTTTTTTTGCCCAAGAGCTCCATCATGTCCGCATGGGCTTGTAACTCTTGTGCGGATACCTCAATGAAAGGCAAAACCAGTTGCCGCACGTCAATCGCCTTACCTTTTTTACCCGTCGCTGCAGACACATTTAATTCCATGCCCAAGGTTTCTTGACCACGGGTCATTGCGAGATACACCTCAGCGAGAATCTCTGCATCGAGCAATGCCCCGTGCAAGACGCGATGGCTATTTGAAACGCCGAGCCGCTCACACAGAGCATCGAGGTTATTGCGTTTGCCAGGAAACATCTCTTTGGCCATGGCCAACGTGTCTTCGATTTGACAAATGGTGTTCATCGGCGCAGTGCCAATCGCCTCTAATTCCGCGTTGATAAACTTGGTGTCAAACGCCGCGTTGTGGATCAAAACCGTCGCACCATCAATAAACTCGAGCAAATCAGCCGCAATATCTTTGAATAAGGGTTTATCACTAAGAAATTCCGTGGTCAAACCGTGAACGCGCAACGCACCCTCATCCGACTCGCGTTGAGGATTCACATAATGGTGAAAATGGCGGCCAGTGAGCTGACGGTTAATCATCTCAACACAACCAATTTCAACCAATTTGTGACCTTGCGCAGGGTCAAGACCTGTGGTTTCGGTATCTAATATGATGTGTCTCATGAAGGCTCCTTGTCTTTAATCATCTGCACGCCACGATTGGCCAATTCGTCCGCGCGCTCATTCTCTACGTGTTCTGCGTGACCTTTCACCCAATGCCAGCTTAAATCTTGAGTCGGTAACAAAGCATCCAGCTCACGCCATAAGTCATCATTTTTGACGGGCTTTTTATCAGCGGTTTTCCAGCCACGGGCTTTCCAGTTGACCAGCCACTCTGTCACCCCTTTTTGGACATAAACAGAATCGGTATATACCTCGACAGTACAGCGATTTTTAAGGGCTTTAATCCCCTCAATCACCGCTTGCAGCTCCATGCGGTTGTTGGTGGTCAGCTCTGCACCACCGCAAAGTTCCTTCTCAACAGAACCATAGCGCAGCAAAGCGCCCCATCCGCCGACACCAGGATTGCCCTTACATGCGCCATCAGTGTAGATTTGAACTGTTTTATTCGATTGTTTACTCATGCATTTCTCGGTTATTTTCCGTGTGGCCACGTAAGGCTGGCTGGGCACGCCATGGGAGCGACACGGGTTTTTCGTTAATTAAGCCAACCAATGTCGGCGAGTAGACTTTTTTGACGGCCATAATGGCGTAGACGGCACCTGCCATGCCCCACCAACGATCGCCTGCTTTTTCGAGCCATGCCCAGCGGTTCAGCCATATCTGTGTTTTCACATAAGGGGCATAGCAACCGTATTTGCCTTGCACGATGTCACAATTGAGCAATTTGAGCCAATCCTTGAGACGACGCACATGCAATGCCTCGCGCTCGTAAGCCCACCATTTTTTACCGAACTTTAATCGTAGTGCCGCTTGCGCGCCCCATAAACTGAAAGGATTAAAACCCGTGATAATCATCTTCCCTTCTGGTCTGAGTACCCGATAAACCTCTCGCAAAACCGAATGCGGGTCAGGGTGATTCTCAAGTGTGTGGGGTAATACGACTAAATCCATACTGTCAGATGCGAATGGTAACACCGTATAATCGCCCACCTCCAGCTTCATGATTTCAGTGCGGTCTTGTCCCAAATGCACTTTCTCGCCCAGCTCAACGGTCCAGCGATCAGAGCAACGATTCTGACTCAGAGCAGCAATTCGGTCGGTCTGCCCAAGCTGCGCCGCATAAAAGCCAAACGCATCCGCCACCCAAACATCCAACACAGACTGTGTCCATGCGGTAACATAACATCCAGAAACACTTTGCCATGTTTGATTGGAAAGTTTTATATCAGTCACATTGGCCATTTCAAAAATTTAAACAAGTCATATTCAGAGTAAAGCACCAAAGCCATGTACCAACTCGTCCCTTTGCCGATATTAACGGACAATTATGTGTGGGTTCTCCACGATAACCAACACGCTTGGGTCATCGACCCAGGCGAAGCCGCGCCGGTGCGCGATTATATCGTGCAACGCGGTTTGGTATTGGTCGACATCCTGATTACACACCACCACCATGATCACATCAATGGCATTCCTGAGCTTTTGCCGCTGGTCACTGGCCATGTCATAGGCGCCTCAAAGCGAGATATTCCCAATATGCGAATCAATCAATGGGTGACACCAAATAGCTCATTTTACCTAAAACACAGTGAAATCACCGTTCAAGTCCTCGATACCTCAGGACATACGTTTGATCATGTTTCGTATCTGCTTCGTGGTGCTTTCGCGGAACCGTTATTGTTTGCTGGCGACGCGATTTTTTCAGCGGGCTGCGGACGACTATTTGATGGCACGATGGCGGCGTTGTTCCAGTCATTTAAAACCATCGCCGCACTACAAAAAAACACTCTTATCGCATGCACTCATGAATACACATTGGTCAATCTGGCTTTTTGTCGTGCGATTGACCCAAGCCATCAAGACACTCAAAACCACGAGAATCAGGTAAAATACGTGCGCGAGCAAGGCTCGCCAAGCTTACCCACCTCGCTTGCATTAGAAATGCTCATCAATCCTTACTTGCGCAGCCTCGCCATGGATGAGCAATGGCTCACGGCATTGAGCAAGCAAGGCATGATGGCACATACACCGTTTGAAGCATTTGCCGCCACAAGGCAGCTCAAAGACCGCTTCAACGCCCCAATTCAACCATAAAGTACACATCACTTTATGACACCATGATAAAACCCATCATGAGCCACCACAGGACTGACATGTTAAAAAAACTATTCACCCCCAAAATCATAGCAAACACACTGAATCGACTGTTTAGCCATCCAGCGAATAAACTGGTTGTGGTTAGTATCGCCGCGATTTTGACCACCGCTTGCACAACAACTAGCAACACGCGCAACAACGGTTCATACAATGCCAACAAACAAGCCAGTAGCAAAGACATCTGGCAACGAGTGCGCAACGGTTACAAAATACCCGACCTATACAACGAAGAAGTCACAAAGAAAGAAAACTATTACGCACAACGAGCCGACTATGTGGGGCGAATGGCCTCACGCTCGGGCGACTTCATGTATCTGATCATGAACGAAGTCGAACGCCGAAATATGCCCAGCGAACTCGCTTTGTTACCATTTGTCGAATCAGCTTTTGTCACCAATGCCACCTCACCTGTGAAAGCATCAGGATTATGGCAATTCATGCCCGCCACAGGCCGTGATTTTTCTTTACAACAAAACCACTACGCTGATCAGCGCAACGACGTTGTTGCCTCTACCGATGCCGCTTTGACGTATTTACAGCGTTTATACGACATGTTTGGTGACTGGCATCTCGCCTTAGCCGCGTACAACTGGGGACAAGGCAACGTCAGTAAAGCCGTTAAGCGAAACATCGCCTCAGGCGGTTCAGGCAGCTACACCGAAATCAAAATGCCGCTGGAGACGCGCCAATACGTCCCTAAATTACAAGCGATTAAAAACATCGTCAATAACCCAGCCTTATACGGCATCAGCCTGCCACCCGTCGAAAACAATCTGCGCCACGAAACCGTCACTGTCACTCGCGACATTGATGTCAGTACCGCCGCAGAACTCTCTGGGATGAGTCTTGACGAATTCAAACGCATCAATCCCGCCCATAAAAAACCCGTCATCGTCGCTGCCTTAGGTAACAAAATTTTGGTTCCAGCCAACCAAGCAGACGATATCCGCCGTGCTTTTTCTGATCACTCCAGAAAAATAGCCAGCCTCACCACCTACTTGGCTTACAACGCAGAAGCACTCTCAGACATCGCCTCACGCTACAAAACCAGCACAGAAAACCTGCGCGCACTCAATAACATCCCGCAAGACCACGATTACGTTAAAGCAGGCTCAGCATTGCTCGTCCCACGACTCTCAGCACTCGATGACATTCCCTACCAAGCACTCACAGCAGGCTTATCCACCACATCCAGCGGCTTTGGTCTCTCAACTGACTACATTGAGCAAACCAGTATTGCAGCCAACACCAGCAACGACACGGCACTTCCAAAAAACAATGATTTTGTCACCCCAAGCAAATCTGGCACCAGCTTTGTCACCATCCGTGACAATCAACAAAATGACACACTGGGCAGCCTGATCCAAAATAGCCCTCGCCTGACCACCCCAACCATCGCCACAAACAGCGTGGTTAAACCCATCGAAAATACCACCCCAGCGACAATCACAGCCAGTGCCTCAAATAACAATACAGCTCAAACCACGACAACTGGGACATCTTTATCAAATACCCCACAGAGTCTCATCGCAGACAACACCAGTACGATCGCACCTCAAACGAACACCGTCACAAACAGCAGCACCATAACCTCAGTCAGTACTGCAACGTCTGGTGGGCAAAATACACTCGCGCCCGACGCCCCGCTCACAGCAGCAAACGTGAACAATCCTGAAACAGCAGCACAACCCGTGGCAAGCGTCACCACCATGCCAGACACCATCGTCAACATCACATCCGTTGCAGAAAACACAAACATTCTCGACACATCCCTGACTGCCACTAAATCCAACAGTGCTGACACATCAAGCATACAGCCCATACTCGTGGCCACTGACAACACCAAGCCAGCCACCACCCCAAACATCAGCACACAGCTGGTCGAAAACACCATTAAGGTCAATACCACTCCTGCGCCAGCCAAGTTTGACAACGCCCCTATCGCAGACTCAGGCAACAAAACCACAACAGGCACAGTGGTCAGAGCAAAATACACACCCAAACCAACCAAAACCACTGCACCAAAAACCAGTTCAGTCAAAAAAGTAGTAGTCAGCAACAAAGAAACGGACAAAGCGCCAGCACAAACCACCAAACCCAAAACCAAGCCATCAGCCGTCCAAAAACCCAATGTCACAAAACCAGCTGCACAAAAAAACACAGTCAGCACCACCAAACCAAACAAAAAAGCAGAGACTAAAGTGGTGACAGCCAACAAGACGACCAAAACCACCACGAAAGACGCTGCAGTAAAAGCACCTGCATCAAACAAAAATAACGTCGTCAAACCAGAACCCCAAAAGCCCGTCACCGCATCTAAAAAACCTGTTAAAAAATAGAACGAGCGTTACACAAAAATACGTCAAAAACCGCGATTTTCTGAGCCTCACACGCACACTTTGACGTACAATTTCGCACAGTCACAAAAACGTCCCAACCAATTGGTTCGGGGCGTCTCAATAAATAAACATCAGGAGAACTCCATGGCATTTTTACAAGGCAAACGCATCCTCATCACAGGCTTACTTTCAAATCGCTCTATTGCCTACGGCATCGCTCAAGCTTGCCATCGTGAAGGGGCAGAACTCGCCTTCACCTACGTTGGTGACCGATTCAAAGACCGCATCACCGAGTTTGCCGCAGAGTTTGGCTCAAACCTTGTATTCGACTGTGATGTGGGCAGCGATGAGCAAATCGCTGCTGTATTTGCCGGCTTGGGTAAAACATGGGACAGCTTGGATGGACTCGTTCACGCCATCGGCTTTGCCCCACGCGAAGCCATCGCTGGTGACTTCCTCGACGGCTTATCACGCGAAGGCTTCAAAATCGCGCACGACATCTCTGCTTACAGCTTCCCCGCATTGGCCAAAGCCGCACAACCAATGCTCTCAAACAAAGCCGCTCTGCTCACCCTCACCTATCTCGGCTCAATGCAAGTGGTGCCAAACTACAACACCATGGGCTTGGCCAAAGCCTCATTAGAAGCTTCTGTGCGCTACCTTGCCAACAGCATGGGCAAAAAAGGTGTACGCGTCAACGGCATCTCCGCTGGCCCAATCAAAACCCTCGCTGCCTCAGGCATCAAAGGTTTCGGCAAAATCCTCAACTTCGTTGAAGAAAATGCCCCTCTGCGCCGCAACGTCACCATCGAAGATGTCGGTAACACTTCAGCATTCCTCCTCTCAAATCTATCGAGCGGCATCACTGGCGAAATCATCTACGTCGATGGTGGTTTTAGTCATGTGGTCGGCGGCATGGGGTTTGATGAGGTGGCCGAATAACACATCCTAAACATCCCAAAAAAACCGCTGAACGACACATTCAGCGATTTTTTTGGCTCTTTTCTATCCCCTGAATCAATGCGCACGTAAAAAACGATAAATAATAGGATGAGAATGGACTTAAGCCCTACTCTGCTCTTTTACGCTTGCATAAGCTCCGCATTTTAAAAGTCAACCTTAAAGCACCTCTTAAAATTCTCAGTTGTCACACGCCCAACCTCCTCCACGCTCAAGCCTTTAATCTCCGCAATGCGTTCAGCAACATGCATGACCCATGCGGGCTGATTGGTTTTACCACGGTGCGGCACAGGCGCGAGGTATGGCGAGTCTGTTTCAATTAAAATACGGTCTAAAGGAACGTATTGAGCACAGTCATGGACAGTTTTAGCGTTTTTGAAACTAACAATGCCTGAAAATGAAATATAAAAATTCTGGTCAAGTGCAGCTTGTGCGACTTCTTTAGTTTCGGTAAAGCAGTGCATCACACCGCCAACATCACGAGCATTTTCCTCACTCATAAGACGAATGGTGTCGTCTTGAGCGTTCCGAGTATGAATAATCAACGGTTTGTTTGTGATGTTCGCTGCTCGGATGTGATTGCGAAACCGCGCACGCTGCCACTCTAAATCACCTTCGAGTCGGTAGTAATCAAGTCCAGTCTCACCAGTGGCGATGACCTTTGGGTGTGCGAGCATGCTGACAAGCTCGTCCACTGTGGGTTCGTGCACGTCAGGATAATCTGGGTGTGTGCCAACAGAACTGTAGATATTGGGATGCGCTTCGATGATCTGTTTGATGCGTGACCAGTCCGAGACGTCAACGCTGATGGCAAGCGCATGGGTAACTTGGTTGGCTTTCATGTTGTCAAGCAACGCGGGCAAGTCTGACATGAGTTCGGGAAAGTCGATGTGGCAATGTGAGTCGATGTACATGATTTTTAAGCTGTTTTGTTTCGATGTTTGAAATGCACGAGACGCGATGAATCGCGTCTCTACGGATAATTAGGTTGTCATTGAGATTTATCGTTTACTGCGCTTGCGACTTGATTTCGCGGGACGCTCCTCGGATTGCTTTAAACGTGCATCACGTTTATTTTGCTTGGTGCTGTTGGTTCGATTATTCGCGGCCTGTGTCGTTCGCAATGTCGCGCTTTCTGTCTTGCTTGGATGACGACGTGATTTGCCTTGCTGTCCTTCTGGGAGAACCAATGCAAAATCCACTCGGCGGGTATCACTGTCAACGCCCGCGATTTTGACACTCACCTCGTCATTCAGACGATACACGACGCCAGAAGCACGACCACGCAAGCTGTAAGAAACCTCATCAAACTCGAAGTAGTCCTGTCCCAGTTCAGAGATATGCACCAAACCATCCACATAAGCGTCCTTGAGTGTCACAAACGCACCGAAGTTGGTCACTGATGAAATGGTTCCCACCATCGTTTCACCAATAAATTGCTTCATGTATTCGCACTTGAGCCAAGCAGTCACATCACGGCTGGCTTCATCCGCACGACGTTCGCACATAGATGCATGTGTGCCGAGCTTGACCCAAATCGGGTGGGTGCTGTCTTTTTTCTGTTTTTGTTTTTCCAACTCATTGAGTTTGTCATCCGCCCATAGCTTGGCTTTTCGGGTGTCCTCAAGCAATGGAATTTGCTCCGTCATGGGTGTATAGCGTTGCCCACTGAGGATGGATTTAATCGTGCGATGCACGAGTAAATCTGGGTAACGACGAATCGGTGATGTGAAATGCGCATAGGCAGAGTAAGCTAAACCAAAGTGGCCGAGGTTATCAGGTGCATAAACCGCTTGCTGCATCGAGCGCAGCAATAATGTTTGTAAACCTGCAGCATCAGGACGGCCAATGACTTGACGCATGACTGCGGCGTAGTCTTTGGGCGTTGGTTTATCGCCACCACCGATGTGCAGACCCGCAATTTTGAGGCTTTTGCGCAAGGCTTCGAGTTTTTCAGGAGTGGGGCCTTCGTGGTTTCGATACAGGCACAGTCGATCAGAGGTTTCAATAAACTCAGCAGCGCAAACGTTTGCCGCGAGCATACATTCTTCGATTAAACGATGTGCATCGTTGCGCGTGCGTGGGACAATCTCTTTGATTTTGCCGTTTTCATCGGGCACCATGTAGGTTTCAACGGTTTCAAACTCCATCGCTCCACGTTTTTCTCGGGCTTGTAACAAAACTTTAAATAAGTCGTACAAACTCTTAATCTGTGGTGACAGATGGGCGAAATTCTCCGCAATATGTCCCGTGCCTTTATCTAAAAACTCCCACACTTGGTTGTATGTGAGTCGTGCAGCCGAGTGCATGACCGCTTCAAAGAACTGATAGGCGGTCACCTGACCATCCAAGTCAATCACCATATCGGCCACCATACACAGACGCTCGACGTGTGGGTTGAGCGAACACAAGCCATTTGATAATTTCTCAGGCAACATCGGTACGACCCGGCGCGGGAAATAAACGCTGGTGGCGCGTAACAGCGCATCTTCATTCAACGGCGTTTTGTCCTTTACATAGTGACTCACATCCGCAATCGCGACGAGCAGACGATAACCAGTCACCTTGCGACCCGTTTTAATCGGTTCACAATACACCGCATCATCAAAGTCGCGCGCATCCTCACCATCAATCGTGACCAATGGCACGTCACGCAAATCAATGCGCCCCACCCATTCATCAGGGCTAACGGTATCAGAAAGTTTCGCCACTTGTTGCTCAGTGCGCTCAGAGAACACATGCGGCACGTCGAATTTTCGCACCGCGATTTCGATTTCCATACCCGAATCATCGGCATTGCCCAACACCTCGACAACGCGACCAATCGGCATCGCATGCTCATCACCATACGCTTTGAGGGCGACCACCACGATTTGGTTCACCAGCGCCCCTGCTAAATCATCAGCCGCCACCAAAATATCGGTGCGCAAACGCACATCGTCAGGTGAAACCAGCCACACGCCGTTTTCATTGAGTAAACGTCCGACCACTTGACTGAACTTGCGCTCAGTGACCTCAACCACCTCGCCTTCGCGTTTGCCGTTGCGTGCAGTGCCTGTGATGCGCACAGTCACCATATCGCCATGCCATGCGCCACGCATCTGACGCTCAGCAATGAATACATCTTCACCGTCATTGATTAAAAAACCATAACCATCTTTGTGGGTCTGAATCCGACCCGTGATCAGCGGCTCAGTTGACAACGGCGCATAGGAGCCTTTCGGATTCATCTTGATATCGCCCGCCGCTGTCATTTGGTCGAGCAAAATTTGCAAGCTACCCACTTGCGCAGGCAGCACATCCAATTCTTGTGCGATTTGAATCGCGGTCAAAGGCTTTTTGTAATTAACCGCGTGTGTTTGAATCGTGTTGAACAATACACTGCGCGTCGGCAGGTTGGCTGGCAGCGGTTTTTTAGCCACCTCAACAGGTTTGCTGGTGGGCGCTAAAACCGCTGTACTGGGTGTGAACAAAGCTGAGACTTGGCTCGATTTTGCATTCGCACGCTTTTTGGTGGTGCTGGGAGCGGAGGTTTGTGATTTTGTTTTTGCTGTTTTCGCTGAAGTTGTTGGTTTTGTGTGCGAAATAGCACTTGGAGATTCTTTTTTATTGTTTTTCATTGTATTTTTACTGTTTCGATTTGACAAAATAATATAACCCTATAAAATAGCGGCTCGCATCGTTTTTTGACACGCGCCCTCGAAATACCGAGTATTTTAAATAGACATTGCTAAAGATACATGAATTCGGTGAAAGATGCCTGACTATCAGCCCTTTTCATCGAATCCTATGAGGCGCGTACAACACCTAAGCCCAGGTGGCGGAATTGGTAGACGCACATGGTTCAGGTCCATGCGGTGGCAACACTGTGAAGGTTCGAGTCCTTTTCTGGGCACCATTCTAAAACCGCTCATCATTTGATGAGCGGTTTTTATTCGGCTTACTTGGCTTTAAGCAACACCACCCAATCCTTTCGGTTCATATCACAATCCCGCCCGTTAACTGGCTCGCATTGAACTAGGTTCGCTGGCTCAGCAGTCAAAGCCTTCGCCACCCACGAACCAGACACAGGTGTGATCGGCAAAGTGTGTCTGGCCGCCAGTGCTCCTTGTTTGTTCAAAGTCAACTCTCTCATTACCACAGACTGCACGACATTACCACCGATGGTATAAGCCTTACTTTTTTTCACGGTCACGACAATATCACAGTGGGTTTTCAACGACACACCATCGTATTGATGTGTCTGTAACCACTCAAAAAAAGCCATCGGCCCATAAACATCTCGTCCCTCGCGGGTATAGCAAATCAAATCCCCTACCGCCATTGGTGTCGTCAAAGGATTTTTTGCCACATAAGCATATGCATTAGGCTCATGAGCGGCCAAGCTGAGCGCCGCCGTGAATGCAGGCTTGATATAACGAATATGGCCATCATTGAACGTAAACTCATCGGCAGAAAAACCAGCCGTTTTCATGACATAGCTGACAAATACACCAGACCATGGGTTGTCAATCAAACGCGTTCTGATAAATGCATTTTTCGTCGCCTGCGAGGAATCGGGCGAAACATCGTCAGGATGATAAAGATATTCCGCACCAACACTCGCCGTCCAGTAATGCAGCACACGCTGCCACGCAGACTCACCATTCGCTAACTTATCTGTCTCACCCTCCATCGGGCCGATTTGGATCAAATGCCCTGCTGCATTGATGAATGGACGACCCCACAACACGTGTTCGTCGCACGCGATTTTGGCAGCAGTGAGCGAAGGTTTTATTTGAGCCGAATCAAAAGCACATAAACTTTGCGCCTGCGCGATTGGAAAATAAACACTACTCGGTGCGCAAAAGATAACCACCTGCACACACTTAAAAACAAAACTTTTTTTCATGACTGGGTTCAACTTTTAATACGTTCTTGACAGTATTTCTTTGCTTTGTCGCCCAACCAGTCTCCGTATGAAACTTTAAACATTTTTGGTTGTACTTCAATCATCGGTTTGAGTTTTTCCTTCAAACTTTTTATTTGCTCATTGCTTAAACTGGTGGGTTGATTAGGAAAAATGAGTGGTCCAAGCTCTATATTTGAGTTAAGATAATCTAGGCTCATTAAAATCCGCAAAGACTCATCTCTCGCAGTATCCTTCAATACCCAAAATCGGTGCTCGGAAAAGTCATCAATTCTTTCATTCACCTCTGATGACAGCTGTTTTCTTAGCACTTGACTATCTAGCTCAGCAATTTCAATTATTAAAGCATTGAATTTTGGTGGATCATTGGCGGAATAGTCTGCCAACTTCTTGATTTTTATATACTCAATTAAAGCATCAGGCTTTTGTTCACCCAAAGCTTTCTGAAACTCATCAGACAATTGCTCCGCCTCAACCAACTCTTTAAACTTTATTAAAGGGTAACTTCTCCAACCCCCATCAACGCCGACGGAAATCTCCGCCATCTCATTCGCAGCATTTAGAACAGCCAATACAGACAAGGCCTTCCGATCGACATTACTGTTACCAAATAACAATATTTGGCTTTTTTCATTTTCAGATAATTGCTCAAACGCCCAATGTGATGGGACAAACATGAGATTAAATGCCTCCAGCTTATCTTTAGGCATTAGCTTCAACGGAAAACCCAAACCAGCGGTTTCAGCTAACGCCTCCCGATACTCAGGGATCAGCATTTGATGATGATCATTGTCTGAAAGACAATTCATATAAATGCTGTATAAGTGAAACTTTTCCGACATTAATTGCAAATGCTTCACATCTTCAAGCCAGATTTTCTTATAAGCAGGTGTGAGATTTTCAAAGATAAATAGTTGTTTATATTCTTCTGACAAACCATCAGGTGGCTCAATAGCGCGAGCTGGAAAAATAGATAGTCCGATACAACAAAAAAAGAGACCAGCGATGATTTTCTTCATGAGCACTCGATCATTTAAAAGTCAGATTCATTACAAATATCCGCCTGTCTTTCAGAGTTACAAAAAACACGTGAAGCACTCACAGCTCAATCCCACCTCTCTGTGCCACCGTGTGCATGTCTTTATCACCCCGCCCTGATAAATTAACAAGAACCATTTGATCGGACGACATGGTTGCGGCCAGTTTTAACCCATACGCGACAGCATGTGATGATTCAAGTGCGGGGATGATGCCTTCGACGCGGCAGAGTTTGTGGAATGCGGCCAACGCTTCTTCATCGTCAATCGCCACGTACTCTGCGCGGTAAATGTCCTTGAGATAGGCATGTTCAGGGCCAACGCCTGGATAGTCCAGACCTGCCGACACAGAGTGTGTTTCAATGACTTGACCATTATCGTCTTGCAAAATGTAAGTGCGGTTACCGTGAAGGACACCAACAGAACCTTTGCACAGTGATGCAGCATGACGAGCTGTGTTCAAGCCATCACCTGCGGCTTCGACACCGATGAGGCGCACACTGTCATGCGGGATGTAAGGATAAAAAATCCCCATGGCATTAGAGCCACCACCGATGCATGCCACCACAGCGTCAGGTTGACGGCCTGCAAGCTCAGGCATTTGGGCGAGGCATTCATCACCGATGATGCGCTGGAAGTCGCGCACCATCGCAGGGTATGGGTGTGGACCCGCCACAGTACCGATGATGTAGAACGTATTTTCAACATTACTGACCCAGTCACGCATGGCTTCATTAAGGGCATCTTTGAGGGTTTTTGAACCAGACTCAACGGGGATCACGCGCGCACCGAGGAGCTTCATGCGATAAACGTTCGCGGCTTGCCGCGCCACGTCTTCTGCCCCCATGTAAACATCACACTGCAGTCCAAAACGTGCACAAATCGTCGCCGTGGCAACACCATGCTGTCCTGCGCCCGTCTCTGCAATCACGCGCGGTTTGCCCATGTGGCGCGCCAACAGTGCTTGACCGATGACGTTGTTGATTTTGTGTGCCCCTGTGTGGTTGAGGTCTTCTCGTTTGAGGTAAATCTGCGCACCACCATTTTCAGAGCTTAATCGCTTGGCATGATAAATCGGTGAAGGACGCCCAACAAAATGTTTGAGCTCATAAGCGTATTCGTCTTGAAATGCCTTGGTCGGCACGACAGTTTCATAGGCGTGCTGAAGCTCATCCAACGCTGGAATGAGTGTTTCGGAAGCAAATCGACCACCATAAATACCAAAGTGGCCACGAGCGTCTGGGAGGTTGTACATATTGGTTTCCTTTTTTCTATGATCTTTTAAATTGTCCGACAATCGGTTTTTGATCTCATGCTTCTTTAAGAAGCAAAAATTTCTTGCAATACTTCAAGAGTATTTTTCAAAACTGGGGCTTGAATCTCTCCCTTTTTCAGCATCAATCGCTCTTTATCCAAGGTACGAATTTGATCCAGTAAAATCAAGCCCGTTTTGCCCTCAAACGACACAGTGACCCGAAACGGTGCGACTTGTGTGCGTGTGGTCATTGGCGCGACCATGACGGTACGCAAGTAATTGTGCATTTCATCGGGCGAAACAACGACACATAAACGAGTATGACTGGGGCTGTCGGTAATATCTTCATCAAATTGAGCTAACCAGATATCACCACGCTGGAGTGATGGAGACTCATTCACCATGTTACGTCCTCACTGGCACGGTTGGCAAACGATGGCCACTGCAAATGATCTTCACCACCAGAAGCAAGCACCATGCTCGCCTGTGCCCAACCAACGCGCGCTTGTTTGGCTGGTTTACGAATCACAATGGCATTGTCCTCGACTGTCATCTCAACCTCATTCGACTCGAAGCCAAGCTCGGTGAGAAAAGGCTTAGGAATGATGACGCCTGTCGAGTTGCCCATTTTACGCAAGGTGGTTTTCATGACACAATCCGTTGTTTAATGTTTTAACAATGTTATAACAACAGATGTCAAGTGTCAATAGTTTATTGAGAATGCTCATGCGCATCAGCATCGCGAATCGCTTGAGCAAAAGCACGCATCAGTGTTTCATCCTTAATGCCTTTCGTACCCGCCTCAATTCCCGATGACACATCCAAGGCATACGGCTGCATTTTTTGAATGGCATCGGCGACATTATTGACGTTCAAACCACCGCTGAGGATGATTTTGTGATGTAACTCACTGGGGATGACATCCCAATCAAACACATGACCAGACCCACCGTAGCCGACAGCATCTGTATCCAACAAAACCCCCGCCAGCTGATCCGCATAGTGCGCAACCTCACCCCAGTCAGTTTGCTTATTCACACGAACTGCTTTGATGACAGGGCGATGCATGATTTTTTTGACATTGAGCGCAAAATTCCAAGTCTCATCACCATGTAACTGAATCATCGAAACAGGTGCTTGACCCAATATCCGAGTCATTTGCGGCACAGTGGCATTCACGAACAACCCAACCGTACTAACAAAAGCAGGGACTCGCTCAATCAAGCTTGCTGTCTTCAGAGGAGTGACATAACGTGGACTTTTTTCGTAAAAAACAAAGCCAAGCGCATCGACCCCCAGTCGAACAGCCACGTCAATATCCGCCTCTCGGGTAAAGCCACAGAATTTAATTCGGGTTCTCATCTCAGGCCTCCTGACGGATTCAAGCAATTTAGGGCTTCACACCCAATAGGGCTTCAAGCGAATCATTCGCTTTTGGCAAACCAAACGCCTCATCATAATGAATCGCCGCGAGGTACAAACCAGAAGCAGAGAAAGTCGGCGCAGCCAGCGTTCGATCCGTATGTGTCAACAACTGCGTCAACCATTCAACGGGTTGTTTTCCTGAGCCAATGTAAACGAGCGAACCGACGATATTGCGCACCATGTGGTGCAAAAAAGCATTCGCCGACAAAGACACAACCACCAAATCACCATAGCGCACGACGCGCACGTCATACATGGTTTTAATCGGTGATTTGGCTTGACACTGCGCAGCGCGAAACGCTGAGAAATCATGTTGCCCCACCAAACTTTGCGCTGCTAGATGCATCTTTTCTGCATCTAGCAGCTTGTGGTACCACCCCGCTCGATTCGCCCATAGAGGTGAGCGCACAGGATGGTTATAAATCACATAGTGATAAGTGCGTCTAAAAGCATCGAAACGCGCATGAAACTCCTCTCCCACATCTCGCGCCCAACGCACCGCCACAGAATCTGGTAAAAATGTATTACCACCGCGCACCCAAGACTCAACCGAGCGTTGCAACGGCACATCAAAATGCACGACCTGCTCCAAGGCGTGGACGCCCGCATCAGTGCGTCCCGCACATTGAACTTTAATCGGCACAGTCGCAAATTGGGTCAGCGCATTTTCCAATGCGTCCTGTACCGTCTTGCCATTGGGCTGGGATTGCCAACCCTGATACAGCGTCCCATCGTACTCAACCCCGAGTGCAATGCGCGGCACTTTAGTACACCCCTTGCGGGTATGACCAAAGATAGCGCAAATTCAAAACCGCCGCACATTGTTCAGCGTTCCCGCGCAACAAAACATCATTGAGCATCAACTGCGCCACATCATCGTAGCTTGCGTCATGGGCATCCTGCGCATAGAGTAAAATTTCATCAACCGAATGCACATTCAGCCATGCTTGCAAACGAGCCTTATCCAGCAAATCTTCGTAATCAACGCTGGTGAATGTTGGCTCAGGCAAATTATGTGAATACTCCCTCAAAAATGTTGGCATATCGACCTCTAACTCAGGCGCTGTATTTTGATTCACAACTTCTGGAGCAACTTTGACAGCAGCCATTGCCTCGGCTTTAACATTCGCAAATGTCACCGCACGCGCAGTAGCATTCGTGATTTGTGCTAATTGATAGCGCGGTGTTTTAAAATGATGATTAAAAAAAGAGTCATTCGGCTGAAAAACCGAAACAGCCACGAACTTCTTATCTAAAACCGATGACTCAGGCAATTTGTTAGCAATTGACTTGGGAACAACATGTGCCGCAGTGCTCACAACCGTCTTGGGCAGATCAGGTATATCGTCAGCCAGAGTCAAATCCAAACTCGATGCAGACAAGCCAGCAACTGCACGTTGAAAACGTCGATCCTGAACCATTGGTTCTCGCATGAGCAGAGGCTCATCGAGCAAGCTCTCTTCATCGTATAAAAGACCATCGTCTTCATCATCAAATGCCGTCGTCAAATGACTGGCAGAAGCCACCGCCCCATTGTCAGCTTTAACGGATAACGCAGATTGAGCACCGAAATTTTCCAATGGATCCAACCCCGCGGTTGTTCGAGTGTAATCAGTCAAAGCCTTCACCGAGTGAGATGGATTATGTTCTGATGATTGCGGCAGTAAAACCACTTTCGGCGCACCATTGGCATGACGTTCTAACTGTTTAGGGCTATTCTGAATAGGAGTACGGTTACCACGTTTCACAACTCCAACCAACAACATGAGCGCAAATACCGCAGCTAAAACCCATGCCCACGGCGGCATGTAAAAATCATCAAATACGGTTTGAGTTTGAGCGATATCAGGCTTAACAGCCACTTCAACTGTAGAAACATTATCAGGTGTTTGCGCAATAACGCCTGGCTCAACTGGCATTAGCACCTCAACAGAGGTATTATTATCAAGGGTCTTTGGCACTACGCTCACGGACTCAGTCTCTTTTTTTGCCATACCAATATCCGTTTTTTTCGGAATCATCAGCACAGCACCCACTTTGAGATTATTTTGGGCATCTTCAAATGCTTGTGGATTGGCATCAATCAGTGCTTTAAATGCTACGTCTAAAGGCAAATTATTTGCCTTTGCATAACGCTGAGCAATCGGTGTTAAAGCATCCCCTCTTTCGATCTGCAACTGACCCGCCTCGTTTACCTGCGCCAAACGGGCAATTTCGGCAGCGTGCGCAGCATAGCTTTTGGGTTTGGCTTGCACCAAAGGCATCGTACACAGCAGTGCCGTCAACAGCACAGCTGCATAAAGTCTGAATGGTGAATAAGAGATTTTCACAGCGAATTCCATAGTGTCATACAAAAATACAAGAGACGCGATAAATCGCGTCTCCACAAACAAAGGTTAATTAACCAATGATGATGCGCAACATTCGACGCAGCGGCTCAGCAGCACCCCACAGCAATTGATCTCCGACAGTAAATGCAGAAAGGTACTCACCGCCCATCGCCATTTTGCGCAAACGGCCAACAGGTACAGTCATCGTACCAGTCACCGCCGTTGGGGTTAAATCACGAACAGATGCTTCTTTGTTGTTTGGAACGACTTTGACCCAATCATTGGCTTGTGCCAGCATGTCGTGAATTTCATCGAGCGGAATGTCTTTTTTCAATTTAATCGTCAATGCCTGAGAGTGACAGCGCATTGCACCAATGCGCACGCACAAACCTTCGACATTAATAAAACCAGCCGCACCAGCGGTTTTGCCCAAAATTTTATTGGTTTCTGCTGCACCCTTCCATTCTTCTTTGGTTTGACCATTGCCCAAATCTTTGTCAATCCATGGAATCAAACCTCCCGCGAGCGGCACACCAAAGTGCTCGGCTGGATAGTCTGGTTCACGCATTTTCGCAGCGATTTTTCGGTCAATTTCGAGGATGCTTGAGCGTGGATCAGCGAGCAAATCAGCGACTTCGGCATTCAAAATCCCCATTTGAGAAATCAGCTCGCGCATGTTCGCCGCTCCACCACCCGATGCCGCTTGATACGTCATCGATGTCATCCACTCAATCGCATCCGCCTTAAACAAACCATCCAACGCCATCATCATCAAGCTCACGGTGCAGTTACCACCGATGTAGTTTTTCACACCGCGCTGCAACCCGTCTTGAATCACATTCCTGTTCACGGGATCGAGTACGATGATCGCGTCATCTGCCATGCGTAGCGTCGAGGCCGCATCAATCCAATAACCCGCCCAACCAGCCGCACGCAATGATTCAAACACTTGTGTTGTGTAATCACCACCTTGGCAGGAAACAATGATATCACAGGTTTTGAGCGCATCAATGCTATTGCCATCGTGCAACACGCCATCAGACTTCGCAAACGTCGGCGCAGCGCCGCCTGCATTAGACGTGCTGAAAAACACAGGTTCAAAATGCTCAAAATCATTCTCCTGCAACATCCGATCCATCAAAACCGAACCCACCATACCGCGCCAACCGACTAAACCGACTCTTTGCATCATTTACTCCAAAATTTTTATCAATGTGATTTATTAAAACAATTAGACCATTACAAAGCGGCTAATACCGCATCACCCATCTCAACCGTACCAACCTTTTTACCACCAACAGTCATAATATCACCAGTTCGATAACCCTGAGCCAACACCGTTTTCACCGCATTATCCACGCGGTCAGCATAAGTTACTTTATTCAGGCTATGACGCAACATCATCGCCACCGACAAAATCATCGCCAATGGGTTGGCCAAGTTTTTACCAGCGATGTCAGGTGCAGAGCCATGAATCGGTTCGTACAGACCTTTGCCGTTTGCATCGAGCGATGCTGATGGCAACATGCCAATCGAACCTGTCAGCATGGATGCTGCATCAGACAGGATGTCACCAAACATATTACCAGTCACCACCACATCGAATTGCTTTGGATTGCGCACGAGTTGCATCGCGGCGTTGTCGACGAGCATGTGACTGAGTTCAACATCAGGGTATTCAGCAGACACTTCGATAACCACATCGCGCCAAAGCTGTGTGGCCTCAAGCACATTCATTTTATCAACTGAGCAGAGTTTTTTATGGCGTTTTTGGGCCGTTTTGAACGCACTGTGGGCGATACGACGGATTTCTGATTCGCTATAAATCATGGTATTAAAACCCACACGCTCGCTACCGTTTTCAGTCTGGCGCACTTCAATCCCGCGCGGTTCGCCAAAATAAATATCGCCGACCAACTCACGTACGATAATGATGTCCAACCCAGCAACAACTTCAGGTTTGAGCGTTGATGCCTCAACCAGCTCAGGATAAACCACCGCTGGGCGTAGATTTGAGAACACTTGCATCTCTTTGCGGATCGCGAGCAAACCGCGCTCGGGACGTTGCTCACGGGGCAATGTATCATACTGCGGGCCGCCAACAGCAGCGAGCAGCACCGCGTCTGAGGCTTGGCACTTGGTCAATGTTTCAGGGGGAAACGGCACACCTGTCGCGTCCACCGCACAGCCACCAATAAGCGCATTGTCCCATGCAATATCGAGACCTTCTGATTTGAGTTTTTCGAGCACACGCACGGCTTGTGCCATGATTTCAGGGCCGATGCCGTCGCCTGCAAGGAGGAGAATGTTTTGTGTCATAAATAGCCAATCAAATTATCAATAAAAATAAGTCACTCAAGAATTAAACCATCGCCACACGCCAGTCAAATATTCGATGACGTGGGCTATTTGCTTTAGACGGCAGTTTTGCTCAACCACGGAAATTTGAGCAAATGCTGCGCTTCAAATGCTTTGATTTCTTCTGCATGACGCAGCGTCAAACCGATGTCATCAAAACCATTGGTCAAACAATATTTACGATGTGTGCTGATGTCAAACGGAAAAGCTTCGTCAACAACACGCACGAGCTGCTCTGGCAAATCAATGGTGACTTCAAATCCGACATTGGCCGCCACGATGTGAAAGATTTTATCGACCTGCGCAGCGGTTAGCACAATCGGCAACAGGCCATTTTTATAGCAATTATTAAAGAAAATGTCAGCGAACGATGGTGCAATGATGGCTTTGAAGCCGTATTGTTGCAAAGCCCATGGCGCATGCTCGCGTGACGAGCCACAGCCAAAGTTATCCCGAGCAATGAGTACGCTCGCGCCTTGATAACGCGGCTGGTTGAGAATGAAGTCTCGATTCATTGGGCGATTGCTATTGTCTTTGCCAGGTTGCCCCACATCCAAGTAGCGCCATTCGTCAAATAAGTTTTCACCAAAGCCTGTGCGGGCGATGGACTTTAAGAACTGCTTGGGAATGATGGCATCAGTATCGACGTTTTCACGATCAAGCGGTGCAACGAGGCCTTTGTGTACGGTGAATTTTTCCATGATTTTTCAAATATTTAGAAACAGCAAACGCATTGCGCCAAATGGCAGCAATGCGTCTCAAAACAAGCGCGTAGAATGTAGCGAAACGATTATTGCGGTGCAGGCACTTTTTCTTGAACCCACTCACCAGCCTTTTGAGTGTCTTTACCAATCCCATTGACAGTACCTTTAATCGTATTGCAGCCAGACAAAACAAACACAGCAGCCACCGTTAATAATAAAATTTTACGCATTTCCAACTCCTTATAAAGACTTCTTTTAAAAAAGAATCAACCCAAAACAGACAAAGGTCAAAACCAATGAAACTGTTTATGCTAAAGCACGCACATCAACAAAATGTCCTTCTATGGCAGCCGCTGCAGCCATGGCGGGACTGACCAAATGCGTACGACCACCAGCACCTTGACGGCCTTCAAAATTACGATTTGAGGTGGAAGCACAACGCTCACCTGACTCCAAACGATCGGCATTCATGGCCAAACACATAGAACAACCTGGTTCGCGCCACTCGAAACCCGCTTGTTTAAAAATCACATCCAAACCTTCGGACTCAGCTTGAGCTTTGACCAATCCTGAACCTGGTACAACCAAGGCCAGCTTGACATTAGACGCCACTTTTTTACCCAAATGCTTGACCACCCACGCCGCTGCACGCATGTCTTCGATGCGGCTATTGGTACATGAGCCAATAAAAATTTTGTCCACATTAATTGCCGTCATCGCCGTGCGAGGCTGCAGCCCCATGTATTGTAAGGCACGTTCAATCGCATCGCGTTTAACAGGGTCTTTTTCTTGCTCAGGATCAGGTACTTGACCATCAATCGCCACCACCATTTCAGGCGATGTGCCCCACGTGACTTGCGGTTTGATGGTTTCGGCCTGTAGTTTCACCACTGTATCAAATGTCGCGCCCTCGTCTGAGTGTAGCGTGCGCCAAAACTTCTCAGCTTGTTCAAACTCGGCACCCTGTGGGCCGAATGGACGATTTTTCATGTAATTAATCGTCACATCATCCACTGCAACCAGACCAGCACGCGCACCTGCCTCGATGGCCATATTACAAATGGTCATGCGACCTTCCATGGAAAGCGCACGAATCGCCGAGCCAGCAAACTCGATGGTGTAGCCCGTACCGCCAGCAGTGCCAATTTGACCAATGACGGCTAAAACGATATCCTTAGCCGTGCATCCCGCTGGCAACGTACCGTCCACCTGAACCAGCATGTTTTTGGCTTTTTTCATCATCAACGTTTGTGTGGCCAAAGCGTGCTCCACCTCCGACGTCCCGATGCCAAATGCCAACGCACCCATCGCGCCATGAGTGGATGTATGCGAATCACCGCACACAATCGTCATACCAGGTAAAGTCGCGCCCTGCTCTGGGCCGATGACGTGCACAATCCCTTGACGAATGTCTTGAATTTTAAACTCAGTAATCCCAAACTCATCGCAATTTTTGTCCAACGTTTCAACCTGCAAGCGAGACACAGGGTCAACAATCCCTGCATTGCCCGCGCTGCGATCTGTGGTTGGGACATTGTGGTCACACACAGCCAGATTCGCATTCAGACGCCACACCGGACGATGGTGGATTTTTAAACCTTCAAAAGCCTGTGGACTCGTGACTTCGTGCAGTAATTGACGGTCAATATAAATCAACGATGTACCATCATCATCGGTACGGATGACGTGCATGTCCCAGAGTTTGTCGTATAAAGTTTCCATGGTGTTCCAATATTAACTACAAATTATTTCTTTCGCGCCGCATCATACAAAGATTGTACTTGTGTGGCAGCTTGCTGTAATGTGGCTTGACGGTTGGTTGGTGATGGATGCGTACTGAGAAACTGCGGCGGCCCATTGCCATCTGTGTTCATCATTTTTTTCCACAAACTGGCTGCCGCATCAGGGTTGTAACCTGCGCGAGCCGCCAACTCAATGCCGACCAAATCAGCCTCTGTTTCGTGCTCTCGGCTAAACGGCAAATTCAAGCCCAGCTCCGCAGCCTGCCCAGCCACATTGCCCACACCTTGATAACCAGCAAGCTGACCTGCGATATCCAATATCGCCACGCCAACGCCCACATTTTGCTCGCGACTGTACTGCTCGCGCGAATGCTCTCTCAGCGCATGTGAAATTTCATGACCAATGACCTGCGCCAACTCATCGTCGGTCAATTTCAGTTTATTCACCAAACCCGAATAAACAAAAATTTTACCACCAGGGTAACAACCCGCATTGAGTTCATCCGCATCAAACACATTGACCTCCCAAGCCCAATTGGCAGCCGACGGACGCAATTTAGGAACTTGGGTTATTAAGCGGTTAGAAATTCGCTTCACACGTGCAGCCAGGGCAGCATCGTTATTTAATGCTTTCGCCGAGCGTGCGGTATTAAGCATTTTTTTGTACTCATTGGCCGCAATCGCGTTCATCTCTTGCTCTGACACAGAGAATTTTTGCTGGCGCGTCACACCGGTCTGCGACGTAACCGTGGTCTGCTGCACCGTGCCACATGCGGTCAAGAACACCACATTGATAAGCAAAGTACTGCGCTTAAGCATCTTATTCATCCTACACTCCTGAATCCATATCCAAAATTGGCGTATCAACATGCACATCAGCATTTTGTGCACGGTGCAACAACACATGATCCATCAAAACCAAAGCCAACATGGCTTCCAAAATCGGCGTGGCACGAATACCCACACACGGGTCATGTCGGCCAAACGTTTCAACAGTCGCAGCCTGCCCATGAATATCCATGGACTCACGCGGCACACGAATCGATGAAGTTGGTTTAATCGCCACATGAACCACGACAGGTTGGCCGCTTGAGATGCCACCCAACACACCACCCGCGTGATTAGACTGAAAGCCTGATGGTGGCATCGCATCACCATGGTAGGAGCCTTTTTGCGCAACGACATCAAAACCATCGCCCATCTCCACGCCCTTAACCGCATTCACCCCCATCATCGCGTAAGCAATATCGGCATCTAACTTATCAAAAAGCGGTGCACCCAAACCCACAGGCACATTAGTCGCAGCAACCATCAGGCGTGCGCCAACAGAGTCACCATCGCGGCGCAAATTATCCATGTACGCCTCAAGCTCAGGCACAACATCATTATTCGCTGCAAAAAACGGATTTTGTGACACATCATCCCAGCTCTGAAAAGGGATTGGCACATCGCCCAATGCTGTCATACACCCCATGATTTGTGTGCCAAATTTCTCACGCAACCACTTCTTTGCCACCGCGCCCGCTGCGACCATCGGCGCGGTCATGCGCGCGGACGAGCGCCCACCGCCACGGTAATCGCGAATGCCGTACTTGTGCCAATATGTATAATCAGCGTGACCAGGGCGAAACTGCACAGCAATATTGCCATAATCAGAACTGCGTTGGTCTTGATTGCGGATAAGCAGTGCAATCGGTGTACCTGTGGTTTTGCCCTCAAACACACCTGACAAAATCTCCACCTGATCAGTTTCTTGACGTTGTGTCACATGGCGCGACGTACCAGGACGACGACGGTCAAGCTCAGGCTGAATCTCATCAACAGACAAACTCAAGCCAGGAGGACAGCCATCAATCACACAGCCAATCGCAGGGCCATGAGACTCACCGAAATTAGTTACCGAAAACAACTGACCGAAAGTACTGCCTGCCATAAGAAACTTTCAAAAATAAGAAAAAGGTGCATTGCACCATTGGTCTACATTGTAGCTGATTTTCTTGGATTTTGGCAGTGGACAAACGAAAACCCGTGCTTAAACAGCACGGGATAGGTCAATTAAAAATCACTTTACTAAATTCTCCTGCACAAACCATCACCGCCAGCAATTAGCAACATCCTGCGGCGTCGCTGCACCAGTGGCACCACGCACTCCTGCCTGATTCAGCGTCAAAACATTGCATTGAGGATCCGCATTCACAGGCGTCGCCTGCAGCGTGTACGTATTTAAACCAGCATTTGTCAACGCCAAAACAAAAGGCTCACTCGGCTGCTGTGCAGGCAACACCGCATCAACATAAGTGCCGTTTTGTAAATGCGCCCGCTCCATCGATTGCTGTGCGAACAACAAAGCCGCCCGTGCCGCATGTCGATTTGATGATGTGATGTGGTCATCGTAACGAGCCAATGATATGGCCGCGAGCACGCCAATCACCGCAATCACAAACAACATTTCGAGCAAAGTGAATCCCGACTGGAGGTTTTTTCGCTGCTTTGTCATTTTGTCAACCTTAAAATCCATAAACACGATGAGCCACAGAGACAGGCTGACCGAGGCGATAACTTGGACGCCATTGTATTGTGCTATTTTTAATAGATACCGAATTGCTTAAACTCGCACACTGCTGGGGTAAAGCCGCTACGCATGCTGGGTATCGCCATTCCGTTTGCTCTAACACCACACTTTGCCCACCCGCCAACTTGCTCGTGATGCGTAATTTCGGCGTCCAGCTCGCTTGCGTGTCTGTCGCATCGGTCACAGCCTCAATCAAGCAAGAGCCTTGCAGAAAAACGTCCGCATCCGCCCAACGTGTGTCATTGGCCTGCACAAACGCACCCGTACTCTGCCACCATGTCACATTGATTGCGCTGTCGCTGGCCAAAACACGGCGAGCATGATTGACACAAGCTCGGTGGGTATTGTGCGAATTCTGTTCGGTTTGTGCTGCCTGAATGGTTGCAGTTGACTGAAGTATTTTGGTCTGCTGTCCATCAAGCATGATGACCACCAAACCTGCAAATATAACCAACAAAATCAAAACAGTCGCTAAAGCAAAGCCAAATTGTTTTGAGGGCACGCGGGTCAGTGAACTCATGGTGCGTCTCCCGCCAAAAAACCATGCGAGCCAACAGCCACATCTACTTGTGTTTTGTAATAAACCCAAGCCGAAACAACAGGCAAAGCAGCACCTGCACAATCAGTCGTGGCCGCTGAATCATCGCCCACATTTTGTGCCACACGCGTTAACAAACACAATCTGACAAGCTTTGTATTGGTAGGGATGAATTGAGGATTGGCCACCAAATCCACTGGTTCAGCATTATATAAAATCGCATCAACCGTGACACCAACAACGCCAGAAGGCAAATACTTTGCCACATTATCTATCAGTCTAACTTGACCGCTATCGCCACCGCTTCCGTCACAACTCAGGCTGAACACACCATCTGTGCGGGTCAGCACATAGCGATTTTCAATCAATGTCCACCCAACATGACCAGCAAGCGCTTGATTATCTGTGGTATCACCATTACAGTCAGGCGTGCCAACAGGAGCAACGTAACGCACGCCAAATAAATTTTGCCCCCCTCCAACGGCTGGAGGCAAAACCGCGTTTGGTAAATCATCACTAAATGATGCATGGGGGTAAAAATTCGCTCGAGCGATATCCCGTGACACATTTGACAACACAAGTCGGGTCTCTGATGCTACCTCTTGCCGCTCACCGATAATCGTTTGATCAAACACCACACCCGACATAAATCGCTGAACGCCGATAATTATAGCCAGCACCAAAACCATAGAAATCAACAATTCAAGCAGAGTGAAACCTGCCTGAGAGTTAATACGATGACAATCTCGACGCCTCATCATGGTAACACCCATAATTCCAAGCAAGAACTTCCTGCGACAGCAGATACACCCGACAAAGGGCATCGCCAAACTGACGCGTTGGCATCATGATTGACCCATTGAATCTTCAACAATCGACCTACCTGCCCCGCGACAACAAAATCCGCACTACCAACCGCCACCACAGTCATTCGTAAATCCAATGCTTCGTTTGTCAATGCTGCGTTTGTCATAGCTTGATTCAGATTCGTATCGACATTGATGCGCGCAGCCGCATTGTTCAACACCATCTGCGCACGCATTAAGTGAACATTGTCAGTCACTTGACTCAGATTACGGGCATGTAAAGCCATCACGCCCGCCACCGCTACGGCAGCGATAAACATGGACAACAACACCTCAAACAAGCTAAAACCGGCTTGATGAGAAGTTGACTGTGACGGTGAAGCATTGCTTAAATTCATCATGGTGGCAACGTCACCGTCATCTTACCTTGATTAGAGAACGCAACTCGAGCGGGCACCGTATTGGCAGCCCCTGAGCTTACCGTAATGGTCTGATTCGCCACCCCAGCAATATGACCACTGCTATTAAAAGCTGGATAAGCTCTGCGATTCGTGGAAAAAATCAAATTCGGCGAGACTTGCCCACGAAAAACAACAGCGCCAGTTGTACGATTGCGCCACACCCATGCGGCCCACGGCTGGTTTACTGGTAGATTATTAAGACAAACTGGATTGGCCGCAACAAAATCAAGCGAGCCAACAGGACAAACCTCGATTACCACACCAAAAGCTTGAGCCATTAATCGTGCCGACTCCGCTTGTTGAGCAAACAGACGCGCAGTGCTACTAATATCATACTGCACACTCACCCGCTGATAAGCAGGTATGCCCACAGTGGTGAGGACACCCACAATCGCCAACACCACCAGCGTCTCAAGCATCGTAAAACCCATCTGTCTCGCGACGTTCAGACGCGCCAAAGCACACCACGTTGACTTTGGTGTATTCACTGTATGGATGACTTTTGAGCTCATAGATTAAGTCTGATGTGAGAGCAATGCGTTTACCATTTCATCTTTATGACAGTTAGAGACAATTACTTTACCCTCATTATACAAAAGTAAAGCCAGCAAATTCTGGAAAAAACACAGCCACATATCACTACGTATTTATACACAACAAACCGCCAAATTAATAAAGAAGCCGAATTTATACTTATTATCGAAAACTGGCACTAAACGTTAAATTTTACTGGCTTCCAAGCCAATACCTCTAATATTCTTCCACCGTATTTGATACAATGAGAGACCAATGGCATAAAAATGCCAAATCAATACATGCATTATGCTGATATTGTCACAATCAACATCATCGTCGGAACACACAATTTGTTTTGACACAAGAAATTTAAACTCTGAGAAAAGGACCTCACCATGAGCAACAACGCTGATTTACAAACCCGCAAAAATGCCGCGACGCCTCGCGGTGTCGGCGTGATGACTGACTTTTACGCTGCGCGCGCGCAAAATGCTGAGATTTGGGACGTTGAAGGTCGTCGCTTCATCGACTTTGGCGGTGGTATCGCGGTGGTGAACACAGGTCATCGTCATCCAAAGCAAGTGGCAGCAATTAACAAGCAGTTGCATGAAGGCTTCCTTCACACTGCCTATCAAATCGTGCCTTACAAGTCGTATGTCGAACTCGCTGAAAAAATCAACACACGCACACCAGGTAACTTTCCAAAGAAAACGGCGTTCTTCACCACAGGCGCAGAAGCCGTTGAAAACGCGATCAAAATCGCTCGTGCAGCCACTGGCCGTTCTGGCGTCATCGCATTCACTGGCGGTTTCCACGGTCGTACAATGATGGGCATGGCATTGACGGGTAAAGTCGCACCATACAAAATCGGCTTCGGTCCGTTCCCATCAGAAATTTACCACGTACCATTCCCAGTTGAGCTGCATGGCGTGAGCGAAAAAGACTCACTCAAAGCGATTCAAAACTTATTTAAAGCCGACATCGAGCCAACTCGTGTCGCAGCCATCATCCTCGAACCTGTGCAAGGCGAAGGCGGTTTTTACCAAGCGTCACCATCGTTCATGCGCTCGCTGCGCGCGTTGTGCGACGAACATGGCATTTTGCTCATCGCGGATGAAGTGCAAACAGGTTTCGGCCGTACAGGCAAATTGTTCGCCATGGAGCACTACGATGTGACGGCAGACTTGATGACATTCGCAAAATCTTTGGCAGGCGGTATGCCTTTATCAGGCGTTTGTGGCCGTGCTGAAATCATGGATGCACCAGCACCTGGCGGTTTGGGTGGTACGTATGCGGGCAATGCTTTGGCCATCGCTTCTGCACACGCGGTGTTGGACATCATTGACTCAGAAAATTTGCTTGATCGCGCCAACGCATTAGGCGACAAGATCAAAGCCCGCTTGACTGCCCTGCGCGCTCAAGTTCCTCAAATCTCTGACGTGCGTGGCCCAGGTGCCATGAACGCAGTTGAATTCATTGACCCTGCGACAGGTGAGGCGTCGCCTGAGTTTACTCAAAAAGTGCGTTTGGCGGCTTTGAAACGCGGCTTGCTGTTGCTCTCATGCGGTACTTATGCCAACGTGATTCGCTTCTTGTTCCCATTGACCATCGAAGACTCTGTATTCGATGAAGGCTTGACGATTTTGGAAGAAGTTCTATTGGAAGCAGCCAAAGGCTAATTTCCACAGCGCTCACCAAACGGCTCTTCGTGTTGAAAAAACGCCAAGAGCCGTTTTCACTTATAATCATCAGTTGAAATGACACACATTATTTAGGAAACTAACCATGCTGAACCTCAAAGACCCCAGCCTTTTCAAACAACAATGCTACCTCAATGGCGAATGGGTGAGTGGTGCTGAAACCATGCCCGTAACCAACCCTGCCACAGGCGAAGTCATCGGCACCATCCCTCACCTCGGTCAAACCGAGACCGCCAAAGCCATCGCTGACGCAAACGCTGCATGGCCTGCTTGGCGCAAAAAAACCGCCAAAGAGCGAGCGGCAATTCTGCGTAAATGGTTCAACCTCATGATGGAAAACCAAGATGACTTGGCACTCATCCTGACTTCAGAGCAAGGCAAACCACTCGCAGAAGCAAAGGGCGAAATCGCTTACGGCGCAAGCTATGTCGAATGGTTCGCCGAAGAAGGCAAACGTCTGTACGGCGAAAACATCCCAGCGCACCTGAATGATCGCCGCATCATGGTCACCAAAGAACCTATCGGTGTTTGCGTCGCCATCACGCCATGGAACTTCCCGAACGCCATGATTACGCGCAAAGTCGCTCCCGCGCTCGCCGCGGGCTGCCCGATGATTGTCCGCCCTGCTGACTTAACACCTTTTTCTGCGCTCGCCATCGCAGAGCTCGCGCACCGCGCAGGCATCCCAGCGGGTATTTTCCAAGTCATCACAGGCAAATCACGCGTCATCGGTGCAGAATTCACCTCAAACCCCACTGTGCGCAAACTCACATTCACGGGCTCAACCGAAGTGGGCCGCGTATTGATGGAACAATGCGCCCCCACCATCAAAAAAACCTCGATGGAACTCGGCGGTAACGCACCATTCATCGTATTTGACGACGCTGACCTTGACGCGGCTGTTGAGGGCGCGATTGCGTCGAAATACCGCAATGCAGGCCAAACCTGCGTTTGCGCGAACCGCCTCTATGTCCAAGATGGCGTGTACGACGCATTCGCAGAGAAACTCGCCGCCGCTGTGGGCAAACTCAAAGTCGGTAACGGTGTCGAAGAAGGCGTGACCCAAGGCCCGATGATTGATGAGAAAGCCATGGAAAAAGTCGAAGAACACATCGCTGACGCACTCGCAAAAGGTGCAAAAATTGCACTGGGCGGCAAGCGCCACGCACTCGGCCACTCATTCTTCGAGCCAACCATTTTGACCAACGTCACACAAGATATGGCTGTCGCACGCGAAGAAACATTCGGCCCGATGGCGCCGCTGTTCCGCTTCAAAACCGAAGAAGAAGTGATTCAATACGCCAACGATACAGAATTTGGGCTCGCATCGTACTTCTTCAGCCGTGACATCGGCCGCATCTTCCGCGTCTCAGAAGCCCTCGAATACGGTATGGTCGGCGTCAACACGGGTCTGATTTCAACCGAAATCGCGCCATTTGGCGGTGTCAAACAATCAGGTATAGGGCGCGAAGGCTCTAAATACGGAATTGAAGACTATGTAGTGGTGAAATATACTTGTTTGGCTGGCTTGGATAAGTAAGCCCTAGCCCAAATAAAAAATCCGCCGTTTAATCACGGCGGATTTTTTATTGATAAGATGCAACATCACTGCAAATAAAAGAAAACAATGGTCATCATGAAAAAACTTGACCGACATGCCCGAACAGCTTGAGTTTCTCAAGCCGTTCTTAGTGCTACTCATGCAATCACTCAATATGCGCGACAGCCTCAATCTCAAACAACCCACCTTTCGGCAAGCTTGCCACACCGATGGTCGAACGTGCTGGAAATGGCTCAGGCACGTATTGCGCCATGATGGTGTTGACTGTGGAAAAGTCAGCCAAGTCTGTCAAAAACAAGGTGAATTTCACCACGTTGGCCAGTGAGCCGCCCGCTTCTTTCAAAATCGCTTCAAGATTTTTGAATGCTTGATGCGTTTGCGCTTCAATACCTTGTGCTAATTCGCCAGAGATAGGATCTAAACCGAGTTGGCCAGAAGTAAATACGCGCGCTCCAACTTTCACAGCTTGTGAATATGGGCCAATGGCGGCAGGTGCATTGGTGGTGCTGATGATTTTTTTAGACATATGAGTCTCCTTAAAAACGGGTGAGAAATAAAAGCGGGCACTCAACTGCCCGCCCGTGGTTTTACTGTTCAGTAAAACTGTTGCGTTTTAATTCACGCCGTGCTTTGACCGCTTCGGAGAGGTTTTTCAGCACAGCTTCTGATGACTCCCAGTCGATGCAGCCATCCGTCACGCTTTGACCATAGGTGAGCGCCGCGCCTGTAACCAAGTCCTGACGGCCACCGACAATATTTGACTCAATCATGAGACCGAAAATCCGCTCATCACCACCTGCGACCTGCTCTGCGATATTGGCACAAACAGGGACTTGATTTTCTGGTTTTTTCTCAGAGTTTGCGTGCGAGGCATCAATCATGACGCGCTGCGCCAAACCGCCTTTGGCGATAGCTTCACAGGCTTCTTGAACGCTGGCGGCGTCGTAGTTTGGCTTTTTGCCACCACGCAAAATGACGTGGCAGTCTTCGTTGCCATTGGTCGAAATAATCGCTGAGTGGCCAGCCTTGGTCACTGAGAGGAAATGGTGGGGGCGTTGTGCAGCGAGTGTGGCATCAACAGCAATTTTGACATTGCCATCCGTGCCATTTTTAAAGCCAACAGGACATGACAAGCCAGAAGCAAGCTCGCGGTGTACTTGTGACTCAGTGGTGCGTGCGCCAATCGCGCCCCAGCTCACGAGGTCGGCGATGTATTGTGGTGTAATCATGTCAAGGTATTCGCAAGCGACGGGCATGCCCATTTCGTTGATTTGTACGAGCAACTCACGTGCGACGCGCAGACCTTTATTGATGTCAAATGTTTCATTGAGCATCGGGTCATTGATGAGGCCTTTCCAACCGACCGTGGTCCGCGGTTTCTCGAAGTAAACACGCATCACGATTTCTAATGTGTCTTTGTACATTTCGCGCTGCTTGAGCAAACGTTGGCAATAATCAAGTGCGGCCTTCGTATCATGAATCGAACATGGACCGATCACAACCACCAAGCGATCATCCGCCCCATGCAACACACGGTGAATGGCAGCACGCGACTCAAAGGGTACTTTGGCAACCTCTTCGGTCAGTGGAAACTCGCGAATCACGTGTGATGGCGGTGCAAGTTCTTTAATCTCTTTGATTCGGACGTCATCGGTATTTGGCATGTTGTTCTTTCAATAAAGGAGTTTGTGGAGTGCAAAAAATAAAAAACCGCTAAACAAGTTAGCGGCTAGATGAAGGTACGCGCGTGGCACACCGAACAGCTCAACCGCTCGTTCGAGTAAAGTACCAAAAGAAATAAGCACGTGTGTGGCGCATGACATTCATCCTGTTTTGCTTTTACCGCAAACCATTTGCGTGTAAACTTCCGTATTTATAACCTGAATCGTGCCATTTTGCAAGCCTTTAGTAGCAGATTTGAGCAAATCGCATCAAAAACACCCTCATCAAAAAGCCACCACATGTTCTTCAACCCCACAGTCCAAGAAGTCCGCCAGTTTTTTTACCACGCATGGTATAAATCAAAACACCAAGAAAACCTCGCACCCATCGAGCAAATCGCCGTACACTGGATGCGTGAGCACCCCGAATACCACGCAGTGCTCAATGGCCCCATTGAAGCCCTCGAAGCCGCTCAGTTTTTACCCGAAGATGGCCAAACCAATCCGTTTTTACACCTGTCGATGCACCTATCCATCAGCGAGCAACTCTCCATCGACCAACCACCTGGCATTCGCGCCGCACACGCCAAACTGTCACAAAAACTCGACAGCGAACACGATGCACAGCACATCATCATGGAGTGCTTGGGCCAAACGCTTTGGCAAGCACAACGCGACAAAACCGAACCAGACGCACAAGCCTACATTGACAGCATTCTGAAACACGCTTCAACCTAACTCAACATCATTCATCAGGAGAACCACCATGTTATTCAAAACTAGCACCGTATTCAAAGAAAACGTAGAACAATTCCCCGCCATCGACAACTTAGAACGCATCGAGTTCTACCAAGACGGCAAACTCCTTTCAACCGTCGAAAACGCAGAAGGCCAAAAAGGCTCACTCGCTCTCTACCACTACCTCTACAAAACCATGGGCACACTCGACTTAGCTGCCGCTCGTCGCGGCTTAGAGCTCTACGCCGAGCACACAAAAGACGCCAAAGCAAACGTTGGCAAACACCCAAATATCGACCGATTAATTTTAGTAGAAGCGACAAATAAACTGATGGAAATGAAAGTGGTTTATAAAGAAGGGGAAGCACCCGCCAATAATTGGGATGATGATAAAAAAGAGCAATAATCTGGAAAATTAAAAAAAAAACGCTGATGACCCCATCAACGGTTTTTTTTACAACTCATAACCAATGACAGAAACACAGTCTGCATTTTCGGCAAACACACATCAAATAGAAAACGTCTTTGTGGTCACCACAGCCTTAAGGCTACTCACCCAACGTTTGGCTTTCAATTTGTATTGTGCCTTCACTTGCTCAGCGCGCGCGTATAGGTCGCGCCATTCGACATTCAGCGGCGCACCTTTAAATGCCAACACGATGCGGTTGCCATCATGGATCTCTGGTAGCGCAAGTACTCGACCGCCGAATGCCTCATTGAGGTTTTTCATGTTTTTCTCGAAACTCGGGTGATCGCCAAAGAGATTCACGGTAATCATGCCTGTCTCCTTGAGTGCAGCATAGCAATCCTGATAAAACTGCACAGAGTCACAGACAGGGCCGCGTGCGGTGGCGTCATATAAATCTATTTGCAATACATCAAATCCGCCCTCTTGCTGCGTCACCCAGTTCGCCGCATCGTCTTGCACGACGGTGATTCGTGACGTGTCGCGCGGTAGTTTGAACATGGCGTAGGCGGCTGAAACGACGTCTGGGTTTAGTTCGACGACAGTTGAGTGGGTCACTGGCATGTTTTTATAGATAAATTTGGTGAGCGAGGCACAGCCCATGCCGAGCTGTGCGACTTGGGCGGGTTCATCTAAAAACAAAATATACGCCATCATCATCTGTGCGTATTCAAGCTCAATTTTAAATGGGTTCTTCAGATTCATCGCGCCCTGAACCCATGGCGTGCCAAAGTGCAGATAGCGCACGTCGTCAATTTCTGAGAATGTGATGGGCTCGGCTTTATAGCGGGTTTTAAAAGATGAAATGGCCATATTATTGCTTTGTTCTATGATGTGGATTGAGGGATGTCATCGCGACAACAAATGAAACCAAGTATAATAACGCAGTTCAACGATACACTTTATAAAAAAGGACTTGCATGTCAAAAGCCACCCAACACCACCGTTTATTGATTCTCGGCTCAGGCCCTGCTGGTTACACCGCCGCTGTTTATGCAGCGCGCGCGAATCTGAATCCCGTGCTCATCACAGGTTTGGAGCAAGGCGGCCAACTCATGACCACCACCGATGTCGAAAACTGGCCTGCAGATGCCGATGGTGTGCAAGGCCCAGAGCTGATGTCTCGTTTCCAAGCACACGCAGAACGATTCAAAACCGAAATGATCTTTGACCACATTCACACCACGCATTTGACCGAAAAGCCAATGCGTTTGGTCGGTGACTCCGCCGAATACACCTGCGATGCACTCATTATCGCTACTGGCGCTTCTGCGCAATATCTGGGTTTACCGTCTGAAGAGGCTTTTGCTGGACGCGGCGTGTCAGCGTGTGCCACCTGTGACGGCTTTTTCTATCGCGGCAAACCTGTTGCGGTGGTGGGCGGTGGTAACACAGCGGTTGAAGAAGCCCTGTATTTGTCCAATATCGCCAGCCACGTCACCGTGATTCACCGCCGTGATAAGTTCCGCGCAGAGCCGATTTTGATTGACCGCCTGCTCGCCAAAGAAGCTGAGGGCAAAGTCACCATCGAGTGGAATCAAACATTGGATGAAGTGCTCGGTGACGCCTCTGGTGTGACGGGTTTGCGCCTAAAAGCCTTCAACGGCGACGCCACCAAAGAAATCTCAGTGGATGGTGTGTTCATCGCCATCGGTCATAAGCCGAACACCGATATTTTTGCTGGTCAGCTCGATATGGAAAATGGCTACATCAAAACCGTCGGCGGTGCGGCTGGCAATGCCACAGCGACGAGCATCACAGGTGTCTTCGCTGCAGGTGACGTACAAGACCATATTTATCGCCAGGCCATCACCAGCGCGGCCACAGGTTGCATGGCCGCACTCGATGCGCAGCGTTACTTAGAAAATAACTGATACCCACATTGAACAACACTGGTATCACGACATACAAACCCTACTGACCAAAGTAGGGTTTGTTGTCAAAAAGCACTCAGACAATAAACATGAAAGCAAAATCCTACGGCCTCGCCGACTTAAGCCTACTCAAAAAAGACCTTGAGAAAGAAGCCCGTATCGCAGAGCAGCACCGCCGCGAGCAAAAAGAACGTGAGCAGCAAGAACAGCGCCAAACCACCGAGTTCAAACAAGCCGTCCAAAACGTCATCCCACTCAAAAGCAGTGGCAAGTACACCCACCCCACCCCGGCAATTAAACTTCCCGAAATCAAACGCGCAACCACCCCGAATCAAACCAACGCCAAAAAACTAAAAGACAAACTCTCCGACGGTTTCGACGCCCGCCACCTACGTGACGACGAACTCGGCGTCTATTTGCGCAAAGGCATTCCAGACACACTGCTGAAAAAGCTACAAAAAGGCCAATGGCCTGTCTCGTTGCGCTTAGACCTACACGGCAAAACCGCAGAAGAAGCCCGTATCGCCACCAACGCATTCCTCTACCAAGCCACCACCAACGGTGCACGCGTCGTCTCTATCATCCACGGCCAAGGCCATGGCTCGCAGACAGGCCATGCTATCCTCAAACAAAGTGTCAAAAATTGGCTGGTTCAAAACAACGACGTCCTTGCGTTTTGCTCAGCTCCTGCCAATGCAGGTGGTCAGGGTGCAGTTTGGGTATTACTTCACAATACCGATCAAGTTAGAAAAAACAAAGATCGCTAAACTATAGCTCATAAAAACCGCTGATGCCTCCATCAGCGGTATTCTAAAGGCGATTTGAGAATCAGTCACCCATAGGCGGATCACAGCTCTTGGCCAACCAAAATCACTTGGTCAAACACCAGCTTTTTATTCTCCACTTTAAAAAGGCTAACCGCGCCCAGTTGTACATCCCCTTGCGCATCGAAACGGATGTTCCCCGTCACACCATCGTAATTGACCTTAGGCATCGCCGCTGCGATCGACTCACGTTCATCACTACCCGCTATGCGAATCGCTTGGGCAACTACCTGAACCGCATCATACGTATATGGTGCGTAAATTTGAGCACGCTCCCCTGGGAAACGACGCTCATAATCACTTGAAAATTTTCGACCACGGTCTGTATTTTCTAAAGGAATGCCTACAATCGCACACACCGTCTGATCAGCTGTATCTTTTGCCAACTCAATAAATTCATTCATACATTCGCCGCTACTGATTAGTTTCGCTCGAACACCCAACTGCTTCATTTGCTTGGCCAATATTGCCGCTGTATCGTCCAAGCCACCCCAAAAAATATAGTCAGGATTAAACTTCTTACTCATAGCCAACAATCTTCTGAATTCAGGAGTTCTGTCCGCTATAGCCTCACCTATTACTGCTGGCTTGGGTTGTAAATCAGAAATAAGATCAGGGACAAAAATACCTTCACGCACCACTGGCTCAGTTTGTAAGGCGGATACAAAATAATCAGCTAAACGACGACCGTATTGTGTTGAATCATCTAGAACCACTATCCTTTTCAGATGCGACTCACGGGAAGACTGAGGATTACTGCGATTCACAAACATGGCCAATGCTTTTCCCTGAGAGACGTCATTCGCAATCACCCGATAACTGCTGACAGAACCTTTGGGTGTTTTGCTTGACTTTAACGTGTAATCAGGATTGGTTGATGAAGGCGAGATTTGCGCCATGCCATTCGCCGAATAAATATCATTAGCTGGTATAGAAATACCCGAATTTAAGTGCCCCACCACCGCCATCACACTTTTATCAACCAATTTTTGCGCCACCACCACACCTTGTCGTGGATCACCCGCATCGTCGGCAGAAAACAATTTCAAGCACCGCGCTTGGCCATCAATCGTAATACCACCCGAACGGTTAATTTCCTCGATGGCCATGCTTGCACCGTTTTCAGCGTCTTTACCCAAATGCGCAATACCACCTGACATTGGTCCAGCGTAACCGATTTTAATGGGGGTCTTTGTCGAACAAGCAGCGTGAGCACTCCCGACGAAAAACACAGACAAAACTATGCTGATAACGATGTGTTTTCTCATATACCACACTCCCTATTTTTAAAAAAACAAGTGACTAAAAAGGATCTCATCTTTGAGAACCACTCAACGCAAACCTATCGCCTCATTGTTCAATCACCCCACTTGTTTGAGCTTAAACACCTTTTTCTCGTCTTCTTCCATAGCGACATTCGGTGTGGTGAGGAGCCTTTCACCATAAAACACAGAATTCGCCCCCGCCATAAAGCACAAAGTCTGTGCCGCCCAGTCAAGCTCATGACGCCCCGCAGCAAGGCGCACAGTGGTGGTCGGCATCATGATGCGGGCGACGGCGATGGTGCGAATCCATTCTTCGTCGTTGATGCGTTCTGCGTCGGCGAGTGGTGTGCCGTCGATGGGCACGAGGCGATTGATTGGTACAGACTCGGGGTGTGGTGTCAGACTAGACAATGTGCGCAACATGCTGACGCGGTCAGCACGCGATTCGCCCATGCCTAGGATACCGCCGGTGCACAGTTTCATACCTGCATCTCTGGCAGCGTTTAATGTGTTGATGCGGTCATCGAAGGTGCGGGTGGTGACAACTTTGTCATAGTATTCAGGCGAGGTGTCGATGTTGTGGTTGTAGTAATCAAGCCCTGCGTCGGCGAGCGTCTGGGCTTGCTCTTCTTTGAGCATGCCCAAGGTCATGCAGGTTTCCAAGCCAAGCTTATTCACGCCTTCAATCATTTCAATCAAAGCGGGCATGGCCGCAGCAGGTGGCGAGCGCCATGCCGCACCCATACAAAATCTCGCTGCGCCTGCGTCTTTGGCTTTTTGTGCCGCGTCGAGAACCTCCGAGACAGGCATGAGTTTTTCTTTCTCCAAACCTGTGTCAAAATGCGCCGATTGCGAACAGTAGCCGCAGTTTTCAGGACATGCGCCCGTCTTGATATTGAGCAAAACCGCTTTTTCGATGTGCTCAATCTGGTGATTGGCGCGATGAACGGTTTGCGCTTGATACACCAGTTTCATAAACGGCAAATCATACAAAGCGGCGATTTCTTCAGCGGTCCAGTCATGGCGGAGTGTGGTGTATGTCATGTCATCCTGCTTGATTAAAATAATCACTCATCTTACAAGATTAGCAACGTTTTTCCCAGGCATTAAGCTCTGCTAAAAAACAAATCTTGGCAACTTTTGGTTAACTTTAACCGCATAAAGCCAGCTTTTAAGAAAAATTAAAACCAAATTACGGCTTAACAAACAAATGTTCTCGGTAGTGCTTGAGTTCATCAATCGATTCATACACATCAGCCAGCGCTGTGTGACGAGTTTCTTTCTTAAACGCATCATAAACACGTGGATTCCAACGGCGCGCCAACTCTTTGAGAGTCGAAACATCCAGATTTCGGTAGTGAAAGTGCTTTTCTAAGGTCGGCATGTATTGCACCATGAATCGACGGTCTTGGCCGATCGAGTTGCCACACATGGGCGATTTATTCGGCCCGATATATTGACTGATGAATGCGAGGGCTTGCTGCTCGACCTCTGCCTCCGATAGAGTTGACACTTTAACTTTGTCGATGAGACCAGATTGACCGTGGGTTTTGGTGTTCCATTCATCCATGGCGTTAAGCGTTTCATCGGATTGATGAATGACCCAGACTGGGGCTTCAGCAATGGTGACCAGAGTGGCGTCAGTAATGACGATGGCCAACTCGATAATTTTGTCTGCTTGTGGGTTTAACCCCGTCATTTCCATATCCAACCAAATGAGACGGTTGTCATCACGGGTGATTTGCGCATCTGAGTAGCTGGTTTGTGTGGTATTTTCTGTCATAATGTGAAAAATTCGAGTTTTATTAGAAAGTTGATGAAGTGATGCGTGATTTATTGAATGCCCCAAGTACCTTGATGACCTTAACGTTTGTAACCGCTTGTGCGCTGTATTTTACCTTAAAGCTGTATTTGGCCCGACGGCAAATGAATCACATCCGCACCCATGTGTCGGCGGTACCCGCACCATTTGACCAAAAAATCTCACTTGATGACCACACCAAGGCCGCTCAATACGCATTGACCCGTTTGCACTTCGGGCGGCTGTCTCTGTTGTTTTCTATGTTGGTGCTGCTGTTTTGGACTTTGGGTGGTGGTTTGGCGGGGCTGGCCAATTTGATTTTGTCGGTGACAACCCATCAGCTGCATTTCGGTATTTTATTTATTGTGGCTTTTAGTCTGATCAATAGCCTGATTGATTTGCCCATGGCGTATGCCAGTCAATTTAAAATCGAAGAAAAATTTGGCTTTAATCGCATGACCATCAAACTTTGGCTGATGGATATGCTCAAAGGAGCCTTACTGTCAGCGGCGATTGGAATTCCGCTGCTGTATGGGGTTTTATGGTTCATTAAAACAGCCCCTTCAACATGGTGGCTGTGGGCTTGGGCATTGTTTGTTGGCTTGAATTTATTGATGCTTTGGTTGTACCCGACCGTGATTGCGCCCCTGTTTAATAAATTCACGGCATTAGAGGACGGTGATTTAAAGACACGTTTGAATGCTTTATTGACCCGCTGTGGATTTGCCAGTAACGGCATGTTTGTCATGGACGGCTCGCGCCGCTCAGCGCATGGTAACGCATATTTCACAGGTTTTGGCCACAATAAGCGCATTGTGTTTTTTGACACGTTACTCAACCAACTCTCACCGCCCCAAATCGAAGCAGTATTGGCACACGAGCTGGGACATTTTCACCATAAACACATTCTCAAACGCTTGGCTTGGATGTTGCCGATGGGTTTGGCGATTTTCGCGTTGCTCGGCTTTTTGTCACAACAGCTTTGGTTTTATAGCGGTTTGGGTGTGCAGGACAGTCTTTCATTGCTCAAACGCCTATCATTGCAACCAACGCACCTGATAGCGGTCGGATTGGTGCTGTTCATGTTGGTTTTGCCTGTATTCACCTTCATTTTCGCACCGCTGACCTCACGTGGCTCACGCCGCGATGAGTTTCAAGCCGATGCCTTCGCTGTCAAAAACAGCAATGGCCAAGACCTCATCGACGCTCTGGTATGCATGTATCAAGAAAACGCCAGCTTTGTCGGGACAGATTCGCTGTACTCAGCATTTTACGACTCACATCCACCTGCGGTGCTGCGCGTTCAGCGTCTCCAACAACTGACAACGAGCCAGACATGAGTGTCGTATTACAAATCATCGCTAATTTTGGCCATCAATTTCTTGGGCAGACCTCTGACAATGCAGAAGCATCATTGATTCAACTGGTTGCGCGCGGTAAAAAACAAGGTTACGCCGTCGGTGATTTGGTCAACGTGACTCTCACCAGTGACAATCAAGGTGCTATTGAGTCCATCGTACCGCGCACAAATTTGTTTTATCGCTCTGAGTTTAATAAGCAAAAAAACCTCGCCGCCAACATTGACCAAGTCGCCATCGTCTGCGCTACCGAGCCAGCGTTTTCCGAAGAGTTACTCGGTCGCGCCCTTATCTGCGCCCAAGTGACCGACATCAAAGCCATCATATTGCTCAACAAAGTAGATGTTGCTGACAAAGTCGATGCCGCACGAGCCACTCTCAGTCTCTATCCTACGCTCGGTTACGATGTGTATGAATTATCTGCACATAAATCTGAATCCGTCAGTAAACTCACATCCCTACTCGCAGGCAAAAGCACTCTGCTCATGGGGCAAAGCGGCATGGGCAAATCCTCTCTCATCAACGCCCTCATCCCTGATGCCAACATCAAAACCCGCGAAATCTCCAGCGTACTCAACAGCGGCAAACACACCACGACATTCAGCCGTCTTTACCACTGCACTTTTGATGGGCAATCGAGCACCATTATTGACTCGCCAGGGTTTGAGAACTTTGGCATGGCACAATTCTCTGTCTCACAAATTCAGCACGCCATGCTCGAATTCGTCCCTTATTTTGGCCAATGTAAATTTCACAATTGCAGCCACCGCCACGAACCACAATGCGCGGTACTTAACGCTATGAACGAAGGCCACATCCATCCGACTCGTCATGCCTTCTACGAACGACTGCTCGAACAACTCGACTACTACGACAGAGCCGCTTACTAAAAACCAGATAAAAACATCATGCACAGTAACGACACACCAACACCCATGCTGCGCCCCACCATCCAAGTATTAGAGCGCACCAATGATTTACTCAACGTTCTCGCACGCCACAATCAGGCCCTCAGTCTCAAACTGCTCGCAGAGCAAACCAACTTACACGTTTCCACCGCACACCGAATATTGAACGATTTGGTGCTGGCTCGAATCGTTGATCGGCCATCGGCAGGTCACTATCAGCTCGGTATGCGCCTGCTCGAATTGGGCAACCTTGTCAAAGCACGTCTGAATGTCCGTGATGTCGCCCTGCCCATCATGAAAGCCCTGCACCAACAAACCCGCCAAACCATCAACCTATCGGTCCGCCAAAACGACGAAATCATTTACATCGAACGCGCCTATTCTGAGCGTTCAGGCATGCAAGTGGTTCGCGCCATCGGTGGCCGCGCCCCGCTGCATTTAACGTCCGTCGGTAAATTATTTCTCGCTCAAGACGACAAAACGGCACTGCTCGCCTACGCCAACCGAACCCAGCTCAAAGGCCAAACCAAAAACAGCCTCTCGTCTCTCGAAAAAATCACAAAAGAGCTCGACAAAGTTCGCTTAGACCAATTCGCCCGTGACCGCGAAGAATTAGAGCTTGGCGTCTCCTGCATGGCGGCAGGTATTTATGATGACAACCAGCAGCTCGTTGCGGGACTGTCTATCTCAGCGCCCGCCGAGCGAGTACAAGAAAGCTGGGTGAGCTTGCTGCAAACGGCTGCGCTCGATATCTCGAAAGCCATGGGCTACACCGCTCAGAACAAAACACTGGATGAATAAAAAATGACGGCGAATCGCCGTCATTTTTACCTTGAAGCGTCTGTTACATCCCACTAAGAAAAAGACAAATTCGCCAGCAAATCAAAAAAACGCTGCTCGTATTTTTTGAGGTATCGATCGGTTTTCACCGCAGCGTATGTGGTATTGATGCCAAATAAATGACCAGCATCCATCGCCACCAATTGTTTTTTTGCCAGCTCATCACCCATGGCATCAAGGGCAATCGCCGCCATAATCCCAACGCCTAAACCCACTTCAACATACGTGCGAATCACATCCGCATCAATCGCCTCAAGCACAATATCTGTCTGCAGACCTTCTCTGGTAAATGCCGCATCAATCTTTCCACGACCAGCAAAGGCTGGGTCATACGTCACCAGCGGATAACGAGCCAGCTCTGCCAATGTGATTTTTTTCAACTTCGTTAAAGGATGCTTCAAAGGCAGGAGAATTTTGTGTTGCCACTCATAACATGCCGTCGCAGTCAATCCTTCGGTGCGCACAATCCCTTCAGTGGCAATCGCAACATCAGCTTGATTGCTCAATACCATTTGGGTAATCTGCGCAGGTGTGCCTTGTAGTAATGACAGGCGCACCTCTGGGTACTCCTGACGAAAAATTTGAATCAATCGTGGCAAGGCATAGCGTGCTTGTGTGTGGGTAGTCGCGATGGTGAGGTGCCCCTTGTTGGGGTTTTTGGTTTCATCGGCAATGTCTCTCAAGTCTTTTAAATCCTGCAAGATTTTTTCAACCGCTGGCAAAATACGTTCGCCCTCGTTGGTCAAGCCCTTGATGCGTTTTCCATGACGAATAAACACATCAAAACCCATATCCACCTCAAAGTCCATTACTGTTTTTGACACCGCAGGCTGTGACGTGAACAACGCATGGGCGGCATTGGTCAAGTTGAAATCTTGACGAACTATTTCTCGGATGCAACGAAGCTGTTGTAAATTCATGGGTCACACCACCTTGGTAATGCGCCGCAACCAAATCAGCGCAATCAGTAAAAAGACCAAACTCGGTGCCACTGCCAGAAATATCGGCGAATACGTCACCAATGCGCCAAGATACTGAGACAAAGCGGTCAATGTGAAAAACACCAAGCCAAGCATAATTCCCGTAAACACCCGTATACCAACCCCACCTTTTCTGGTTTGCATGAATGCGAAAGGCAGTGCCAATAAAAGCATGACCAAAACGCTCAGGGGATAAAACACTTTTTGCCAATAAGCCACCTCAAATACCCGCGTGCTTTGCGCCGTCTCACTCAATGTCTGCATTCGTTCATCCAACTGTCCAAAGGTCAGATAAACGTATTCTTGGCCGTAATTGCGCATGACCGTCAAAGTATTCTCACCCAAGTCAACAGGCAGCGTCGGCTCAATGTGTTCTTTGGCTTGCGTAATCAGACCTTGCGCATTGGTCACCACGTCTATTACGCGCGCACCTTGGAGCTGCCATTGACCTGATTTTTGGCTTGCATCTGCCTGTATGGCGGTCTTTGCAAAAACAATTCGGCGCAGACTAAAGTCATTGGACAATTCAAACAAGCCCACATTGACCAACGTGTCACCATCTTTAATACTCTGCACATTAATCATGCGTGAACCATTGTCAGCAATGTTTTGTCGGCTCCAAAAGCCACTCGCATTCTTATAAAAACCCGTGCGCTCTAAAGCTGTATTGTGAATCTCACTGGAACGATTATCTGCCAGCGCAATACCGGCATCACCAATCACCCAGAGCGAAGCAGACAGCAACAAGCCCAAGCCCAAAACAATCCGAACCAATCGCCCCAAACTCAAGCCAGAAGCACGCCACGCAATCAACTCTGATCGCGCCGCCAAGCCAGAAAGCGCCAAAATCGTGCCAATCAATGTACAAATGGGCAGCAACTGATACACATACTCAGGTACTTTTAAGAAAATCACAGTCAATAAAGTGACCCATGTATATTGAGCACGTCCCACGTTTTTAACGGTTTCTAAACCATCAATGGTTAAAAACAACAGCAAAAACAGCACCAAAACCCCCAATATCGCAAAGAGGATTTCTTTATAAAAAGTCCGTAAAACCAAAGTCATATATTCACATCCATTATCGAGGGTTTCGAAGCAACAAGGACAGAACAGGCAGACGCCAAGCATGGGCACGATACCAAAGTCCAAGAATCGCTATCGCAGTCGTTCCACCATGAATCAACAAAACACTCTGCAATATGCTCCAACGCCCTTGGTCAATACGTGACTCACCCAGTTTAATCAAGTTGACATACACGGCGAATAAAACAACCGCCATTAGAACACCCCAAGTTCGAGCCGAGCGCGGACGAACATAGGACAACACCACCGCAAACAAGGCCATGGGAACAATCATAAACGCGTCACTAAAGCGCCGATAAAGCTCTGACCACGCGCTTTTATCATTTTGCTCAATCAATGCTTGAGTGGCTATCTGCTCAGTTGGCGTCTTGGCCAAATCATCTGTTTTGATTTTGGTAAACTCATCAATAGAAAAACCATACTGACCATAGCGCATGCTTTGCAGTATTTGGTCTTTCACATTGTCTTGATACTGCACACCCTCGTCGAGCACCATAAACGGACGATTGTCGTGCGTGTTACGCAGTGTGGCATACTTGGCCAACACCAGCGTGGTTTCACCACCCTTGCCTTTTTGGGCAACGAAAATATTCTTAAACACTGGCGGCGAAGTCTTGTCAATTTGTTCGATAAAAAACACACGATTGCCCCCACTACTGTCACGAAACTCACCGCTTTTAATCAAATTCAACTCCGCAATACCTGACTGATTGCGGTAAGTCGCCAATTGCTGGCTCGTCCACGGTGCCAGCATAGAGTTAAGAAACAATAAAAAAACAAACATCGGCAATACCAGCATCGCCACTGGACGCAACACACCAAGGGCGCTCACGCCTGAGGTCTGCCAAACCACCATTTCAGACTCTTGATAAAGACGTGACAAGGTCACGACAATCGCCACCGAAATCGTCGCCACAATCAACAAGGGTAAATATTTTAACGTGCTAATCGCAAGCAACTGCGCCACCGCGTCCACACCAATACTACCCAAAGCCGCGGCGCGTAAGCCTTTGACCAAAAACAACACAGATGTAATGGTCAATAGGGTCAAAAAAATCCCGATGGCTACACCCATCTGTTCATGCAATACAGAGCGTTGAAAAATCATATTTGAGTACTTTCGTTTTTTTGTTTTTGTTAACGATGCAGCCAAAGCCTTCATCAACCACGCATAAGTGGTGAGTTTGGCTATAATGGCAAAATCTGCTTTATCAATCGCCGCATTTTACAGGAAAACCACCATGCAATTTTCACTCAAATCGGGCTCAGCTGCCAAAGGCACAGCCAAAAAAGTCGCCACCACATTCATTCTCGCTTCGCAAACTACCTCTGAAGCCGCTTACATTTCAGGCTCATCGCTCAAGCAGTTACCCACTGCGGTTCAGAGTCAAATCAAAGCGGCCATTGCCAGCGAGAGATTCATAGGTGCAGCGGGTCAACAATTATCCATTTTTAGTGACAGCACACACAGTCAGTTCGTGGTTCTGGGTGTTGGTGTCATCAATGACACAGCAACCACCGCTCGTCAAGCGGGTTCGGCCATCATCAGCTACGCCAAACAATACAAAATCAGTGACGCCAGCGTGATTCTCGACGACGCCATCAGCACTGACGCTGCGCTCATCAATCATTTGGTGCTCGGTGCAGCCGATGCCAACTATGAATTCGACGCGCCTTACGCGATGAATGGCAAAAAGAAAACAGCCAAAAAAGAAGAGCGTCACCTCACTTTGCTTTTAGAAAAAACCGCCACAGCCGAACAAAAAACCACATTTTCCCAAGCAGTCGGTATCGCATCAGGCGTGGCACTGACCAAACACCTCGGCAATCTGCCACCGAACTTCGCCACCCCTATCTATCTCGGTAAAGTCGCGCAGGACTTGGCCAAACAATACAAATTCAAAGTACAAGTATTAGAGAAAAAACAAATCGCTGCGCTGAAAATGAACTCGTTTCTATCCGTGGCCAAAGGCTCAACTGAACCGCCACGCTTCATCATTCTCGAATACAAAGGCGGCAATGCCAAAGACGCTCCAACCGTATTAGTCGGTAAGGGCATCACATTCGACACGGGTGGCATTTCGCTCAAGCCAGGTGCTGGTATGGATGAGATGAAATACGACATGTGCGGCGCAGCGTCACTGCTCGGTACATTCAAAACACTGGGCGAGACAAAGCCCAAGATCAACGTCATTGGTCTGATTGCGACATGCGAAAATATGCCAGCAGGTAATGCGAGCAAACCAGGTGACGTTGTCACCACCATGGCAGGCTTGACAGTCGAAATTCTCAACACGGACGCTGAAGGTCGCCTGATTTTGTGTGACGCGCTCACTTACGCAGAGCGTTATAAACCCGCAGCGGTCGTCAACATGGCCACACTAACAGGCGCGTGCATCGTTGCGCTTGGTCACCACCATAGCGGCTTATTTGCCAACAATGACGACTTAGCCACCGAATTACAAAGCGCAGGCCAAACGCAATGCGACACCGCATGGCGTATGCCACTTGACGACGCGTATCAAGAACAACTCAAATCAAACTTCGCCGACATGGCCAACATCGGTGGCATGCCCGCTGGCAGCGTCACCGCCGCGTGCTTCCTATCACGCTTCACTAAGAACTACGCTTGGGCGCATCTCGACATCGCTGGTACAGCGTGGAAAAGTGGTGCAGCCAAAGGTGCAACAGGTCGCCCAGTGGCATTATTGAGCCAATTCATATTCAATCGCGCGAAGTAAATGATTCTATTGTGGGGGTTGTTTTAAAGTTTTCTTAAGTACCTTGAGAAAACTTTTTAGCTCCACAGCCCCGCAATAAAGTGATTTTGAATTTTTAAGCGAATGATTTTATGACCAAAATCGACTTTTTTTCGAACGCCCCAAACCGCCTCGACTACGTTGCCCGTTTGTTACTCAAAGTCCACACAAGCGGTCAAGCTGCCGTGGTCTACGGTCCGCCACAAACTCTAAGCGCGTTGTCTCAAGCATTGTGGCAGTCCCATGCCTTTCTTGCCCATGAACACGTGGACAGTGAGCCAACTGAACCATTGGTCGCGCCGATTATCCTCACCAGCACACCACTGTCTGACTATCCGCACCATGAAGTCTTGATTAACCTCTCGGATGAGCAGCCAGCTTCTTTTGCTCAGTTTCACCGCCTCATCGAAGTGATTCCCAACGACGACATACCACGAAAAGCCGCCCGTGAGCGTTGGCAGCACTATAAAAGCCGTGGTTACGTAATGAGCCATCATGACATTTCAGCCAAAAAACGCAGCTAACGATTTATAATAACGCTTTATTTAATAACCACAACGTGCCTTCATCGAACGCACGTTGTTTATTTGTACCCTTTTATCGCCATTCGTATAAAGAACACCAAAATGACCACGACCCCGATTCTCGACGCTTTAGACAAGTCTTTTAACCCCGAACAACTCGAAAACCACTGGCGCGAGCATTGGGAAAAGAGCGGTTATGCAAAAGCCACTGCGAACGAAGGCAACGACGCCTACAGTATTTTTCTGCCGCCGCCAAATGTCACGGGCACGCTGCACATGGGACATGCGTTCAACCAAACCATCATGGATGCTTGCACGCGTCACGCGCGCATGTCGGGTAAAGACACAGCGTGGATTCCGGGTACCGACCACGCAGGTATCGCGACGCAAATCGTCGTCGAGCGTCAGTTAGCAGCAGATAACATCAGCCGATTCGATTTAGGTCGCGAGAAATTCACGACAAAAGTCTGGGAGTGGAAAGAAAAATCAGGCAACATCATCAGTCAACAAATCCGCCGCATGGGTTCGAGCATCGACTGGTCGCGTGAATACTTCACGATGGACGACAAAATGTCCGCCGCTGTGACCGAAGTGTTTGTGCGTTTGTACGAAGATGGCTTGATTTACCGTGGTAAACGTTTGGTGAACTGGGACAGCGTGCTCGGCACAGCGGTGTCTGACCTTGAGGTCATCACTGAGGAGGTCGATGGCTCAATGTGGCACATCCTTTATCCATTCGCCGATGGCCCGCAAACCATCACAGACAACGAAGGTAACAGCCAAACCATCGATGGTTTAACGGTCGCGACAACGCGTCCAGAAACGTTACTCGGTGACTTAGCACTCTGTGTTCACCCAGAAGACACACGCTACACGGCAATGGTGGGCAAACTCGTTCAATTACCGCTGTGCAATCGCAACATTCCGATTATTGCCGACGAATACGTGGACAAAGACTTCGGCACTGGTGTAGTGAAAATCACCCCTGCGCATGACTTCAACGACTACGCCGTCGGCGCGCGCCACAACCTCGGCCACATGAGCATTCTCAATCTCGACGCCACGATTAACGACAATGCGCCCGAAACCTACCGCGGCCTAGACCGCTTCATCGCGCGTAAGCAAATCGTCGCCGACCTCGGTGACTTATTGATAAAAGTCGCACCACATAAATTGCAACAGCCGAAATCAGACCGCACAGGCACCGTGATTGAACCCATGCTCACCGATCAGTGGTTTATGGATTTAACAGGTGAAGGCAAAGCAAAAATCGTCGAACCCGCCCTCGCCGCTGTGAACAATGGCGAAATCCGTCTAGTGCCCGACAACTGGAATAGCACCTACAATCAGTGGTTAAACAACATTCAAGACTGGTGCATTAGCCGCCAACTCTGGTGGGGGCACCAAATTCCCGCATGGTACGATGCTGAGGGCGAAGCCCACGTTGCCCGCACCGAAGCGGCCGCGCGTGACAAACTCGCCGCAAAAATGCAAAAATTATTCGACAGCATCGGCCAATCTGCCGATGTAGACGCTGCAGCCGCAATTGGCCGCCGTATGGATGCATTACAAGCTGGAGGGTTGACCCGTGAGGAAGACGTGCTCGACACATGGTTCTCCTCTGCACTTGTGCCTTTCTCATCACTGGGCTGGCCGAACGAAACGCCTGACTTGAAGCATTTCCTGCCATCATCAGTGCTGGTCACTGGTTACGATATTATTTTCTTCTGGGTCGCGCGCATGGTCATGATGACCAAGTATTTCACGGGCAAAAACCCGTTCAACGCTGTCTACGTCCACGGTCTCATCCGTGACGCCGAGGGCAAAAAGATGTCTAAATCAGAAGGCAACGTGCTTGACCCCGTTGACCTCATCGATGGCATCGCCCTGCCCGAACTGCTCGAAAAGCGTACTACAGGTCTGCGTCGTCCTGAAACCGCGCCCGCTGTTCGCAAAGCCACCGAAAAAGAATTCCCGAATGGCATCCCATCTTACGGTGCGGACGCGCTGCGATTCACATTTGCCTCGCTCGCCACGCAAGGTCGCAGCATCAATTTTGACTCGAAGCGCACCGAAGGCTACCGCAACTTTTGTAACAAAATCTGGAATGCCACGCGCTTCGTCCTCATGAACTGCGAAGGCCAAGACTGCAGTATTGATGAGAATGCTCAGCTCGAATACTCGGCTGTTGACCACTGGATTATCAACGAGTTGCAACGCCTCGAGCTCGAAGTTGCCAAGCAGTTCCCCGACTTCCGCCTCGACCTCATCGCGCAGCACATTTATCAATTCATCTGGAATCAATACTGCGACTGGTACGTCGAACTCGCCAAAGTCGCTCTACAGAATGGCAACGATGCGCAAAAACGTGCCACTCGTCGTACCCTGCTGCGCGTCCTCGAAGCGACCCTTCGCATCACGCACCCCATCATGCCCTACATCACAGAGGAACTCTGGCAAGCCGTCGCCCCGCTCGCCGGCATGAAAAAAACCGACTCCATCATGCTCGCCACCTACCCTGTGTATGATGAAGCAAAAATCAACCCAGCCGCCGACGCATGGATGCACGAACTACAAGGCTTGGTGGACTCCTGCCGAAACCTGCGCGGTGAGATGAACCTCGCGCCGTCCACCAAAACCCCGCTGTTCATCGCCGCTCAAGCGTCTGAACACGCCAAACTCAAAGAATTCGCTCCGTACCTAAAAACCTTGGCGAAACTCTCTGAAGTCACCGTACTCGAACAACTCCCAGAAGCATCGGGAGCACCCGTGCAAGTCGTCGGTAACATTGAAATGATGCTCAAAGTCGAAATTGACGTAAAAGCCGAAACCGAACGTCTCACCAAAGAAATCACCCGATTAGAGAACGAAATCAACAAAGCCAACGGCAAACTCGGCAATGAAGCCTTCGTCGCCAAAGCACCACCAGCGGTGATTGAACAGGAGCGTAAACGGTTGGCTGAGTTTGAAAGCACCTTGGGCAAACTCAAAGGGCAGTTAAGCACCTTGCCCGTAAAGTAATCCCAAGAGTCTCCCTCAAATATTTAATTGACTCTTTGCTTGTGTCTCACGCACAATTCATTTCGCGAAGGATTTATTTTTTGCGAGACAGCCATTAAAAAGCCACGTTCATGAACGTGGCTTTTTCATTTCAATGCACCTTGTGAGTAGTCCCCACAGAGCACTGCTGCCATTCTGGCTGTAAAGTAATGTGCTCAATCCCAAATTGCTCATGCAGCATCGCACGCGCTTGGTCTAATAATTTTGGCCACTGCACATCGGCCTCGAGAATCACATGCGCCATCAGTGTGGGCTGGTTGGGCGACATATCCCACACGTGTAGGTCATGCACGGAGGCGATGCCTTTTAAGGAACGCAGCCGCTCGCCGATTTTGGTATAGTCCAAACCGTGCGGCACCGCATCCATTAAGTGCCACGTTGACTCCTTGAGTACGCGCCACGTCGAACGCACAATCAGCAACGCCACAAAAATCGACAGCAACGGGTCAATCGGCATCCAGCCCGTCGTCGCAATCACAATCCCCGCCACAATCGCCGCCACAGAACCAAGCAAATCACCCATCACATGCACGAGTGCCGCGCGTGTGTTCATACTCGTTTGGTCACAGTGCAGCAGATACGCCACGCCCAAGTTGATCAACAAACCCACCGTCGCCACCCACGTCACCGTTTCGCCATCAACTGGCGCAGGATGCCACAGCCGCCAAATGGCTTTGCCCATAATCCACAGCACAATCGCGGCCATCGTCAAACCATTCACAAACGCCGCCACCACCTCCACTCGCGTATAGCCGAAAGACAATCTCGCCGACGCAGGTCTCGCAGCCATCTTTTGAGCGAAATACGCCAAAGCCAATGCCACCGAATCCGTCAACATGTGCCCCGCATCCGAAATCAGCGCCAACGAACCCGAATACCACCCCGCCAAAGCCTCAACCGCAGCAAAGCCCCCCGTCAACAACAACGCAAAACCGAGCAAATGCGACTGCTTATACTCATGCTGATGAGGGTGGTGCGCATCGCCCTCGCCGTGCTGCGCAAAATCAGAATGGACGTTCACATTAGTCATCATGAGGCTCCTCAATATGCGCCAATAAATTCAACAACATCACCCGAATATGGTCATCAGTCACCTGACAAAACACCTGCTTGCCCCGCCGCTCCGCCCGCACCAACCGCGCCGCGCGCAGCAGTCGCAAATGATGGCTCACCAATGACGTACTCACCCCCAACCTTTGTGCAATCTGCGTCACCGCGAATGGCTCATTAAGGCAGCACAGCACCAGTCGCAAACGCGTCGGATCACCCAATAGACTAAAAATATCGGAAAGCTCGGCGATGTGCTCGTCGTTCGTATGATGTGTCTCGTTGTTCATGGTGAAATTCATTATTTAAATTTGAACGATGTCATTATATTGATAATTGAATAACTATTCAATTATTTGTTTAAAAACCAAAGAAAAAAATGCTTTGGATATTGCATGGCTTATTTATACCTTTTCCTGATAACAAAAGGCAAACCCTTCTCTATTTGATGGGCGCAGACAATAAACCGACACTGATCGCACCCTGCGATCTGAATCAGCTCGCTACCAGTATGTCTGGATTGTTTTCCTATCTAAAGATAAGGGGTGATGACCTTTTAAATATCCACTTGGTTTAATCACTTTAGGTAAGAAGACCAACGACCCCACACCGAGAACTTCAACACACACAGGGGTCAGTTTTATTCTCGTTACAACATACTACGGTTATGATTGATTTGGGGGAATTCCGTATTTTCTTGAGATAAGGTATGAGCACGAAAAGAACAAAATGAACCATACATAAACCGAAATAAGAGGAAAATACGAGGCCAAAAAAATTGCCGCATGGCCCAATACCACGCCATGAAGCAGCGCAGTTTTAGCATTTATGGATCGTTTACCACGAATTTGTCCTAACCAATACCCTATTGACGCAGTCGCGGCGAGAGCAATTGTTAATTCAATCATTCGCTGAACCAAAATTTCATTTAAGTGAATAATGCCATACTGTACGTAAACAAAACCAGCCAAAAGTAAAATTGAGGCAATTGTAAGTGGGTAGACAAATAAAGTTGTTGTATGTATTTTTTTGTAACGTGCCCATGTATGTAAACCAAACAAAAGACCAACAGATAACAAAAAAATACTACGATTTATGTCTTTGAAATACCAGCCATGAATCAGTTCTTGAGTCAAGATCACATGATTGAATGAAAAAAAGTACCACACGATATAAAGCCAAGTTAGCCATGCTATGAGCCCCAATGTAGCTGTACGTGCACGAAAGCGCCAGGTGCGTGGACCCGTATGCTCAATAACCATGATTTTTTGTAAGTCTTCTTTATTCATAATGATACGCCTCGATCAGGGCTGCTCCAAACCGCTAGCTGACCACGTTTACGAAAAAGTGCTTTCGGAAAAGCTATTGTCATGGTGATTAAGTTGAGCGTCCAGTATGCCAGCGGATACCAAATGCACCAAATAAAGCTACGCCACAAGCCACGTTCATAATGGCTGTCGATGTACAAACTGACTGTAAACTGAATCATACAGATACACAGAATAATAAAGCTAGTACTTCGTAAAATATGCCAATTAAACTCTGGATGAAGCAGTAAATAAGGATCAAAAAAACGTAACACAATTAAACCAAGCATGCTGTAAGCCCAAGTTAGTGTTGCAGCATATTCAAATAAGTGTGGCCAAAATCGTCGACCAGACCAGCTAATACCTGATTTAAAGAATTTCAAAAACACCTCTGCTCCACCTTGCGCCCAACGCAAGCGCTGTTTGTATAAACCTTTGAGGGTTTCTGGCATCAGCACCCAGCAAAGCGCGTTAGCCTCAAACAAGATGTCGTAACCCATCATTTGCAGTTTCCAACTCACATCGATGTCTTCGGTAATCATATCTGGACTCCAGCCGCCGATGGACTCCATTGCGCTTTTTCGAAAAGCACCAATTACCCCTGATATTGTAAAAATAGTGCCGTAAACACTTTGAGTTCGTTTGGTTAAGCCAATAATAGAGCTGAACTCGGTCACCTGCAGCTTGCCAATAATTGTGGTGCGCGTTCTTACGCGGGGATTACCAGTGATTGCGGCGACGTTGGGTTTACCTTTCATGGCCTTAACCAAATAAGAAATTGCATCATAATCCAGCACTGCGTCACCATCAATACAAACTAAAATCTCTCCACGTGCATGTTTAATGCCATTATTCAGAGCAGTTGCTTTGCCTTGGTTTTCTTGGTGTAATGCTCGAATTTTAGGCTCGCATGCAGCCCAGCCATCAATCAACCGGGCAGTGTCGTCACGGCTACCATCGTTAATCAATAAAATCTCATAATTGGTATAACGAATGTTCAATAAATGCTCAACGGTTTCGTCAATATTTGCCGCCTCGTTATAACACGGCACCATAATGGTCACAAAAGTCGGATCATTCGCATCGTAAGACGTGATATGTCCAATCTCTTCCTGAGTAAAAAAATAGTATATCCCGCCTATCATCCATAGGAAAGCAGTGGCACTTGGATATATCATAACGTACATGGTGATAATATCAAGCCAAGTCATTTTATCTCCCTTGGTTCTTTAATGAAAAAAACGGGTGAATTGTATCGCTATCTGGCTGATTTTCAATAAAGTTGTCTGGATAATAGCCAAAATTTTGAATGCCTTTTTTATCTAAAATTTGCATCCACTGGACCATTTGCGTATTATCAATTGGTTCTTGATTCCGCCAATTCTTTGCTTGTAATTCGAAAACTACTTTGTTTGAGTTCGTTTTTTTCAGAACGATGTCAGCAAGCTGAGCCACCCATTGATTGGCTTGATTTTTAGTGATGGAATGTTCTGACTCCATATATGGCATTGCCATAATTGCGGTATAGTCGTAAGCTTTTATGAAGGAATCTAAATCCTGTGCAAACCACTTGCTTGCATTCTCGTCCATAATCACGCTAGCATAAATATTACGTGCTGTTTTAAACTTAGCAACGCCTCCTCGCTGATACTGCCCTGCTATTTTTGCTAGCTCATGACTAAAATCAATTAAAGTTTGAGCTTTACTTTGCGCCTCAATATTCATAGTCGCATCTGTTCGTTGCCCCTGTTTAATTGGCCCCTCAAAGTCTGTTAAAAAGCCATCATCATGAAACAAAACACCATCAAACTTAGCATACAAACCCAAATCTTGATATATTTCTTTAATGATCTTCTGATTTTTTTTCGAATAAGGTGATAGTCGAAGATAGGCATTTTGACTTGGTCTGAGAGTACGAGTATCCGTCACATATTCATAACCTTTACCCATATCAAACGCCAGCATGGGCATCCATGCATAAACCTTCACTTCTGACCGTGTTGCGAGTTGCCATGCAACACGATTTAGCAAATCCGCACGCATCGGCATATGTCGATTTGGAAAATATAAAGCACTGGCTACGCCATTGCCGTCAGGGTCTGCGTAGGCTTGAAGATAAACTGTTGAAATGCCCAATTGATGAATGCGTTCTATCAAAACATCTAGATTTTTATTAAGCTGTGCTGGATTCGCATCGTATAAATAATCTAAGTCAACATGAACCACTCGCTGCGTGGGTAATTGCCATGTGTTTTCGGTTAAATACTCTTGTATTGACTCAAGAGAGGTCTCTTCATCAATTAACAATCGCCCAACTCGCTTCGTCTCAGGAAGGTTATGCTGTTCCTCTTCCAACGTGAAGTGATGCGTAAATCCTGCTTGATTTGCTAACGCCACATTGACATCATTAAATTGCCCATACGGCCATACAATAATACGTGGTGTTTTACCTGTGTTTTTTAAAATGCTTGCCGAAGAAGTCATGAGGTCATCAAGGATACGCTTTTTGTACTCGCTTTCAGTTTCATAATGATTGTGAGTGAATGCTGGGCTGAGTAACGCTGCTTGTTTTGTTCCGCTTGAGTTGCTCACGACACTGCGGTGTTGATTGTGAGTATGAGATGCGATTTCAACCAGACCGCTACTCTGCATCTCTTTGAGTTGTGTCCAAGTTAAAAAACCGCTTCGCGGCAATTGAACATCGCCATATGTAATCGAACTATTATTAGCAGCGTCAATCCAAGATGTCACTAAAGCTTGTACCGCTGGGTAACGATATTGCTTAAGTAGCGGATAAACTAAATTATAAAAACTCTCATAACCATCATCAAAAGTCAACAACACTGCTTTATTAGGCAAGTTAAATTTGCCTTGTTGAGCATCGAGAATTTGCTGAAAACTAACTGGCGTGTAACCATTCGCCTTAAGCCAGTTAAAGTGCGTGATCAATGTCGATAATTCAATTGTTTGAGAAAAATATTGACGTGGCTTGCTGTGCTCACTCATTTCGTTGAGCTTTGGAATTGCAATTGGACGATTAAGAGGACGCGACTCGTCCACAATGTCGTGGTAACATAACACGCTGTAACGCACATCCGTTGTGCGTGCATTCACGAATGGTGAGCTTGTCAGTGCCCATAACACCGAGAGTAAAAAAACAGCTTTTGAACCATATTTGGTTAGTATGCCCATTATTTAAACCTCATATTTAACTCAAGTGAGCCGTAATTGTTTATATCTGCTAAACCATCATTAACTGATTTTCGGCGACCAAACTCATAACTGATTGAAAATCTTGGACCAAGAATCCACTCTTGCCGTGCACGCAAAACCCAAGTGGTTTGCGGTGAAAAATCCGACTGCCAATAACGCCCTGCACCTGCCACTATTGAGCTAGTCAATGATATTCGACCATCTATGGGCTGACGATAACTAAGATCCAACTCCGTTTCTACCGCCACTTCACGGTAAGGGCTGTAGTAAGCCGTGAACATTTTTTTACTTTTGCTGGTATCAAGGCTTGTATAACTATTAAGTCGCCAGCGGTCATGTCGCAGTAAGTCTTGGCGAAGCCATATATTTGCACCTAGGCGTTGATTATGGTCAGATAAGTCTAAGGCGTCAAACCATACGCCTGCGCTTCTCCATTCACTAGCAGTGTATATCGCACTGATGTTATATTGATTTCCATATACTTTATCATTCAAAGCTTTTGCTAAAACCTGGTCGCTATTCAACTTAATAGCAGCTTGCGCTTCCCAATGCTGATTAATATGGTATTGGCCTGTCAGCCACAAGTAACCACGCCTATTAATATTCATGCCTCTACCAAACTCGAGTTTTATATTGACAGGAAACAAACTTAGTTCTGCACCTATTCCGACAAACCCACTGTGTAATGTGCCGCCTTCTTCTGGCGTTTTGACGCGTTGTGTATGCACAAAAAAACGATGCCCTTTCTCAAGGCGATGTGAGTACAAATAGGCGTCACGTTGCGTTTCACGCTCAGTGTCAGTAGGGTGTGTGGCGTGAGGACGACCTGCTGATACAATTATTTGCGCGCCCTTCTCAACAGCAAGTCTTTCTGATACATGCTCAACGCTTTCTTTATCTTTAGGCAATGACTTAACATCTTGAACAACCGTACGCCAATCTCCTAAATCTAGCGACATTTCTGCTTGTTTCGTTTTTACAATGTACTGGTCTTTTGGAGATAAGAGCGATTGTGCTTTGGAGTACAAGGCTTTGGCTTCATCATAGTGATCTTGATAGGTTGCAATATCACCCTTGAGCATCAACCCCCAAGGATCTGCTGGCGCATCGTGGAGCCATTTATTAATCTGAGTTCTTGCAAGTGCTGTGTTCCCTCGCAATGCATTCAACCGAACTTGCGAAAACAATAAATCTTTATAAGCAGGGTTGTCGATGAGCCTAGTCCCAGTGAAATCCCCTTTTTTAGGTTTATGCGCGAGCGCTTCTATCTCTTGCTGCGCGCGGGTATAGTATTCTGCATCAATGTTCGCATTGATAATTTTTTGTTGCATTTGCTCATCAATAGGTTTAGTTGTGGCAATTTGATTGTAAATCTTAAGCGCTTTAAACGGATGATTAAGCGCGCTCCAAGCGTCAGCACGAGCTTCTTTTACATATAAGGGGAGTTCAGGCAATTCTGCCATCAATTGGTCGGATTCTTTTATTGCATGACGATATTGTCTAATTTTAACCAATGAGTCAACTCTATCTTTTCTAGCTAAAAGAGCAAGCTCACTACCAACAGGCGCTTGCGTCACAACCTCATTGAGTAAGTCGTTCGCCTGCTGTAGTTGTGACAAGTCATCTGTCTGAGCGCCCACTCTATTCAAAAATATGGCTTTGCTGTGTTTTAGCCAAAGCACATCAATCGGTTCAAATAACTCAGCGTGATCGTTAAGTAACTTCTCTTGAATAGGATATGCGTTTAGGCGAGCTGCGGCATTAAACGCCGCTCTGATTTGTTCTGGGTTGTTTGGATTTCTCTCTAATTCAGTCTGCGCCAGCTTGAGTTTGTCAAGATTTGACAAATCGTTTTCAGTCAAGTACAGCTGAGCTTCAATCAGCTGTTCATCATGCCCCAATTGCACTTGATCTTTTGGTGATTGTTCACTGGCTCGCTGAACCACGTTTTGTGCTTGAGTAGTGATCTGATAGCCAAAAATTAAAACAATCAAAGCCCAAAAGGATTTAAAGTTAGTTTGCATGAGCATGATAGTCAAAGATTTTGTCGGAAAAATATGGTAACTTTTGTGCTCTTAGCCCTGAGGGATCATTAATAAATGATTGAATATACTGACCACCCAATGCAACTAGAAAACCAAGAACAATAAATAGATAAGGAACAATACGGGCAAGCTTTGAAAAACTCTCTACATTTTCCCAAATCATAATTTTCTCCCTATACCAAGTAAATTGAGTCGAACAAAGCGAACCCCAAGATACTGACAATCAAATAACTTCACAATAAAACATGATTAACGGTTTTGTTGGGTTTCACAAAAACTCACTCAACATCCAAGTGATAGTGAAGTAAAACTGCTGTGATTTGAGACGAAGTACGTTTTACATACGTCCCTGCCAAAGCTAACTTATTTCGCTGAAGGACAAGCAGGTACTTTTTGTTCACCTTTGAGCGACTTAAGTTTCTTCCAGCTTGATGATGAACATTGCGTGGGTTTTTTTGATGGAACGCAAACGAAAGTTGCCGTGTCTTTGGTCGTTTCAGACAAACACTTCTGAACGTCTTTAATTTCTAAATACTTTGGAGCAGGCAAGGCAAAAACGGATACTGACGACATTAAAGCCACTGCAAAAGCAGACCATTTAATAAAATTTATACGCATAAAATTCTCTTGAGTAAGGCAGTTAAAATGAGCGCAGCATGAAGCAATAAGCTAAAAGAGTATTGTACGTCACCCGCGCTTTTGAGATGGTACCTTAGTTCTTTAGCAAGGTCACCCCCGTTTTCCCCTGTACTTCTTCAAACCTGACTTCAGGGGCTAACTCCACCACTTTTAATCCTTCAGGCGTGACATCAAACACGCCCAAATCGGTGATGATGCGATCAACTACGCCGACACCAGTGAGTGGTAATGTGCATTGCGGGATGATTTTAAAATCTTCACCTGAGCCATCTTTTCGCTTCGCTGTGTGCTCCATCAGGACGATGACGCGCTGCACGCCCGCGACGAGATCCATCGCGCCGCCCATGCCTTTGACCATTTTGCCTGGGATCATCCAGTTGGCTAAGTCACCTTTTTCGGAGACTTGCATTGCGCCCAAGATGGACAGATTCACATGACCACCGCGAATCATGCCGAATGAATCAGCCGATGAAAACACCGCCGAGCCAGGCAGCGTGGTGATGGTTTGCTTGCCTGCGTTGATTAAATCGGCGTCTACTTCTTCCTCTGTGGGAAATGGACCGATACCGAGCAAGCCGTTTTCGGACTGCAACCAGACTTCTTTGTCATCATCCACATAGTTGGCGACTAGTGTCGGCAGACCGATGCCGAGATTAACATAAAAACCGTCTTCGAGCTCTTGCGCAGCGCGGGCGGCCATTTCGTTTTTGTTCCAAGCCATGTATTGCTCCTTGATTTTTTTGTCTATTAGGCAGTGCGCAGCGTGCGCTGCTCGATGCGTTTTTCGGGTGTCGCATTCAAAACAATGCGCTGCACGAAAATCCCTGGCGTGTGCACGTCATCAGGGTCAAATGTGCCGTTTTCAACGATTTCTTCGACCTCAACCACCGTGATTTTGCCCGCTGTAGCCACCATCGGGTTGAAGTTTCGCGCGGTGCGGCGATAGATGAGATTTCCTGACTTATCGGCTTTCCACGCTTTGACCAAGGCCACATCCGCGGTCAATGCACGCTCCATGATGTAGGTTTCGCCGTTAAACTCGCGGGTTTCTTTGCCCTCGGCGACCAGTGTGCCCACGCCTGTTTTGGTGAAAAAAGCAGGAATGCCTGCCCCACCCGCCCGCAGTTTTTCAGCCAAAGTGCCTTGTGGCGTGAACTCTAACTCCAGCTCACCTGCGAGGTACTGACGCTCGAATTCTTTGTTTTCACCGACATACGATGAAATCATTTTTTTGACCTGACGTGTTTCGAGCAACTGCCCAAGGCCAAAGCCATCCACACCCGCATTGTTTGAAATGCACGTGAGGTTGTTCACCCCCGTATCGCGCAACGCCGCAATCAACGCCTCAGGAATCCCGCACAGCCCAAAACCTCCGACTGCCAACGTCTGGCCATCGGCCACAATATCTGCCAAGGCCTCTTTCGCACTGCCAAACACTTTATTCGTCATCATCATCCCCTGTTGTTGCACTGCATTAAATTGATTCATTGCATCTTAACGTAAAAAACCAGTCAAATAAAGGGCGCTAAACGAAAAATCGAGTTAAAATCCGACCAGAAGATCAAGGTAATATGTACAGATTGATAGAGGCATAGAAGTAGCTTTGATGCGATCTGCTGATTTTTAGGATAAATAACCAGCTTGTTTTTATCTAATCTTTTGTTTTATATGATAAATTTTAATTTTCACACAGGATATGCGGCAAAATGAAAACAGAATATCAGTGTGTTTTGCCGTATAACTTACGTTAGGCGTCATGAGCACACGCGAAACTGAACCTGAGGTCGCGCAGTTGGCCGCGTTTCTATCCTCCTTCAACAAGGAGAGTGATCGCGGGGCGGCTTTGGTCGCCGCTTCAATGCTTGATGAGCGGTTGGAAGAGATGCTCCGTGCCTTCCTGATTGAAAGCACAGCCTCTCGTGATCTCCTTGCCGGCTTCAATGCTCCGCTGGGAACCTTTTCAGCCAGAGCCTCCGCTGCCCTTGCCCTTGGCCTCCTTCAACAGAACGAGTTCAAGGAGATTACGCTCATTCGCAAAATACGGAATGAGTTTGGTCACGGGTGGGAGCCCATGTCCTTCTCGTCAGCCACAATCGCCAAGCTTACTGCTCAGCTCCCATGGCTCGGTCCCGCCGAGCATGAAGCGGAATCCACGCCAAGGGGGCGGTTCAATGCCGCAGTCGCTATCTTGCTCACCGACTTGCTCTGGCGGGTTCGCCTTGTCCGTCAAGAGCGGCGCACTTTGCGAGCCTGGCCCAACAAGACGCGCATATGAACCCGACGCCTAACCCCTCCGTCAAGGGGACGTCCCGCAAGCGGGCCGCCCCTTACGTCGAACGTTAAGCATCTGTACAACGCAAAAAAGCACACTCGCTCTTTTAATTATCCCCAGCCTCCACAATGCGTTACCGTGCCCCATCTAAAATAACTCACATGAGGAGGCACAAGTTATGTACATCACCATTGAACGCGACGTGATAGAGCGCGATTCATCTCAAGCGGATCAAAAACGATTTGAATGTTTGCCTGATTGCTCCACCGTCATTGCGGGCTTGACCCGCAATCTCCGAAATTGAGAAAATGCCGAGGCTACCATAGACTAACAGATGCTTGAATCACCAGCGCTCATGACTTCTTCATTGCGGGCTTAGCGACTTGTCCACGCTTGCTGGTCTGTTTGTGATGAGATTGCGGGTCAAGCCCGCAACGACACTTTTTAGGCAATAACGCTTTAAGCGGACGGTCACTTTTTTAATTGTACCCCCTGACACTATGTTACCATCGCCATCTAAAATAGTTGCCAGAGCTTTATGCGGATATAATTTGAATTAAACAGCACCATAATGACTAAATTTATCAGACATCGCTATGGGTAAAGCTTAAGCCAGCATTAACCCGTGTTTTTTAATGACTCTTTAATATTACGACCCTCAAACTACCTAAATTCACACCACAAGCAGCTCAGTTATGGAGCGTGCTTCCCATTAACGATAAAATGAACATTTTAGAAAACGTCTTTTGTAGCAACTGCAAAGATGTCACGACGATGTTTAATGCGTCAGGCAAGGCAGAAAAAGGCAGCTTGATACTGAATGGGCAGTGCGCCGTGTGCATGAACCCTATCGGACGTTGCATTGAAACGGGTGCATTTAGGTAGTTGCAGCGTGTCACTCTTTTCAAACAAGGAATTTAATCAATGAACTATTGGCAAAATAAAATATCTCTACTGTGTAGAATCGTATGGACAATGCTGGGGATATTAGTAATCAGCGGAGCTTTTTTAAACCCATTCTATTTCATGATGAACATCATCGTTGGTTTAGCGATTATCGCTATCAGCTTATTGTTTCAGTATCGTGCCTTTCAATTAAAGTGCTTCTATAATTCGCTAAATAAAGACGCGAAAAACAATGCTCATTTAAAGACTTTTGTTAAAGTTGACATCATGATTAATTTGGGGGTGCTTTTGATTAGTATTGTTTTATTATCTGGAGCAGTTTCACGCGTCTTTTTTGAGAGGATGTCCATCTTTGGTTAAAAATGGTGTATTCAGTTTTTCAGTGAACTGGCAAAGAATGGTAAGATTATGGCAAAAATTATATTATTCAGGCCACAAGAAATATGAGCACAATAAGCCTGAAAAATTGAGACCACCTCCCCGCTTTAGTGGGGAAAATTTATCGTAGTCTAATCGCCACAGTTTAAGATATTAGTCATATTTGGATTAGTTTTTATCCTGATAACCAACTCATGGGAGAGTTAATATAATGATTTTTTTGGTCGGATTGTTGTCAGTTTCATCTCTTGTTTTGGGCGGACTGATTGGTGTTTATTGGAACATCAATCGAAAGCTGCTGGGTATGATTATGGGCTTTGGTGCTGGAGCGCTCATTTCCGCCGTAGCCTATGATTTGGTTCTTGAGGCGGTTGAATTGGGTGGGGGGAGTTACTTCCCAATTTCTGGGCTATTTGCGGGGGCTGCAGTATTTTTAATGTCGGATAGTTTAATTGAATTCTTTGGTCATCGGGTCCGCGCTGGCAGCCCTAATCAAGATTCTGCGTCGCTGAATAATTCCGTTAAGCTTTTGGTTCCAATGGTGTTAGCGATTATTTTAGATGGCATCCCAGAATCGATTGTTTTGGGCTTGGGTATGTTTCAAAATGGTTCGGTTAGTACGTCAATACTCTTAGCTGTTTTTGTATCTAACTTACCAGAGGCCCTCGCTGGAACATCAGGGATGAAAGCCAGTGGATGGTCTACTCGCAAGATTTTGACGCTTTGGCTGAGTATTGCATTAATTTGTGCGCTTGCAACCCTATTGGGCTATCATGTTTTTAGCCATGTTGCGGTGGAGTGGATTTCATTTATTCAGGCATTTGCTGGAGGTGCTATTTTAATGATGTTGGCCAACAGCATGATGCCAGAGTCATTTGAGCACGGCGGTAAGTGGACTGGTGTCATGACCGTTTTAGGGTTTGTGTGCTCGGCGGCATTTGCTTTGACAAGCGCCTAAAGACGGTGTTTGCAATAGGTAAATCAAGTCACCATTTTGATTTTAGTTGAAAACTCTTGAGGTTTATAGTTTGAAAGTAAATAAAAAATTACAAAGAAGAATCTTTGCCATACACCTTTTATCGGGAATCAAAATAGTATGGCCAATTCTTTCGGTCTTGGTTGTCTTGATCGTAGGGCTGGGTTTGTTGATTGGCTTTTTAGAGGGATGGCTCATGCATGAGTCTATTTACTTTTCTTTGATAACGGGATTAACAGTCGGTTATGGCGATTTCGCACCGCATTATCCAATTAGTCGATGTCTTTCTGTGATTATTGGCTTATGTGGAATGCTATTTACTGCACTGATTTCCGCAATAGCAGTTAAGGCGTTAACAAAAACACTGGATGCATAGGAATATCCAGTTGATAATTCAGATAACAAACACAAACCCAAATTAGTCGGCAAAGAAGCGTTCATTTACGTGTCCAGTAATGATGACAAATATGATTTAATCTACGCACAGACAGCCTCGACGTAGACATTCCGCTTGTCATTCTCGTCATTTGCAGGCAGCCGTTACTGATAATCACTTTTCTACCACCGCAGTATATTTTCATCCTTGGCTGAATGACATGAACAATAAACACACAATTAAAAAGCACGATCGTTCCTTTAATTGTGCATTGCCTTTACACTGTGTTACCATGCGCCATCTAAAATTCACATGAGGAGTACAAGCTATGGACACCACCATCGAACGCGACGTGATGGAGTATGATGTTCTCGTTGTCGGCGGTGGCCCCGCGGGGTTGGCGAGCGCGATTCATCTCAAGCAAATCAACAAAAACTTGAACGTTTGCCTGATTGACAAAGGCTCAGAGATTGGGGCACACATTTTATCAGGCGCAGTCATGGATCCGATTGCGATGAATGAGCTGTTCCCGAACTGGAAAGAACTTGGTGCGCCACTCAATACAGCTGTCACAGAAGATAAATTTTTGTTCCTGAGCGAAACAGGTGCAAAAACCACCCCGAATTGGCTACTGCCCGCGAGTTTTCAAAACCATGGTAATTACATCGTCAGTTTGGCAAATGTCACACGCTGGATGGGTGAACAGGCTGACGCGTTGGGTGTGGAGGTTTATCCTGGTTTTGCCGCAGCAGAGATTTTGTATGACGAGAACGGCGCAGTCAAAGGTGTAGTGACAGGCGATGTGGGTATTGGCAAAGATGGCGAACCCACCGATCATTATCAACCTGGCATGGAGCTGCACGCGAAATACACGATTTTTGCTGAAGGTGCTCGTGGGCACTTGGGCAAACGTTTGATGGCGAAATACGACTTGAATAAAGGCCGTGACCCACAGGCTTACGGCATTGGCATCAAAGAAGTTTGGCAAGTACCCGCCGAGCAGCACCAAGAAGGCTTGGTGCTGCACACCGCTGGCTGGCCATTGGACAACGACACCTACGGTGGTTCATTCCTCTACCACATGGATAATAATCAAATTGCGATTGGCTTGGTCGTCGGACTTGATTACCAAAATCCGTACTTATCACCATTTGAAGAATTCCAACGCTATAAAACCCATCCCGAAATCGCGAAATACCTCAAAGCTGGTAAACGCATCTCTTATGGTGCACGTGCGATTACAGCAGGCGGCATCTTGTCGTTGCCGCAGTTGTTCTTTAAAGGTGGTGTGTTAGTGGGCTGCGAGGCTGGTACATTAAATGCTTCTCGCATCAAAGGCTCTCATGCTGCGATTAAAACAGGCATGTTGGCCGCGAAAACCATCGCCCACGCCATCGAGCAAGGCCGCGAACGCGACGAAGTCCCTGAGTACGAAGTGGAATTCCATGATTCGTGGCTCAAAGCAGAACTTTGGAAAGCCCGCAACTTCAAGCAATGGTTCAAAAAGGGCCGCAACATCGCGACACTAATGACAGGCATTGAGCAAAAAGTCATGGGCGGTAAATTCCCGTGGACGATTCACCGCAAGCAAGCCGATCACGAGTGCCTTCGCCCTGCGGCTGAATGCTCGCCGATTCAGTACCCCAAACCTGATGGTGTATTGACCTTTGATCGTTTGAGTTCTGTTTTTATCTCAAATACGAATCACGAAGAAAACCAACCCGCGCATTTAACGCTCAAAGATGCCTCTGCGCCCGTCAATGTGAATCTGGCCAAATACGCAGGTCCAGAAGCACGCTACTGCCCAGCAGGCGTCTATGAGTTTATCGAAGCAGCAGGACAGAAAAAACTGCAAATCAACGCACAAAACTGTGTTCACTGCAAAACCTGTGACATCAAAGACCCCACACAAAACATCGTTTGGGTCACCCCCGAAGGCTCAGGTGGCCCGAACTACACCAATATGTAAGTGGTGACAATGATGACCTCTCGAAACAGTGCGAACCGTATCGCGCTGTTTTTTTTACTCATTCATTTTTTCTACCTCTTGTGATGTTGAAATAAGCCCTAATTTATAATCATGTTATTAAGCTGCAAGTTTTTGGTTACCGAGACAAAATCTCTTAACCGCAAATCATCTGTCATTAATATTTGATTGATATGGAGATCTTATGAACACACGCTATGCATCATCTCGCATAAACACCGCAATACGAAGTGGTTTATTCATCAGCAGTCTTTTATTTCTCAGCAGTTGCTCAGCCCAAGAATCGGCAACAGCCACACAAACACCTGAGCCAATCGCCGTAACGCCTCCTGCCACCTCGTCAACACCGTTAGTCACAGGCTTGCCTGACTTTACACCATTGGTTGCACACGTTTCACCCGCAGTGGTCAGCATCAACACCAGAGAACAAGTCCAGCAACGCAGCAGAGCAATGAGCAGTGACCCCATTTGCCAAATTTGGCCTGATTTCCCCATCTGTCAAATCCAACAGCAGCGCCCACAACCGAACAACTCAGCCCCCCGTGAGCGTCCACGTGGTGTCGGTTCTGGATTTGTCATTTCCAAAGATGGTTATATTCTAACCAATCACCACGTCGTCAACGGCGCAAGCAGCATCTCTGTCACGTTCAATGACAAGAAAGAATACAAAGCCAAACTCATCGGCAGCGACGAGCGCACCGATGTTGCCGTGCTCAAAATCGAAGGCAGTAATTTCCCTGTACTCACCCCAGCCAACTCAGATCAACTCAAAGTGGGGCAATGGGTCATGGCCGCGGGTTCTCCTTTTGGCTTACAAAACACCGTTACAGCAGGTATTGTGAGTGCCATCAATCGTGATACAGGCGACTTTGTCTCATTCATACAAACCGATGCGGCGGTCAATCCTGGTAACTCTGGTGGCCCTTTGGTGGACACCTCTGGTAACGTGGTCGGCATCAACAGTCAAATTCTGTCCAGCAACGGTGCATTCGCTGGTGTGGCATTGGCCATTCCCATCAATGACGCGCTTAAAGTAGCGGATCAAATTCGCAGCAGCGGCAAAGTCAATCGTGGCCGAATCGGTGTCAGCATCCAAGACATTTCTACTGAAAATGCCACAGTCCTCGGTTTAAAAGAACCCAAAGGGGTTTTGATCAATGGCATTGAGCAAGGCTCAGCGGCTGACAAAGCAGGCCTACAAGCTGGTGATGTGGTGCTTGAAGCCAACGGCAGCGCCATCAACGATGCACGAGATTTTGCGCGTTTGATTGGTAACAGTGCACCAGGTACAACCTTTGCGCTCAATGTGTGGCGTGATAAAAAGCTCTGGAAAATGAGCATCACCACCGCCAGTGACAAAAACTGATTGCCAACAATCATCCACGGTCGCGTCCTTTGATGCGCACCGTGGTTTCTTTAAGGAAAACCATGACCACCCAAGTGCTGCTTTTACCGGGTTATCAAAACTCCAGTGAAAACCATTGGCAAAGTCTTTGGGAACGATCACATCCCAATGTACTGCGGGTGGTTCAATCTGATTGGGAAAATCCCGTTTGCGCCCAGTGGTATGACACGCTGATGCAACACATCATGAACCATGATGGTGACATCGTGATTGCAGCACACAGCTTGGGCTGCCTGCTCACGGCAGAACTGGCCAGACGTGCACCTGCTGAAGTCTTGGCTAAGGTCAAAGGCGCCCTACTCGTCGCACCACCTGACCCTGATGGCGAAGCATTTCCGCAAAGTGCTCAGGGATTTTTTCCATCCACGAAAGCATCCCTGCCATTCCCTACGTTGGTCATTGCCAGCGACAATGATGTTTATGGCTCAATCGAGTATGCACAGAACTGTGCCGCACAGTGGGGCAGTACTTTAATCAATATTGGCTCGAAGGGGCACATCAACTCGGAAAGCGGTTTGGGTGATTGGCCACAAGGCTGGGCGTGGATTCAAGCTTGGCTATAAAACCATGTCGAGACTTCAATAGACAACAAAAAACCCGCAGAAATGGCTTCTGCGGGTTTTTATTGGAATAAAGACTCAACCCAATGCTTTGCTCAGAGTCAACAACAACAACACCCCTAAAACGAACAACATCGAGCGCCAAAAAACACCAATCGCACTTTGTAAACTGCGCACATCCGGTACTGCCCCCACACCAATTTGGCCAGCAATGGTCAGCTCATCGTCCTTAGCCACATCAGTCATTGGCTTTGTCTCACCGTACAATGCTTGCTCATGCTCATCCATAGGCATGTCATTCTTTACCATCACACCGTCACGCAAAGTGATATTGAGCGCACCAGCACCAGAGGTCAATATAACAGCGGCTGCATCTGTCTCGCCCAGACCACGCAGCTTCTGGGCTTGTGTGCGCCAGCAGTGCATCGCATCCTCGAAGTTACCGACCACAGCATAAATCATTGCCGCACAACGAGCGGGTAAGAACTCAATCCAGCTCATCATTTTACGTGCATAACGTGTATAAGCATCTCGTTTACCATCGGCACGCAGAATCCAGCGACGTGACACCAAATCAGACAAACGATAAAACACCACACCAGCAGGCCCTAAACCAACGATGGCGAAAACCAAAAACCAAAACAAACCACCAAACACATAACGCAAGCTCGACAACAGAGCCAACTCAAGTGACTGGCGAATCACTTCGGTGTCAGATAATTTCTCAGGCACGACATTGCCACGGTAACCTGTGATTTCAGCTTCTTCGTGTAACCATGCCGCCAGCTCGGTACGCGCCACATCGCCTTGCCCTGCATTAATCGCCACGCGGATTTTGGTAAAAAAGTGGCTGAACTGACGAATGCCCAGAGTCAAATACAACAAAATCAATGTAAAGGCCAAACCCAACAACCAGTTGATTTGCGTAAAAATCAATCCCAGCAAACCCGCAAGCAAAGCACCCACCAGCGTGATGAACCAAAATATCTGCCATGGTTTGGCATCGTCGGACGCCAAAGCGCGCTCAATGAAATCAATGGCGTTGCGCAGTGATAAGCGCAGCTTGGTGTAACTACTCAGGGGGAAAATTTGCTCAAGCAACAAAGCACCCAGTATGGCGATAAGACTCATGTTGTCTCCTTATTCATCGTTCAATCGAAAGTCTATTTAGCAGACAATTAACATGGGTGTATTGTAGCGCAAAGCCATTGAGTTTTGAGCATTTGCATCACGGGATTATTGCGCCTACGCAACCAAACGCAACAATACATCCAAGTTGCGCAGCATGGCCATGCTCGCGCCCCAAATAAAATATTCGCCATACGTCACACTGTAATACTGTCGCAAAGCATTCTCCCACTCATACTCATGCACATGGACTAAGTCTGGATTGAGCAGCACCGACAACGGCACAGTGAACACATGGTCAACTTCACACGCATCAACCGTCAAGTTCTGTACACCCCAATCATGCGCCGAAACACACGCGACAATCGGCGTAACCGCAAACCCTGTGATGGTGTGGTAAATGGGCAACATACCTAACACGGTCACAGGCTGCACATCCAAGCCAATTTCCTCCCGAGCCTCACGCAATGCTGCCGCTAATGCCTCTTCGCCCGTTTCAACCGCACCACCGACAAAACTAATTTGTCCCGCATGATGGCGCAGATGACTCGCACGCACGGTAAACACCACCTCCAAACCCTCTTCCTGCTCGACCAACAAAATCAACACCGCGGCATCGCGCGGCTCGTTTACTTGATGAGTATCTCGATGCAAAAAAGCTGAGCTTTTTACACGCTGCATCAGTAACGCATCATTTTGGGCACTCAATGCTTTTTCAATCTGGCCGCGACTGAGCAGAGGAAGCAAGGAACTCGTATCATCAATTGTAGTCAGTGAGCGACTGGGGATTTCACGTGGATTAAATACGGGGAGTTTCATCATTTACTCTCATAAAAAAAGCGCAACTCGATGAGATGCGCTTTTTCGGCTCAGCCAGTTAATACATGTTGTATTAAACCGCAGGAGTCGTTGCCACTTTCACTTTACGTGCAGGCAATTTTTCTTTAATACGCGCAGACTTACCTGAACGATCACGCAGGTAGTACAGCTTAGCGCGACGCACATCACCACGGCGTTTCACTTCGATGTTGGCAATGACTGGGGAGTACAATTGGAATGTACGCTCAACGCCAGTGCCAGAAGAAATCTTGCGCACGATGAAAGAAGAATTCAAGCCACGGTTGCGTTTAGCGATGACCACGCCTTCGTATGCTTGCACACGTTTACGTGTACCCTCAACCACATTCACGCTGACAATCACTGTGTCACCAGGTGCGAATTCAGGAATGGTTTTACCCAAGCGAGCGATTTCTTCTTGCTCTAAAATTTGAATCAAGTTCATGTTTAACTCCGTAACCATCGTGTGCTGTCGGTTTTAATTATGGACAACCAGAGGATGGATTTTACAATCATGGTGAATCCGATCGGACTCACCCCCATCTCAATGAAACTCATTGTTTCATCAAAAACTTTTCATCCGCCGCAGAGAGTAACCCCTGTTCACGCGCCGCCGCGATTAAATCAGGACGTTTACGCAGCGTCACCAGCAATTGCTGCTCTCGACGAAAGACAGCGATTTTAGCATGATTTCCCGATAAAAGCACGTCTGGCACAACCAAATCGGCAAAAACTTCGGGGCGAGTGTAGTGCGCACAATCAAGCAAACCATCTGAAAACGAATCTTGTTGCGCCGATTGCTCATCATTCAACACACCAGAGACGCATCGCAGCAGCGCATCGAGCATCAGCATAGCGGGTAATTCGCCACCTGACACCACCACATCACCCGCACTCAATTCCTCATCAATCAAACCCAACTCAAACAATCGCTCATCAATCGCTTCGTAGCGTCCACACAACACAATCAAACCACGCGGCGCGGCATCCGTGCGCTGCAGCTGAGCCAGTGTGCTCGCAACCCAGCTCTGCGTGAGTTTTTTGCCCTGAGGCGAGAGATAAATCACATGCGGCACATGCCCCAGCGAGCTTTGTCGATCGCGTGCCGCATCAATCGCTGCAGCCAGCGGCGCGGCCATCATTACCATCCCTGGGCCGCCACCGTAAGGGCGATCATCGACTGTTTGGTGCACGTTACTCGTGAATTCGCGTGGACTCCAAAACTTGACGTCCACCATGCCATTTTTAAACGCACGACTGACTACACCCTCACTCGTGAGCGCGGTGAACATATCGGGGAACAGCGTAATGATATCAAGAGCAATGGTCATACTTACCTAACGAATCAATGTGCATCACCAAACCATCAATGCTGATAAGGTTCTGATACAAAAACGTGGAGAAGTCAATCACCACATTCAAACCAATTAAAGCCTGCCGCAAAAAACAGAAAACGCGATAAATCGCGTCTCCACATCACAACGAGCGAAACACTCAGAGAACATCAGGCTGTCGCGTCCACATCCCATTCAACATTGACGATTTTCGCTGTTGTATCAACCTCACCGACAAACGCGCCAACAAATGGAATCAAATACTCACCGCCCTCACCCGTGATTTGCATCACAGGATGTGCGGCGGATTCGAGCAAACCTTGTAGCACACCGAGCGTCACACCAGCGTGATTCACCACTGTCGCCCCAATCAAGTCAACCCAGTAGAACTCATTGTCATCCGTGTTCGGAAAGTCAGCACGAGAAACCGCGACCTGCCAGCCTTTGTGGTTCTCTGCAATACTTCGGTCATCCCAATCAGCAAACACCGCCACCCATTCATCACTGTGAGGTTTAATCGTTTGCACCTCAACCGCCTGCCACGCAGACAAAGGCACATCAGTTTGATTCGGCAAATACGGAGCCAGCCACCAAACCCCCGCGTTCTCTAACGCATCAGGCGAATGCGAAAAGGGATGGATTTTAATCCATCCCTTCACGCCATACGCCACACCTAAGCGGGCGACGACGATTAAATCGTTTGGAGTGCTGACGTTTTGTGTATCGCGTGCTGCTTGTGCTGCACGCTTTGGTTTAAACGCCACCATGCTTTAATTAAGCTGGTTTAACTGTTTTGACCAAACGAGCAACTGCTGGGCTCAATTGAGCACCAACGCCTTGCCAGTAAGCCAAACGATCTGCGGCGATACGCAAACCTTCGACACCTTCAGCGGCGAGTGGGTTATAAAAACCAACGCGCTCGATGTAACGACCGTCACGACGGTTGCGTGAATCAGCTGCCACGATGTTAAAAAAAGGACGCTTTTTAGAACCGCCGCGAGCCATACGAATCACTACCATGTTAATTCCTTTAATCTTTAATGAATGTTGAACATCAATATTCACTCAACTACTTCTAAAAACCTCGCCAAATGGGACACGACATTCAACGAGAATAAACTTGTAAACTCGGTATTATACTGATTTTTTATCAATTTGTGCAAGAAATACACACATCACGCCTGCATCATGGGGGAACCAGTGGCAGATTGATTAAGGGACAAAGACAAAGTCTCCTTCACTTCTTCCATCACCACATAACTTTTTGAGTTGGCCACACCCGGTAAGCGCAAAAGCACATCAAGTAATTGACGGTATTCGCTCATTTCACGAATACGTGCCTTAATTAGGTAATCGAAGTCGCCAGAGACGAGGTGGCACTCTTGCACCTGCTCGACCTCGAGCACACCACGACGGAACTCTTCGAACTTGCCGTTGGCCATGTCTTTTAAACTGATTTCAACAAACACCAACAAAGACGCCCCAAGCTCACGCGGATTTAAGCGTGCATGATAGCCCATAATAATGCCCTCACGCTCTAGTCGGCGCACCCGCTCAATACAAGGGGTGAGTGACAAGCCAACCTGCTCAGCCAAATCGGTCATGACGATGCGTCCATCATTTTGGAGTATGCTGAGGATACGGCGGTCAATTTTGTCCAAGGTTTTGCTGGTTTTTTTTTCTACGCGCATAAAACACCAATCATTTTCAAATTAATCATTAAGAAAACGAGTAAAAGCCAAGAAAAAGTAGGTTTTTGCTTTTTCTGTATTTTCTTCAGTAAGTAATTCTAACAAATTTTTAATATCATAGCAAAAACTATCGTAGAGCTTGTGGTTTTTATGAACACGTTGGGAAATTTCCAACTCATGCAAAAAACCGCATCACCAATTGGAACAACCATGAACATCATCGTATTGGGCAGTGGCGTCATTGGAGTCACGAGTGCGTATTATTTGGCAAAGCAAGGACATCAGGTCACTGTGATTGACCGCCACTCTGGTTCGGCCTTAGACACCAGCTTTGCGAACGCGGGGCAAATTTCACCAGGTTATGCTTCACCATGGGCAGCGCCCGGCATTCCAGCCAAAGCCATGAGGTGGATGTTTGCCAAAAATTCACCGCTCACTATACGACCAGACTGGACGCTCGGTCAGGTGAAATGGATGCTATCCATGCTAAAAAACTGCGACGAAGCACACTACACCCGCAATAAATCACGTATGGTGCGCCTCGCTGAATACTCGCGTGACATGCTGATTGAGCTGCGTGCTCAAACAGGCATTGCGTACGAAGGCCGCGAACAAGGTACTACTCAGGTCTTTCGCTCGGAGACACAGCTCGACGCCGCAGAGAAAGACATCAAGGTACTGCAAGAGCTTGGCGTGCCTTACGAATTACTGGACTCAAAAACACTCCTGAATGCCGAACCTGCACTGGCCAATAGCCGAGTGCCACTCGTGGGCGGATTACGCTTACCCAATGACGAAACGGGTGATTGCCAGCTATTCACTGAGCATTTAACAGATTTATGCCAATCCATCGGCGTGCAATTTAAATTCAACACCACAATTACAGACTTGGTGATTGACAACGCCAGCACCGCAACCGTCACAGGCGTTCGCTGTAGTAACGAAGTGCTGTCTGCTGATGCGGTTTTGTGCACACTGGGCGTCTACACACCTCTGTTGTTAAAGGGTCAACTTGATGTGCCGATATACCCCATCAAAGGTTACTCAATCACACTGCCCATCATTGATGAATCCCGCGCCCCACAATCTACAGTGCTGGACGAAACGTATAAAGTTGCCGTCACTCGTTTTGATAACCGCATTCGGGTCGGCGGCATGGCCGAATTACGTGGCTACGACAAAAGCCTGATTGCTTCACGACGCGAAACACTCGAAATGGTGATCAACGACTTGTACCCGAATGCGGGCGATACAAAAGCAGCAAGTTTTTGGACTGGTCTTCGCCCTGTTACACCAGATTCGACACCGATCATTGGCGAAACTCCTATCAAAAACCTTTGGCTGAACGCAGGTCACGGCACGCTCGGCTGGACGATGGCTTGCGGCTCCGCACGAGTTGTGGCAGACTTGATGAGCGCAAAAACCCCTGACATCGAATCTGCTGATTTAAATATCTCTCGTTACAAAAACGAGTAAACTAATACCTCATACATTTTGTGTGTTTTTGCTTGCGCCAAAAACATGCAGCCAAACCCTCTTCTCTTTTACCAAAAAGAGAATTTGCCCAGCCTCTCACGATGCTGGGCTTTTTTTGCCTCGAATGGTACAATGTCGGACTAAATTTTCAACCCATTCTCCCTCATCATGACCCACACCATCACTGTATTGCCTTCAAACGACACATTTCCCATCGAAGCCTCTGAAACCATTCTTGATGCAGCACTGCGCGCCAATGTTGTGCTGCCCTATGGCTGTAAAGATGGCGCGTGCGGCTCATGCAAATCCGTCATTGTGAATGGTGATGTGGTGCACGATGATCGAAGTAATGCCATCACTGACGACGAAAAAGCAGCGGGTGTCGCCTTACTCTGCCACACCACGGTCACCTCTGATGTGACCATTGAAGCACGAGTAATTTCTGCGGGCACTTACCCTATCAAGAAACTACCCACACGAATCCTATCGATGAAACGCGCCACCGAGGCAGGCGACATCATGTTGGTGGATTTACAACTACCCGCGAATGATGTTTTTGAGTATCGCGGCGGTCAATACATTGATTTCATTTTGCGTGATGGTACGCGCCGCAGCTACTCAATGGCTTGTGCACCTCGTGTCAATGACAAAGTTTTAGAGCTGCACATCCGCCACATGCCCGGCGGTGTATTCACAGATCAGTTATTTTCATCAATGAAAGAGCGTGATATTCTGAGGGTCGAAGGACCTTTGGGTACGTTTTTTTTACAAGACTCGGGTAAAGATTTAATATTCTTGGCTTCAGGTACAGGCTTTGCACCCATCAAAGCCATTGTTGAAGAAATGCAAGCCAACTACATCATTCGCCCCATTAGTTTCTACTGGGGAGTGCGTCGCCCTCATGATTTGTACCTCAATGAGTTAGCAGAACAATGGGCGCGAGACATCCCGAACTTCAAGTACATCCCCGTGATTTCAGATGCCCTTCCAGAAGACAATTGGCAAGGTCGCACAGGCATGGTTCATCAAGCGGTTATGGATGATTTTGCCGACTTGTCTGAGCACGACATCTACGCATGTGGTGCGCCCGTCATGGTTCGTGCCGCACATGAGGCATTTACCCAAGAACGCAATCTGGCCGAAAACTCTTTCTTCTCCGACGCCTTTCTCAGTGCAGCAGACAAAAGCAAGAAAGACAATAAATGACAGTAGCCATCATTGCTGGTTTTTTCATGGGGCTCAGCCTCATCATCCCAATCGGCGCACAAAATGCCTACGTCCTCAAACTCGGCCTATTAAAGCAGCATGTATTGCCTGTCGCTCTTCTATGCGCCACCATGGATGCCATTTTAATCGTACTGGGTGTGGCATTCGCTGGTGCGACTTTCACCAGTAACCCAACGGCATTAAATGTTGTGCGCTATATCGGCGTCGCTTTTTTACTGTTTTATGGCGCGCGCGCGTTTTATAACGCCTATCATCATGCGCAACCCAATGCCGATGCACCTTTGGCACAAAATATTTCTCTAAAGGCAGCTGTCTTGACTTGCCTTGGTTTTACGTTACTCAACCCACACGTTTATTTGGACACTTTTTTGCTCATTGGCAGCATAGGCGCACAATACACACCGAACCATTTTTATTATGCGCTAGGAGCTTCTACCGCATCATTTGTCTGGTTTTTGTCTCTGGGGTTTGGTGCACGCCTGCTCACACCACTGTTTGCCAAATCGAAAACTTGGGTGATATTGGAGTGCGTGATTGGCATCATCATGTGGACCATCGCCTATAAAATTTGGACCATGCCACTGGTTGCTGCATAAGAAAATGCCTGCTTTGATGTAAAGCAGGCATTTTTAATTAACGTATCTTGCCGTCAAAGCATTACTCAAAGCGACCGCGCAGCAAATACTCCATCACCGCTTTTTGCACATGCAAACGGTTCTCGGCTTCTTGCCACACCACGCTTTGCGCACCATCAATCACTTCCGCATCCACCTCCTCACCACGATGTGCAGGCAAACAGTGCATAAACAAGGCATCAGGCTCAGCTGACTTCATCATCGCTGCCGTCACCTTAAAGTCTTTGAATGCCGCCATGCGGACTTCATTCTCGGCTTCATAACCCATACTGGTCCACACATCGGTCGTGATGATGTGCGCCCCTTGGCACGCATCGGCAGGATTGGAAAACACCGTGAAGAACGGACGGTCTGCTTCTGAAATCATTTTGTCATCAAGCTCATAACCTTTGGGGGTGCTGATGTTCAAATGAAAATTCAACACACGCGCCGCTTGAATCCACGTGTAACTCATGTTGTTCGCGTCCCCCACCCAAGCAACGGTCTTACCAGTGATGTCGCCCCGCTCTTCCACATAGGTATAAATGTCGGCCAGCACTTGGCAAGGATGGTATTCATTTGTCAAACCATTGATCACAGGCACACGCGAATTCGCCGCAAAACGTTCAATGATGTCCTGTCCAAACGTGCGAATCATGATGATGTCGGTCATGCGCGAGATGACCTGCGCCGCATCCTCGACAGGCTCACCGCGCCCAAGCTGCGTGTCCTTGGTGTTAAGATACACCGCATGACCACCCAATTGAAAAATTCCTGCTTCAAACGACAAGCGTGTGCGCGTTGAGCTTTTCTCAAAAATCATCGCCAATGTGCGGTCGTGCAAAGGATGCCATGTTTCATAAGCCTTAAAACGACGCTTCAACTCTGTCGTGCGGCTGATGATGTAATCGTATTCATCTTTTGTGAAATCTGAAAATTGTAGATAGTGTTTAACCGGTGTGTTCATAATTTAAGGTGACGCTAATGAAATAAAAAAGAAATTAAGATGCACGACTTAAAAAAACTTTAATCAACGAGGACAATCGTTGCACCAGCTCAGCGGACTCTTCATCATTGATGATCAGCGGAGGCAATAAGCGCACCACCGTATCGTGTGTGACATTAATCAGCAAACCAACAGCCAAAGCTTGCTTGACCAACTCTGTGCACGGTCGAGCCAACTCAATCCCAATCATCAAACCACGCCCACGAATGTCCATAATCAAACCCGCTGACATTTCATCAGCCAGTGCTGCACTCAAACCATCGCGTATGGCCACGCCTTGACGCTGCGCATTGTCCAACAACCCCTCAGCTTCAATCGCTGACAAGGTGGCCAAACCAGCGGCCATCGCCAAAGGATTGCCACCAAACGTCGTACCATGTGCACCAACGTGAAAAACATCATTTGCACGGTCGTGCGTCAACAATGCACCGACAGGCACACCAGAACCCAGGCCTTTGGCAAGCGTCATCACATCTGGCGTCACACCCTCATGTTGATGAGCAAACCAGCGACCCGTGCGTGCCACACCAGTTTGCACCTCGTCAATGATGAGCAACCAGTTGTTTTCATCACAAACTTGTCTAATCTGAGTCAAAGCCCCATCCGCCAAGCACAGAATACCGCCTTCACCTTGAATCACTTCAAGCATCACGGCTGTGACTTCTTTGTCTGAGGTCAATGCACGAATCGCCGATACATCATTGAACGGCACACGGACGAAACCACTTACCAATGGCGCAAAACCTTTTTGCACCTTTTCATTACCGGTGGCACTTAAGGTTGCCATTGTGCGCCCATGAAATGCATCAGACATCACAATGATTTTTGCATTCTCACGACCTTGTTGCAAGCCAAACAATCGAGCCAGCTTGATGGCTCCTTCATTGGCTTCTGCACCACTATTGGCAAAAAACACCTGTGACATTCCTGCACGTTTGGCCAGTGCATTGGCCAATTCATGCTGTTGCGGTACATCATACAAATTCGACACATGAATTAATTGCGTCACCTGCTGTTGCAATGCCGCCACCAATCGAGGATGATTGTGGCCCAATCCATTAACAGCAATCCCCGACAACGCATCCAAATACCACTGCCCATTCACATCAGTCAACCACACACCTTGCCCCGAAGCAAATGCAACAGGCAAACGGCTAAACACGGGCATTAAATGGGATGCTTCCACAGGCGAAGGTATACTCACAACCATTCCTTAAACAAAAAATGAAATGAAACAGGCGACGCATCGGTCGCCTGATTGAAATAATCGGGTTCTATTATAAAGGAGTTCGAGTAGCGGGGCGTTTAGTTTGATACAAAAATAGTTTTAATTTGATATTGTCATTTAAAAGCCAAAACACGTTAATTTGATACGCGTATTTAATCAATTGTTTGCCCGCTTTGCACCTCACCAGCAAAGAGAAAACCAACATCTGGTTGAGCAAAAATAGTATTTTAACAACATCACATTACCCAACAAAAACAAGTCCTAAGACTCATTTTTGTCTAAAAACAGCAGAAAAAATCAAGGTAGGTTATCGTTTCAAAACCACACGATAACGCGCTTGGCCACTGCGCACGCGGTCAATAGCTGCATTGATGTCTTTGAAATCAAACATCTCGACCATGGGTTTAATCTGATGCTGTTTGGCAAAATCAAGCATTTTAGCAATCGTTGATGGGCTACCGACAGGCGAGCCTGATACCGAGCGTTGTCCCATTAGCAGCGGGAATACATTCAAATCCAATGGCTCTAAGGTTGCGCCGACAAAGTGCAAACGCCCGCGTGGTTTGAGCGTGCCCACATAGGCGTTCCAATCCAACTTCACGTTCACAGTCGAAATGATGTAATCAAATCGCCCAGCGGCTGCCGAAAGTGCCGCAGGGTCGCGTGAATTGATGGTGTCATCTGCGCCTAACTCTAGTGCTTCCTTCGTTTTGGCTTCGCTGGAGGTAAAAGCCGTGACTTTGCAACCCCAAGCGTGCAAGAACTGCACCGCCATGTGTCCCAAACCACCAATGCCGATGACCGCCACGCTGTCGGTCGGTTTGACATCAAACTGCACCATCGGGTTAAACACCGTAATCCCACCGCAAAACAAAGGCCCAGCACTCGCCGCATCCACACCCTCGGGCAACACCACCACGCTGGCGGCGTTGGCACGAACTTTATCAGCAAAACCACCGTGTCGCCCCACTATCGTGCCCTGCGCTGTTGTGCATAGATTTTGGTCGCCCGACATACACTCATGACAGGTATTACAATAACTCGCATGCCAACCCAGCCCCACCCACTGCCCAACTTGTAAATGTTTCACATGTGAACCGACGGCCGCGACCGTACCCGTGATTTCATGTCCACCGACGAATGGATACTGAGTAAAGCCCCATTCATTATCGAGCATGCTCAAATCAGAGTGGCAAATGCCACAATACTGCACATCAATTTCCACGTCGTGTGCACCCAGCACACCCGCGTCGTAACTAAAAGGCTCCAGCTTGCCATTGGCCTGATTGGCCGCATAAGCATTGATAATTGTCATAATATTCTCCTTGGATGATTAACTTTGTTTACGTATAAAAATTTCCGTCTTAAATGAATCGGCGAATCCAGTCCAACATCTCGGCTGGATTATCGCCAAAGTAGTTGTAGCCATCAAAGCGATTGAGCTCACCCTCAATCCAAACCATTTTTTTCTCGGTCGGTGTGTGTTCAACAATGTACTTTAAATCAGCGGGGTCGGTGATGACGTCTTGACGCACTTGAGAGTACAGCACTGGCACTTTAATGTCTTTTAAATACGCATAAGGCGACATTTCGTTCAAAGAAAAACCCGCCAATTGTTGCATCGCCTCATCCACATCATCTACCGTTGCACCACCGCCAAAAATCGGGATAAACTTCTCCGCCATATAGCGCATATTGATCGGCTGCACCGCCACCATGACTTTGACTTTTTCAAACAACTCAGGGTGCAAAGACATTGCACGAATCGACGAATTCGCGCCCATGCAATGACTGACCAAAGCCACATCCATCGATTTTAAACGCTCATCCTGCGCCACATAGCGCATCGCGCCCACTGCGTCTTGCCATTCATAATAACCAATGCCCGTAAAGCCATCTTTAGACGCTTCGCTTTGGCCATGGTTGCGAAAATCATAAAACAAAATCGAAAAACCAGCATCGTGCAAATGCTTCACGGTTTTTAAAAACTCAACATGCACAGGGACCAACTGCGCAATATCACCTTCGGGGACAAAACCATACTTGGAGCAATACAGCGGATGATTCAAAATCGCCAACTTATCCCCGCTATTGGGCATCAACCAAGCACTCAGCTGCAAACCATCCTCAGATAAAAAACTCACCTCCTCAAATGCCATGCCGTAGTCCAATGGCGTTTTGGGCATCTTAGTGCGGTATGGTTGGGTGAATGCAGCGGCAATTTTCTGAGCGGTCGGGTTGATGGTCACATCATGAGCTTGTGTCATATAACAATCCTTTGTGGTGTTTAACAAAGTCGTTATTATCGCTAACAAGGTAGATTTTTTAAACCACCAAACCAAACAAAAACATGACAAATTCAATCAAGGATTAATTTAATGATAGAAAAAATAGACATATTCATGTCATAATTAATCACACCGATTTTAAACGATTTGTTATGCTTAATACACAACCGCTACACGCCTTCACCAACTCAGATGCACAAGGCTTAAAAGACACCGCCATACCCAATGTACAGGTTTTTTGGTCACAGTGCGCCATGCCGCGACACGTACAAGCCTACCCGTTTGGTCTGGTATTTATCTTTCAAGGGCACAAAATCGGCTATATGGGCGAGCGCCGCTTTCAGTACGGCGCGGGGCATTATCTCGCGATTGGCCTGCCCATCCACTTTGAATGTGAAACCTATGTGCAAAATGACGAGCCGCTACTGGGCATATTTGTGCATTTAGACGTGGCCGAACTATCGAGCTTGGCCGCGCAAATGATGGCAAGTAAAGCTTTGCCCGACGAATCGTCTGAACGCTCAGGCGTCGAGCCACTGCCGATAACAGAACCTATGTATGAAGTGCTTGAGCGCATACTCACCGTCATCAACCAACCGCAAGCAGGCAGCGTGCTCGGTGCGCTCTACGTCCGCGAACTGTGCTACCACGTCCTGCAAGACGCCAACAGCACTGTCCTACTCAACCACCTCAACCGCTCTACCCCACAAAACCGCGTGGCGCAAACCCTCGAATACCTCAACCAAAACCTACAACGCAACCCCAGCGTGCCCGAACTCGCCCAACAAGCCCACATGAGCACCGCCAGCTACAACCGCCACTTCAAACAACTCACTGGCCACTCAGTCGTGCAATACACCAAAACCCTACGCCTCATGCGCGCCCGCCACCTACTCACCGTAGAAGGCCAAAACGTCAACCAAACCGCCGAGCAAGTCGGCTACGGCAGCGCAGCGCAACTGAGTCGGGATTTTAAGGCGTATTTTGGGGTGCCGCCGAAGTTGGCGGGGGCGTTGTAGAAGTCAAAAGTTGGAATCAATGGAGTCTGACCCCATTGATTTTGCCATTGATTTTTACCCCATTGATTTTTGCAAACCGCTCTTATCGGTTCGTTCTTCTTTCATTCCGTTTGTGGTCTGTCGTTTCAATATGCGGTTTTAATTATTGTTATTATTTGAGCATTGCTTCTATTCTTTTTAACCATCCTTCTATTTCGTTTTCTGTATCTCGTTCCTTAATTCTTTTTGCTGTCATCTCAGGGAAAGCCTTGTTTGCAAGATATACTTTTGCTTTTGTGTCTCCCATTACACCATCAAATCCCATCTTGGCTGAGAATACCTCCGCAAATAATTTTGGAACACCTTTTTTGTCTGCCGATGGATAATCAGTAACAACTACTTCGACTTCATAAGCGTCTTTGATTGCGTCACTGTGTAAATAACTTTCTATTTCGTGTTTTTGAGTTAAAGCACCCCAAGAACCGTCAGTTCTTAAATTTACTTCGGTTATAGATGAAGAATAGGAAGCCACATCATTATCATAGATATGGCATTCTTTGCATCCTAATCCTTTTAAATAATGTTCATTAACCCAATGTTTTAGTGTTGAACCTCCCATCAAAACAAATGCAATTCGAGGGTCTGTTGATAAGTCAATAAGTGTATTATTTTCTATGTGTAATGCTCGGCTTAAACATTTGAGTGCAGCAACATCAGTAGGTCCTTCAACACAAATAAGAACTTTAACTCTACTGTCGGGAGTTACGCCTAGTGCGTTTGCAACCTTTGCAAAAACGTCAACGCCATATTCAACAAAGGGTTTTCCGTGTTCGTCTCTGTCAATAAATCTAATGCTACTTGCTGGAAGTTCAGAAGCCAAGCCAGGGCTATGAGTTGTCAATATTACTTGACAGCCATTTTCTTCTGATAATGCCCGAAAAGAGTCTATTAGAATTTTTTGATTGTTTGGATGCTGGGCTGTTTCAGGTTCTTCTAAAGCATATATAATACTTCTTTTGTTTGAAGTTTTTAGTCGTCTCTCGGCTTCTGCTTTAAAGAAGCTGACAAGTATCATCCTTCTAACTCCACTACCTCTTTTGTTAAGTGGTATCCCGTCATCAGTGTCCATATTGATTGAAAACAGACTTGTCCATTTTGCAGGTGTTGGTGGTGTAAATTCTGGGGCTAGTTTATTGGCTAATTGTGGGTCAATTGTTTTCAATGCTTCGTGAGTGGTTGCTGCAATTTCTTCGGCTTTCTCACGAACCTTATTTTGTATTTTTTCTAAATCCGCTTTAACCTCAGCGATTGCGGTAGCAATCGCTGCTTTCATTGGGTTTTGAACTTCCTTGTCTTTGTCTTGGCTATTTCTGTCGCTTTGGAACAATGCAAATATTGGCAAATGAGATTCAATTTGCTCCCAAATTCTTTTACCATCCTCTTTGGGTTTACTTACGGGTATTGAAATTTCTTTAAGTTCCAAATTATCGAAGGAGTTCCAAATCGCTTTTCTCATCGTTGGATTACCTTTAAGTGAACTGTCTAACCCTTTTTGCTTAATTATTGTTTGAAGTTCTTTTTCCTTTAGTTCAAGAAGATTTTCAGCTCCAGCAACAGTTGGGTGGTTTGCAATTATGTATGCTTCAAATGTTGGTGTCGCTTTTCCACAAGCAAAAACCTTTTGAATTTTTAAAGTACCTTCACTTGATAATAAAAACTCGTCAGCAAGTGTGGTTGGAGAAGTAGCATCAACTGTCAATTCTGTTGGTAAATCTTTGAACTCACAAGTAATTGTGACTTCATCGCTACCGCTATAAATGTTTGCATCTCCACTTTCTATTTTAACTGTGTCATTGTTAAAGAAAATTTCTAATGCTTCTAAAATTGTAGATTTACCAATGTCGTTTTTTCCTATGAAGGTTGTCAGGTCGTCAATAGCAACTTTGGTTTCGTCTGCATAGCAACGGAAATTTTTTATTGATACGGATGTTAATTTCATTTTTGTCTTTTACTATTTTGTTAGCACTGTTGCTGTTTTAGAATGACCGATAACGTTTACTTTACGCAATGCGTAAAGCAAAATCTTTAATAATCGCTAACACCACGCCCCAAGCCACCACCACCGCCCAAATCAAGAGGGCAGACTCCATGTGTTTCTCGAGACTGACCAAAACTCCCGTCATCATACCCCCACGCCCCCAAACTTTCCATCCTTTTCCTATATCTTTTGACCAGCCAGCCAAAATCCTTCACCTGCAATCAAATGGTCTTAATCGATTGATTCCGTAACTTCAATTTGAAAAGCAAAAAAGGCAGGGTGTACCTGCCTTTTTGTGTTTCTAACTGCGTTCACTGTTGCATCACAACCAACACGCCTGATGCTCCTGTACAAAGGATTCAAAACTCCGTGCAGGTTTGCCTAAAATTTGCGCCACGGTATCGGTGACTTCCGCCACATAGCCTGCGGCAATGATTTGGTTGAGGCTGCTCATTAGCCCAACCACATACTCTGGCATGCCCATGTCGCTCATGGATTCTGCGGCTGCGGTCTCAGGGATGTGTATAAGCTCAATCGGTTTTTTGATGGCTTGGCTAATAAGTGCAATGGCTTCTTGATTGCTCAGGGCTTTTGCGCCTGTCAACGTGTACGCCTGTCCTGCGTGTGCGGCTGGGTTTTTGAGCACGTGCGCGGCGACTTCGGCGATGTCGCGCACGTCGATAAAGGGCACTTTACCTTAGCCTTGCGAGGTGTAGAACGTGCCGCTTTTAATCATACCTGCCAAAAAACCACTGAAGTTTTGCATGAAATTTTTGGGACGTAAAAAAGTGCAAGCAACGCCACTGTCGCTCAATATTTGGTCAACAGTTCCTTGTGCTTGAGCGATGGCAATATTTGAGTTGTGATCTGCTCCTGCACCAGAGACGCGCACAAGATGCTTGATGCTTGATGCCTGTTGACTGTGCGGCTTGTGCGACATTCTTTGCCTTTTCAAGCATCTGTGGGTGAGCGGGGATGACGATGAATGCCGTGTCGATATCTGTCAATGCACGGCGCACACTGTCAATGGATAGAAAATCAATGGCGCGACCTGCTGCGCCGCCGATGGTTTTTCCTTGAGTGTTACCTGCCCACAGCGTGAGGTTTTCATTCTTGAGTAACGGTAATAATGCACCGCCAATATTGCCTGTTGAACCTGTGACTAAAATCGAATTTGGATTCATATTGCCTCTTGATTAACGCGTGATCATTGCCCAAACCATGTTGGGATTGGCGCCATTCATGCGCACCATGCGCACCCAGAGTAAGGTCATGTGTTCCAAATGTAACGCTTGCACCAAGCCGCCCACGTCTAGCGGCTGCCAGCCGAGTTGTTCAATCAATCCACCGACGGTTTGTTTGGCCTCGGCATCATCACCGCAGTACATCATGACGGGTTTGACGTTGTAGGCGGGATAAGCGTTGTTTTCAAAGTTTTCAAAACCGTAGATGGTGAATGCTTTAACCACCTTTGCTCGTGGTGCGAGTGCTTGCAATGCTTCTGAGCCTGATTGCGCGCTGTTCAACCCATGTGATAGTCCCGCGCCAACTGGGTTAGTGCAGTCGACGATAATTTTGCCTGCTAAGGCGTCAGCCAATGGCGCCATGATGTCGGCATTCGCGCTGTAAGGTGTGGCGAGAAATACGATATCAGCCTCGCGCACGGCTTGTTCGATGGGGGCGGCTTTTATTTGTGCATTGCGTGCTTGAACTTTTTGCACCGCGTCTGATTGTGTGTCACGGGCTGCAAGGGTGACGTTGTGTCCGAGTTTTTGCAGATGGTCAGCAAGCGGTGCGCCGACATTGCCGTAACCGATAAATGTGATATTCATAACTATTCCTCACTCATGTATGTGTTCGGCTAAGTTCATTTAGCCATCCATTTAGTCAATACAGCTCATCAAATTGAGCTGTCATCCCAAAAATGAGCAGTGGACATAGCGTGAAGCACGCGAGCGACCACGCTCATCTTTTTGTGGTTCGAGTTTATCGTCCCAAAGCTTCAATGATTAGCTCAGCTGTCTCAGCACCAGAGAAGTTTTGTTGACCTGTGATGAGGTTACCATCACGTACGGCAAAGCCTTTCCACAAACCAGCCTGCACATAGTTCGCCCCTAGTTTTTTTAGCTCATCTTCAATGCGCCATGGCATGATATGCTTGTCGCGAGGCAGCATGCCGTAGTCCCAAACGGCGTTATCGGCGAAATCCTCTTCGATATTGGCAAAACCCGTGACTGTCTTGCCTTTCACTAAATATTCTCCGCTAGATAGTTTTGCATAGCGCAATACCGCCGTACCATGACACAGGGCACTGGTGACTTTACCTGCTTCGTAAAATTCAACAAATTTTTGATGCAAAGCTGTTGCTTTTTCAAAGGTAAACATAGGCGCTTGACCGCCCGCTACCACCAAAGCATCAAAATCAGCCACTTTGATGTCTGAAACAGGCTTGGTATTATCAACCAAAGCAGCCAAATTAGGCATCGCCATAAAGCCCGCGCTGATCAAATCGCTGGCCGAGTAGCCACTCTCATCATGTGGACTACTCATCGCGTCGGCTTCACACTTTCCACCATCAACACTGAACACCTCGACTTCATAGCCAGCCTCAACAAAGGCATAGTAAGGATGGGTCAGCTCCGCCCACCAAAAACCCACAGGCCAACCCGTGGTGGTTGATACAGCTGGATTGGCAATAACAATTGCGACACGCTTTTTAGCATTTGGGTTAACGACATTGTGATTTCTTAAACTCATGATCAATTTTCCTTTAAAAGTACGATTTTGAATTATCAAGCTGAGCATCTCCACAGCATTTGTGATGCTTAATCAGTATTGTAAAGCTCAGAGTCAAAACAACAAAACTCTAAATACATGCAATAATTGTATCTAATTTCGTACAAATAACTTTCTTGCTTTGTCAGTTTACAGTAGTCAATTAAGTTAAATCTAAATTTACCGCAAAACACTCCTACAACCGCCCCCCCCACAAACTCATGGAAATTTCCGAACTCAAAGCCTTCGTCAAAGTCGTTCAAACAGGCAGTTTCACACAAGCCGCCGAGTTGTTGAACACACAAAGAACCTACATATCGCGCCTTATCAATCAGTTAGAAAACAAGCTAGACGTGCGTCTACTGGCTCGCACCACCCGCGCCCAGTCACTGACAGAGGTCGGGCGCGAGTTTTACGAAAGAGCCGTGAGCATTTTGACCTCTATCGAGGAGGCCGAACAAGCCGTCATGCAATCCCAATCACAGCCAACAGGTATTCTCAAGCTCACGTGCAGTACTGAGTTTGGCATGATGGCGGTGGGGCGGTGGATTAATGAATACTTAACGGCGTATCCGCACATGCGGGTTGAGGCGGATTTCACCAGCCGCAAAGCCGATTTGGTGCATGAAGGGTTTGATTTAGCGATTCGGGTTGGCGAGTTGCCTGACTCGAGCTTGGTTGCTCGTTTGCTTGGGCATGTGCGCTATGGACTTTTTGCCTCACCCAATTACATGGCAAAAATCGCCTCATTGAGCGCGCCAAGTGACTTGAATGCACTGCATACAATTTCTTTTTTGGGCAATGCACAGCGCACTGTTTGGAGCTTGCACCACAGTGCAAACAAGCGGTTGCAACAAGACATTGAGCTCAAACCACGCTACAACGTCAGCAATATTTCAGCCGCCAAAGAAGCCGCCATTAACGGGATCGGCATTGCGTTGTTACCGCACATAACCGCTCAAGCAGCGATTAAAGATAAACAACTCGTCCATGTATTGCCTGACTGGCAGCCTGCGGATATCCCTGTACACGCTGTATTTGCCAGCGCACGCTACGTCTCGCCGAAGGTGCGTAGTTTTATTGAGTTGGCACAACAAGCTATGCGCCAGATGTCGCTTGAGTTGGGCAGTTCGCTACGCGACTAAAAAATGTATGCATACAAAATCAGCGTATAATCGCCCGTTTGTTGCGACATCACTTTTTACTGTTATCTTTTCGACCCATCATGAGCCTATCTTTTAAACTCCACAAAACATCCAAACGTGCGCGACGTGGCACGATGACTTTAAACCACGGTGTGGTTGAAACCCCGATTTTTATGCCTGTCGGTACGTATGGTGCGGTCAAGGGAATGAACCCAGATATGTTGCGCGAGATCAACGCACAGATTATTTTGGGCAATACATTTCATCTGTGGTTGCGTCCTGGCACTGAGATTATGGATGTCCACGGTGGGTTGCATCAGTTCATGAATTGGGATCGCCCGATTTTGACCGACTCAGGCGGTTTTCAGGTCTTTTCACTCGGTGACATGCGCAAAATCTCCGAAGAAGGCGTGATGTTTAGCTCGCCCGTCAACGGAGACAAGCTGTTTCTCACGCCCGAAGTTTCTATGCAAATTCAAACCTCACTGAACAGCGACATCGCCATGCAGTTTGACGAGTGTACACCCTACCCTGCGGATGAAAAAACCGCTCGGCTGTCCATGGAGCTGTCACGACGCTGGGCGCGCCGTTCATTGGATGAGTTCAATCGCTTAGAGAACCCGAATGCGTTGTTTGGCATTGTTCAGGGTGGTATGCACACGCATTTGCGTGACGAATCATTGGCTGCATTGAACGAAATGGATTTTCACGGGATGGCGATTGGCGGTTTGTCTGTTGGCGAACCGAAAGAAGAATTTTATCGGATTTTAGACCACATTGGCCACCAGTTGCCCGCGGATAAGCCGCGTTACTTGATGGGCGTCGGTACCCCCGAAGATTTGGTATTTGGTGTATCACAAGGCATTGATATGTTTGACTGCGTGATGCCGACACGAAATGCACGCAATGGCTGGTTATTTACTCGCTTTGGTGATGTCAAAATCAAAAATGCCCGCTACAAAGACGATTTAAAACCACTCGATGAGTCATGCACCTGCTACACCTGCCGCAACTTCAGCCGCTCGTACTTGCACCATCTGCACAAAATGAATGAGATGCTGGGCGCGCAATTGAATACGATCCACAACCTGCATTATTATTTGCAACTCATGCAAGAGCTGCGTGATGGATTGGACAATGATTCTTTTGACAGCGTTGTGGCTGATTTCCATGCCAATCGCACACGCGGTATCGCGTGAGGCGCCGAAGAATGTTATAATTGCGGCTTGTTTTTTGGCCATTTGTTCTTATTTAACTGGAGTTGATATGTTGTTTATTTCTGATGCTTACGCACAAGACGCAGCTGGCGCGATGCCTGGTGGTGCTTTGGGTAGTTTGTTGCCTTTCGTTTTGATGTTTGTTTTGCTGTATTTCATGATGATTCGCCCACAAATGAAACGCCAAAAAGAGATGAAAGCCATGCTCGCCGCCCTTAAAAAAGGCGACGAGGTTGCGACCATCGGTGGTGTGGTCGGCAAAATCACCAAAACAGATGACAACTTCATTACCCTTGAAGTCTCTCGTAGCAACGGCAATGTCGTCGAAATGGTGTTCCAACGCGGCGCCGTACAAAGTATTCTCCCAACTGGCTCAATTAAATAAGCCACATTATTCACTGTTGGTTGATACACGCACACTGCACGCAGTGTGCGTTCGTGTTTCAAAAAGATTCAATTGAGCAGTTCAAACGATGTGGACGGCGATGAGCGCAGTATTTTTTACTGGTCTATGAGTTCATCCACACGACGTGATAGATTTTTAACTCCATTTTCAAAATCTCTTCGGATTTTTTGAAATCACAATAGGTGATGGCATGAACCGTTATCCGCTTTGGAAATACTTAATTATGATCGTGGTCACAGCAGCTGGTTTGCTGTACACACTGCCGAATATTTTTGGCGAAGGCCCAGCTGTCCAAATATCAAGTGCCAGAAGCACCGTCAAGGTCACGGCTGACTTAGAACCAAAAATCGCAGAAATTTTGGCCGCACAAAACATCGCCAATCAGGGAATCTACTTCACACAAGCAGCCAATAACGGCTCATTTCGCATTCGTTTTGCCGATGTCGATACCCAATTAAAAGCCAAAGAAGTCTTAAACAGCGCATTCAATACCAATCCACAAGACCCAAGCTACACAGTTGCTCTGAATTTGATGTCAAAATCACCAGACTGGTTAACAGCCATCGGTGCGCGCCCGACCTCATTGGGGCTGGATTTACGCGGCGGCGTTCACTTCTTAATGCAAGTTGATTTAAATGGCGCCGTGCAAAAACGCCTAGATAGTTTGCAAAATGAACTTTCGAGTACACTCAAGGACAGCAAAATCACGGGTGCACAGATCTCAAAAAATGGCGAGCGCATCGACATCACGTTTGATGCACCTGCAACTGCCAGCCTGGCTCGCGATGAGATTTTAAAAAAACGCACTGACCTCGCTGTCATCAATAATGCGGGTACCCTAAACATCAGCCTAACACCTGAAGAGCTGATCAAAGTCAAAACCAACGCTGTACAGCAAAACATCACAACATTACACAACCGTGTCAATGCGCTTGGTGTTGCTGAACCACTGGTGCAACAACAAGGCATTGACCGAATCATTGTCGAGCTTCCGGGTGTGCAGGACACGGCAATTGCCAAAGAAATCATTGGTCGTACCGCAACGTTACAAATCCGTTTGGTCGAAACCAACGCAGCCGCATTTGACAAAGAGACCTTCAAAGAGCAGAATGGGGCTTCCGTTGATCTCAAGCGACAAGTCATTTTGACAGGCGATGCCATCATTGACGCACAGTCAGGCCGTGATCAAAATGGCCGCTCAAGCGTTGATGTGCGGCTCAATGACGCAGGCGGCAAAATCATGCGTGAAGTTACGCGTGAAAACCTAAAAAAACCGATGGCAATCGTCTTATTTGAAAAGCGCAACGGCAAAGAAGTCGGTGAAGCCATCTCTGTCGCCACGATTCAAGGCGAGTTTGGTGATACTTTTGCCATCACGGGTAACTCATCAGCCGAAGAAAACAACAACCTAGCCCTTCTTCTGAAAGCAGGTGCACTCGCAGCGCCAATGGACATCATTGAGGAACGAACCATTGGCCCATCTCAAGGCGCTGACAACATTGAAAAAGGCTTTAAGTCATTGGTCTACGGCTTTTGCGCTGTGGCAGTCTTCATGATTTTGTACTACCGTGTATTTGGTGTCATTTCAGTGGTGTCTTTGGCGGTGAACTTATTGCTTCTGGTCGGGTTACTAACCGTTTTCCGCGCGACGTTGACCTTGCCAGGTATCGCAGCGATTGCGCTCACACTGGGTATGGCGATTGACTCGAACGTCTTGATTAACGAGCGAATTCGTGAAGAACTACGCCATGGAGAATCGCCTCAACGTGCGATTCACCTCGGCTACGAGCGTGCATTTGCGACGATTCTGGACTCGAACATCACCACATTGATTGCTGGCTTGGCACTCCTGATCTTCGGTTCAGGCCCGATTCGTGGCTTTGCTGTGGTGCATTGTTTGGGTATTTTGACTTCTATGTTCTCAGCGGTGTTTTTCTCCCGTGGTTTGGCGAACTTCTGGTACGGACGCCGTCAGCGTTTATCAAGCATCTCCATCGGCCAAATTTGGCGTGGTGACTCAACCAAACCAAACACCCCTGCTTAATACAAGCGGCCAAATAGCTTAAGGAGCCTCAAATGGAATTTTTCCGCTTTAAAAAAGATATCAACTTCATGAAGCACGTCTTGACGTTCAACATGATTTCGATCGCCACCTTCGTTCTGGCTGTATTTTTCTTATTCAGCAAAGGGCTACACTTCTCCATCGAATTTACGGGTGGGACCTCAACGGTAGTACAGTATGCGCAAGCAGCTAAACTCGACGATATCCGAAACGCGGTGACCACACTGGGTTACGCCGATGCCCAAGTTCAAAACTTCGGGGGGTCGCGTGATGTGATTATCCGTCTTCCTCTTCGTGAGGGTGAAACAAGCCAAGCACAGAGTGAGAAATTAGTCTCAGCACTCAAAGCACAAGACAGTTCAGTCACTGTACAAAGCAGCGAGTTTGTCGGACCGCAAGTCGGCAAAGAACTGGCGACGGGCGGATTGCTCGCCCTGCTGTTTGTCTGTGTGGGCATTGTGATTTATCTCGCCATTCGCTTTCAGTGGCGTTACGCTGTCGCTGGTATCTTGGCCAACTTGCATGACGTGGTGATCATTCTCGGCTTTTTTGCGTTTTTCCAATGGGAGTTTTCTCTGTCGGTTTTGGCTGCCATTTTGGCGATTCTAGGCTACTCAGTAAACGAGTCTGTGGTCATCTTTGACCGTATTCGCGAAGTCTTTCGTGAGCCAAAAAGCCGCACTTGGTCAACTCGAGAGGTGATGAATCATGCCATCACATCAACCACCAGCCGCACCATCATCACACATGGTTCAACTGAGATGATGGTATTGGCCATGCTGTTTCTCGGTGGTCCAACATTGCACTATTTTGCACTGGCTCTGACCATCGGTATCGTGTTTGGTATTTACTCGTCTATTTTCGTTGCAGCTGGCCTGTCCCTTTGGCTCGGCGTCTCGAAGAAGGACTTCGAGATTTCTCAAGAGGAACTGCAACGCAGAGAAGCCAACCGACAAGACCCGAACTACGGTGCACAAATTTAACCATAGTCATATAAAAAGCCCAGCACTGAGTGCTGGGCTTTTTCATTTCATGAATATCACACCACTTCAAACCAATCAAACCCCTCATCCTGACACGCCAAAGCAAAGGGAATACTCAACGGCTGCAATGCCTGCTCCAATAATGACTGCACCAGTTCTTTTTGGTTGTTGTTTTGACTAATATGCGCAGCGTGGACATGGTGTAAATCATCATGCACAAGAGCCAGCAACAATTCCTGAGACATCAGATTATCAAGATGCCCATATTCACCGACAATCCGCTGTTTTAGACTATACGGGTATTTAGATTGCTCCATCATCTGCGCATCATAGTTATACTCCAGTACCAAACCGTGACAACCACTCAAAGCCTGAAGCACTCGCGGGGTAATATGCCCAACATCTGTCAGTACCCCTAAGCGCAAGTCATTCAGTGAGAAGGTATACTGAAGTGGCTCACGCGCATCATGAGGTACGGTATAAGGCAATACAGACAAATCACCCACCATGAACACTTGCTCATCTGCGCAAAAACGCACATCCAAACCATCGCAAGAATGTGTATTGTGCTTCAAAACACTCAAGTAAGTACCACGAGACATATACAGAGGACAGCCAAAGCGGCGCGCAAAACGAGCAACACCACCAATGTGGTCATCGTGCTCGTGCGTCACCAACACAGCCTCAATATCTTGCCCAGTCAAGCCCAGCCGTTCCAAACGACGCGAGGTCTCACGGACACTAAATCCGCAATCAAGCAAAAGGCGCGTCGTGGAGTCCCCACAACGCGCCTCAATGACCAACGCATTACCCGAACTGCCGCTGCCCAGGCTGGCGTAGCGCAGTCGATGCGACATAAGCTTGTCCTTATTTCAAGGTTTTTTGGAGTTCTTTGAGTACGCGGCTTAAACCCTTGTCATTACCCATTGAGGCACCATTGCGATCCGAGAAACTGACTTCAACTTGATTGGTAGAAATTTGCTTTAACTGCACCTGATAAGACTCACCCAATTTACCAAACGATTTACGCAACAAGCCACGATCATCAGGATTTGGCGTTACATAGTAAAGACGTGATGAAAAATCACGATCAATCACGGACAAACCAGCACGATCTAATGACAAACCGATGCGGCGCCAAGCGCTGTCCATATTGTCATTCAAAATCAATGTATCGCCCTTAATGCTTGCCCCACGAGACGTATTGACACTATTTTGCAAAGCGGCTTTGGCCTGATCTTCTGTCGTACCCAAACGCACCATCAAAGCACTCAACAATTGACCTTCAAGTTGTGGGTCAGCCGCACGAGGTTGCCATGCTGTATTGTCCTTGGCTGAAGAAGTGTAAACTTCCTCCATACCACGGTGACTGATGTAAATTTCAGTACCGTTATCAGTACGTTCGATGCGCGTGCGGAACATATCGCGATAACCAGTGTCATACAACATATCCAGCGCACCGCCAATCAGTTTACGCAAACCTGTTTGTGGCAAATTTGCACGATTCTCCGCCCAGTCAGTTTCCATAACGCCCAGTTTGGGCTGATTGCTGCGAATGGTGAAACCGTTATCTTCCCAAAATGATTGCAGAACAGGCCAGACTTGCTCGGCTGGGCGATTAACCACAAGCCAACGCGTCTCACCAGAGCGTTCAATACGCATGTCTTTAGCAGACACCAATAATGTTCCTGCAGGCATTTGGGTCGCGGCATTTTGATCAACATCAGTGGAGCGTACACCATCGCCTAAATTGAATTGACTATTTTTATCATAGTCACTCAAGCCCGGCGGCACTTCTAATGGCGAGCCTTTGACTTGACTGCGATAATCAAGCTTCTTATCACTGCTCGATGCGCATGCACTCAAGGACAATACGAGCGCTAAACCTAAGATTTTGTAAGTGGCTTTTTTCAATTTATCTAATCTCCGTAACTATTCTTAAAAACTTGGAACAAGCCCGTTCATTTTGAAAAATAAATGTGGCTTATTGATGATTGTTTCGACTTTGTCACCAACTTTATCAAGGTTTTTCAATAAAGCTTAGAACCAAAATCAGAAGAAAGTAAGCCACAAGGCTTACTTTTTCGACATTCCCATCACAGCAAACCTGCAGTTTTTAGTGCAGCGCGAACCACAGGCTGCGCATCAGCTGACAATTGAGTCAGAGGCAAACGTACACCACCGTCTATTTTATCCAAAGCACTCAACGCCCACTTTACAGGAATGGGGTTCGCTTCAATAAATAGGTTTTTGTTTAAATCACATAATTTAGCGTTTAACTCACGCACTTTGTTGACATCAGCCGCAAGTGCAGCTGCGCACAAATCAGCCATCATACGAGGCGCAACATTTGCCGTGACCGACACATTACCGTGCGCACCCATTAAAATATAGGCAGCAGCGGTCATGTCATCGCCACTATAAACGGCGAAATCAGCAGGAACGCGTTGAAGCAGCGCAATGCCGCGCCCCAAATCACCCGTAGCATCCTTAATCCCAACGATGTTTGAAATAGCAGCCAAACGCACCACCGTATCATTACTCAAATCAGCCACCGTACGACCAGGGACATTGTACAAAATAATGGGACACGCCACCGCATCAGCAATGGCTTTAAAATGTTGGTACAAGCCTTCTTGTGTGGGCTTATTGTAATAAGGCACAACCTGCAAAGTCGCATCCACACCAACAGAATGTGCAAAGCGCGTCAGCTCAATCGCTTCGCGAGTAGAATTACCTCCTGCGCCAGCGATAATTGGAATGCGCTTAGCCGCTTGTTCAACGGCCACTTTAATCAGTTCGCAATGCTCAGCCACAGACACTGTCGGTGACTCACCACTCGTACCAACCGCAACGATGGCATCAGTGCCCTGCTCAATATGCCAATCAATCAGCGCACGGTACGCTACAAAATCAATTTCACCAGTATCCGTCATCGGGGTGACCAAAGCCACCAAACTTCCCGTTATCATGTAATTCATTCGCCTCATGTTATCATTGTCAAAGTCGCTAAAACGACGGTTATTCTAACGCCAAAACCACACGCTGTCTGCTCGTTTTCGTTTTTTTCAATCTTTTTTCTAAAAAGACTTGCCAAGCGGGTAAATAGTTTGCTATAGTTTCGGTTCTGCGTCGCGGCCGTAGCTCAGCTGGATAGAGTACTTGGCTACGAACCAAGGGGTCGTGGGTTCGATTCCTGCCGGCCGCGCCATTATTTTATGTTCTCTGTTGTTTTGACAGGGAAATTAACCAAAGAGTAAATTAGATGCCAACTATTCGTGTAAAAGAAAATGAACCGTTTGAAGTTGCGATGCGCCGCTTTAAACGCGCTATCGAAAAAACTGGTTTGTTGACTGACTTGCGTGCCCGTGAGTTCTACGAAAAGCCAACAACTGAGCGTAAACGAAAACACGCTGCTGCTTGTAAGCGTCACTACAAGCGTATTCGCAGCCAAATGTTGCCTAAGAAAATGTATTAATTTTTTCAGACGCAACACAGTCTTGAAAAACCCGCTCAAATTGAGCGGGTTTTGTTATTCTATCGTTAACCAATTACTTCCCCAGAGAGGCCTCAAATGACACTCAAAGCTCAGATTCTTGATGACATTAAAACCGCCATGAAAGCCCGCGAAACCGCGAAGTTAAACACCCTGCGTCTATTAGCAGCAGACATTAAACGCCGGGAGGTTGATACACAAACGGAGTTGGACAATGCAGCAGTACTATCCATCATCGAGAAAGCCTGCAAACAACGCAAAGAATCTATCACCCAATTCAAAATGGCAAACCGACAAGACCTCGTTGACCAAGAGCAATCCGAACTTGATGTTATCACCACCTACCTACCCAAGCAAATGTCAGAAGAAGACATCAAAGTCGCAGTCAGCGCAGCCATCAGTAGCACTGGCGCAGCGGGGCCACAAGATATGGGTAAAGTCATGGGTGTTTTAAAAGCCCAATTGGCAGGCAAGGCTGATATGTCTGCTGTATCGACACTGATTAAAGCCGCGTTGACCCAATAAGCCCAATCGATGATTCCAAACGAATTCATTAACGACTTACTTAACCGCACCGACATCGTCGATGTGGTGGGTCGCTATGTGCAGCTCAAACGTGCAGGTGCGAATCATCAGGGCTTATGCCCTTTTCACAATGAAAAAAGCCCATCATTTACTGTCAGCCCATCAAAACAGTTTTATCACTGTTTCGGATGTGGTGCACACGGTACAGCCATCGGTTTTTTGATGGAACACAACGGCTTGACCTTTGTTGAAGCCGTCACCGATTTGGCGCGTCATTCAGGTATGAATGTACCGCAAGACAAACCGTTGTCTCCACAGCAAATCGCCCACCAGCGTGAGCAAAAAATTCGCTCCGAAAACATGGGCCAAGTCTTAGCAGAGGCCAACGACTTTTATCAAAAGCAACTCAAAGAACATGCGCACGCAGCCGCCTACCTTAAGCGACGGGGCTTGAGCGGAGAGGTCGCTCAGAGATTTGGTTTAGGCTACGCGCCCTTTGATACCTCGCTGCAAAAAGTCTTCACGGATTATCACGAATCCACAGCCCTCATTGAATCAGGGTTATGTAAACAACGCGAAGCTGAAAACGGAAAACCCGCTCGTCGCTATGATTTTTTTCGTGATCGCATCATGTTTCCGATTCGCAACACCAAAGGCCAAATCATCGGCTTCGGTGGTCGTGTGATTGATAAAGGCGAGCCAAAATACCTCAACTCACCCGAATCACCATTGTTTCAAAAAGGTCAAGAACTGTATGGCTTATTCGAAGCCCGTTCGGCCATCTCAACCCTGCAACACGCACTGGTCGTCGAAGGCTACATGGATGTGGTCGCCTTGGCACAAGCCGGTTTAGAAAACGCAGTGGCCACACTTGGCACCGCCACCAGCAGCACACACGTGCAAAAGCTGTTTCGCTTCACAAACACCATCGTTTTTAGCTTTGACGGCGACTCAGCGGGTCGAAAAGCGGCTTGGCGTGCCATGCTCAACGCCTTGCCGCATGCCTTGGACACCCGCACCATCAAGTTTTTGTTTTTACCTCCCGAACACGACCCAGACACCTTTGTTCGAGAACACGGTGTCGCTGCATTCTCTGCGCAAGTACAAACAGCCATGACTTTGTCACAATTCATTTTGTACGGTTTAAATCAAGCCGCTCCAGAATCAACCGCCGAAGCACGCGCACGTCAGTTTCACTTGGCCAAACCGATTTTAACCAGCCTACCAAACAGTGCCCTGCGCACTCAAATCATTCAAGCCTTCGCTACGCAAGTCAATGCCACAGTCGCCGATGTCATTGATTATTGCGAACTAGAGACCAAATCGCGTCCTCGTCGCCAACTCCGAGAAAGCGGCAAGCGGGACGCCCCTCCCTCTTTAATCGAGCATGCGTTAGGCGATATTCTAGCGCATACCGAATTGGCTCAAACAGCCAATATAACACTTTGGCAAACTATCCCGCAACACCAAGCGCTGACAGAACTTTTGGTCTTACTGCAAAATGAGCCATCACTAAGTGGCGCGGCACTTCATCATCAGCTGGAGTCAATGAGCCACGCACCGCTATACCGTCATATTTTAGAAAAGCATTTGCGCGAATTGAATGATCGTAGCCTTGAAGATGCACAAACCGCATTCACTGAGCATGAAAAACAAATTAAACGACTCAATATAGACGCCAGGCTGCAAAAGTTGGTTCAACAAATTAACCATGATCCAGCTGCAAAAGCGCAGTACAACGCTCTATTAGAAGAGCGCAAACGACTCAATGCCCCCACCAATTGAGATACAAAAAACAGTTTCAACTTTTTCAGTCACTCCAACGCCTTTTTACTCCTCACAACCATCAAAAATTGCCCCAAATAGAGTATAATCCGCTTTTAAACACTTGTTTTATCTTTGTTTTTTCTGACAAATTTTATCAGTGGTTCTCTTGAAAAAGGTATGAAGCTATGAGTCAAACCAAAGCACGCAAACCCGTTGCCAAAATCGCAACCAAACCCATGACAAAATCAACTGCGGTCAAACCAAAATCCAAGCCAGCGGTCACTGCAAAAAGCACAACACCTAAAACAACCGCAAAACCTTCAAAAGCCAGCCCCAAAGAGAGTCACATGCCCATCAAAAAAACCACCGCCAGTACCAGCACAGAAGACAAAAAAATCATCAAACCCACTAAAGCACCTGCCTCAAAAAGAGCAGTGACAAAAACCAAAGTCGCTGACACCAAAGAACTGCAAGATGAATTAGAGACCGTCGATGATGACATAGTCGGTGATGATATAGATGACACTGATGGCGAGCTGGTTCCAGAGATTGAGTTAGCGCCCGTAAAAAGCAACGCCAAAGGCAAAAAAAACAAAGAGCAACTCACTGAACACACAGCCGCTACCATGGAGTTCAAGCGCAGCCAGATGAAAAGCTTGATTAAATTGGGCAAAGATAAAGGCTACCTGACACACGCTGAAATCAACGATAACTTACCTGATGACATGGTTGAGGGCGATGCACTGGACACGGTCATTTCTGCGTTTGCCGACATGGGCATTCGGGTGTATGAGCAAGCACCAGACGCTGAAACACTCCTTATGTCTGACAATGTGCCAGTGGCCAGCAATGATGACGACACTGAAGAAGAAGCAGAAGCTGCCCTGTCAACAGTCGACTCTGAGTTCGGTCGAACGACAGACCCTGTGCGCATGTATATGCGTGAAATGGGCACTGTCGAATTACTGACCAAAGCACAAGAAATTGAAATCGCTAAACGCATTGAAGAAGGCCAACGAGAAATGATGGCTGCCATCTCAGCATGTCCATCAACCATCCAACAAATCCGTGAGCTTGTGGATAAAATTCGCTCAGGTGACTTGGCTATTGATGATGTGGTTGATGGCTTTGTTGGTGGTGTTGAAGCAAACTTCGCCGACGAAGCGGTCGAAGAGTTTGATGATGACGATGATGACGCAGGCGACGAAGATGGTGGCGCCAATGGCATGAACACCAAGCAACTTGAAGCCCTCAAAGATCAAGCCCTTGATAAATTTACAGCCATTGAGAAGCACTTTGACAAAATGCGCTTGGCTTTTGGTCGTGATGGCTATCGTTCAACCCCATACAACAAAGCCCAAGATGCCATCACCAATGACTTGATGAGCATCCGCTTCACGGCCCGTACCGTTGATAAATTGTGCGACTCTCTGCGCTCACAAGTGGAATCCATTCGAAAAATCGAACGAAAAATCCGCGCCCTCTGTGTCAATCGCATTGGCATGGATCCGAGTTTTTTCATAACCAATTTCCCAGGCCACGAAACCAATTTAGACTGGTCAGTTGAGCTGCTTAAAGGCAAACACACCTTCAATACTTTGCTCACACGCAATATGCCTGCACTACAAGAATTGCAGAACCAACTCATTGAATTACAGGCTCAAGTGGTGCTGCCATTGATTGACCTTAAAGACATTCACAAACAAATGGTCGCAGGCGAATCAAAAACCCGCGATGCCAAAAAAGAAATGACAGAAGCGAATTTACGTCTCGTGATTTCGATTGCCAAACGCTACACAAACCGTGGCTTACAGTTTTTGGACTTGATTCAAGAAGGCAACATCGGCTTGATGAAAGCCGTGGACAAGTTTGAATATCGCCGTGGTTATAAGTTCTCAACTTACGCCACATGGTGGATTCGCCAAGCAATCACTCGCTCAATCGCCGATCAGGCACGCACGATTCGTATTCCTGTGCACATGATTGAAACCATCAACAAGATGAACCGCATCTCGCGTCAAATCTTGCAAGAGACAGGTAATGAGCCAGATGCAGCACTACTTGCCGAAAAGATGGAAATGCCTGAACACAAAATCCGCAAAATCATGAAAATCGCCAAAGAGCCGATTTCCATGGAAACTCCGATCGGTGATGATGAAGACTCTCATTTGGGCGACTTCATCGAAGACGGCAACACGATGACACCAGCGGAAGCCGCGTTACACACGGGGATGCAAGACATCGTTAAGGACGTCTTGGATTCGCTGACACCGCGCGAAGCGAAAGTTCTGCGTATGCGTTTTGGCATCGAGATGACCACCGATCACACCCTTGAGGAAGTGGGCAAGCAGTTTGATGTCACACGCGAACGCATCCGTCAAATCGAAGCCAAGGCACTACGCAAGCTTCGTCACCCGTCACGTTCAGAAAAACTCAAGAGTTTCTTGGAAAACACCTAAACTTTTCGGTACAATGCCAAACATTAACTGCTGTGCTCATGCTTTGGCAATGAGAAGCAACATGAAAGAACAGAGGACTCATAACCCTTTGGCTTTTTCCTGATTGATTGTATTTCTTAAAAGGTTTTGGGCCATTAGCTCAGTGGTTAGAGCAGAGGACTCATAATCCTTTGGTCGTAGGTTCAAGTCCTACATGGCCCACCAAATAAAAAGCCGCGTCCCGAAAGGTTCGCGGATTTTTTTTTACCTACAAAATGCGTTGTTACCTACAAAGCCAGCGGGTCAAATCCGAATAAACCCCTTAAACGACTTGAGCTAACGCAGGTGGTAAGAATCTGAGGGCTTTGGTGTGAAAACCCGTTCGATGTAAACACCGTCGATCCTGTCGAATATTTGACCGGTGTTGCGAATTACCACAACCTTATCTACCTTGGTTTCCAAAGATTCAATATCTTCAATTGTTGCGATTCCTTTTTCTTCAAAAAAAATTTGAGGGAGCTGCTGTGGTTCTTTGTATGGGACAAAATCAGTCATTTCATATCCTTTATTTAAAGTGATAAAGTAACTCTGTAGTTCTCAGATTGTGGTTGTGGCGCTTTATCACCGAATGCCCTGTCTTTGAGGAAAGAAGGGTCATTTCCAACATGATAGGGCATTCCGCTTGGATTTGTTGCGGTTGCCCCGTGCCACCCGATTGACATATTAATCAGCCCACCAGAAGAAAGATCAAAAAGATCATTAACAGTAGATATTGCCAATGCAACAATATCTACTGTTGGACTAAGCCCACCAACCGCGCTTGATATAAGTCTCCAATTCGGATTGTTGTTTAAAACTACGCAATCAACTAATCCAATAATACCACCACCCGTTAGAATGGCCTTTTGCCAAGCGTTCACTGGCGGGTTCGTGGCAAAAGGAAACTCAAAAGTGACCCCCAAAAAGTCAAGTTTTTGACGAGCAATGAAACAAACGCCGATTGATTGTGAGGGGTTTGACGAAAGCGGAAGATCAGCTATACATGAAATTTTGGCACGCTGCCAGCTTTGCGCACCGTATGCGCCCCAACCGCTTGCTGGTTCATTCCAAGAGGCTTTTACGCTATCATTATAAACGCTGTATGATTGAACTGTAACATTGGCGCGAACCTCTATGACCTCACTTGATCTTACATAATGAGTAAGATCGGACTTTAGATAGACAGTAACATTACTCGAGTTTTCAGGTATTCTCGAAAAAGCCTCTTTGATTGATTTGAGCGGCGCAATTCGAGTGCCGATGTTTAAATCGGAGCCGAGGTTAGGGTCTACGTAGTACGAATCTTGCTCCGCAACTGTGCCATAGTACAATTTACAAGAACCGTCAGGCTGTGGATCGATTTGCAACAAGTTACCAGCGCGAGGTGATAGTGAATTGCAGAGGTTTGCCTTTGTGTTAATTTGAGAATCTGTGTATTTTTTTGATTCGGAAAGTGCTTTTTCCGTGGCCATAAAGCCGTACCAAAACAAATAATTCAATTGTTCGAGTGATAAAGTGCCGCACTTCAAACCTTCAAGTAATTGGGCAGGTGTCATTTGCTCAATCAATGAATCAGGATCACTTGCATAAGTATCAAGTGTGTCAATATTCAAAGCGTCTTTTATTTCATCGCGTTGCTCTTGTGTAAGTGCCATTTAAAACCTCCAAAAAATTAATCACAAAAAACGTGGGTTATCTCTACGCCGCCCAAAATCGGCAAAATCGAATAAACAAAAGGCAAGTAAGCCTTTTCATCTGTGCTCAAGTCATGGCCGCTTATCCATAGTATTTTTCCGCGTGTGTCAGAAACAATCACACATCGCCTACCAAACCACTCAGTCAAACATGCCTCGACGTTTTTCCTGCTGGGTGCCATCCGCTGCCATCGTGGTAATACGCGTGCAATTTTGCGCATCAATTCAATATCATTTTCACAGGTCAGCCTCTTGGTCTCGCACGTCGAGCAAAAAGGCTTGCAGTAAAAATTGCACTCCTTGACTACACCGCACCTTGTGGTTTTAACTTTGCCGATTGGCACAAGGCAGGTGTCGTCTGTTGTGTCCAGCACGATAGATGTAGGCCCACCGATGAGCGTGTAGTAAGTCATAAAGCATTCGCAATCCTCGCTTTCTGCCGATATACACACGCCGCACACTGCCTGTGCAATCTTTTCGAGCGGTGATAATGCCGACTTAAAAAGCTCTTTTAGTACCGTGTTGTCTTTTTTCGATGGGCTGATCAATCGAGGCAGGAACTTCTGCTCGAAATAACATGGGTCGCAAAAATCAGGCAAAAAAATAGGCTCTTTGCAAGAGCCTTCGACCGCCAAACCAAGCGGGCTATCATTGATCAGCATTGTGCCGACTCCTCAACGAATGTTATGTGCATCGGGTGTAGTACTGGGTACTCCCACGGTTTCATTGGCACACAATCGCTAAAATCTTTGCACCAAAAATACCCTGCTGAGTTGGCGCATTCCTGTGGGCTTTTGTTTGTGAAATCAACCGTCTCAAGCACACCGTCGCAGTCGTAGAAGTCCACTAATTCAGGCGCACACTCTTCGGCGATGAATTTTGCGCCGCGCTTCGAGATTTTGACGCTGTTTAATTTCACGCCCGCGATTTTTTCAATGGACTGCAAAATCTCCACAGAGCCAACTGTGCCGCCAAGACTGTACCTTTTTTCACAGTTGAAAGTTTTTACAACCTGATTGGCAATTTGAGCCCACTGATCAGGAGCGCACTCGCTAATTTGACCGTGAATCTCAAGCGCAATGATGACCCGTTCGGCTGGCTGATAGCGGTAATCGTAGCACTCACCATCTAAGACGTATGTATCTACCTTGTCGCCGACAAGTGTGTAAAAACCAGTAGGAATGCCCTCATAAAGTTGCTGGGCAATCGCGCCATCAGGTATCACCTCACCTTGTTTGTTTTGCACAATGAGCATTGTCTCTGTGCCATAAACCGCCTTTGCGTAAGCCACGTTTTCAGCACGCATTGCGGCAATCACCAAGTCACCATTACGCACACCGTCTTTATCCAACTGCTCAATCAGCTTTCGTGCGTCAGCCTCTGTGCGGCCAGTCAAGTCAATACCAAACCTTGATCCGTGCAATGCCGCAAGCCAGTTTACATCCGCCGTTCGGTAGTCAAGTTGGTTTTGCAATGCCTCGACTTGCAAGTAAACTTCAGACAATGCCGCAGAAAAACCGGCATACATCTGCACCATTGGGTCACTGGCGTTAGCATCTGCATCCATCAAAGCGTTTGGGCTTGGCAGCACCCCTGATCCCTCAAGTGCCAAGGCCATATCGCGCAGAATATCGTTTTGTTTTTTAATCTCAACCAACATTTATAGCCCCTAATTGCACTTCTTGATAAGCGTTGTCGCAAAAAATTCTCAAGCACGGTATCGTGATCTTAATCGAACGATTCACCTCATCTTTTGTGATGTCAATTTTGCCGATAATAAATTGAACGCCATCAATTGAAAGTATTGTTTTGCGAATATTCGCAATTTGCTGCGCGCGCATCTGATCGAATGTGTATCGGTTGTTGATGAATATTTCTTCATAATTCAGGCCGTACTGCCATTGGTACCATATCTGATGTCGTGACATGCTGACCTTTTCCACAACGCGCTGAATGATCATGTTTGCACCACTTGTGAATGCAATTGTGCCGAAGCCGTTTTCGTTGGTCCCGACCATCACATCAAGTGACGCATCCAAAGCAATTCCACTGGTCATTTTTGAAAAGCCTCCGCACTTGGTGAGCCTGTACCACAACATCCTTTAACGATGCTGTTTAGCTCTTTGACAGCATCGACTAGAGACACACCCGCCGAATCTTTTATGTCGATGCCAGACTCTGTGAGTATGATGGTGCTGCCTTTGTACTTGATGGTCAATTCGTCTCTGTGAGATACTTTTAAAACAGGCATGAACCATCCGTTAGAACGCTGCCGAACCGCTGCATGCTCAATGTCGCCATCACCATCAAAGTCTGCGACAATAAAAATGCCCTGCATACCAACTTCGGGTGGGATGTAGATGCCTGATTCATTGTTACCGATGCCGCAAACGTAACGCACGCCCTCATAGTCCAATGGCTGCGTTACATCATTGCGATTGCCGACACCATCAAATCGAACAACGCTTTGCAGCGGTTTAACGTCGATAACATCATCATAAACGTTGGTTATCTCGGCTGGTATGGCCACAGACTGCCTAAATGCGTTGGCCATGCCATGGCTACGCATCACTTCATTTAACGATTGTTTGTTATTCATCAGCAGTTCACATTCGATTGTCGCCCTGTTTGAGTTGGCGATATGGTCTTCTTGTCATCCATGTTTTTGTAGCGCATGGTGAACTTATGATCGCCATCGCTATTTGATAGCTGCATGTCAATCTGATTTATCTGATACGTACCTGACCCGTAACGTGCTTGCACAGTTATTGCCATGTCAGGGCGCACGTTTGGTATGACGATGGTCTCGATCTCCACCCCGTCATCGGTTATCTTTGGGTATCCAATTAATCCAGTTTGTGGGGTAAGAACAAGTCCAGTGTCTTTGACCACTTCATTTTTTGGCGTGACATTCAGAATACCATGAGTGATATTCCACTTCGAGTCAGTGCTTAAACACACATCATCGAGCACGTCTCGGCTGTAGTCGCCGTTGTATGTAATGGTTTTCCCAGTGGTGATTTTTTTGCCTAACTTTATTGTGCCAGTTTCGATGCCGTACTGGTTTTTCATGGCGTCCGCAGCCAGTTTAGCTGACTTCTCTAAGTCGCCTTTATCTGACTTATCAACAACGCTCGCGCCTTTGTACGCCTGTGCACCGTCGCCGATGTCAATCACCCACACTCTGTCAACGCCTTGCACAGATGACGTGATGTTCTTAATTTTCCCCAAAAACATCAACCCAATGTTTTCTTCGTCACCCTCAGGCGAGTACCCAGCCCATATTTCTGCGGTTTTGTCGTTCTGAAAAATCTTTTTTGCTGATTGTTCTGATAGGTTGTAGATTGTCACCTGCGCATCGTTTGGTGTTGACTCTGCTGATAGTGAGCAAGTGGCCGTAATCTTCAATGGCCGAACAACTTTTCGGCCTTGGTAACGTTGCGCACCACCAACCTCAATACCGAGCTCAGGAATCCTGATGGACAAGTAACGATTAAAAGCCGTCATGGGTTTGCGCTTCCATAAACAAGAACCGTATCAGGGATGCCGCTTCTATTTTTTTTTGTCAGTCGATAAAACCAGTCATGCCTTGGTTGGCCAACTGTATCAACCACCACCAAATCATTCACATTCTCAACGCGCTCAAATATGTTTGTGCCTACCATCAGTCTGACACCGCAGACAATTGGCTTTTCCTCGTGATACAGCGAATAAGTCCAATAATTCACAAGGTAGTTGTAATTCAAACGAACCTTGTACTCACCCACCACGAATGATTGGCAAAAATCAGGGGTTACCTCGATGTACTGAAATGAACTCATGTCATATTCTTTCTAACCAATTCAAAAAGCACACCAACGTAGGTTATTGGCCTCACATCGCCACGCTGACGCTCTGCGCTCAGAATGGCCGTGTCGTTTTGGTCGCCAGTTGAAAACATCGGGTGGCCAGTGTCACGGGTCTCATGCATTGGCTTGTTATTGGTGTCTTTTCGGCTGGTATTTGAGTCCAAAATGTTTTTATCGCCGCCAACTTGCGGGACTTTGACAAATTGGAACTCGTCAAAACCAATATCAACAGTGAGGCTGCCCTCTTTGCCAATCTCACGGTCAGTTGATAATGACGTGATGGCCATGTTCTCGTACTGATAATGACCCATGTAGATGTCAATCAGCGCGTCTGGCGTGGTGGTCTGTTTGTTCTTTAAGTCACGCAGACGCTCGTAACACTGCTGCATCCGCTCAATTCCCTGCGGCGCAGTTGGTTCAGTTTCACCCTCTACAGTGATTTTGATGGTGACATTGACTTGGGCTGGCTTGTTTTGGTTAAAGTCAACCAAGAAAGGCCGATCTACGTCATCGATTGGGGACTGTGTCACGTCGGACTGTGCCGTGTCCGATTGTTTCATCGTGACATTCCACTCAACACCCTCGAACAAGTCACCGAACGCTGGAATCAGTAAGACGCTCAAAATGTACCCCCAAATGCAGCCGTCGCGGTTTGCCGCGCAAAATCAGGTGAAACAGCACGGTCAACAGCTTGCTTTGTGGTTGCGTTGACTGTGATGTTTTGAACCATTGACTTACTATAAGGAGAACTTGCAGACGTTGCAGGCGTTGCTGTACTTGCAGCCGCACCCCCACCGCCAACTTGGTCAATATTGACACCTGGCAGGTAGTTCATCTTATCGATAACCCAATTGATGCCACTAATTAGAGTGTCTTTAAAGGCGTTCCACCAACCCATCATTTTATCCAGCACGCCTGAGAAGAAGTCACCGACGCCTTGCCACGCTTTCTTAATAAATGCGACAATGGTGTCCCAGTTTTTATAGATAACAAAAGCCGCAGCAGCAATTGCCGTCAAAACCAAACCAATAGGATTCATCAAAATAATGCGGCCAAGTGTCATAAAGACTGGTATGAGTTTTGATCCGATAGTTGTGGCCACATTACTAAGACCATCAAGCAGCGGGCCAACTAAACCACCAGCAGATAGTGCTTTAAAACCAATCATGGCATATGCCAAGTTATCCCACCCGCCTGTGACTTGAGCCAGCCAATCCAAAACATTTGCACCAGCAACAACTATCGTCCCAAATGCCGCTGCGACCTTGGCAATTTGCGGCAAAATCGCTTTCAAACGTTCGGCAAATTCTTGGGCTTTGCCTTTCAAACCCTCGATGCCACCCTGTGAGTCTATAAACTGTTTAATCAAGTCAGAAATGACAGGTGCCACCTCTGAACCTACCACGGCTTTTAAATAGCCGAAGCTTTGGTTCATATCCTCCATCTGAGAGGTGAACTCTGCTGTTTTATCGGCCTGTTCTTCCGTCACCACGCCAAGCTGGCGGGCTTTGAATAGCAATTGGTCAATGTTTTTCGCGCCTGATTGCAGTAGCGGCACAAGGTCTGTATCAATGCCGAGTTTTGAAGCCATGGCAATTGCTTCTTGACGTGATAAGGCCTCCATTTTCTTAGAGATTTCACCAATCACCTGTTCGGTTGACTTTACAGATCCGTCGGCATTTTTCGCAGAAATGCCGAACTTATCCATCATCTTTGCGCCCTTGCCGACACCAAGCGCAGCCTCGCCAATCACTTTGTTTAAGCCTGAAACAGAAGCCTTGAACGCTTCAGGACTTGCACCAGCCTTTTGAGCCGCATAACCCCACTCTTGCAGAGCCTCTATGCCTATGTTGTTCTTGTCGGCAAAGTCGCCCATCTCATCGATTTCGTCGGCTGTGCTTTGAGCCAGCTTAAACAAAGCAACTCCAGCACCAGCAGCAGCGACACCCATTGCCACTAAACTTTTGATGCCCGCTTTCATGCCCTCACCGATTTGGGTGCCTGCCATGTGCGCACGCTTCTCAAGGGCAGCCATTCTCTCACCGGCATCATCGGCTTTATCAGCAACTCTTTTCAGGTCTGCCGCAGCCTCATTGCCGTTGAGTGCCAGGTTGATGACAAATTCCATCAGCTTCATTTTTTCTCTGCCCTGTATTGCTCGGCCGCATTGTCGTATGACTTGCGGTCAAGGTATTCGTGCATAAAAAAAACATCCTGCCATGTAAAAGCACTGTCAACAAATATCTCACGATAGCTGCACATTTTTTCGTTGATTAAACGCCAAAATATCCACTGATCATTGATGTTTGTGAAGTGCTTTTCACGGACGAGAATGTTTATTTCGTCTTGTTTTGCAAAAAGGTACTTGTTTAAGCGGCTGTCTGTGCTCGGCTCAATAGGCTTGTAATTAGCCGCTGCGTAAAAAAACCTGCAGCGTTCACCTCCAAATAAACCAAAGCAACAGCCATCAAGTCATCACGGTTACTGATTTTGCTGTTGATGACAGCTTGTTTTAAATGAACAAATGAGCCATTTAACTCAATCAGAGTCGCCGCACAAAGCTCGTATTTAAGCTCGTTCACATCTTCCTCTGCTAGCATGGTTTCAATCAGGCCCATTACCTTTGCACCAGCCTGTTGTTCTGAGTAGTCAGATTGATCGCCTGTGAACTCGGCCCAAATACTGCTTTGGTATTTCGACAAAATCCGCTTGGTTCGATTGATTAATCGGTCAGACTCAACGAGCGGCAAGCGGTTGACTTTGAACTTATTGCCATCAATTGTGAACGTCGCATCGCCGCGCTCTTGGATATTGACATCCTCAAGCGTGGCAAAGAGTTCGGCGATTTTTAAGAACGTAAATTCCATCTAGTCACCTCACTTGTTCGGACGCTTGTAGTTTTTGATTCGAGCAAAGGTAAACTCGACCTCTTCAAAAAGCGATGAGCCAGCACCCCACGCAAAAAAGTTTTCAGGCGCAGAGACCAAGCAGCATGTCAAATCCATGTGCATACCGCTGTTTAAACTGTCAATCGTGATTGTTTGAGCCTTGATGCCGTCATCTTGGCCGATGATGAGCAGCTCTTTGATCGTCTCAAGTGCTGGTGAACCCTTGACCATTTTAATCTTGATTTTGCCGCCCGTGATTCGAGAAACATCAGCTGCAGAGTGCTCACCATTAATCGAGGATACGATTGTTGCATCCGATTTCTCAGGCGTCACCAAAACCGCATCTGACTCATTGGAAACGATAGCGGGCGTCAAGTCAAGGTCACCATATTTGACAATGAGACTGCTGTCACTGGCGTTATAAACAAAGCAATTATCAGCCATTATTAAGCTCCTGTTGAATATAAATCGCAGACATCGAGGTCAACGAACGACAAAGCACCAGCGTCGGTGTAACACACGCGCCATAGTGGGTTGATTCGCTGTTCTTGTAGGTTTGGTTCTGCTGTGGCTAAATGACCACCCCACAAAGCCCACGCCGTACCGTTGCGCAACAGCGGGTTGCCGTATGCGTCGGTGTCCTCATAGGGCTGTGGTGTACCCGAGAACAAACGGTTATCCTGCATCAAGCTCATCTCAAAAGTGATGACATTGGCAAGGGCATTTTCACCGTACTTGTCATAAGTCACTTTACGGTTGCCAACCAAAAGCTGAGCAATTGCCGCACGCAGACGACGGCGCACGAAAATTGACTTGTGGATAGAGTCTATCCACTTGCCTGTCACAGTCATGCCAGCTGTCTCTCGTGTGTATCCGTCTGACTTGATATAGACGTTTGCATAACCGTTGTTGTTGTCACGAATCACGCCTGTTGCCATGCGCCCTGTGACTTCTGCGACTTCGCTACTGGATAGCAATTCGGCCTTGATGCCAACCCAGCCAGTGCCCCCCACTGGCTTGGCGTCCATGGTGTAATCCAAACCACGCTTAGACAGGTCCGAACCAGCGACATAACCAGCATAAATCAGGTGACGTGCCTTGTAGACTGTTTGCGTCAGGTACTCACCGACATTGTCAGGGTCAGGGATTGGGTTGCCGATTGTATCGAGCTGGTATTCACACTGGCCTTTAGTCCACACCACTGTTGTATTGTGTGCGCCGATACCATTGAGAACCGCCTTAACGCTGCCGCCGTTTTCAGAATCCAAATCGTTAGGATCAGTTGAAAGCGCAAAGAACATTTTTTCGTGCTCAATCGCCCAAGCAGAAGCCTGAGCGTATTTAGCCACTGCCGCCGCACTGTCGGTGTAGTCGATGACCGTTTTATCCGCCGCAAAACTTAGCCAGCAGTTATTGCAGGCAATCACCTTGTCAAGCTCATCGGTCAAAGACTCCGCAGGGTCAACCCACACGATATTTAACATGCGGCGCAAGCCGTATGTTGCATTGGCAAAGTATGTCTTACAATCAGCAATAATCGGTGCGCCAGCAGTGAACAAGTCAACGGCTTCCGAGCTTGACGTGATTGTCACAAATCGATTGTTTGCGCCAAGTTTCCCGCCCGCCGTGTCAGAAGTCAGATAAACGACCTCCTGACAGTTTGGGTCCACAATCATTACTCGGCCAGTAAACGAGATTGAACTGTTTACACTTCGGCCAATGTCTGGGTTACATACCACATCACAAGTTGCCATTGTTACTCCTTTAGTTACAGTTGCCATCTTGTGGCAGTTGTTGAATTAAAAAACCGTCGCACGAGGCGACGGCTGGGGATTTTATTGTTGCGACTTTTATCGATTGGCTCATACAAACTTTGATTGTAGGCCTCATCACAGCGTGTTCTTCAAACACGCCATGCCTCATCTCTTGTGGCACGTTGTTGATTCGTACTGCAAAGTCTGAGGCGTCAATGCCGTATTGCGCCAAGGCGTCTTGAAAGACGAGAAGCTGTGAGCGTGTGATAACCTTTGCCAAAACGTCAATCGCCGAGGCGTATGGCTGTGTGACTGGATCAGGGTTGCTAAAACTTGTCTTTTCGCCACTGCCACGGTAAACGTCTAACTGGAGGTCACATGAATATTGCATCGTCACCACTTCGCAGACTTCAGTGTCAGATTCGATGCGCTCTGTTTTTCTTAAACCAGTCGGATTTATAGACAAAACATGAACAACGCCATATTGTGATTCGCCACGGCTTGCCTGCTCGTATGGCCTGCGCCAATTAATACCAGTGATGAGTGATAGGTATTGGACCAAGAACGCGCAAAGTTCGTCCTCATAGCTAAAACGCTTAGGCTTTGAGCATGTTGATGACCTGCTTGTTACCTGGTAAAGCTGTTCATCAGTAAGACTGCGTGTGTATTGCAGCGATTTTATGCTGTCGAATGAGTACGCTGTTGTCATAAGTCGGTCAATCCATCGCCAAAACCAGCCTGCATCTCTTGGTGGTTGTCTCGCCACAAATAGCACTCACTTCGGTATGCCCCGTTCATTGCTGGGTGCGTTTCATCGCCAGCTTTATTTAGACGAGCCGTGTGTCGTGGCTTCCATTTTTGACCATCAAAATTTATGATCGTTGGAAAGCCTATTTGTGGATGGCTGCTCACTGAGTCCAACCCACCCAAATAAATACCATTCGGGAAAATGTCCGAATAAGTCGATGCAAGTGCCAAGTTGCGCGGGTCTTCGTTGTCGATGTGTACGATAATGGCCGCCTCGGTACGCTCACCCTCATACAGTGATTCATTTAGCCCGTCGCCGCCAACCAAGGGCTGGCACACTGCGTAGGCCTCAATTGTTCGCCACTGAGCGATTTTAGAACGACCATCCAATTCATCCCATGTGACACCAACCGCAACGTCAATCGCGATCAACTCAGCAAAGTGCCAAATCGCATGGCGCGCATTTTCTGCACGCTGACCAAGCGGTGGGTTCATCACTGTTGGCTGTCGGTATCTGTCACTTTGGATCAGGTAATCTTTGCGGATAACCGTCATTTTTTCACCTCTACAAAGTCAACAGAGCCAAGCATCTTGCCAGTGTCAATAAGAGGCCTCGAAGAACCTTTCTTCTTGACTGTCTGCTTGTCGTTCTCAATGAAGCTGCCGCGTGATATTTGGTCTTTGATTTTGCCAACCAACATCAACCTAAGCAAATCACTGGCTGCATCAGGGTTTTTTACCACCCCAGCTTGCAACGCATCCCTAACCTTGTTTGGTTCAGAATCAAACTCATCAGCTGCGTTTTTCATGAATGGGCGCGGTGGGATTCGTTCCTTGCCATCCTTTTTCGTGCCGTACTCCTGCCACGCAGCGACCTGAGCAACAGTCGCACCATTCTCGTACTTTTGTCCGCCAGTCGTTTCCTCTGGAAAGCCGACTTTGTAAACCTTGTTCAATCCGCTAAGGTTCTCAATGATCAGCTTTGAATGGTCAACTTTTTTCACGATTAAAGCCCGTGGTTATAGTACGTGTTGATGTGATCCGCATACATCGCATAAGTATCGCCAAGCTGCTTGCAACCGCACGATGACGGCTTTAACGCTAAGTGCATGGCGATACGTGCCCCCTTGCATTGGCTGTAAATCAAAGCAAGGCGACCCGATGGGGTTGCCTTGACTGACTCCTGAGACCGCTGCATGAGTGTGTAATTACGCTGCGTGTCATAGACCTTGTCACTGGTGACGTATGCCACTGCATCACCGTTACCGTCTATCGTGGTCACGCCGCCCTCAGTGTGGAATAGCTCTTGCAGCAATGCATCAATCTGCAAAGCCAAAGCCTCGTCAAAAATCTTTGGGCAATACTTCGACACGTTGATCATGCGGGCGTCGTTTGTGGCAAGCAAAAGGGCAAGAAAGTAATCATCATCGCTGATAGATTCGTACTTCTTGCCCATTGGCGTGCTGATAAACCAAGCCGCGTCGTAGATCATACAGGCCGCTCTGCTTTGTCAATCGACACGGCTGAATCTGCCTTTTGTTTCACTGGCTTTGATGGCTTTTCAAAAGGGTCATCAGTTTTTTTTGTTTTGTTGAACAAATCGGTCAACTCTTTATGGTCAAACAAAACGTAGCCATTTTTTGCTAAAAGCAAGGCCTCGCTTGTTGGTTTGCCATCTTTGACCACAGCCAGCGCCTCCTCATCAGAAAGCTCGCCAGCACCAGTTTTAAGCTCAACCAGTCGAATTCCTTTTGCATGACAGACTGATAAGAACCGCTTGCTTGCTGTGTAATTTACATAACGCATATCAAATCCCCTCGAACCAAATTGCAGAAGAATCTTTTTTCGCTGTCACACCACCGAATGGTGCCCACAACCCCATTTTGAAAGTCCAGCCATCCTGACGCATTTCAGTGCGGCGTTTTGTACCGTACTTCACAGAGTAAGTACCTGAACCGAAACGCGTTGTTACTGCAACACCAGTTGCACCGCCTGAATCGGCGATACCTTGCAAATTCAAGAAGTCCAACGGCATTAACTCTGTGGCAGGCTGTGGGAAGCTCAGTGCTGGATTAGACAACAACAGCATTTCTTTCGTCCACTGCTCAAGAATCGTAGGTGATTGACCATCACCCATGCGAACCATCGATAGATAAGCATATTCGGCTGTTGAGAGCTGAATAACAGATGGATAGAGGTTTGACTTGCTTTGAGCTTTTGACTGCTCGCGCATCAATTTCAAGTCGGCCAATACTTCGCTTGGCGTCTTGTCTTCCCAGCGGCGTTTGCCTGCATTAACTGTGGACTCGGGCACCAAGATTTTTGGCGGGTTGAGGCTTGTGAAATAGCCAGGCAGTGCAAACTGTGGCAGTCCTTTGAAAAAATGCTTTTCAACGAAGGTGTCCATGTCTTTTTGACGCTCTGAGATTTCTCGTGCAATCAAATCGACACCGTCACGGGCTGCTTTTTCGAGCTCAAAGTAACCAATTTCCACAGCAGTGGTCATTGGTTTGATGGTCAAAGGCTCGCCGTATTGCTTTTCTTCAAAGCCCTGAGTCGGCGTGCTGTTTGAATGGTCAGCACCGATTGTTACCTCGCCACGTTTGTAATCTGTTGAGTAAGGCAGTACGATGTCGCCCAAATTTACATTGATCACATTACCCCACTCGCGGGACTTGTTGAGGTAGATCAACTCAGGCGCTGGTTCGCTCACATCTTCCAGTACAACGCGGGTTTTTAATTCAATGATACGACCCAAAATCGATGATTGGCTATTCGCCATCTTTGATTCATTGGCCAACTGCACAGCCTGTGCATTGGTCAAAATTGCATCGATGGTAGAAACCAGTTTTTCCTTGCTCTTTTCTTTGTTCTCAAACTTGAAACCGACAAATTCATTGAGCAACTCGGTTGCCTTGTTTTTAATGATGAATGTCATTTTTTACTCACTTTCCTGTCAAATTCAAATAAACCGTGGCACCACTACCTTTTGTACCATTGGTGCGGAACTCTGCGCCAACCAGCTCACGCATGTTGGCACCCAAATCAGGATCATTAAGGTTGCCGATAACTCCATAGCCCTGTGTTGCATCGGCAGCGTCAGGAGTCTTTATTAAAAAGCCAACCTTGTCACCAACCTTAACATCTGTACAAAGCGGTACATAGACAGCGCCTGTACGCGCAACGGGGATTGAATCGCATTGCTTTTGCCCGTAAGAGATACAGCCATCAGACTGCGCATCCAAACCAAACAGAGGCATAGGTTTGTCGTAAAAACTTGACTCAACTGTGACTCCGTAAATGTGGTTTTTGCCGTCGCGCTGCGTGAATGTATTGAGCGCAGGAATAGCGTTACCAAGTGAATCAGTGAATTTAGCATCGCCATCTTCATGAGGCAGCATGACAGAGTGATTGGCTGCGCGTTCGTGATACTCAGCTTGTGAGCTGGTTTGCTCTGCTGAATAAACAACACGACCAAAAGGGATGTGGCTACCATAAACCGCTGCATCGACTGCATATTTGTTGTCAAACTCAGCCCACTGGCCCCACTTCTTGTTTTGCATATTGCTCATTACTGACCTCCAAAAGTTTTTTCCACGTTTTCCTCGAAAGAGCCACCTACGCTCAATTGCGCATCGATTGGCTTGGCATGTTTTTTGCCGTTTTGCAAAGCAAAGTCAAATGCAGCCTGAACATAAACATCGGTTGCATCATCAGGCATTGAGTGACCAATTTTTTGCAGCGCCGCTTTCATCGCTGCTGTTGAATTTGTCAGCGGTACACTTGATTTCTCGCCCGTCATTTCGACAATTTTTTCTGACAAATCAGACCAAGAGTTAGCCAACTTCTCGGCCTCTTTTCTGATTTCATCTTCTGACTTTTGAGCCTTTTTGAGCATGTCATTTTCAGCACGCAGCTTTTCGAGCTCAGTTTTGGAGTTTTTCAACTCCGTGTTTTCAAGCGTCAGTTGTGCTACCGTCGCCTGCAATTCTTTGATGTCCATATTTACATCCTCTTTAATAACCACCTTTGAATTTGCCAGCGAACCGCCAGCCCCTGCACGCCCGAACTCAACCAGCGCAACGTGATTGAGACGGATGTTTTTTATCAAGAAATCCGCGCCATCCGGTGCGTTTTCTTTGTCAATATCAGCAGTGAAGCCAATAGATAATTGGTTAAACTCCTGCGTTGAGAATTTAGCGATTGCGTCGCCATTAGTAATGAGGACTTTGCATTTGACTCGGCCATCATCTTGATATTCGCCATTGCTTATCACAGAGCCGATGCCATGCTCTTCACGATGGCTCAGAGTGTCGATGAAAACATGATCAAAAGTCAGCGGCAAGCCGACCATCAAATCGGCAAGTCGTTTAGCCTCTTCATCGCTGATAAACCCATTCATAATCCTGTCAGAGAAACCGTCCCCGACTTCCCAGTCGTAGTACTCGTAGATGCCGCTACGAAAAGGATAGCCATTCAAAATCACAGCACCATCAGATGTTCGCTCAATGTTGTTTAGGTCTAATTTTTCTTGACCCTTATATCGAGCGTCTTGCTTTTTATTTCCCAAAGAAATTTTGCTCACAAGTTTTTTATTCATAAAATCTGCTCCAATACATCATCGGTTATCACGTTGATTGCCACGCATCGGCAATTCACATCCTGACCTGGCTCATTGCCACTGTCTGAGTCGGTCTGCTCGCCATATTTGTAAGTTTTGCCGTCGCAAATATCGTGGTCATCACGCACGCGCTCATCGCCAGCCGTGCGCCACTCGTATGACGTGATTCCAAGTGCGACAGACTTCACTTTTGACATATCAGCGTTGAGCTTTGCCGTCTCTGTCCGCGCAATGGTTCGCGCCCTGCTACGCGTGACGTTTCCAGCCTTTTCGATGCGATCTATCAACGGCGGCAAGTCCCTAGGATCTTTAGCTATCTCACGTGTGATTCTTGTCGCCACGTCATTACTGACCGACCTAATCAGCGTGGTATTTGCCGTGACATATGCCTCGCGCAAAAACTCAATTGCTTTAGGCTCAATCAGACTTATAAGACCAGAGGCTTTCCTTTTTCCCAGCGCATCGCTCAAAAGCTTTTTAAACTTCCTTGCGTTGTAGTCTCTGATTTCATCAAATAAAAAAGGCAGCTTTTTAGCTGCCTCGTCTATCATGCTTGCGTCTAACTCACCCAAACGCCCAATGATTCTTTTAATCAAGTCATTAAGCAACTTCCTGTGGCTCGACTCTGGCTTAATCGGTGCTGGTGGTGTCTGTACTTTGGCTACCATCTAATGACCCGTAACGTGATTCAATCCGCTTCAAAATGCCATCCTGCACAGCTGTGTCTAACATGTCAAAATAAATCTTGTCAATTTCCGCCTGAGTTTTTTCGATTCCGATTTTTTCCGACTCACTCTGTGGTCTAACAGATCCAAAAACGATTTTTGGCGCATCGAAGCCCGCCATGGCGTCCATCCATTGCAGCATGTCGTACAGCGTGGTCTGCATAAGTTGCTCTACCATGTCAAAATAGATTGACAGTGTGCTTGCATCGTTATTGCCAATGCCGCCTACTTGTGAGCCAAATATCTTTACCTCAGGTATGCGAGTGGACGCGACGAAGTTATTTTTTAGCTCATTGAAAGCCTTTACAATTCCGTCAAGTGCGCTCGCAATTGATAGACGCTCAACCTTTTCAAGGTCTAAGTCGTAAACTACCCCAGTGTGGTTGTCAGTGCCGTTCGTTGCTTGATGAACAGCCTTAAGCTTCATCACCAAATCTATTTTCTGCTCATCTGTAACCGCTGCATCCATTTGATCGGCAAGGTCTTTTATACCTCTGGTGTCAACAATGGCGCGCTTGAGAATGTAGAAAATCTCGTCCAGCCCTTTTTTGTAGACTGTGTAAGCTTCGGTTATAAGGTCAACCTCTGAGCCACTGATGATGTTCAAATCTCTCAGTGACTGAGTCCTGAAACCGCTCAGGGAAAAAACCTCAAAAACATTATCAGGGTGGATTAATTTTTCATCGCCGTTTTTTGTTTTGATGGAGAACACACCATCATCATTTCTTTTGCCCTGCACCACTTGGAAACCATTTACGCCGCCAGTGATTTTACTTGCCATGTCTTTTGTGGTAACTGGTATTACCAAAGCGTTTCCATTGATTTTTGCAAGCAGGACCGCATCGTGGAAAAGGTGCTGATAGCCGAATTTACGTTCGATTGCATAACCATCATCATCGAGAATTCGCCACGCCTTGATTGCGTCGTTTATAGGCGCAGTGAGTGCATTAATGACCAATGGTTGCTTCAGCATCTCGGTCATTGGCATGTTTTGTATTGAGAAGTTGAAGCCCAAGGCGCGCCAACCTGCCGCTGCCGCGTAAGGCGAAAAAATTGTTTTATCCATATCTCACAAAACCTCTCGGGTCTAATCGACCGCCAAGCCCAAGACCTGGGCTCGCTCGTGTTCGCACTTCAAAGTGCAGGTGACAGTCCTCGCCGCGCATCCCTCGTGCATTACCTGTATCACCAGTCGCGCCCATGGGCTGACCAGACTTTAACTGTTGGCAAGCTTTCACATCAACCCGTGATAGGTGCGCATAAAACGCATAAACTGGATTGCCGTTATGCGTTAATACCGTTTTAATACAAATCTGAAGCCCATAGTCGCCACCGTTGCGAATGAATGCCACCACCCCATCATCAACCGCCAAAATAGGCGTGCCAATGTCTGCCTGATAATCCTCGCCCTGATGAACACGCTTGCCGCCACTTCTTACCCTGCCAAATCTGTTAGATGGCGAGTTTCTGCGAATTTTCACTCTCGGTAATGGTCCGCTAGAGAACATTATTTATCCAAATAAAAAAGCCAAGCATTGAGAATTTTAAGAAGCCTTTGCGTCATGGCGAATCAAAACCATAGCCAACTCACGCGCCAACTCACTTATGACGTTGTCATACTTACGCATGTCAGTTTCATTAGTGATAAAACAGGTTTCAAGCAGACAGACTGCACCATGCTCGCGCATCACGCCCAGGCGTTTACGCGGCGTTTGTGATTCTTTTTTGACACCGCGAGACTTTAGACCTGTGTATTTAATCATCACGTCAAGCACATCCATTGCCAATGCCAAGTCATTGCCTTGGGCATCGTCACCGACAATCACCTCAACGCCTGTCGCCGTTTTTGGACCAGCGTTAAAATGAATGTCGAGCACCACAGAGCCGCTGCCTGTATTGCATTTATTCAGTACAGTAGCTAGACCGTCGCGGTCATCGTCGGTCTTGAATTTCGCACCGTGGTTCTGCAGGTGTGCTTTGATTTTGTCGCGAAACTTGATAGTTTCAGCGGACTCTGTTCGTCCGTTTACGCCGACCGCTCCGCTATCACCGCCACCATGCCCTGCAATTAAAAAAATCATTTCGCAACTCGCTTATTGAACACAGAAAGCAGCACACCAACGATGGCAGCACCTGATCCTGCTATGACTTCTACGTCGCCAGCCTCGATGATGCCCTTGCTCACCAAAACTCCGCCCAAAATCGTCAAACCATGGCGCACTAAAATACCAAAAACAGTTGATAAATCCATTTTCAAACTCCTATAAATTCGGCCACAGACGCGACCAATAAAAAAGCCGCGATAAACGCGGCCACCACTCCCACCTTAAGCAGGGTGAAAATTAAGTCTTCATTCGCTAACAATTCCGTCACCGTTCACGACATGACGCTCAATCAGCATCTGAACAATCTGGTCGTACTGTGATTTAACAACTTTTGCCTCTGCATTAAGTACTGCGATGTGCTGTTCAAGTGCCACAACCCGCTTCTTAAGTGAATCTTCCTCACCTTTGTCGGTACCAAAAAGTTTAGGTAAAGCCCCTGTAGATGCAGCTACCAGCGCACCGATAATCATTAAAATTACCTTCTCGCTCGCCGCTGGCATTGGCACATAAACCAAAAACAGAACAATGCCAACCAACATGAATAGAAACAAAAGTGCTGCGACTTTTTCAAAAATATTTCTCATTTTTAAATATCTTCTATTTTTCAATGCGAGAAAGTTAATGTAACAACTTGCGGTGGTAAAACCAAGGTACTTCCCGAAGAATTCACGAACCTAAATGCAAAAACACTTGTGTTGAAGTCGTCGGATGCCCCGCTTGAATAAGTCTCAAAGGACACAGCATTTTCTGCAATCGCATCATTAGACCGCCAAGCCTTACGAGTTTCAACAACATTCCAAGCACCAGAAACATACTTCACAAGTTGCACTGCAAAGTCCTGATAACTACCTGGCGTGATCGAAAATCTGACTGTTGCTTTCAAATTTCGAAGCACAACGTTGTTCATCTTAAAGTAGCCATTCGGCGCACCAAGTTCGCTAAACGTGCCATTGGGGGCGGCGGGCGTCCCACCTGACGCCACACCGAGATAGGGCATGTTGTTCAACGTTGTGAGTGTCGGACTTCCTGTTACAACACTTTCGCCCAGTATGAAGTTAGTGCCTGTGGCAAAGTTCGTGTTAGCGGCGATTGTCCAAGTATATCTTTTCACAAGGTCTTTTTCATAATTTTCAACCCACGTTCCAGAACCCTTAGTTGCGTTCGCAACGGTACAAATCTGTTGCAACCATTGACCATTTACAAGGGTAAAACGAACGTCTCCAACGCTGTCCGCTGTAAACGATGCAACGCTGACATAATGGGTATTTGATGACTTTGTTTGCACATTTCCGCTGTGCACAGTGTCACCTGAGCCGAGCACCGCCCATTTTTGCGTTTTTGTGACACCTGACGCAGCTTCGACGATGATATTAGTGTTAGTTGTGCCATCCGCTTGGATGCTCATGCCACCTGCACCTACGCCAACACCTGATTGCCTCAGAATGTGCGCCCATGCTTGGGTTGCGACCCATGTTGTGCCACTTGATACATCAACACCAATGCCATTTGTTCCGAGTTGCGCAGTGGCAGTGTTAGCGAAGCGGCTAATCGGGGCAGCAGTGACATTAAGCCCTAAATATCCGTTTGAACCATTTACCCACACCGCATTCGGTGACGCGTTATTGAATATCTTGAAGGTGCGACCTTTGTTGTCAAAGTTGTTTATTGAGTTGTAAGCACCCATTTCCCAAAACGCTATTGGGTCAGTCGATGTGCCCAACTTTAACTTCGGGCCTACTGCATCTAGTGGGTCAATCAGGAATTGGTTTGTTGTGCCAGCGTTTAAAGCCCGTAAAGCACCAACTGCGTCGACTGTGTGTATTGGTGAGCCTTGATTTACGCCGAGCCTTTTATTTGTACTCGAATAGACAAAACCTGCGTCAGACGTTGTGGAGTTCGCGCCATTGTAAAAAGAGACACGGCCAGTCACGCCTGAGCCAGCCAAATAGGTGCTGTTGTCGTATGATATTGTTGTACCGTCAGCCTTGACAAAACCAGTCCCATTAATTTGCGGCTGTCCGCCTAAGTCCACGAGGGTTGGTTTGGGTACTTTAACCCACTTATTATTCTTGATTGAATAATGCCAAACGCTATCTACTACGCCATTGGCCGTGCCGTCCGATGTCTTGACAAAAACGCTGCCATCATATTTATTGAACTGGCTTTCAGTTAATGTACTGGGGTCTGATTCAGTGCCGAACGTGACAGAAGGAGCTGTCGGCAAGGCCAAGCATACGGTGGAAATGAATAATAAAAACGCAGAAACTAAAGACTTCATTTACCTCTCCAATAGTGGCGGGGGGATTCTCAACACCCCCCGCCAACTTGTTTAGATTACTTGCTCAACAAAGAAGCGGTCAGAACTATACAATGCGAGTTTTGTAGAACTTAATTTCACCGCGCTGAAACCACAGGCGCCCCACAATACATCGTTTTGCCCGAGAATCGGCTGCGATAATGTCACAACAACTTTAATATCGGCTGCGGCATCCGTTTCGTAAGCTGACGTTAAAGTTACACCAAAATCATCGCGCAGTTCTGTCAAAGACTGTGTGGCGTCGGTAATATCATAGGCCGCACTGATTCCAGTATTGTAGGATGTTGGCGTTTCGGCGGTTGCGATGAAAGGCACATTGTCGGCAACATAACCAACATTCGTTAAATCGTCGCCAGAACCGACGGCCGCGATATACGTGCGCCCAACTGAAAAGGTCGGACTCGACACGTAAGTCGGATTGCCTGTCTTCACCAAATCAACAATCAGCATATTGCGTAGATACGGTGTGCCCGCCGTTGCAACGCCTGTATAATCGATTGCTTTGACTTCAACAGTGAAAGCTGGCACATCTACACCGCTTTCATTGACCACAGTTACCTGAACGGTATTATCCGCGGTCAATACAAGCGAGTCCAAGAAAACGTTAGTCGGGAACGCGCCGCCGTTTGTGATGCCCAATGCTGCACCTGAATCGGCTAAAAGCGTGCCCGAACCAGTCAATGAAACAGTAAAAACAGCAGTGTTGCCGTTTGGAATCGCACCAGTCGATGCTGAACCAGTGAACACCTTTGCCCCCTCGACCGCTGTTGCTGCCCAACGACCGTTAGCTGATTCGCTTGTCTGTTCGATGACGTATAGGTTGTCTGCTGAGGTGCTTGAACCCTCCAACCAGTTGAAGCGTCGATTTAAAGATTCAATATGAACCTCATCATTTGCAGTCGGCACGATTGTCTCAGCAGTCAATGCTGCTGGGTTAGGGTATTGTTGTGATTCGTGACGTAAAATTGCCATTTAAAATCCTTAGAAAAGTTGGGTTGCTGTGATTTTCACAGTAGTTTGCGGTATTGTTTGGCCGCTTTGATTTTCAACTTCGAGCCGCAGCACGCCGCCACCCAAATAGTTGAACCGTACAAAAGCCATAGGCTCGCTCACGTAGCCCGCGACTGTGAATGAATACTGGCTTGTATCATCAAGCGGAAGCGTGATGTCATAAAACGCTGTTTGCCCGTTGTCGATGCTTCTAACGTCATGAGTACCAGTGTACGCAACGAATGCCGCCTCTCCACCGCCGCCACCGCCGCCGCCGTGAATGATGTCTACATTTGTGTGCGGATTTGCCATGTGCTTAGGTAATGGACGTCCTGAAACTGGATTGATTCGATTAGAGTCAGGGCTCAAATCATTTAAGGTTGTCATTTTTTACATTCCCCCACCACAACACGGTCCGTCATTTTTGTTACCACTTTCAATGTAAGAGCTAATGGCTCTTACAGTCTTGGTCAATACTGTTTTAGTCTTTTGCACAAGCCCCCTTGAGTCGCTTATGTCTCGCCATTCATCAACGCTCGCTTGAACTTCCAAAGTTCCGACGTTTGTGTCAATGTTAAATGTGACCGCCGCAACGCCATCAATCACCACTGTTTTTGCCTCATACGGTGCGTCGCTCTTTTTCATAGTCTGCACTATCGAACCGCCATTGATAATGCTGAACATAGTACCTGCGCAGGTAATCGCGTCCGCGTTTCCTTTGATTACTTTCATTTCTTTTTATCCAATAAAGTGCGCCTACAATCGCAAAAAAAGGCACTGTGAAAATAAGTGCCTTGCATCCTATCAATGCCGCCACGCTCATTGCCGCAGCTTGCCGAATCGCAAAGCAGTACGGACATCGGTTATTGAGTATTGACCAGCCGAATAACAGTTCGAGAAAAAACTTTCGCATTTCAAATACTCAAAGGTGCTGGGCATTCTCCGAATTTTTCGACAACTTGCCAAACAACCGTGTCCAAGACGTCATCATTGTTGTGGCTGTCGTTCTCGGTGAATGATTCAAACTCATCGTTTAGAACGTCAATCCCCGCTGGATTTTGTACAGAACAACCATCAGCAATAGATACACAGCCAGTCTTAAAGCTAGTGTAAGACTCGTGTGCGCGGTCAAACTTGTTGCCGTACTTCTTCGTGAGTTTAAAGCCCTCAAAGCGTTTTTTCGCCCTGCGGATTTTCTTCAGCGAGTGGGCAAATGCGTAGCCAATGTTCGCATCCTCGACGATTACCTTGCGCACCTCAAATCCGTTTGCTTTGTAATAGTCAAGCAATCCATCAAAGTAAACCAGCGCATCATCATAGGACTTTCTCGCGTGCCCAGCGTCAAGGATAAAAATTCCCTTCATCCTAACTTCGAGAAGCGAGAAACCGAAGTAATCAGAATCTGATTCGGCCTTTTGAGGCGTGTCGATGCGCAGTACGATGGTTGGCCTTACATCAGGAAGCGGTGCGTATTTCACACGCGCCAGCTTGAACTTAAACAGAGCCTCGGAGTTGTTCGCGTCTGCAGGTGTTTGTTGATAGAGCGAGCTAAACGAGCTTGGCTCCATCGTTTTTTTCCTGTCGCGCAGAAAACCAATACTCTTATGCTCAGGAAATAAAGCATCGCCAGCTTTACGATGCGCCTCATCAACCTCAGCAATTGCCTTAAACGTCACCACTCGAACAGTGGGGTCATTCTTAATCAACCGACCAGCGGGGTCATCAGTGTGCCAGCGCGTCATGATCATGAGCAAGCCGCCACCCTCAGAAAGCCTCGTCATAAAGTCGTCGGTCATCCAGTCCCACGTTGCATTTCGGACAGTCAACGAACGGGCATCAAGTCGGCCCTTGATTGGGTCATCAATGACCCCAATGTCCATGCTCTCGCCAGTGACTGAGCCGCGCACCGTGGTGTTGCGAAAGTAACCGCCAGTACCAATCAGCTCCAACAGCTCGCTATTACGGGCGGAGCCCTGCGCATCGCTGCCTTTGCTGGAAATTTTAGCGTCGCTGAAAATCCGCTTGTACTTAGCAGAGTCAAATATCTTTTGAAGTTTTTTATTTGCACGAACACCAAGACGTTCTGAGAATGAGCTAAATATCACTTTTAGCTCTGGTTGTTTGCCAAGCATCCAAGCCAGCAAGTCAACAACGCCCTCACTCTTGCCATGCTGCGGCGGTGCTTCAATCAAAAGTTTTGGTGAATTGCCAGCCACTAACTCATCATAGAACCATTGAAGATGACTGCTCAAGTCCTCGACAAACCAGTTCCACTTTATGTTTGGGTGTAAGTATTTTCTGAACGTCAAAAAGTCAACACGCGCATTGCGGATGATGACTTCCTCAATCAGATCAATATCATTCATTTTTTCAAAAGCGACATTGAGATGCCTCGCTCTTTCAGCATTGCTGTCAACTGTTCATCGCTCAGGTTTGCTGGGCTTTGTTTGGTTTCAATCGTGCCAGCGTGCTCAACGTGTTGTGTTTCTTTCCAACCCGCACGGGTTTTGAGCCAAAAGATTTGCGCAGTGACGTTGCCGCCAGTTGCTTTCTTAAACAAAGACTGTGCGACCTTGGCGTTTGCCAAAGCCGAGCCATTGTCCAATTCAACAGCAAAATGCTTGCGCAATGTCTTCTCATCCATTGGAGGATTTTTACCTGCGAGGATTTGACAGATATTTTTCTGCGGTACGCCGCAGGCTGAAAGTATCTTGACTTGCTCGCGCTGCGCGTCCGTTGGTGCAAATGTTGGACGTGCCATGTTAAATCCCTTGAACCACACCACGCACTCCCTTACAGTCCAATCAAGGCAAACAGGGAGTTGTGATGAAGCAAACTAAACTATCGATTGTAAAAGCGCACATGGCGCGTAATGAGTGGCAAGAAGCCTTGCGCTTGGCGGCTAAATTCCCGCAACTGGGTGACGAAAGAAACGCGGTATTGTCAGCGCATGGCGCATACACAAATCCGCGTTTTTATGCCCAAATCGGCAAAGACATCGAGCAACTCAAAGCTGCAGGACGCGACGCGTTAATTCTCCGCTTCGGCAACGTCTAACTCGGACACCTCAACCTCACCGCAGGCTTGCGTGGCTTTTTTCGGGTCACCTTTGACGAATACCAATATGTTTTGGTGCGTCTTGCCCAGTTTACGGGCAGCGAGTACGCGACCATGACCAGCGATGATGCCGTTTTCACCGTCAATCAAGACAGGATTCGTCCAGCCAAACTCGCGGATGCTCGCGGCTATCTGTGCGACTTGCGTGTCGCTATGGGTTCGGCTGTTGTTTGCGTAGGGTATTAACGCCTCGATTTGACGATATTCGAGGTTTAGGGTTGTTTGGTTCATGTGGTGAGCCTCATCGAACGATGATACAATCCCGCCGTCTGTACAGACAAGGCGGCCTTGGGTGGCTCACTGCGTAATCAGTGTTCTACTGGCGGGTTGGTGTGTTGGCGCACATCTTCCCGTCGCCGTCTCTTTTTATAGTGGGGAATAACCACAAGAGACAATAGAAAAAGCCCGCTGATTAAGGCGGGCTTTTGCTGTGAATGAAAAATGCGGCTTGCTTTGGATAAGCAAAACCGCATTTGTGCCAATTTTGGCGAAAAACAGCGTTTTTGTCAATACTTGCCCCCCCATGAGTTTCGAAATAAATTACAATCAGTCCGTATTTATTTTTTAGGGATGGCAAAAGAATGAAAAAAATTGCTTTAGCACTTTGTATGTTTCCGCTTTTCGCACACGCAAAGCCCGCGCAATGCGTCCTCAGCTTCTCAGATGAGAACTACGACAAATACGTGGCCTGCGACGTTAAGCCTACGGACAATAAAGGCTCGTTTTTGATAACAAGGCAAAATTACAAAGCCACGCTCAAGGTCAAAAACCAAAACAGCGCGACCTTTACTGACAGCGATGGTAAGCGCCTAAGTCTGTACAGGGATGAGGAAAATAAATCATGCTGGGTTGAAGATGTTTGGCCAAGCACGATTTGTATCAAAAAATAGTTTGTTATGATTGATTATTTACATAACCCTTTTTTAGAGTTACCCATGAAAACAATTTCTATTCTGATGTTCATATTTTCACTAGTTTTACTCATTTGTTCAGTGATTTCATTGATAAAGCCAAGTTTTTTATCTAAAGAAAAACCAATTCCGAGACGAAACTCAATCATTGGGATATTTTCCTCTCTTGTTTTGATTGTCACATCTGCATCTATTGCGCCAGAGCCCAAAAAATTAGACGAGACAAATGAGGCGGAATCATCAGGCAAAGCTCCAAACGGTTCCAATCTAATACCAGCTTCACAGAATGTGTCTTTATTGACTCAAAAATACAACAAAATAAAGGAGTTGGTAGAAATTTGCGACTCAGCAAGCAAAAAAATTGCTGACGTGCAAAATTCAAAAACGCCGAGTTTTGATGCGTATTATAAAACCTCAAAAAATGCAGAATTTGTCTGTATGGATGGGGCGTATAGTGATAATGGCGATAAATTTGAAGACCCTGTTTTTCAAAAGGCCTATACAGACTTAGCAAACTCAGCAAGCGAGCACATGAAAAACAAGGCGGTTTATGCTGGTAAACTAAAAGATGCGGCCAACGCTGGCAAAATAACATCAGAGGAAAAAGAAAGCCTTGAGCGAAGAGCTGATTTATCTTTAAAATCAGGCATTGCCTTGGTTTCTTCTATGGAAGAAGCAAAAAAATTAATAAACATAAAGTGATCAGAGTAACCCCCGCCCGCAAGCGGGGGATTTTTTTAACTTGTCAAATCAAAAAATACCGGTACCGCACAAAATGTCGGCCATGCTTTTCATTGACCATGACCCGTTGAACCTTGCCGCGTTTGTACATTTTTTTCAGTTGGTTGCGCACCTGTGCTGGATATACAGGCACTTTAAGACTTGGCATCAACTCAAACACCTCGTAAACGGTGACTGGCTTATCGCTTATTAAAAGCACCGACTTAATCGCGTCACTTAGTCCCGTTTTAGGCATATTGTTTTACTCCAAAGACAAGGGCCGCTTGCATTTTTTTCTCGCCGCCATTTTTCATCATGTGTTCAACATCGCGCCAGTGTGCGCCAGTGATGCTGTGGGCGATGCGTTGATAGACTTGCTTGTCGGTAATCAAGATGTGCTCGTCCTGCTGTTTTTTTGGATTCCATCTTAAAGCAACACGCTCAACTGTTGTGATCACGAAATATCGACGAAAAATCAGAGGCATCGTGTCCAGCGTCTTGCAAATCGCAACATAGAGCGCATGGCTGTATGGTTCTAAATCATCATCTGAGCTTGGTGACTTACCCAAGGGGCATCTATACGTCGCTGGATAATGACCAGGCTCCGCCTTGTAGCCGCGTCTAAACGTTTCTCGTATTTCGTCAAATTCGTACATTTAGCCACCTTTTTTCAATTCACAAAAATTACATCGATCAAAGCCTTTTTTGCGCTGGTTGCAGCGCTCAGTGTCACCCTCGAAAATCGGTTCAATTCGGTATCGGCAATATGCAGCATCCGATTTCAACCTGATACGCTGTGCCTCCATCTGCATTGCGACCTTTTCAGGGTCTCGGTACATCCATGATTCATGCGCCGTCATTGGTCACCTCCTTTTTTGCAAATGTCTCGTACCCTTTTGGCAAAACAGCCCAAAAATGGTAGTCAGTGATTTCTTCAAAAGTCAGGTCAAACGGCTTGTGAAAATATTGAAAACCATCTCCTTCATAAAACATGGCTTCGGCTAATGCATAGCCAGTGCAAGTGCTGTACAACAAATAATCAGCATACTCATCGGTTGGTACTTCTGTTTTAGGCTTAAATTCAAGATTAATCATTGGTCACCTCATAAACCCTAACCTCAACTCGCGCATTTTCATCGTAACGCTTGGTCATTGCAGAGTTGATAATTTGCTTGTCGTCGACAAAAACAACCTCATTGCAAGCATCCTGTATGCCTTTAACGATATTGTCCCAATCTGGCTTAACAGTCGGATAAATTTTTCCATCCAACGCATCTGCTCGTTTCTTTTTGCTCCAAGACTTCGGCGGCTCAATGAAAATTCCAAAGTTGATTTGCACCGCACCCGCGCACGGCGACTTACCCCGCATGGCTTTTGTTGCCGCCTCTTGCACCAATGCCTCGTAGTCTTTGGTTTTGGTTGGCGTGTATGCCTGCACGAAGTTTCCGCGCCGTGCGAATTTAGGGCGACCCTTTCCGACAGGTGCGCCGATTACCTGAAACGCTGTGATTGGTTTAAGCATGGCCAGCCCCCCAGTACGCGCCGATTTTCCAAGCATCGCCATTACGAGCCACTTTGCCTGTGCTCAGGTGGTGCTTGCCCGCTTCGGCCAGTGTGTCTGCGTGTGCGCCATTCAAGCCATCGACGAGCAACTTTGCGGCAGTGATTGACTTACACACCCACGCCCAGTGAACACCTGTTCGCTTTGCAAGTGATGACACCTCTTTTGCAGCCGCTTCAACCTTGGCCGCGTCAGATGCGCGGATTCGCTCGTGGCCGATTCTCGCGTTTTCAGGGACTGGCTGGGGTATTGGTTCGAGCAATCCTGCCTCTTGCTTTTGCATCAAATCGGCAAAGATTTTTGCCCAGCGTTTGCCGTGAAAATTCCACTGAGCGGTTTTTAAATCTGACGAACCGAACGCGATTGCAGCCCAATAGACCGCAGGACATGTCCAGTCACCAAACAAACCACGGCTGCGTGCAGACATACCGCCCTGCGCCTCGTAAAACGCTGCTTCTGCCGTTGGTTTGCACGCCTCGATAAATTGCCCAAGGCTTGGGGGAAAGTCCGTGCCTTTGGTCTTGGCAATGCCAGCGTTGAGCATGGCTGGCACGAGTTTGGCGATTTCTCCACCCCACACCTCCTTGGCTCGGTCGCGTTGTTCCGATTGCGTTTGCGCATCTGCGTTGCTCTGGACCGCAAGACTGGCGTTGAATCGCCCTGCGCCGTGGAATTTGTCGAGCAAGCGAAACACGCGGTCAGTTGCTTGGGCAACGCGCAGCAATGCCTGTTCATGCGTCGTGTGGGTTGCGTCCATCCAGTTTTTCATAATTTCGCCTCAATCGTTTTTGTTTCGTTTTTTTGCTCGGCCAGTTTCGCTGCGACGCGCTCTGCCAGTGAGTTGTCTTTGACCTGTGATAGGTTTTCCATGCGACTTTGATTTGGGCTGGCACGGGCTTTTTGGGGCTGTCCAAAGTCTTGCGTCATAACCTTGATTGACCAAGGAAACGGTGCTTTAGCCGATGCCTCTTGTGCTTTTGCGAGGAATGCTGCGAAGTCTTCGAAAGTTGCCCCACGCTTCACCAACGCCGTGATTTCGGGTAGTCTCTGCCTTTGCTCAGATTCGGTCACACCCAAGCCGCGCAGCTTTTGGCAAATTTCGGCCACGCTGTTTGAATTTGGTAAGGTATGTGCTGTGCTGCTTTCCTGCTCTTGTTCTTGTTCCTGTTCTTGCTCCTGTTCCTGCTCTTGGCTTCCAAGGGGGTTGTAAGGGGCTTCACAGGGGCTTGTGATTCCCCGTTGATTTTTAAGGTGGAATGAATCCTTGTATTTGTCATAAAATGCAGACAGGAAGCGGTTTTCAGCCACTTTGTTGTACTCGTTTTGGACGCCCTTACATTGGTTGTCGTTGGGGCTTAAACTCTCGCCCACCTGATAAGTTGCCATTTCGTAGACCCAAACCGTCTCGGCTTCGTCGTCGTACGCGCAAAAACCGATATTTTCGAGTAATTGAAGCCCCTCCAAAGCCCCTTGAAAGGGTATTCCTGTGTCAGCAGAGATGTATGCAACAGGCAGGTGATACAAACCGAGCATGTTTGCGTGGGGCGAGGTCATCAAGTACAGCGCGAGCAATTGAGCATCCACCCCCAGCTTGCGTATTTTTTTGCCTGTCTGGCCAACCCAAAACTGGGGTGAAATTTTTGAATAATCTCGCATCACACCACCCCGTTAAGTAGTCTGAGTTGCGTTACCTCTGCCACACGCACCTGCACAGCCGCAGGCATCCGCATGACTGCATCGCGCAGGTTTAAAAGCTGTTTAAACGCTGATTCAAAGGTTGATTGAGGTACTGGCATGTCATGCTTCAAAGCCTTTTTGAATGCGTCCAAGTCACCGACTGGTACATCAAAAACACCCAAGTCACGCGCTGTATCGCCAAAGTCGGTCAGGGCTTCGATGGCTTCCCAAGTCGGCGAGTACGTGTTATTTGCTGTCACAACAGACGGCACACCTGCCACGCACAGTGTTTCGCCGGAATCAATCTGACGGGCAAACCAGTCTATGATTGGGTTGAAAACAGCGTAGGTGCGCCCAAATGAACAACGCACGTTTTTTCGGCCTTGGTATTTTTTGTTTTTCCGCTTCTGTTTGGTTTGGTTGCTCATCACGCTACCTTTCCAAACAATGCGCCCTGATCAGGCACTGGCAAGCCAAGGACTTCTACCGTGTTGCCTGTTTTTTGGTCTTTTATGTGCCCACGCACAGCCAAAGCATTTTTAGCCAGCAGTGCATTCACACGGCCACACACCCCGCTAAGCTCCATACCCGCAGCCGTCACGAGTTGGCGGCGCGTCATGACCACAGAATCATCGACAAAAACGGCCATAATTTGCGACTCACGCGGGTTTAAGCCTTTATCTTTCAAAGAGTCGTAAGCATTAAGTGACGTTTTGTTCATGTTGGTTTTCATATCAAACCTTTCAAAAAAGCCCACACGCCGAAGCGCGGGGCAAGTCCGCACCATGCGGTGTGGAGGAGACAACGGGAGAACGGCTGCGAGAGATATGTGGTTGCGTTCCGCACCGCTGGGTGTGGAGGTCCCAGCCGTTCAAAGGAGTTGTGTGTATGATGTTCATGCCGCAGCCTTTCCCATCAAAACACCGCGCAAAATTGCGTTTTCTTGTTCGACTTTCATGCGTGCTTCGCGTTCAGTTCGCAATGCACGTTCAGTTTCAGATTCAGTTTTACGCAGGCTGGCCAAGTCGTAGCCACACTGGTGAAGCATCCACAGAAGCGGCGCATCGTTACCGCACGCATCCATGAGTGACACAAGTTTTTCCCACTTGATGCCCTCTTGATTGCTGATCCATCGGCTGTACTGAGCCTTGTCAATGCCGCCTACGGCATGGCAAACTTCTTTTGCCTCAAACCCCGCAGCCGTGGCGCACAGGTTGATCGCGGCACCAAGTGACTTTTGACGCGAAACCTCGCGATGGTCGATGTCGATGGTGATTAGTGTCTTTTGGCTCATCGAACCAACCCACTGCTCAACACGTCACAACACGGTTGAGTGGTGTTGAGTGATTGAAAAAAGTAAAATTTTTTGCGCGTCATCTCACACCACCTGCTGGGCGCGTTGCGCGAATAGGTGTTGTTGTGACAACTCAGGCCAAATCGCTTCCCACTTATCTGGCAAAAGTTCGCAACGAGAAACTTTCCCCTTGGTTGCGGTCTCGATTTTTACGGCGTTTTCAGGGGAAATGTTTGTCACGCCTGATGCCATTTGTGATAAATAGGATGGCGAAATTCCAATCTCATTAGCCAAAGCACCAGCACCGCCCTTGGGTAAGTTTTGAATATATTGCTTGAGGTTCATTATTCGCTCCACGAAAGTTTAGATAAGTTTAATGTTTACTAAACTAAAAGTCAAGCGTTTGCGTTTTAGTATTTGCTAAATTAAAGTATCGCCATGGAAAAAGATAAAATTGTTGCGCTTCGGCGCCAAAGACTGAAAGAATGGTTCTCTGAAAAAGCCGTACCTGCTGATGAAAAAAGTTTCGTTTCTCAACTCATTAGCGGCAAGTCCTCTTTTGGTGAAAAAGCCGCCAGAAGACTTGAGGAGAAATTTGGGATGCCAAACGGCCATTTGGCTAATCCAACTCAAGAATCATCCAATTGGGACGCCAATGTGATTCCCGCTGAGCCGCCACGTATGCGCGTCCCGCTCATATCATGGGTGCAAGCTGGTATGTTGGCGGAAATTGATGTTGACTGCCAAACAGGTGATTATGATGAGTGGGTTGATGTTTGTTACAGCAAACCATCCGAACAGTCATTTGCCCTAACGGTGCAAGGTGACTCGATGACTTGGACGGGGACACCAAATTTCCCTGAGGGTACTAGGATTGTGGTTGACCCCAACCGAAACCCACAGGTGGGCGATTATGTCATCGCAAAAGATGTGGGCACACAGCGAGCCACTTTTAAAAAGTTAATCACCGATGATGTGAACTACTACCTTAAACCGCTCAACCCAGCCTACCCCATGATTATGATAGACGACCCAAGTATGCGCTGCATCGGCGTAGTCGTTGAATTTCAGCCTGTCGGCGGCAAGTTATAACGAAGAGCAGACCATGAAAAAAACAACCATCATCACCATCACCCTATTCGCCTACCTATCCGTAGCGCAAGCCGCACCGAGGTGCAAAGACTTTGCCACGCAAGCCCAAGCGCAGAGATATTTTGAGCAACACAACGCTCGGAGTCTTGATAGAGATGGAGACGGACGTGCGTGTGACTGTCTGCCGGGCGGAAATGGTAAAAACTGCCCGAAAAAATGAAGCTCGCCATCGCCTCTCTAATTTTAGCCTCCACATCAGCTTTGGCCGATTACCGCGTGATTGGCATCACAGACGGCGATACGCTGACGCTAATTGACGAAGCAAATCAGCAAACCAAAGTGCGGATAAGTGCAATTGACGCGCCTGAGCGTGCGCAGCCATACGGCCAGTACGCAAAGCAGGCACTGTCCGACGTGTGTTATGGCAAAAATGCAACGATTCGATACGTGGACACAGACAGGTACGGGCGCACTGTTGCTGATGTTTCTTGCGATGGCATCGACGCTGGCCAGCATATGGTTAGCAAGGGAATGGCTTGGGTTTATGACAAGTACAGTAGCGGCTATGAGTATCTTTACCCGATGCAAGAGCAGGCCAAGGCTGCAACCTTTGGGCTGTGGGGAGATTGGCAGAATAAACCTGTGCCGCCGTCGGAGTGGCGGAAGAGTAAATAAAGCCGATACATCAGGTTCGGTTTTGAACATAAGGCTGATTGATTGGGTTACAATAAACCATCATGGCAAAAATAAACTGGACATATCAATTGCGCATCATGCGCCGAAATCCCGACCAAATACCAATGGAGCGGATGGGTGAATACATCCAACAATTAGCCAAATTGCTTGGGGATGAAAACCACCCTACCTTCAAAGGCATTGCTAAAGGCTCAACGATTCTTCGCACAAAAATTCCTGAAGAGCGCATGCCTTATGTCGCTCACAGAATTAAAGAATCCATATCTGATGAGGCTTCCCGCGGATGGAAAGCCAAAACAGTGCTCATGGATATGCTCGGAAAGGACGGTATAAAAACCGCAAACTTATTGGATACAGAAGGCAATGTGGTACTGGCACTGAGCACAACAGTTGACCTTGAACCGCCTGCAATTAAAGTGTATCAATCAGGCAGCATTGATGGTGTGGTGACTGGAATTGTTGGCGCAGATGACACCATGCACTTGCATATTCGTGATTATCTTGACAGAGATTTAAAGTTGCTTGTCAGAGACGAGAACATCGCCCGAACATTGCTTACCCAATTCCGAAATGGGCACGTTCGTGTGTATGTACACGGCACTTGGGTTCGTGCCGATAACGGCTGGCATCCTGAAGCCAGTAAATGTACCGTTGATAGCTTTGAAGTTTTAGACGAAACGCCAATCAGCGACGTATTCAAAAGACTCAATCAGATTGATGGCAATGGTTGGGCTGAATTAGAGAACCCAATCAAATTTTGGGAAGACATCCGTGGGGTTGAGCATTGAAAAACAACAAAATCATCGCCATTGACTGTAACTTTTTGGTTCTGTGGACAAGTGGCAACAAAAAAGACAAAACCAGTCACGAAAGAATCGAACTTTTCCTATCGTGGGCTGACGCACATAAAATAAAGTTACTCATCCCGATGCCTGTTATCTCCGAATACTTGGTGGGCGCAGACCAAGCCAGCACTCGATTTATATCTGGACTATCGCGCCAAAACAACATCATCCTCGCTCCATTTGATTTACCATCGGCCTATGAATGTGCACTAATTGATGCGGCAGCTATACAGCGCGGCGATAAGCGCGATGGTCAATCCCACGCTTGGCAAAAAATTAAAATAGATAGACAAATTGTTGCCATCGCTAAAACATATGGCGCAACAGCTATCATCTCCAGCGACAAAGGTGTTGTTGCTTGCGCCGCACGAGTTGGCATCGAGAGCATTGAAGTCTCTCTGCTGCCAATTAGCGAGAAAGATAAACAAATGCCATTATTGCCTGCGTCGAAAAAGCTAAATTAAAACCACCCTCGCGGTGGTTTTTTTTCGCCCCTACCACTCACCATTTCCTTGATGTCGGGAAAATGGTATCTGCGCCACCAGTTTTTATGCGGGTTTAGCTGTTTTATCGCAAAATAACAAAATCAATCAAACTTAAGCCAAAGCCAGTAAATACGTGGCTTCGCGTGTTTTAGTGCAAAAACACACGGGCCTATCGTTGGCCACACCCACACCACCACCTGTTGCAAAAATTGCAACAACTCAATCCCCCGCCAAGCGCGGGTATTTTTTCGGCCAACAAAAAAATAGTTTAGTTTTTAATAAACTTTTGCTTGACACTTTATTTAGTATTCGCTAAACTTCTATTCATGGCAGCAAAACACCGCAGCCAGCCAAGCAGCCGCAACACAGCATCAAGTGTTGACATCCTCGGATGACCAAACCTGCTTCGGGGCGTATTCAACCAGTGATACAGCACCCCGCCGTGAGCGAAAGCGAGACGGATAAAAGAAAAGGCAACCTTTAAGCGTTTTCAGCGAGCGAATTCTATGGGGTGATTGATGTGTGCATCACGGACAGAACGAGCATAGAGAAGCGAGAGCGTTTAAACGTTGTTTTTAAGCAAAGGAATATATAAATGATCGTCAGTTACTTTTGCGACAAGTGCGGCTCTTTGACTGTGCATGCACCAAATTTAATTAAAAAGTGTACATGGGTACCAATCGGCTCGCGTTCGCCATGCGGGTCCTTTTTGCGACAATTATCTCAACATGAAGCAAAAAAGGTTTTTGAGTGAATCAAATTGATTTTCATGTTCCACCGCCCTCTCCCTCCCTTGGTCGGTGGCTTCGCCCGATTCGTCGGGCTTTTTTATTTCAGGAGCACCGCATGGACGCGCACCAAACATGGCTTGAAACGGACGTTTATGAACACGCCTGTTATCACGAAGTTACCCAAAAAAATGCGCTCGCCCATGCCACCGAGTTTGACAAATCAGCGATTGTGGATGACGCAATGGCTCAGGACTGGGACATGCAAGCCGCCCATGAGCTCATCGGTTCAATTGTTCACGGTAAAGACGATGCAGAAATCGCAAGGCTTGCACGGGCGATGTTCGCAAAGGCCATCACTGATGCAACGTCATTAGTTGCGCAGAAATATTTATAAAGGATTAAAAATGTTACGAAGATTGAACGACAAAGTACGCGACTTCATCAAGCAAGAATTAACTCAAGTGCCGCCAAGCCACTGCGATTTAAAAGTCGGTGATGGCGTGACGTTCACGAATGAAAACGGCGTGAAATTTGATGATTGCGTCGTTATTGGATTCAGTGACCAGCACGGCTATGGCAGAACGGTTCACATTTTGTCAGCAGAACACGATGATGCGTACTGGTTCCCGAACAAACCCGAAGAGCTCAAAAAAAATGGTAAGCGCACGCTTTTTGATAACCATCTTGGATTTACGAATGGAGAACGATATGTTGTTTAACAGCCAAGGCTTCCGCGAGTTTTTCGCCACGCAGTCAAACGGCGAGCCGCGAAAAGTAGCCTACGAAATATCAGATTGTGGAAAGTCGGTTGTCAGAGCGGTTGACGGACTACCAATATCAGAATACCCGCTATCGCCTCAATTCGAGGCGATTGTTGTTTCATGGTGCGACGATCACCGCGCCAATCTACACAAGCACGATGACTATCGGATGGTGGCATGAGTCGTCATCTTGAAGTTTTTGCGCGGTCAATGAATGATTTAGATGACCACCTACCAAAATCAAGAGGTCGGTGCTTCGATATTGGAAGCTGGGGCGGATGTGGCATCAATTGCGCAGCATTTATTGATGGGGAATGTGAAGAACCTCAAGAAATCGACATTAGCAACTTGTCCGAAGAGCATGGAGAAGAAGAGGCAGAAAGAATCATAAAACTTTACAAATTATGAACAATTACGACGACCAAAACTGGCAACGCAAGCCGAAGCCGCCAATTAAACGATTTTCACAACCAAAGGAAAAACCATGAGCAACGAATTAGCAACCAAAAACGAGTTTGGCATTGGTTCGGTAATGTCTGACAACGGACTTTTTGACAGGATGCACAGACTTGCTGAGGTCATGGCATCGTCAAAAATGACAGTGCCAAAGCACTTGCAAGGAAACACTGGTGACTGCATGGCAATCGTGATGCAGGCGTCACAGTGGAAAATGAACCCATTTGCAGTGGCTCAGAAGACCCATATTGTCAATGGCAACTTGGGCTACGAAGCGCAACTTGTCGCAGCCGTTATCAATTCAAGCGGCGTTGTGTCGGACCGTTTCAGCTTTGATTGGCAGGGAAATTGGGACAAGTGGGACGCTAACACAACAGACAGAAACCTTGAAAAAAGCCTTACGGTCATAGTATCGGCAACCATCAAAGGTGAATCAGAGCCACGCTCACTTTTGGTATCGATGTCACAAGCGACAGTACGCAACTCGCCGTTGTGGAAAAGTGACCCAAAACAGCAATTGGCTTACTTGGCACAAAAGAAATGGGCGCGCTTATTTGCTCCCGACGTTATTCTTGGTGTGTACTCAGCGGATGAATTCGACGAACTACCGCAGATGAAAGAGTTGACACCTGACGGCGGTTTTAAACAGTCTGAACCAGTCTACTACCCTGCCGACCAGTTCAAAAACAACTTTGAAAAATGGAAATCGGCCATTCAAAACGGCAAAAAAACCCCAGAAGAAGTCATTGCGACTGTTGAGACCAAAGGAAAACTCACGGATGAACAGCGCAAACAGATTTTATCTGTGACCAACATCGTGATTGACGCAGAGCCTGTCGATGAGCCACAGCAGCAAAATGAAGCAGCATCACCACAAGCCGCCGATGATTACGACGAAGACAACCCATTTAATTAAGGATAAACCATGCAAACCATTAACCTCATACAAGGCTCACCCGAATGGCACGCGCATCGCCGCAGCCATTTTAACGCCAGCGATGCCCCCGCAATGATGGGGGTCTCACCATACAAAACCCGTGCGCAACTCATCAAAGAGTATGCCACTGGCCTGACCGAAGAAGTAGACGCGCAAACCCAGCGCATCTACGACAAGGGACACCGCTTTGAAGAGCTTGCGCGTGTTGCCATTGCCGAGCCATTAATCGGTGAAGATTTGTTCCCATGCGTCGGCGTTGACGGCAAGTTTAGTGCCTCATTTGATGGGCTGACAATGCTCAATGACGTGGATTTTGAGCACAAAACACTCAATGCAAAAATCGAGGCCTACAAAACAGCCGACGACATCGACATCATCTACCGCATACAGATGGAGCAGCAATTGATGGTAAGTGGTGCTGAAAAATGCTTGTTTGTCGCATCAAAATGGACTGATGACGACGAGCTAATAGACAAGCGCGATTTTTGGTACAAGCCTGATTTTGAACTGCGTCAGCGCATTATTGACGGATGGGCGCAGTTTGAAAAAGACGTGGCAGATTATGCACATGAAGCTGTAGATTTGCAGCCAGTCGGCGCGACCATGGAAACCTTACCAGCCTTAAATGTGCAAGTCACAGGCACGGTCACAGCGTCAAACATTGAATCGTTCAAAACACATGCGTTGGCTGTGATTGGCTCGGTAAATAAAGACTTGGAAACCGACCAAGATTTTGCCGATGCAGAGAAAGCGATTAAATGGTGCGGCGACGTTGAAGACAGGCTTAAATCGACCAAAGAACATGCTTTAAGCCAAACAGCAAGCATTGATGAGTTGTTCACAGCAATTGACTACATCAGCGAAACGGCACGACAAACTCGATTGCAGCTTGAAAAAATCGTGAAAGCGCGTAAGGAATCAATCCGCACGGAATTGGTCACCATGCGCCAAAACGAGCTGAACAACCACATCAAGGCACTCAATGCCGATTTGTCCGTCGTGTCATTGCCAACAATCACCGCTGATTTTGCGGGTGTCATCAAGGGCAAAAAGACCATTGAGAGCATTGATAATGCGCTTGAAACTGAACTGGCCAACGCAAAAATTAAAGCCGACGGCGCGGCTCGTGAAATTCGAGCCAACCTGAAAACACTTGATGAGGTTGGTGCAGAGCACAAGTTTTTATTCAATGACCTGCAAAGCATCATCACCAAGCCAGCCGATGACTTTGCAAACGTCGTGAAAATGCGTGTGTCCGAACATCAACAGGCCGAGAAAAAACGCCTTGACGCTGAACGTGAACGCATCCGCTCTGAAGAACAAGCCAAAGCAGAGCGTGAGGCAAAGGCAGTCATCGAAGCTGAACGTGCACAGGCCGAGGCGCAGGCCAAATTAAGCGAGCAGCAAGCGCGAGCAACACAAGCCGAACAAGTGCAACAACCAGCGCAAACTATCGCACCTTTAAGCCCCGCGCACGCAGCATCAAATAGCGAATACATGGGCGAAGCGACATTGACCATCGGTTTGATTAATGAACGCTTGGGCTTTGTTGTCAACGCTGAATTTTTGGCACAACTTGGATTTGAACCCGAACAAGTAGGCAAATTTAAAAAGTACCATGAAGCAGATTTTGAAAGTATTTGCAACGCGATTATTCACCATATAAGTGCCGTTACTTTAACTTTAGACGCTGCATAACTTCTCAACTACAAAAGGAAACAACATGAACGCACGAAAAGCAAAAGCCCTCCGCCGACTGGCTCACTATAAGGGCGAACGTCCACCGCTTGAAGTCAAGTACGGGGTAACACTGCGACCATCAAGAAAGACTGATGCATACGGAAATCCTGTGTCTGAGCCTGTGAATGTCCCGCTGGAAGCTCGATACCCTAAAGGCCATCCCCGCGCTTATTACCAGTACCTTAAAAAGATTCTGCCCAAAGGTACGCCTTTCGCTGCATTTTTTGCATTTGGTTAATCAAACACTCGGCACCAGCCGATTTTTTTACGCCCATTTTTAATTAAAGGAACTAAGCCATGAACAAAGCAGTTGAATTTACAAATGAAGAATTTGCCGTTTTAAACATGACCGCGCAAACCATCGGCAAAGATTTATTGTCAGCACTCGTCGATGAAGTGCGCACCATGCCCGACACTTGGCCTAAGTTGAGTGAAGCGAAGCAGCGCGACATTATCGACCGCCTTGCAAAACGCGTAGATTTCAACGTCAAGCGTGCGGTGCAACTCATCGCCAGCGATGGCCGCATCGTCGTCGCTGGTGACGTTGAGCAAATAGTGATTAAAGACGGGGTGAAAGCCGTGGTTAAGTTTGGCAAAAACACGGCCAACTTGCACCACTTGTATGAATCAGAAAGCAACGCTGTTTTAGTGGTTGTGGCTAATGGCTCTGACTTCACAGGCGGCATGGATGAGGTCAGACCAGACCCCGATCAACAGGACTTATACGGTGGTGACGACACCTTCGCGCATGTTGGCGAGGTTGACATTACGGATGGCGGCATTGTCGATGTCGAAATTGTCGCATTGCCATTCTCGCCGAGCTTTGCCAATGATAAAGCCACAACAGATGATGGTGAGATTGTCGATAACGTTTCATTTGCTGATAGTGATTGGTACCGAAAATTGTGCAAGATTGCATCAGAGCATGGCGTTGAGCTTGATTTATCGCAAGACGATATGTGGTTTGACCACTCCATCGACAAAACGCCTGAAGAAGCATTTTTCAATGTTTACCCTCATCGCAAGCCAGCAGACCCAGCGGACGATGACCACGAGGGCAGCACCAACGACTAACAGAACGGGCGAAAGCCCGTTTTTTATTGCCAATTAAGGAAAAGAAATGACGACCGATAAAAAATATGACTCGCCAGTTGTGGCCTACAAAGGGTTTGATAAAGCCTGGAAATGTCGTGGCTATCAATACACCGTTGGAGAGTTACACGAGCATGAGGGTAAAACAGAAGCCTGTGAATCAGGCTTTCATGCCTGCGAGTACCCGCTCGACGTGTTCGGTTACTACGCACCATCACAATCTGTTTTTGCCATCGTTGAAGCAAGCGGAGACATTGACCGCAAAGGCGGCGATTCAAAAATTGCGTCGTCAAAATTAACCGTAAAAGCAGAGCTCGGCATTGCGGGGCTGGTAAAAGCTGCGATTGAGTACACGGTAAGTCGCACCAAACCGAGCAAGTCAAAGAAAGCCAATAACGACGAAGAGCGCAGCCAAGCATCGAACACGGGCAGCCGCTCGGCAGCATCGAACACGGGCGACTACTCGGCAGCATCGAACACGGGCGACTACTCGGCAGCATCGAACACGGGCAGCCGCTCGGCAGCATCGAACACGGGCGACTACTCGGCAGCATCGAACACGGGCGACTACTCGGCAGCATCGAACACGGGCGACTACTCGGCAGCATCGAACACGGGCGACTACTCGGCAGCATCGAACACGGGCAGCCGCTCGGCAGCATCGAACACGGGCTACCAATCGGCAGCATCGAACACGGGCTACCAATCGGCAGCATCGAACACGGGCAGCCGCTCGGCAGCATCGAACACGGGCAGCCGCTCGGCAGCATCGAACACGGGCGACTACTCGGCAGCATCGAACACGGGCAGCCGCTCGGCAGCATCGAACACGGGCGACTACTCGGCAGCATCGAACACG
>NZ_BMZG01000001.1 GCF_014652675.1 Formosimonas limnophila | reverse complement strand
CGATGGTCATACCCAATTTGCCCGTGCCATGCATGAATTGAAGATCGAGACGTTTTGCGCCAATACCAGTTCGGCTAAAGGCCGTGTAGAGCGTGCACATTTAACACTGCAAGACCGTTTAGTCAAAGAAATGCGTTTGCAGGGTATTTCCAGTATGGCAGAAGGCAATGCTTTTGCGCCCTCTTTCATCGCTGATTTTAATGCACGCTTTGCCAAGCCACCTAAAAATGATTTGGATGTGCATCGAGCAGTTCATGCCAATGAGAATTTAGATGACATATTCACTTGGCGCGAAGAGCGTTGTGTGTCCAAAAACTTGACCATACAATACAACAAGGAAATGTATTTAATTGAGGACAGCGATTTGGCACGGCGATATCGTGGTCATTACATTGAGACGTATCAGTTTCCAGATGGTCGTGTGGAGTTGCGAGTGAAGGATGGCACTACTTCCCTTCCCTACTCGATTTACGATAAACAAACACAAATCAATCAAGGCGAAATCGTTGACAATAAGAGACTCGGACATGCACTGCGCATTGCCCAAAAATTAGAGGGTGAACCAGATAACTCCTCATCTCAATCATCACCATCTCAGGCCCATCGTGGAGCGGAGTCACCTAAAAAACGTGGGCGTAAAAGAACCAGAATGCTGAGTGAAGAGGAATATATTGCCGCATTGCTTGGCAAATTACCGCCAAATGATAATGATTAACAACTACCGAAATAAGTAGCCTTACATGTGGTTCATTTGCCTTGTCTTTAAAGGCATTTGAACCTCTGTATAATTCGCATTAAAAAAGGCTTCTTAAAAAGAAGCCTTTGAATAGGTTGGTACTCAGATTTGACGCACTTACAGTACGCTTACGATTATGACGGGCATTCGTCGCAAATAGCCTGAGTGTTTCATTACTTACACCAAACCGCCACTACGGACATTATTCTCCGTTATTAAGGCGCCATAGTCAAGGCCAAATGTATTTTTANAACTCCTCATCTCAATCATCACCATCTCAGGCCCATCGTGGAGCGGAGTCACCTAAAAAACGTGGGCGTAAAAGAACCAGAATGCTGAGTGAAGAGGAATATATTGCCGCATTGCTTGGCAAATTACCTCCAAATGATAATGATGAACAACTACCGAAATAAGTAGTCTTACATGTGGTTCATTTGCCTTGTCTTTAAAGGCATTTGAACCTCTGTAATAATTCACCTTAACCTCTCAGTTTCTCAAACCATAAGTCGCTCACTCTCATGCCAACTGAGCATTTCAAAAACCATTCAAATTGAGTTTCTGCATCTGGGCTTTGCTTTTAAGCGATTCGATCAATGCTTGATAAGCAGCATCTTGGTTCACAGATGTTGATGCGCTGCCATATAGATAAACGCCAGCGGATCCAATGGTCACGACGGGCGCGTCTTTGATGTCTTGCCACGCATACTCTGCGTCATAGACGGTTTTGTTGCCACACAATTTGGTCGAGCCTGGCGCATTGGGCACCCCAACGGTCTGGCACTCGTAAACCAGTCGGCTATGGACATTGGTGAGCGATCCGATTCTGGCGAGTTGAAATGAGCCTTGCTGGAGGTTGATGGGATAAACGCTGGCTTGCCGATATGGGTATGTGCGTGTTTGAGGTTCGGTTTGTCCAGGTTTGAACCATTTGACTTCAAACATCGCTGGAGCAAAGGATGAGGTTTTTGGATTGGCTTGCTGAACAAGCTGCATGAGTTGATGGTTGTAATCTGACCCTAATACAAAATACCGATGTTTGTCGTCAACTTTAACTTTGTCAACCGCCACAGGTTGATTGCCGAATATCGCGGCGCAGCCAGATAACAAAGACGTTGCCAGTACAGGCGTTATGGATTTTTTGATACTCTGGGTGATTTTAGTGGTTAACATGGCATTAACATCTTTCTTCAAGTGCTTGATAAACCTTATTAAAATGCTTTTGGATTTAAGGGCAAAGCTAACACAAAACCACGCGTACCGCCCTGTTTTCAAACAACACACCCTAATGGTTCTGAGGCCTCGTAATCAACGCAAACCCGACTGGGTGCGAAACGAGTTGATTCGACTGGCGGCTTTGAGTCGTGGGAGCAAACGTTCGGTGGCGCGGCTGTTTAATCGGTTACACTTTGAGCGCTACGGCGAGACTGTCAGCGTGAGCTTTACTTGCGACTTTCTAAAACGCCATGCGGTGCAAGTGCTGCGATTACGGCGTGAACTGGCCGCGAAGCCACCACGCGCTGTGCCCGTCTGCCATACTTGGGCGATGGATTTAACGTTCTTCACCGATGAAGCGAAACAAACCCATGCGAACCTCGGCATCATCGACCACGGGTCTCGCGCCCTGCTCTGTTTGCGCACCCTCACCATTCGCAACTCGTGGACTTTGCTGGGTTATCTGTGCCTCACCATCGGGCGATACGGTAAGCCGCGTAAAGTCAGGTCTGATAACGAAGCGGTGTTTAGCTCATGGGTATTTAAAACATTCCTAAAACTCGTCGGCATCCAAAAACAAACCACCAACGCTCACAGCCCATGGCAGAACGGGCGGATTGAGCGGCTATTCGGCACGCTCAAACCCGTACTGCGGCAATTGCAAATTGTAGGAATGGTGCAATTGCAAGCCGCACTTGATGAATTTCGGACGTTCTACAACCACGCTCGACCGCACACCAACCTCAACAACCAAACACCAGCACAAGTTTGGCAAAGCCAGTGCCATCAATCAAAACCCAAGCAGCGGCGAAAGTCAAAAACCGAACCTCTCGTCGTTCAGGCATTCGACGGGTTGATGACAGGTATTTATGAACCGCCCGATTAAACCATGAATAACATCTCAAGCACACAATCCAAAAAACAAATGCTGTCCGAACCAACAGCGCATAAGCACGCGCAAAACACCAAAATAGACTCAAAACCAACTTGTAAAAGAACAATTTAATCAGCCAATTATGGCTCGCCTGCCTTGGCGGGGCTAATTTAAAACTAAAAATCTTCAAAAATCACGACATTTGTAGAATCTTGCGGGGTCTGGACAGTGTGGACATGACACCCAACCGTTAGGATTTTGCTTGGCACATTCCATAATTTCGTCAGTTAAACAGTTTATTTTCATTTTGTGCTCTCTAACCATTTTAAGTGATATAAATGTTGCTCGGAGACTGAGGAAACAAAATTCCGCGGGGCTACAGCAAAAATATCAACGAGATCTTTTAATGTAGCTGCTTTACCATACTGATTTAAATATATTTTACGAGCCATATTCATTTGACGCCCCATTCTCGAAGGATAGGCATCAACTCTGGAACCGTTGCACAAAATATAGTGGTCCAATTTTTCTAACTCTAAGCGTATCAGAATGAGCGCTTCAAAATAATTACTGGCTACTGAATCAAAGTTCAGTAGTTTACTCCTAAAATTGACGTGAGCATCAACATCATTAGCCCAGAAAAAAAGTTGACAATCCAAGGTTTCATTTAAATTTTTTGTAGAGATTAAAAAAGAGTTAATCTGATTCAATTGAACCATATGCGTGGCTCCTCGATACGCTCAATAAATTACCAACTTGGCCAAACTCAAAAAATCATGACTTGTTGCCACTTAAAAATCAAGATGGCTGCGCTTGACGCTTACAAGACACTGTATAGACAGCACAATTTTTAAGTTACAACTTTTTTAAGTTGCGCTAAAGAGTCCCAATTCTTAGGCCTTGTTCGCACATCTTTCCATGGCATTCCTAAGTCAATCCAAGTTTGACGAGCTTTTAATATTCCAGTAGATGATACGTCTTCATAACCAAATTCAGTACCACAACATGAGCAAATATCGTAAGAAGGAGAAAGTCCATCTTCACCCCATGGGAAAAACGGTGAAAAATCAGCCCCACAAACCTTACACAAATTTAAATTATTCATTTTGATTCGAAGTTGGTAGCTCATTCTGGTAAGGTCTACGACCCGCCCCAATAAATCGTTCTTCACATACGCCATATTTTTTAAAGTTTTCTTTTGCTTTATTTAATGAAACGTCATTTGCACCTCCTGAATAGTTTGGTTCATTCTTTTGAATTGGGTCATCTTGCCATAAACATATATCGCAAATTTCAAAGGTTCCATCGGGATAGTCCCAAACCAAATAGCCACAACATGGGCAAGGGAATTTCTGTTTCATTTTACCCCCCCAGTTTGTTTTTTCCAATATGCAGAACCATCAGTTGGTTTATACATTGTTCTTGGGAAGCCATTGACATCTTTTATTGCAAAAGTATTAGTTGATTCGTTATAAAGCAAGACATCGCCGTTTGAGCGAGTAAATGTTTGTGTGCCAATAGGAGGATTGTTTACAAAACTCTCTGTTGCCCGATAATAATCGTTGGCAGACTTCAAATTCAACTCTGGAAATTCTTTACCATGCTTATTCCAGTGTTCTGCAAGATTTAAGCTTGGGTTGTTAAGTCTACCATTAGTCCAATTAGCAGGGTTCTCACCATCCGCATAAAAATTATTATTGATGCGACTGGTCGGGGTTTCCGCCCTAACGGTTGCGAGTTCAGCCTTAGCGACACGGTATTCGGTGATAGCGGTTTTGACGGTTGGACCCACAGCGGCGAAGTCCAGCACAGTGCCGCCGATGTTAAGGACGGCACCTGTGGTACAACCTGCGCCACTGATACAGTCATTGAGCTCTTTGCTGGTTTGCTTGGTGTCGTCGATGGCGACTTGAACTTGCGCAGGGGTGAAGTTCGTTCCATTGGTTTCGTTGATGCGGTCAGTGAGTAAGGATAAGGCTGTTCGCTCAACTAACTGTGCTTGGTTAACCAAGAAGCTTTGATCGGCAAGGGTTTTTGTGGTTTTGTTTTTCAAGTCTTGTTGCGCCTGCACACATTCACGAGAATCCATATTTGCCCCACAAGCTGACTGGGCTATGCCTAAGAGTTTGTCGTCTTTTTTAACCCCGTCAATGGCACTGACTAATTTGTCTTCTTTTTGTTCTGCTTTGATGTTGTCAGCAGAAAACGCCTCTTTACGAGTACGCAGTTTATCTGTCTCCCCTAAAGCCAGTGCTGTGCTAAAACCATATTGAAGCTTGATGATTTCTGGGTCTTTTAAGTAAGACTTAGCATAGCCGCGCTGAGTGGTGCAAGCACTTCCATTCGGATCTGACTGACAGGCAGCGATCATTTCGTTGTTGTGCTTTGTCGATAGTCGAGAATATTCTGTCTCAACATCTTTATGACATTGGCTTTGCGATGAGGCTACTGGGATACTGTTACAGTTATCCATTTTTTTAATCATCGCTTTGATTTCTGCTGGGTATAGGAAGTTGTTATCCACCTCAATCTTGCTCGCCAGTTGTGCAGCGGCGGCATCCCCACCCACGCCGGCAGTCACACCACCGACTAAGCTGCCGATGAGGTTGCTGTAGCTTTGCTTTTGCTCAGCGGTCATGTTTTTGGTGTTGGCTGCGATGAGGTTGTTGAGCGCAACGGTTGCAGCGGAGCCTGCGGCGGCTGAGGCACAGTCACCGCCTGTGGCGGCTGCGCCTGCGCAGCCTGCGATGCTGTGCAGGAGGCCACGGATGGTTTCTGATTGGGCAGTTGGTTTGCCGTCTTTCATAAATCCATCGGCGATGTCTTTGATTTGCGTTGCACCGTATTGACGGATGACGTTGATGGCGGTGTTTTGCAGGAGGCTTGCGCCGCTGCCTGTGACGTTGCCGCTGGCGGCGCCGACGAGGCCAGTCAGAATCATGCTGCCCGTGCCGCCGCTGCCCCAGAGGTCTTGGCGGGTGCCGTAGTTGATGGTTTGACCATTGACAGTGGTGTCACCTAGTTTGACATTGAGCACGCCTGCTTCAATCAACTCATACGCTTGTTTATTGGTCAAAGGTTTACCATCGGCACCAATGAGCGCTTTGCCTTTATCGTCCACAGCAGGTTTGTCTGCGACAGCGTCGATGTCTTTGGCCATGTAGGACATGAATTGCTGTGTATTCTCCGAGAGCGTGCGCACGATCTCAAAGCCTGTGGTGATTTTGTCCTTGTCACGCTCGTAGAGGTTGTCAAGCCCTGTGGCGTTTTGCATGTCGAGGGTGACGTCACGGTTCAGATTGGCGACGGTTTGCTCAGCCGTTTGACCTGTGGCGGCCTGCTGCCCTGCTTCATCACGAATGGTGACAGTGCCCGCAGCGATACCTGAGCGCGTGGTGCTGTTCTCGTCGTCCTTGGCCTGCATGACGGAAGGCAAGCCTGCATTAAAGCCATTGTAACCGCCTTGTTCACCTGTCCTGCTGTCGGTGCCGCTGTAGCTGGCGGATAGGCCAACGCTGCTGGCTTTGTAATCTGAGTGGTTCTCTAAGTCACGGGTGACCAGTGTGCCTGTGACTAATTTGTTTTTATCAGCCGTTGCACCCGATGCGATGACCGCACCCGTCAAGTTGGTTTGCCCAGTCACATCGATATTAAAACCATCTGTACCCGCGTAAACGCCAGAAACTTCGTTGGCAGTGAGGTGATTTGAATTGACTTTCTCGTTTGAGAAGCTTGCGGACACACCAAATGCTCCTGGGGTCAAAGGAATCGACACGCCTGCGCTCATGCTGGTTTGCTTGGAGTCGTATTTAGAGCGGTCTTGCAGTGTGATGATGGCTAGGTCTCCGCCGACTTTGCCAGTCACCCCTTTACCCACAATCGCTGCACCACTGAGCGTGGTGTCGTCGCCACTCTCAAAGGTGGTTTGGCTACCCATGTCGCCAATAATGGACTCGGTGTAGTCCGTGCCGTTGCCGTTGGCACGGCCTTTACCCATGTTGACACCAATATTGAGTGATGTAGAAGCACCCACGCTGACACCCACCGATGCCNTTCGCCAGAATTCAAAACTACGCGCACGTAAAATTCGGTGTGTTTTAGCCGAAGTTTTGTGTGCATCAAATCTAAAGAAATCATAAATCGAACCGAAGTTGCTGAGAAATCGCTGTGCTTGACCCAGTAATTTGAAACAGCGCATTTTGGCTTCACGCAATCGAGTGGCTTGATGTGAGTTCTCTGCCCGGTTGTTCGCGCCTTTATCTCGGATATGCCTTGCTCCAGAAAATACACACTTACTTGGTTTGATATAGCTTTTGAGCTTATCCGTCACTATGCTTCTTGGATAAGCACCCTGCTTTCTCAGTTTCTTAAGGAACTTCAAAGCCGCTTGAGCATTACGTTTACGCTGAACCAATATGTCTAAGGTTTGATCATCTTGATCGACCGCGCGCCAAAGGTACATCATCTCTCCACCAATTCGACAGTACACTTCATCCAAATGCCAGCAGTCGCCACACTGCTGATGTTTCTTAATGCGCTTGGCGTATTGAGAGCCAAATTTCAAACACCAATAACGCACGGTTTCATAAGTTAAATCCAAACCTCGCTCAGCCATCATCAGCTCAATATCACGGTAACTCAACGAAAACCGATAATATAGCCATACACAGTGACTTATAACTTCGGGCGGAAAACGATGGCGAGCATACAAATCAGTTGGGTTCATACCGCATTCTAACTCAGACTCCGCGCTTTACAAGCTTTAGTCCAAGTTAACTTGACAGTGCCGCCCGCGACATTGCCAGCAGATAACGTTAAGTAACCTTGTGCGGCATGTTAAAATTTCGTTTTACACGATTCATATTGAGAGTTATCACATGCTGTTACTTCTGAACAAACCCTTCGGCGTGATTTGCCAGTTTTCAAAACACGAGAGGTACCCTTCTCTTGCCGAATACATCAAAACGCCAAATGTCTATCCCGCAGGCCGTCTTGATACCGATTCAGAAGGCTTACTGCTGCTCACTGATGATGGCCGCTTACAAAACACCATCAGCCATCCACTGCACAAAAAACCAAAAACCTACCTCGTTCAAGTTGAAGGCAACCCGTCCGATAACGCCTGTGCCCAGTTGCGCAAAGGCGTGATGTTGGATGATGAAATAACGCTGCCTTGCGAAGCATCCATCATCAGCGAACCTGAGTGGCTGTGGCCACGCACACCAGCAATTCGCCACCGAGTCAACGTCCCGACACACTGGCTTGAAATCACATTAACAGAGGGGAAAAATCGCCAAGTGCGCCGCATGACCGCCGCTGTCGGTTTACCAACTTTGCGCCTCATCCGTACTCAAATCGGCGATTACAGCCTATGGCAAAATGGCACTCTGCTTAATAATGGACAGTCGCTCATGCTTGATGATACACCTGCGCCGCCATCACTAACTCGCCGTTCAACCCCTGATGAGCTCAAAGCGCGCTACAGCAAGCGCCCTATCAAGCCCGTACAACCAGCAGCACCCACACACAATGCCAAAGGCAAACCACTACGTGCTTCGCCTGACACCCCCCTGTCCTCAGACCCACGCCTTATGAGTGACCGCAACCCAGAGAACCAGCCTGAACGAAAGCCTCGTAAAGCGCCATCAGGTGGACGACGAGCACGCCCTACAGCCCCATTTGCCAACAAAAGAACCAAAACGCGCCCCTGAAGTGGCCTCATAGGAATTTTATCAATGCGCCTGAATACTCTATTGAGCACCGTGCTACTAAGTTTAGTAACGCTCACCGCTTGCCAGCAAGCCAATGAGCAAACAAAAGCATCTACATCTTTACCCACTACTACAGCAACAGCACAATCAACCACACTCAAGCTGGCTCCACTGAACCAGCTGGCCAATGCTCAACTGGAAATAGCACTCACATCGGAGCAGAAGCAGACTGGCCTCATGAATCGACCCACCATGGCCGCCAATGCGGGCATGGTATTTCTGTTTGACCCACCATCTCCAGCCTGTTTTTGGATGAAAAACACACTCATTCCTCTATCGATTGGCTTTATTGATGCACAAGGTGTGCTGGTTCAAATCGAAGACATGCAACCACAGAGCTTTGACAAACACTGTGCCAAAACGCCCATCAAATATGCGGTTGAAATGAACCAAGGCTGGTTCAAGAAAAACAACGTCACCATCGGCACCACTTTGCTCAAAGTTGAAAACCCCCAATAACATGACTGAAGCACACTCTCTTGCCATCCCTGAGCCAGCCAGCAGCTTGTACTTCGCTATTCGGAAAGCCCCTAAAAGCGCGCAAACACCTCTGCGTGCGCTATACACACTGCACAAAAAGTGGCGCGAAGCCGCCACCTATAGCGACCAACACCAAGCCGTCACCACACTCAACTGGTGGCATCATGAGTTAGAAAACAGTCAAACGGGTGAAATCAACCACCCCGCTCTCATCGCTCTCAAACCATGGTTGAACCAAAGCGACTTTTTCCAATCATTACAAGGCTTATTGCACGGTCACATGCACTGGCACCATCTCACCCGTGTGGACACGTTGGATCAGCTTAACCCTACCATTGACGCCATCGGTGGTAATTTCGCTCAAATTTGGCTTAGCATTGTGGGGCAAACCAATATCGACACCACACACATTGGTCGCGCGATTTGGTGGACGGATCAAATCCGTCACATTGGCCACAATCTCAATCCCACGCGCATGTGGTTACCGATGAGCTGGCTCAAGGAACTTAATCTGCCTGTCGCTTTATTACTCAACAAGCAACAGCCCGCCTCTGAGCGTGCGCGTCATTCAGCCGCATTAACAGAGCGACTGATTGCTCAAGCCAAATCAGAGCACACGCAGTGCCAAAACCTCAACGGCACCGCCAAAAGCCTTCGCCTACTGCTCACGCTGCGTGAACAGTTGCTCATCGACATCGAGCAACACCCAGAAGAACTCTGGTCAGGCATCATTACAGTGAGCCCACGCCGCAAATGGTGGCGCGCCCTCACCCTTCATAATTAATCCAAAAGTAACCCCCTACTTTTGGATTGTTTGAAATGAGAAATTTTGAGCGGGAAACCCGCACAAAATATGGGAAAAATCAAATCATCCCAAAAAAATCTCTAATTATTTAACAATTTCACCATAAACAGCATTTAATAATCATCGAGCACCCATGGCCCTCAAATCGACCATCTACAAAACCGAGTTGCAAATCTCCGACGTCGGTCGTCATTATTATGAAACGCACAACCTAATCCTTGCTCTGCATCCATCCGAGACGGAGGAGCGCATGATGATTCGGCTGGCTGCGTTCGCATGGCATGCTCAAGACATGTTGAGCTTCACCAAAGGTCTGTCTGAAATTTCAGAACCCGATATTTGGGTCAAAAACTACACCGATGAAATTGAGCTGTGGATTGACATCGGTCAGCCAGACGATGACCGCATTCGCCGCGCCAGTGCCAAAGCCAATGAAGTCGCTGTATACGACTTCCACTCGTCAAACAATGTCTGGTGGCAAGCGATTGAAAACAAACTCACCCGCTTTGACAACGTCCACGTCTGGCAAATCGACAGCGACATGAGCCATGAGCTGTCTCTGCTTGCCGCACGAAACATGCGCCTGTCCTGCACCATTGATCACGATGATATGTGGCTCACAGGCGAGTCCCGCGACGTCCACCTCACGCGTATCAAACTCAAATAACTCAGACTATGGCAAAACCCACCAAAAAACACGTTGCCGACATTGACCCCAATCAATCGGTCGAATTGCTCAAAGCCCTGCACATCCTCACCCGCGACGGCCTGCTCAACCAAGACAGTCGCCGCAAACTGAAACAGGTCTACCACCTCTTTCAGTTCATTGAACCCATGCTCAAAACATTAGAGGAAAAAGAACAACCCTATCGCATCGTGGACCACGGTGCAGGTAAGTCGTATCTCGGCTTTATTTTGTATGACTTATTCATCAAACACCACTTACACGGCCACGTCGATGGCATCGAAACCCGCGCAGAATTAGTCGCCAGCTCGCAAGCCTTGGCAAGCGGCGCGGGTTTTTCGCGCATGGGGTTTCACCACCTGACGGTTCAAGACGCCATCAGCAGTAACGCATTGCCACAAACCGTTGAAATGGTCACTGCTTTACATGCCTGCGACACGGCCACGGATGATGCCATTGCATTCGCTTTGGCCAAACAAGCCGAGTACGTCGTACTCGTGCCCTGCTGCCAAGCCGAAGTCGCCAGCGTCCTGCGTGCCAAAAAAAACGAAACGTTTGGCAAAACCGCTCTCTCCGAAATCTGGCGTCATCCAATCCACACCCGAGAGTTCGGCAGCCAAATCACCAATGTGCTGCGCTGCCTACAGCTTGAATCCCATGGTTATCAGGTGACCGTGACAGAATTGGTCGGTTGGGAGCACGCCATGAAAAACGAGCTCATCATCGCCAAAAAAACGGGACAAGCCAAACACAGCGCCAAACAGCGCATGGCGACGATTTTAAACGAGTTAAATTTGACCGATTTAAATCACCGTTTCATTGGTGAGTAAATGGCTGTTAAGCGCCACACACAAACAAAAACCCTGCCAAATGCAGGGTTTGCTTTTATGAAGGCTAAAATCCTTCATCGGGTCAGACAGCCTCTCAAATCAGTGATTAGCTCATCAAAGATTTTTTGAACCAAACACGAACGGGCAACCACAGATGGAACACCGTTTTTTTGAGGTTGACTTCAGACTGACGCAATGCGATATCCACTGGCAACTCAGCGCGTGGTGCGCGAGCCGATTGTTTCATCGTATGCGGTTGGTATGTGCGGAACATGATGTTACTCCTAAAAGCCCATTGGCGACCAATCAGCCAACCAAACAATGCTTTGGACGTCGTTTGTTGCATTGCAGTATTAATGTACGCCCAACCAGACTTTTTTCAAGTCACTTGTATGATTTACTGCAAGATATTGACCAATGCAGTTATTTATCTTGAAAATTTAAGCTTATTTAGGCGTTTTATCGAGCTACTGTTTGCTTTTATCCACACTTATTTTCTCTATATTTGAGATTATACTTAAACACGCGTCAGGCAATTGGCATAGCGTCTTTGCACATTGTCCGCATACCACTGTGTGGTTAGCTTGCGGGTGATTTTGTCACTTTTGAGCACGATGCTGGGCACTTGCTCGGTCAGCACTTTGCCAAACTGCTTGTGATACTGCTCTGCAATATGCTGATAAGTTTGAGTGCGGATGAAGTCTGGCTCTTTCTCTCGTTTGAGGTCACTCATCAGGCTCTCTGGCGTGATTGGCCACTTTTGTTTGATGCTGTAAGCCAAAATCGCTTGCTGGGTTTTTGAGGTTGATGCCGTGCCGTTTTTATATGACAGTAAATCACCATCTAATCCGACAGTTTTCACACCCGTTAAATTCATCACCATTTTTTGAAAAGCCGCATTGCGGCTCGCATAGTGACCTGCATTGTAGTCCGCAAAGCGATAGTACATTTTGCTGTAGTCTGCGGGATAGCTCAGTAAATGCGCAGAGCCGTAAAGCATACCGCCTGGGCGCGTATATAGTTCTTCGCGGATATTTGAGGCGGGCTTGCCCAGTCGCCGAGCCACATCACGTGCGTAATCAACCGATACTTGCATCGAACCCGCTGTGGTGACGATGTCACTCACATCCATGTTCATGTATTTCAATCCCAGCATCGTGTATTTGGCAGCAACAAACTCGTTGTACCACAGTTCAAAGTCTCGCTCAGTGCGGATGATTTGCATATTTTGTTCAAATGTTTTGCCATTGGCCGCTATCTGCATCATGCGGGCTTTGAGTGCCAATGCCAGTATGACATTGCTTTGCATTTTTTCGATTTTTTTGGCCAGCACTTGGCGGATGTTGGCGACTTCTGGATCGGCTTTAAAGCCGCTTTCTTGCTCGATGATGGCAATCACGGCACAGGTATTGTCAGGGGTGGTGGCAATGTTCAGCTCTGTTAAGCCTCGGTGCAAGTCACTGGCCCAGAGGTCAGCAGACTCACCTTTTTTCATGAATGGCTTAATTAAACCCGAAATACGCTCAACGCTGAGCGTTTTTGGCTCAACCACAGCAGGTTTCTCAGTACAGGCACCGACCAGCCACGCGGCAGACATCAGACCGAGCAAAAGTTTAGAACGAACAATCATGGCAACTCACTTGAAAACACAAAGTTGTCGCATCGTAGTCGATGATGTTGTCGGGATTATGGACAAGTCACGCGCCCGCGAACAGCTCGAGAATCATCCAGTGTCGCGCCAAGGCCAAAGCCTGCAGACGTTCGTCGGGGTTGGTGACAACGGGGAATGTAGCTTTTTCTAACAGTGGCAAATCATTCATCGAGTCACTATAAAAAAACGTGCACGCCAAATCATCCCAAGTACCCAAACCCTGCTCTGTCAGCCATTCGTTTATGCGGGTGATTTTACCTGCTTGAAAGCTCGGTACGCCCGCCACATTGCCCGTATATCGCCCATCTTTCATCTCTGGGCGCGTGCCAATGATGTGGGTAAATCCGAGTTTTTGCGCAATCGGCGTGATGACAAACTCATTGGTTGAGCTGATTAATACAGGAATATGCCCCGCATCTTTGTGTCGCTGCACCAGCTCAAGTGCTTGAGGATGAATGACGGGATTAACAAACTCATTCATGAACTGCTCATGCCATTGATTGAGCGTCGCCATGTCATTTTTGGCAAAGACTTGAAATGAGAACTCACAGTATTCAAGCACATTCATGCTGCCTGCTTGATACTGCTCGTAAAAATAATCATTCATGGCCTTGTGCTCACTCGCATCCACGTAACCATGACGCACCAAAAAAGCCCCCCAACCATGGTCAGAATCAGCGGGGATGAGTGTGTGGTCAAGGTCGAATATGGCCAAAGTTGTCATTGTGAGCAGTCTTGTGGTTTATTAGTTGATGGATTTTTGGATACTCAGCCACTCTTTAAGCAGCGGCAAGGTCAAAGCGCGTTTGGTACGTAAGCTGTACTCGTCCAAGTGCTGCAATATGGCATGCAGCTGACTCAAGTCCCGCGTGAGGTGGCGGAGCATATACGGTACGACATCAGGTGCGAGACTCAGACCACGTTCGATGGCTTGCTGCTCAAGTACCTGAGCCTTATTTTCATCAGTGAGCAACTGCAACTGATAAACCAAATCCCAAGCCAGCCGCGTCTTTAAATCAGGCAAAAAGCTCAGTGGTAAGTGACTTGGTGCGACATTCGCGGTCAATACCAGCTTCTGTTGATTAGCGCGAGCACGGTTGTACAAATGAAACAAAGCCATCTGCTGCGCATCATCCAACAGATGCACATCGTCAATCAAATACACAGCCCCAGCAGTAGCGTCCTCCAGCAGCGGCTCTGGCAAGCCCATCATGGCATGGGGCAGCTGTGATAACCCTTGCAGCAGATGGGTTTTACCAGCACCTGATTCGCCCCACAGATACAAAGCAGTATGACCGAATGAACCACGCGCCACCTCATGAATCTGTGCCACGGCTTCAGCATTTCGCCCCATGACGAAGTTCGCTAGGGATGGCTCATCGGGCAAGGTTAAAGACAAAGCGAGCTGCAATGGCATCATGCACCAGTACTCGATGAATTGGCGTAAAACGCACTGGAAAAGTACTTATCTCGGCCATAACGCACCAAAACCGCCACCACAGCCGCAGCAGGCAAAGCAAATAGCACGCCAAATAAACCAAACAAAGCACCAAAAACCATTAGAGAGAAAATCACAGCCACAGGTGACAGGCCGATGCGTTCACCCACCAAGCGAGGGGTCAACACATAGCTCTCAATCACTTGCCCCACTGCATAAACCGCCAGAACAGCGAAAAATGGTGGGGTTAAACCAAACTGCAACAAAGCCGACAAGCAACCCAGTACCAATCCCAAGCCAAACCCCAAGAAAGGAATCATGACAAACAGGCCTGTCAAAACCCCTACCGAAATTGCCACATCCAAGCCCGTGAGTTTTAAGCCCACAGCATAATAAATTGCCAAAATCAGCATCACCAATAACTGCCCGCGCACAAACTGCGCCAGCATCAAATCCATGTCTTTGGTGACTTTAAATACATCGGCACGCCAAGACTGAGGAATCAATCGACGCAACATCTTGACCGTACTTGGCCAATTGGCCAGTAGAAAAAACGTTAAAATCGGCATCAACACCAACCATGACAATGCATTTAAAATCGCCGAGCCGCCCTGCCTAAAGTATCCCCATGCCTTTTGGCTCAGATTCGACAGATTGACATTTTCAGCAATCAAAATGCGCAACTGCTCAACCCAACTCTCGCCATCTGTACCTTGTGGCAAGAAATCTTGCAAGAATGTGGATTGGGCCAAAATCTTCTGTGTGTGGCTGAGCATGGCGGGTAACCGCTCTTGCAAAACAGACATCTGCGAGCTGACAATCGGCCATGGAATAAAAATCATAAACACCAGCACCGTCACCGTGGTCAACACAGCCAATGCGCCGCCAACACTGCGATTAACGCCACGATTTTGCAAACTGCGCACCATCGGGTTGAGTAAATAAGCCAACAATCCCGCAAAAGCAAACGGTACCAAGATGTGTTTAATCATCCAAACCAACCAGAAAAAAGCTACAATAACGGCCAGTGCAAGGGCGGCTTTGACAATTTGAGTCCAAGACAACATGGGCTACTCCCAGAATTTTTAGCAAACCGCTATTTTATAGTGCTTTGCCTTGGCATATTGCTAAAAATGCCCTCTAAAATCGGCAAAGATGCCTGCACAAACGGATTCTTTGTCTCAAAACACATTTGGAGTTTGACGCAACATGGTACAGAACACAGGCTTATCATACAAAGACGCAGGCGTGGACATGGAAGCTGGCGATGCCCTCGTCGAACGTATCAAACCCTACGCCAAACGAACCATGCGCGAAGATGTTTTGAATGGCATCGGTGGTTTTGGCGCTTTATTTGAAATTTCTAAAAAGTACGAGAACCCTGTCCTCGTCTCAGGCACGGACGGCGTCGGTACCAAGCTCAAACTCGCTTTTGAATGGGGCTTTCACGACACCGTTGGTATTGATCTCGTCGCCATGAGCGTGAACGACATCTTGGTTCAAGGCGCAGAACCTTTGTTTTTCCTCGACTACTTCGCCTGTGGTCGTTTGGATGTAGACACTGCCGCAGACGTCATCAAAGGCATCGCCGCAGGCTGTGAGCAGTCAGGCTGCGCCCTCATCGGTGGTGAAACCGCAGAAATGCCAAGCATGTACCCTGATGGCGAATACGACCTCGCTGGTTTTGCCGTCGGTGCCGTCGAAAAATCAAAAATCATCAATGGTTCAACCATCACAGCAGGCGATGTCATATTGGGCTTACAATCAAACGGCGTACACTCCAACGGGTTTTCACTCGTGCGCAAAATTTTAGAAGTCAGTAAAGCGGACTTGAACCAAGACATCGGCGGCGTCACACTGCAAAAAGCCATCTCTACCCCAACCCGTATTTATGTCAAATCAATTCTCGCAGCACTGGAGCAAGTCACCATCAAGGGCATGGCGCACATCACAGGCGGCGGCTTGACCGAAAACATCCCACGTGTTTTGCCCGAAGGCATGCAAGCCGTAGTAGACAGCAAAGCATGGACAATGCCACCATTATTCCAATGGTTACAAACCACAGGCAATGTGGCCTCTGACGAAATGCACCGCGTCTTTAACTGCGGCATTGGCATGGTGGTTGTGGTTGCAGCGGAAGATGCACAAAAAACAACTGAGATTTTGCGCCAACACGGTGAAACGGTTTACTCAATAGGCCATATTCAGCCATTGCCTGCAGGTGAGCATCCGACCATCGTGGTTTAAAACACTCTGATAAAAGACGCTGAAAACAGCGTCTTTTATCTTGTTGACATTTAATGCCTTAACAATTTCAATTAAGGAGCACTCATGAAAAGAACCATCAACCTGACCGTTTTTTTACTTACCCTCGCCACATTAAGCGCCTGTCAAACCACAACCATTGGCACAAACAGCAAAATCTATGGCAAAGATACCCGTGATTATCAAACTGCCCCCGTTGCCTCATGCCCTAAGCTCGTTCATATAACCCGTGAGTACCGTGAACGTTTGCCTGTCACACCAGATATGGTGGTTAGTTGGTCAAATGAAAATAGCGCAGGAGCACCGCGTATCCTTTTGATTTTAAATGAAAAAGGTGTAACAGCATACAACAACATGAATCGAAATGGTTTGGCTCCTGTTCTGCTGATTGGTGGACACACTATCAAACCAAGCACTCAGCCAGCCATCACCAAAGGATTCTTGACGTTAGAAAATCTCCCAACAAATTGGACCGAAGCCTGCACGGCAAGCCTTTTTTCAGTATCTTAATTGTCACGTTTTATGACTTGATTGATTGCGTGCTGCGTCAACCAAACACATAAAAAAAACCGCTCACACCAATAATGTGAGCGGTTTTTTTATCCTACAGCCACTGTAGCAAAATTATCCCTGAGCCACAATCACCAACGCGGGACGAAGCACGCGATCAGCGATTTTATAGCCTTTTTGCAAGACTTCAATCACAGTATTTGGCTCGGCGTCTGCTGCGGTAACCATGGAAATGGCTTGATGGTAGTGAGGATCAAACTTTTCACCTTTAGGATCAATCGCCAATACACCACTTTTTTCTAAAGCATTGGTGAGTTGTTTTTGCGTCAGCTCAACACCCTCGCGCAAAGTGGTCAGATCACCCGTCGTATCAGATAGAGCTTTCTCAAGGCTCTCTTGTACAGGAAGCAGCTCATTGGCAAAACGCTCAATTGAGAATTTATGTGCCTTGCTGACATCTTCTGCCGCACGGCGACGCACATTTTCCATTTCGGCATGTGCGCGCATGAGCTGGTCCTTGAGTAAACCCACTTGTTCTTCAAGGACAGCCATCGGCTCTAATGGTGAGATTTCGGGCAAACCCTCAACGGTTTCGTCGACGGACTCATCGACACCCACATCAAACATATGTTCGGTTGATTCGATGTCTTTTTGATTTTCAGTGCTCATACAGAACTTCCATTGGAGTTAAACGTAGCTGACAGATGGGGCTAACACGATTTTTTTCAAGGCATTACAACCACACCACCCTGATTTTAGTCAGCACCCATCCAAAGATTTAACTTTAAATAAATTACTCAATCAGTTGATTTTAAATGTTTTTTGACAAAATATCTTTGACGGCATTCACATCAGAAGCGATGTGAATCACCCGTTGCTCTCGCTTCTCAATGTCAATATACGCATCAGGACGAGCGGCATTGACCCCAAGCGCTTCCATGATGGTTTCGTTGAATTTCGCCGCTTGCGCGGTTTCGAGTACGATCATCGGCACGCCTTTTTCTAAATACTGAAACGCGACATAAACCCCATCTGCCGTGTGTGGATCAATGATTTCTTTGTAATCATGAAACACCTCACGAATCGCCAACAAGCGTTGCTTGTGGGTGCTGCGACCCGATACGAAGCCGTATTTTTCTTCGATACTGGCAAACTCTGGTGTATTTGAGATGTCAAACTGACCTGTTTTCTCAACCTGCTTAAATAAAGCACGGGTTTTTGCCGCATCACGCCCCATTAAATCAAAAATGAATCGCTCAAAGTTCGAGGCTTTTGAAATGTCCATTGATGGGCTGCTGGTGTGGTGTGTGTCTTTGGCAGTCCGCACACGATAGATCCCCGTCTTAAAAAACTCATCTAACACGTTGTTTTCATTGGTCGCAACGATGAGTTTGCGAATCGGCAAACCCATTTGACGAGCGATATGACCAGCACACACATTGCCAAAATTGCCTGATGGTACGGCGAAAGACACTTGCTCATCATTGCTCTTAGTGGCGGCAAAGTAGCCTTTGAAGTAGTACACCACTTGCGCAATCACGCGTGCCCAGTTAATCGAGTTGACCGTGCCGATGTTGTGTGCGGCTTTGAATGCATGGTCGTTTGACACGGCTTTCACGATGTCTTGTGCATCGTCAAACACACCGTCAATCGCGATATTGATGATGTTTTCGTCTTGCAAAGAGTACATCTGCGCGGTTTGGAATGCACTCATTTTGCCTTTTGGCGAGAGCATAAATACTTTGACGCCCTTTTTGCCACGCATGGCATATTCGGCAGCACTACCTGTATCGCCAGAGGTAGCGCCGAGGATATTGAGCGTTTGGCCGCGTTGTTTTAAGACAAACTCAAATAGGTTGCCTAACAGTTGCATCGCCATGTCTTTAAATGCCAATGTTGGGCCGTTTGACAGAGAGAGCAGTGATAATGTGGTGTTTCTTTCAACGCCCAAAGTGGTCAAAGGCGTGATGTCTTCAATCCATTGGCCTGCTCTTGCATTGATGAACACCTGTGGTGCATAGGTTCGGCTCACCAGCGGAGCGAGCTCCTCTGGCAAAATGTCGGTACAAAACTTACTCAACACCACAAAGGCCAATTCTGGATACGACAAGTTACGCCAAGCGGCCAATTCTGTCGCCGAGACCTGCGGATACGACTCAGGCAAATACAAGCCGCCATCGGGTGCGAGACCGCCGAGTAAAATATCACAAAATTGTTCACCAGCGGCATGACCGCGCGTTGAGATGTATTTCATATTCAGTTCCGAAGTGGTTTTGGGTGTCAAACTTTCAACCTGCTGATTATAAACAAAAGCGGCTGACATTCATAGGCAGCCGCCCGCATAAAACCGAGTTTTGGTCAGATTAAAATGACCAATTGATTCAGACTTGCCAATCAATGGCTGATTTGCCTTGGGCAAGGAGTTTCTCATTGGCCAAAGTGAAATGATTGCAGCCGATGAAGCCACCACCTGCGAGTGGCGAAGGATGTATGGCTGTGAGGACATGATGACGCGCAGTGTCAATCAGCACGGCTTTTTTCTTAGCAAAGTTGCCCCAAAGCATGAACACCACACCATCGCGATTCGCGCTGACGACTCGAATCACCTCATCGGTGAACTGCTGCCAGCCAATCCCTGCATGGCTGCCCGCTTTATCGCGCTCCACCGTCAAAGACGCATTGAGCATCAATACGCCCTGTTCAGCCCAATGAGATAAATCACCGTGACGGGGTATTTGAAATCCCTCAATGGTACGCGCCAGCTCTTTATACACATTGCGCAAAGACGCTGGAATTTTCACATCGGCAGGTACAGAGAACGACAACCCCATCGCTTGCCCAGGTTGATGATAAGGGTCTTGCCCCAAAATCACGACTTTCACATCAGGCAGCGGCGTGGTGTTGAACGCATTAAAAATCAAACCGCCGCGAGGATAAACCTCTTTACCCTGCTCTTTCGCTGCGAGCAAGGCTTGTTTGATTTGAGCGAAATAACTTTTTTCAAACTCGGCAGCCAGCACAGCTTTCCACGAGGCTTCTATTTTGACATCCATCATGACTCCAGAGACTTCGGCAATCTTCGATACACCAAAACCAGCAACAGCACACTTTGCAGCAAATACAATACTTGGGACACGCCATGCAATCGGCCAAAGTCCGACGGCACATCCACGCCACTTTGCTGGAGCGTCTTTAATTGGTCGATTGCAGGCAATACGCCGCTATACTGAGCAATCATCAACAACACCAAGCTCAAAACCAACCACAGCTCACGATGCTGATGCAGTTGCCGCGCCAAACGCACCCGCATATCGAGCAAAACCAGCATGGCGCAGCCCAAACCGAGTAAAAAAACACCATTGAGTAGCACCGCCATCGTTTCACCAGCACGCTCTGATGAAAATCGAGTGAACAGCAATGGCGCTACCAAATACCCAACAGCCCAAGTCGCCCCAGCCCACAGTACGAGGGCAATATGGGCGAGTGTTTGAAAAACTTTGGTCTTTGTCATAAATTCACTCGAATGATTAATGCTATTTAAAATATCGGCTAAAAAGCATAAACGGGCATGAATGCCCGTTTCCGTTCATTTGACACACCATCAAAGCGTGTCATGTGCCACTAAAATTAGACGTAGAGCACATCCATGATTTCGTACTCACGTTTGCCAGATGGGGCTTGTACTTCAGCCACATCGCCTGCATACTTGCCAATCAAAGCACGGGCAATCGGTGAGCTGATGGAGATTTTAGACACTTTTAAGTCTGCCTCATCATCGCCCACGATTTGGTATTTTACTTTCTGACCCGAATCCAAATCCTCTAACTCAACGGTCGAGCCAAAAACCACGCGACCTTCAGCATCTAACTCTGACGGATCGATGATTTGGCAATTTGACAGTTTAGACTCTAGCTCCATAATGCGACCTTCAACGAAAGCTTGTTTTTCTTTCGCTGCATCGTACTCTGCATTTTCGGACAAATCACCTTGCGCACGAGCCTCTGAAATAGCCGTAATGGTCTCAGGACGCTCAATAGTTTTTAAGCGATGTAGCTCGTCCTTGAGCAATTGTGCGCCGTATTTGGTAATGGGGGTTGTCATGTTTCACCTCTGTCTATCGTGTGCATTTTTATGCATTGCACGGTTGTTGCTGTATTCAAAAAAAGCACCGCATCCCTAAAGGATGCGGTGTTTGTCTCATTGATGGGTGTATTGTACACAAAAGTTTTTCTGATGGCACAAGAATCGATCAATTTATTCAAATCAAGCCATCGCACAAGCCACATACAGGCCAATCACACAAATCACCCCTACAAACCAGACGCTTGAACGCGCCGTGGCCAGATTTTTGGCATAGCACCACAAATAAACCAAGCGAGCCGCAATAAAACCACCCGCCAATAAATTCATCGTGCCTGAATTAACCTGCAAAAACGTCGCCAACAATACAGCTGGTGCGAACATCATCAAAGCTTCCCAGCTATTTTCCTGCGCCCATACCATACGTTTTTGCATGGTGCTGTCACCCAACGACTCAACATAAGCGCGAGGCTGATAGTTGTCGTATTTTTTACTCGTTTTAGCGAAAGAGATGGCGACAATCGGTAAGAAGGTCGCAGCAAGCAGCATCCAATGGGCAAATAACATATATGTTTTCCTATACAAACAATTTTTACGGATATATTTCAAAGTCTACTTCATTGCTGCTTCAATTTCAGAAACGGTGACTTTGCCATCTTTATTACTGTCAAGACGTGTGAAGTTGTTAATAATACGCGATGCTTTACCCGCTTTAGCTTCGCTTAAAGAAACCCCACCATCTTTGTCTGTATCTAAGGCTTGAACTCTTTTGGCAACATTTTCTGATGTATTTGCCAGCACAATAGACAAAAAAACGGTTAAACCAAGAGTAAATAAAGTTTTATTGATTGGCTTCATATCATTTATCCTGAGAAAGAAAAGTTTTTATTCTTTAGCTGCACCAAAGTTTATATTCGCCATCGAGCTTGAGCGATAAACACTTCTCGGATTTTGTGTGGTCAATTGGTAGCCTATTGGCAAAGTCTGCTTATCAAGCTTTATCACAATGTTGCGCGCTCGCGGCAAACCATCGACGTGAAACAAACCATCTGCATCTGTTTCAACGATGAACCCTCCCTGAATCATAATTCGCACACCAGGGATGCCTTGTTCATCTTTTTCTCGTAAACCATTTTTGTTTTCGTCCTCAAAAACAGCACCAATTAACGTCGGGGTTGGCGTATTTTGAGCAAGCCCTTGCGTTGAATACACACAAGAAATAAAAGCAAACAGTAAAAATTTAAATAATTTCATTGGTTTTTTCCTAAAATACGATTAAAAAATATCTGCCTAAAGTCAATCAAGTCTTTTTTCTTGCGTTAACTGCTGGCAGCACCACAAAAACCTCATTGTTTGCCTAAGCCTTGTATCCAAGAAAGAATGCAATAACTAGCAAGTGCTAAACACCTATAGGCCGTTCAATGAGCTATGCAAACATTGCACATTATAAACATGAATCTCGTGCAAATGTTTCATCCCTTCAACCGCCGCTTCTGCACCCGCTACCGTGGTTTGGTAGGTGATGCGTTGGGCGATGGCGGTTTTGCGAATCGAGCTGGAGTCATTAATGGCATCACGGGTTTCATCCACTGTGGTGAAAACAAGTGCGATATCGCCATTTTTCATCGCATCGACGATGTGTGGACGACCTTCTTTGACTTTATTGATTTTTTCAACAGGCAAACCTGCATCTTTTAAATCATCCGCCGTGCCACCCGTGGCGCACAGCGTGTAACCCAGTTCGAGCAAATTCGCAGCGACTTTGCGCATGGCAGGTTTGTCCGAGTTTTTCACGCTGATGAAGACTTTGCCACTCTCAGGCAAACGCGACGAAGCCGCGAGTTGTGATTTGTACAGAGCTTCGCCAAATGTGCGGCCGACGCCCATGACTTCACCCGTTGAGCGCATTTCTGGGCTTAAAACTGGGTCAACACCAGGGAATTTATTAAACGGGAACACCGCTTCTTTGACGCTGAAGTACGGCGGGATGATTTCATCAGTGCAGCCCAACTCGGCCAATGTCTGCCCCGCCATCACGCGCGCAGCGACTTTTGCCAATGGGCGACCGATGGCTTTGGAGACAAACGGCACGGTGCGCGACGCACGAGGATTCACTTCGAGGACATAAATCACATCCACGCCGTCTTTTTGTTGCACAGCAAACTGCACGTTCATCAAACCGATGACTTTCAGCGCGCGCGCCATCTCAGCGGTTTGGCGTTTGATTTCATCAATTGTCGGCTGGCTCAAGTAGTATGGCGGCAACGAACACGCCGAGTCACCCGAATGCACGCCCGCCTGCTCGATGTGCTCCATCACACCGCCGATGACCACCGCACCTGTCGCGTCACAAATGCAGTCCACATCAGCTTCAATTGCATCATCGAGGAATCGGTCGAGCAAAACAGGCGAGTCGTTCGAGACTTTCACCGCTTCGCGCATGTAGCGCTCTAAATCACTGCGTTCATGGACAATCTCCATTGCACGGCCACCCAAAACATAAGACGGGCGCACCACGAGCGGATAACCAATTTCATCAGCAAGTCGCAACGCCTCATCCTCCGCTCGGGCGGTTCGGTTTGGCGGTTGACGCAGCCCCAACTCATGTAAGAGCTGCTGGAAACGCTCACGGTCTTCGGCCAAATCAATCGAATCAGGCGACGTGCCAATAATCGGCACACCATTTCGCTCTAAATCCAACGCGAGTTTGAGTGGCGTTTGCCCACCGTACTGGACAATCACGCCAATCGGTTTTTCAACCGCGACAATTTCTAAAACATCTTCTAACGTCACAGGTTCAAAGTACAAACGGTCAGAAGTATCATAATCCGTCGAGACCGTCTCAGGGTTACAGTTGACCATAATCGTCTCATAACCATCGTCGCGCAAAGCGAGCGCGGCGTGCACGCAGCAGTAGTCAAATTCAATTCCTTGACCAATCCGATTTGGCCCGCCGCCGAGCACCATGATTTTCTTTTTATTCGACGGATTTGATTCGCAATGTTGCTCATACGTTGAATACATATACGCTGTGTTCGTCGCGAATTCTGCCGCGCAGGTATCAACGCGCTTGTATACAGGACGCACATTAAACGTATGACGCGCCGCACGAATCTCTTCATCTTTTACATTCAATAGCTGCGCTAAACGTCTGTCGGAAAAGCCTTTTTGCTTCAAACCAAGCCAATCATCTGCTGTGAAATTGTCCACGCTGTGTTTGACAACGTATTCCTCCAAACGTACGATTTCTTCGATTTGCACGAGGAACCAACGGTCAATTTTTGAGTAATTAAACACCTCATCCACGGTCAAACCGATGCGGAATGCATCCGCGACGTATAAAATCCGCTTGTCTTTCGGCTCACGAATCTCCTCGATGATGTCCGCGCGGTCGGTGGTCATCGGATTTAAACCATCAATACCGACTTCTAAACCACGCAGGGCTTTTTGAAATGATTCTTGGAACGTGCGGCCAATCGCCATCACCTCACCCACCGATTTCATCTGGGTGGTCAGGTGCGGGTCGGCTTCGCGGAATTTCTCGAACGCAAAACGTGGAATCTTCGTCACGACGTAGTCAATCGACGGCTCAAACGACGCTGGCATCGCGCCGCCTGTGATGTCATTTTTCAGTTCATCAAGCGTGTAACCCACCGCGAGCTTCGCCGCAATTTTTGCAATCGGGAAACCTGTGGCTTTCGACGCGAGCGCCGACGAGCGGGACACACGCGGATTCATCTCGATGACAATCATGCGCCCCGTGTCAGGGTTAACCGAAAACTGCACGTTCGAACCGCCTGTATCCACACCAATCTCGCGCAGCACCGCCAGCGAGGCATTGCGCATGATTTGGTACTCTTTATCTGTCAACGTCTGCGCAGGCGCGACCGTAATCGAGTCGCCCGTGTGAACGCCCATCGGGTCAAGATTTTCAATCGAACACACAATGATGCAGTTATCCGCAGAGTCGCGCACCACTTCCATCTCGTACTCTTTCCAACCGAGCAGCGATTCTTCAATCAACAATTCATTGGTCGGTGACAAATCCAAACCGCGTTTGCAAATTTCCTCAAACTCCTCGCGGTTGTATGCAATCCCACCGCCCGTGCCACCCATCGTGAACGACGGGCGAATAATGACGGGATAACCCGAGTTACTGTTCGTCTGCGCAATCATTTGATGTACAGTTTGCGCCTCTTCCCACGAGTGCGCGATGCCCGACAATGCCGAGCCAAGACCGATTTTCGTCATCGCATCTTTGAACTTCATGCGATCCTCAGCCTTATCAATCGCCTCAGGCGACGCGCCGATGAGCTGAACGTTGTGTTTGGCTAAAACGCCGTTGCGATGTAAATCCAACGCACAATTCAACGCCGTCTGTCCACCCATGGTTGGTAGAATCGCGTCTGGCCGCTCTTTCTCGATAATCTTCTCAACCACTTCCCACGTAATCGGCTCGATGTACGTCGCGTCCGCCATCTCAGGGTCGGTCATGATCGTCGCGGGATTGGAGTTCACGAGGATGACGCGATAGCCCTCCTCACGCAAGGCTTTACAAGCTTGCGCACCCGAATAATCAAACTCACAGGCTTGCCCAATAATAATCGGCCCCGCGCCGATGATCAGGATGGATTTTAGGTCCTTACGTTTTGGCATTTTTAATCCTTCAACTTCGTTAATTCAATTTCAATACATTTTTTATGGTGCAATGCGCTACGCTTATTGCATCCTAATAGCTGGAGGAAAATACCAGTTCCAATTAACACTATAATTAACCACAGCAACCAGTATATTTACAGTCATTCCATAGTAGATTGCATAATTATCAATCTTTTTACCTTGCTTACAAAGCACCAATAAAGGAATGGTAATCAAGCATCCCAATAATGCATTCATTTTAAGGAAAGTCCAATATTTAAAATAGCCATCCTCAGTAAATAGCCACACATTAAATGCCCATAAAGAATCCAATATCATAAGCAAAATAATTGCACCAAAAAACAATCTCCATCTATCCTTTGCCAATAACGTCGACATGAAAAACATAACGCTTGCCTCTATAAGGAAAAATAAAGCATCAATCATTAAAGTTACTGAATAATTGTTAGCTTCATGTTCTATATTATTAATATACACGCTAAAAAAATGCCTTCCCATCCCTTGATAAAAAGGGAGAACGATGCAAAAAAAGCCAACAAGTGATGGTAAATGATCTAACTTGAGGACGGAAGATTTTAAATCACTCTGACCTTCTTTTAAAACCAAACTTCTTATGGCTTCCGTCACGGAAAGGCCAATTATAAGTGTATATACCCCCTGAAAAAAGGAAACCGTTTGTTTAATTTCATCCACTTTTAAAACTGCTCCATAAAAAATTACTCTATTAGTGGCTTAGAGTGCAATAAGCACAGGGCATTGCGCCGTTTAACCACCATATTTAAACCCTAATCCAACTCACCCAACCCACTCGCAAACCCACCACCCCAATCCATCGGCAACACTCCCTTGCCCACATACCCCGATCACGCGGAGAAGTGTAGACAAACATTGAGCTACTCTATCCAACACTCTGCACATTCAAAAAGTGACTGGATAATAGAATAACCAATAAAATAAGCAAAAAACAAAGCCAATTGAAAAATCACGCCCAAAAGATGAATAGCGATGCTTTTCCCATAGAGAGAAGCCGTCTTTTTGCGAAAAAACTGAGCGATTGTCTGGAGAAAGTAGGCCAATTGAACCAATATCACCAAAACCACACCAAACGTTGCCACAGAAGGCTCTAACACTTTAAACGTTGTGGTCAAATAGTGTTGTCCAACTAAAAATATAATGCCAAAAAAATTGGATTGTGCAGCGACATAAATCAGTAAAACGACGTATTCATAAAAATTATACGGCTCGGATTTAAAAAAGAACCGAGACATTAACCATGCTTTAAAAAATATACTGAGTAACTGAAAATACAGCAAGTTTTGGGTAAAGCTTTTATACGCATTAGCTCCTTCCGCCAATGGCTCAGTGTATTTGGCGTCAAACCATAAGTAAATCACAAGGGTTGTCGCTAAGTACGAGATGGGCTTAACCAATCTGTCTCGATTTACATTAATATAATCGCGTACGCGATGCCCTGGCGCAACAAACAAACCAATAAAAGTTTGAAGAAGTACTTTCTTAAACCATTTACTTTGAAGCTCTTCTTGCAAGTGCTGCCGATCAATACGGGGAAGGTTTTCGTTTTTCATAAAGAATAAGATTGTTACGTAAAGTGCTAACTGGACTTTATTTTGGATGGTGAATTAAAATTTCGTATAGTAACAATTATGAAACAGGCAGATTTGTTACGCAGTTCATCACACTGTCACCATCGCCAACCGCACGCTAAAACCAACAAACATCAACCCCACCACCGCCGTGCCTGCTACCATCCAAAGCGGCCGTGAGCGAAAAGCTGTGGCGAGCCGCGTACCTGCAAAAATCAACGCGCTCAAATACGCAATGCTACACAACTGCAATATCATCCCGAGGATTAAAAACGCGAGATACGGGTGTTCGGCAGAGGGCGACACAAATTGCAAAAAGAAAGACAAAACAAACAAAATCGCCTTCGGGTTAATCAGACTGACAAGTAATGCTTTCTTAAAAGGATGCATGCCTTCAGTCGTTCTGAGCGTGCTTTGCTCTGAGGCGTCAAGCTCAACAGCCGCTTTTGTCATGGCGTCAGCGGTGAGTTCAGCACGTCTCGCCCAAATACGCCACGCGCCGATGAGCATTTGGATGCCGAGGTAAGAGAGATAGAGCGCACCTGTGATTTTCAGCGCACTAAATAATTGCGGGAATTCTTGTAGTAGTGTAGCTGCACCAGTCACAGCCAACACCATGATGATGGTGTCACCGACAAATACCCCAGCCGCACCCGCATAGCCACGTCGCACGCCCTGCTGTGCGGCGGTGGTCAGAACATACATGGAGTTCGGCCCCGGCAATAGAATAATCGCCACGGTACCAATGAGGTAGGCGGTGATGTCTGTGATGCCGAGGTTGGTGAAAAAATCCATGAGCTACTTTGCTTTTATTAGCCGCTCTAAACTGCGTGAGGACGACCGTGGTTTACTTATTTTGTGCCATCAAATCCGTGAATTTATCAAACAGATACGCAATATCATGCGGCCCAGGTGATGCTTCTGGGTGACCTTGGAAACTAAACGCGGGTTTATCCGTGAACGCCAAGCCTTGCAAGCTGCCATCAAACAACGAGACGTGCGTCGCGCGTACATTGGCGGGTAATGTTGCTTCGTCAGCGGCAAAACCGTGGTTTTGTGAGGTGATGACGACGCGGCCTGTGTCTAAATCTTTGACAGGATGGTTCGCGCCGTGGTGGCCGAATTTCATCTTGAGGGTTTTTGCACCCGCCGCGAGTGCCATGATTTGATGACCCAAGCAAATGCCGAAGGTTGGGATGTTTTTGTCGAGGAACTCACGTGTCGCGGCGATGGCGTAGTCGCATGGCTCTGGGTCGCCAGGACCGTTTGAGAGAAATACGCCGTCAGGGTTCATAGCGAGGACTTCTGCCGCTGAGGTCTGCGCAGGCACGACGGTGATGTCGCAGCCGCGCGAGGCGAGCATGCGCAGGATATTTCGCTTAACGCCAAAGTCATAGGCGACGACTTTAAAACGGGGGTTTGAGACGGTTGAGTAACCTTCGCCGAGTGCCCATTCCGTCTCAGTCCATTGATAGGCTTTGTCCGTGGTAACGACTTTTGCCAAGTCCAAACCGCTCATCCCACCAAAGCCCGCAGCCAGTCGAGTCGCCAGTCCCACATCGTCGCCGACCATGATGCAACCGCCCTGCGCACCCTTCTCGCGCAAGACGCGCGTCAGCTCACGTGTGTCCACGCCTGCGATGGCGACGATGTTATTTGCCTTAAGGTAATCGGGCAAAGATTGTTCGGCACGGAAATTGCTCACCACGGGCGATAAGTCGCGGATAATGAGACCTGCGGCGTAGACTTTGTCCGCTTCGACGTCTTCTGAATTCACACCGACGTTGCCGATGTGCGGATAGGTCAATGTGACGATTTGCTCGGTATACGATGGGTCGGTCAAAATCTCTTGGTAGCCCGTCATCGCGGTGTTAAAGACTACTTCGGCAACCACATGCCCGCTCGCGCCAATGCTGTAGCCATGAAATACCGTGCCATCTGCCAGTACGAGCAGCGCTTTGGGAAATTGGTTAGAAAAAATAGGTAACATCATGGACTCCGTATTTGGCTTTGCTGCGCTGCAGCGTAACAACTCACTTGGCATAAAAAAACCGCCCTTGCATCAATAAATGGTTGATTTATTGTGCTGGGCGGCTTTTTGAGCCAGTCTGCGGGGTGCTCGGTGTGAGTAGATACGCCATATATTCATTCAATTCGTCATTGGGGCAAAACATTATTGTTTAACGACGGCATTTTATCAGAAATCCCACCGGATTTAAAGGCAAAAGGTGAAAAAGTCACTTATAATAAAAGTCAAACCTGAGCTGAGCAAACTCAGCCCACCCCAGTCAACTTCACAACCAACAGAGGGAAAAAATGACCACTTTAGACCAACTCAAACAGTACACCACCGTCGTTGCCGACACGGGTGACTTCGCGGCGATGGCACAATTTTTGCCGCAAGACGCGACGACCAACCCATCTTTGATTCTCAAAGCCGTACAAAAACCTGAGTATCAGCCATTGTTTGAAGCAGCGGTCAAAGCCAATGCTGCTGAGTCTGTCGAAGACATCATGGATCATGTTTTGGTGGCATTCGGTCTCGAAATCCTCAAAATCGTCCCAGGCCGCGTCTCTACCGAAGTCGATGCCCGTTTGTCATTTGACACCGAAGCCTCACTCGTCAAAGCCCGCCGCATCATCAAGCTGTACGAAGCGAATGGTATCAACAAAGACCGCATCCTCATCAAGCTCGCCTCTACTTGGGAAGGCATTAAAGCGGCCGAAATCCTCGAAAAAGAAGGCATCCACACTAATTTAACCTTGATGTTCAGCTTGGCACAGGCGGTGGCATGCTCTGACGCAGGCGTGACGTTGATTTCACCATTCGTCGGCCGTATTTATGACTGGTACAAAAAACAAACGGGCATCGAATACGATGCGGTCAAGGACAACGACCCAGGTGTTGACTCGGTTAAAACGATTTATAACTACTACAAAAAATTCGGCATCAAAACCGAAGTCATGGGCGCGAGCTTCCGTAACATCGGTCAAATCATCGCATTAGCAGGTTGTGACCTTCTCACCATCAGCCCAGATTTACTAGCTAAATTACAAGAGATGAACGAGCCACTCACCGCCGCCCTGAACGAAGCGGATGCGAAAAACTCTGATGCGGTTGAACTCAAGCTGACTGAAGCGTCGTTCCGTTTAGCATTAAACAACGAAGCGATGTCGATTGAAAAGCTCTCTGAAGGCATTCGCCTGTTCTGCATCGACACTGAGAAATTCGCCACATTGATTGAGCAAGCTCGCGCTTAAACCTCACTTTGTGACGCTGTTTGTCATCATGCAAAACTGCCACCTCGTGTGGCAGTTTTGCATCGTGCTTTAATCATGACGCACAACCCGCACATCGGTTCCAGCAGGTGTACAATAAGTCAATTCAAGTGTCAGCCACCTTAACCTCAGAGGTCTTGCCATGTCACACAATCTACACCACACCCTCCGCTCTTTCACTCTGCCTGACGGCAAAACAGCATCGTTTTATAGTTTGCCTGCGTTAGAATCAGCAGGTATTGGACCGATTTCACGACTGCCTATCTCAATACGTATCGTTCTTGAATCCGTGTTACGTCATTATGACGGTCAAAAAATCACCGAAACACATATCAAGCAGTTAGCCAACTGGCAAGCGACCGCCGAGCGCACAGATGAGATTCCATTTGTAGTGGCTCGTGTGGTACTGCAGGACTTCACTGGTGTGCCGCTGCTCGCTGATTTGGCTGCGATGCGCAATGTCGCTCATCAAATGGGCAAAAATCCAAAAACCATCGAGCCGCTCGTACCCGTTGATTTGGTGGTGGATCACTCAGTCATGGTGGACAAATACGGCACCAACATCGCGCTACGACAAAACATGGAGCGCGAATTCGAGCGCAATGGCGAACGCTATCAATTCATGAAATGGGGTATGCAGGCATTTGACACATTCAAAGTCGTGCCACCGGGCATTGGCATCGTTCATCAGGTGAATTTAGAGTATTTGTTCCGTGGCGTGAATGAGAAAAATGGCGTGTATTACCCAGATACCTTGGTCGGCACTGATTCACACACCACGATGATTAACGGCGTGGGCGTGGTTGGCTGGGGTGTCGGCGGCATTGAAGCTGAAGCGGCAATGCTGGGGCAGCCTGTGTATTTCTTAACACCCGATGTGGTGGGTGTCGAGTTAAGCGGCGCTTTGAACGAAGGCGTTACGGCCACTGACCTTGTTTTGACCATCACCGAAATGTTACGCCGCGAAAAAGTCGTGGGAAAATTCGTAGAGTTCTTCGGCGAAGGTACTGCCAGCTTGACGGTCACCGACCGTGCAACGATTGCCAATATGGCACCAGAGTACGGCGCGACCATGGGGTTTTTCCCGATTGATGACAAAACCGTCGATTACCTGACCAAAACAGGCCGTACTGAAGCAGAAATAGCCACATTCAAGGCTTATTATCAAGCCCAAAACATGTACGACGTGCCGATGATGGGCGACATTGACTACACCAAAGTTTTGCAAATGAACCTGAAGGAAATCGTGCCGTCCATCGCAGGGCCGAAGCGTCCGCAAGACCGCATAGCTCTGCCTGAAGCTCAAAACGCCTTCGATACGCTGCTCACAAATACCAGCAGTGATGGCTTTAACAAATCAGTAGATGAGGCCTCGGTGCGCTACACCATTGCGGGTACGGACACCACACTCGGTCATGGTGACGTGGTGCTTGCCGCCATCACCTCGTGCACCAATACCTCAAACCCCAGTGTCATGCTCGCAGCAGGACTACTGGCGAAAAAAGCCGTTGAAAAAGGCCTGCAAGTCCCCGCTCACATCAAGACTTCACTCGCCCCCGGCTCACGCGTAGTGGCAGACTATCTCGAAAAATCAGGGTTACAGCATTATTTGGACGCATTGGGCTTTAATGTGGTGGCCTTTGGCTGCACCACCTGCATCGGCAATGCAGGTGATCTCGCCCCCGAAATCAACGACACTATTTTAAACAACGATGTCATCGCCGCCGCCGTTCTGTCAGGCAACCGCAACTTTGAGGCACGGATTCATCCAAACATCAAAGCGAACTTCCTCGCCAGTCCGCCGCTGGTGGTTGCATTTGCCTTGGCTGGCCGCATGAATATTGATTTGACCACAGAACCCATCAGCATAGGTTCCAATGGACAGCCCGTTTATCTCAAAGACATTTGGCCGAATTCAGACGAGATTAGCACAGCTTTACCATTCGCCTTTGACCCCGCGACTTTTAAAGAACGCTACACTGACTTTGCCAAAGACCTTGATTTATGGCAGCAAGTCCCCGCACCAACGGGTCAAGTCTACAGTTGGCCTGAATCAACCTACATCGCCAAACCACCATTCTTTGATCGTTTCAAAATGAGCACCGATGATATTTCAGGCATCACTGGGGCGAAGGCTTTGTTGATTTTAGGTGACTCGGTGACCACTGACCACATCTCGCCTGCGGGTTCATTCAAAGCAACAACACCTGCAGGACAATGGCTTGAGTCAAAAGGCGTGTCAGCCAAAGACTTTAACAGCTATGGATCGCGTCGTGGTCACCACGACGTCATGGTGCGCGGCACCTTTGCCAACGTGCGTGTCAAAAATCTCATGTTGCCAGCCAATGAAGACGGCTCGCGCATTGAAGGTGGTTACACTCTGCTCAATGGCACACAAACCACCGTATTTGATGCAGCTGCACAGCATATGAGCACAGGCACACCAACCATCGTTTTTGGCGGTGAAGAGTACGGTACAGGCTCCTCGCGCGACTGGGCTGCCAAGGGCACTCAATTACTGGGCGTTAAAGCCGTGATTGCCAAATCATTTGAGCGTATTCACCGCTCTAACCTCGTTGGTATGGGCGTGCTTCCTTTGCAGTTTAAAGAAGGTGACTCTGCCGAAATCCTCGGTATCACGGGCAATGAGACATTTGACATTTTGGGGGTGAACAACCACATCAAACCCCAAGAGGACTTAACACTGGTCATCCATCGTCCCAACGGTACCAGTGCACATGTGCAGGTCACGAGCCGCATTGATACGCCGATTGAGGTTGACTATTATCGCCATGGTGGTATCCTGCCGTACGTTTTGCGCCTGTTGCTCGGCCCTGACGCGCAAGTGACGCCAGAGCAAAGCGTTCCAAATTTTTCACATTTATCCACCACCACACATAAGGAAAAAAGCAGCATGAGTTCAAACAACACCCACAAACAAGGTCAATGGGCCAAATGGACAGGCGCAGCCGTCGCCGCACTCCTCGTCGCACTATTGTTCCGTGGTTGCAACGACTGGGGACAAACCGTTCAAGCGCCTAAAATCGACCCAGCCGTGGTCAATAAAATCGATGCTCCTGCCGTACCCGTGGCCAACAAACTCATGCAGCTCGCAGGCTTTAATAACAATGGCAAATTCACGCTCAACGGCACAGTACCAACCGACGCCATCAAAGCGCAAATTGATGCAGAGCTCAAGAAAACCTTTGGCGATGGCAATTACGTGAACAACTTGGCCGTGGCTGCCGATGTTAAACCAGCTGGCTGGTTGGCAAAACTCGCAGGTTTATTTGACTTCTTCAAAGTCTCAGGCGCGGAAGTCACATTCAATGGTGATGCGGTAACTCTATCAGGCACAACTGGTTCATTGTCCGAAAAACTGCAAACGTTCTTGGGTGACAGCATCAAAGTCTCAGCACTTGACATTGCCAACGCCTCAAAAGCCGCCACAGGCAACGCGCTGGACACACTAAATGCCTTAAAACCTGACGCCTCAGGCAAAGAGATTTTGGATGCGCTGAATCTGCAAATCATCAATTTCGCCAGTGGCTCAGCCGTCATCCCAGCAGAGAACCAAGCTGTCCTCAAAAAAGCCGCCACTCTACTCAAGGACAAAAAAGACTTCACCTTTGAAATCGGTGGTCATGCAGACAATGTCGGCAACGAAGCCGCAAACTTGACCCTATCAGAAAAGCGTGCCGCCGCAGTACGAGACTTCCTCGTCAAAAACGGTGTTGCCGACACCATGCTCACCGCCAAAGGCTATGGCAGCAGCATCCCTGTCGCGGATAACGCCACTGAAGCTGGTCGATTTAAAAACCGACGCATTGAGTATCGTTAATCCTCAAAAATCCTTGCGGCACAGCGCAAGGGTTTTTTATCTGATATTCATACCACCCAACACTAAAAGTCACTATGTTCGACCACCCCAATCCTGACGAAATATTCAATCTCAATATTTGGTGGAGTATAAATGCTGTGATTTTTGCAGGGCTTGTGATAATTGCTTTATTGCCCAGCACACGGGCATCCATCAAAGATCATTTACGACAAAACCTCTGGCTGGGTTTGACCTTAATGCTTTGTTTGATTTGGCTCATCAAAGCGCAGGCTCTTGATTATTTGTATCTGCATTTGATTGGTGCCAGCATTGCCTATTTGCTGCTTGGTGCGCGGTTAACGCTATTGGCATTGGGTGTTGTTTTGGTGGTGACCAACCTCACCCGTCATGAGTCCATCATAGTTTGGGGCGTTCAGTATGCGCTTGTCGTCGCCTTGCCGATATTTTGCGCTGCATTACTACATTATTTAGTCAATTTGTATTTGCCCAAACGCTTGTTTGTGTTCATCATCGTACGAGGCTTTTTTGTCGCTGCTTTGGGTATGGCTGTAACTGTTTGGATTAATTTACTTGTTTTACAGTATTTAGATTTGGCTGCACGTATTGAGAATAATGATTTTTTACTGTTGATTCCTATTTTATTGGCATGGGGAGAAGGATTGCTCAGTGGTATGGCAACGGCATTGATTGCGGTTTATCGGCCACATTGGTGGTATCAGCCACAAGTTTTTCATGATGTTTGAAGGTGGATTTGTCAAAAAGCGACTGAATATTCAGTCGCTTTTTCATGCGTTCAGCATTATTTGGCGTTGCTAATGATTGATTATTGCACCACTTTTTTATTGAGTTGACCGCCCACTTTCATACTGACTCTTTGCGCAGAACGGCGATTGCTGGTTTTCGACGTTGACGCAATACCGCTATCAGACACCACCATGCCACCCGGTTGGTAAACACTGTAATACTGGAGTACAGTCCGCACGTAATTTTGGGTTTCTTTGTACGGTGGGATGGTGCGCTTGTATTTATATACCGCGCCCTCGCCTGCATTGTAAGCAGCGATAATCAGTTCTGGACGACCTTTAAACATACGGGACAAATCTGCCAAATAACGCACACCTGCGTAAATATTTCTCTCAGGATTCATGAGTTGCGTCACCGTCACACCATAACGAGCGGCAGTTGGTGGGATGACTTGCATGAGACCTTGGGCATTTTTGGGCGAAACTGCACTGGCATTAAAACCAGACTCAGCGGCCATAACTGCCTTAATCAAATTCGGATCAACACCATAAATTCGAGCATGTTTGTGAATAATCGGCTCATAACGCGCCAAGGCCTGACTGCGTAGAAGTTTATTCAAAACAGCTCTGGATGGCTCAGCAATACGCAAACCATTCAAGTTCATACCTGTACCATAGTTACCCATATTGGGCAGATTGGGGGTCATACTGCCGTCGTTTTCTGGTGTCACAGCAAGCACTTTGACATCATCCGATAAAGCAGGACCATCGTGAACAAAAAGCTGGTAACGCTCATCTAACTTCTGCAAAGCATAGTGCGGCACACCTTGATCATCCACGTACACATACATGCCACTCGCTTGTGCAACAGACGCAAAAGCAGCACTGGCGATCCAAGCCAATACGAGGGTGGATAGATGTTTTTTGATGTTCAACTTTGTTTACCTTAATTATATAACTGTGGTTTTTACGTATTATACGCCGCTTTTGACAAATGTCATTTTATATATCCGCTTCGGTCAAATTACCTTTTTCTTCAAGCCAAGCACGGCGTGATGACGCTTCGCCTTTGCCCATAAGCATATTCATCATCGCTGTACTGATATCATCCGAGCTGACATTGGCCATCGACAAAGCGACTTTTGAGAGACGGCGTGTGTCGGGATTCATGGTGGTTTCCCAAAGCTGTTCGGCATTCATCTCACCCAAACCTTTGAACCGTGACACTTGCCATGCGGATTCTTTGACACCGTCTTGGATTAATTTGTCCTGTATGCGTGTTAGCTCGTCTGTATCGAGGCAATAGACTTTTTGAGCAGGTTTTTTGCCCCGCGCTGGCACATCCACTCGAAACAGCGGTGGGCGAGCGATGTATACATGACCTTTTTCAATAAGTTTGGGAAAGTGTTTGTAAAACAACGTCAGTAACAACACCTGAATGTGCGAACCGTCCACGTCCGCATCGGACAAAATACAAATCTTGCCGTAGCGCAATCCAGACAAATCTGGCTCGTCCTTTGCGCTGTGTGGATCAACGCCAATCGCCACGGCGATGTCGTGAACCTCATTATTGGCAAACAATCGATCTTTATCGACTTCCCACGTATTGAGCACTTTACCGCGCAGCGGCAAAATCGCTTGGAACTCTTTGTCGCGCCCCATTTTTGCCGAACCACCTGCCGAATCACCCTCGACCAAGAATAACTCGTTGTGTGCCAAATCCGTTGACTCGCAATCAGTTAATTTGCCTGGTAGTACGGCCACACCTGAACTTTTTTTCTTCTCAACTTTTTGGGCGGCTTTGTTTCGCGCCTGTGCTTGAGCGATCACCAACTCGGCCAATTGTTTGCCATAGTCCACATGCTGATTGAGCCATAATTCGAGCGCTGGGCGCGTCGCCTGCGCCACGAGTTTGACGGCATCTCGGTTATTTAACCGTTCTTTGGTTTGTCCTTGAAATTGCGGGTCAAGCACTTTGGCCGACAGGACAAAGGACGTTCGTGCAAACACGTCATCAGAAATCAGTTTCACACCTTTGGGCAATAAGGCATGCAACTCGATGAAGCTCTTTACTGCACCAAACACGCCCTCACGAACACCCGCTTCATGCGTTCCGCCCGCAGGCGTGCCAATCAAATTCACATAACTCTCGCGCAGCAAACTGCCCTCCTGCGTCCAAGCCAGCACCCACGATGCGCCCTCACCTTTTGCAAACGTCTCATCACCCGCAGGCGCAAACCACTCACCACCGAAGAAAGGAATCAATGGCTCAGCTTCTAAATTTTCTCGCAGATAGCCTTGCAAACCATCTTCATAAAACCACGTTTGCGTTTGATCTGTTTTTTCATTGGTCAATGTGACCTTAACACCCGGCAGCAAGACGGCTTTTGCCCGCAGCACTCGTTCAAGCTCGGCTTGCGGAATGTTGGGAGAGTCAAAATATTTAGGGTCTGGCTTGACCGTCACACGAGTGCCGTTCTTTTTGTCGCCCCGAGCAGCATCACGCACATTGAGCTGCTCCAACACATCACCCGCAGAAAAGACCAAACTCGCCACTTGCTTTTCGCGCCAAACCGTCACGCCGAGATACGTCGATAAAGCATTGGTCACCGAGACGCCGACACCATGCAAACCACCTGAGAAGGCATAAGCACCGCCGTCTTTCTTATTAAACTTACCGCCTGCGTGCAGTCGCGTGAACACAATCTCAATAACAGGTACACCTTCTTCAGGATGAATTCCAATCGGAATCCCCCGTCCATCATCCTCAACGCTGACCATACCATCGGCGTGCAAGGTCACCGCAATGGTATTGCCAAAGCCACCCAACGCCTCGTCCGCTGCATTGTCAATCACCTCTTGGATGATATGCAGTGGATTCTCCGTGCGTGTGTACATGCCAGGACGTTCTTTAACGGGCTCTAACCCCTTAAGGACGCGGATACTGTCTTCTGAATAAGCTTGTGTCATGGTTTGTGATCATTTCTATTAAAAAAACACGCGAATTTCTGATGTCGCGCGCTGCATTCTACCGCATTTGCCACAAAAGCGAGAATGAACGCTGTAATTGATTGACCAACAAAAAAACAGCCGAAGCTGTTTTTTATATTCTCCATCGATTTCGCGAAACAAATAGATAATAGACTTAGACTGCCAAATTTTTCGTCACAAAAAATACTACTGCTGATGGAACGCCGAAATTTAACAACAAAAATGGTATCTCTTCCATAAAACCATAGCCGTAGCTGATACCAATCGACATGTTATAGGCCGCTGCGGCAAAACAGAGTGGAATGAACCATTTGGCAGCGGTGGCCATCATGGCGTTACCGCCAATGAGTTTAGCAATGAGCAATATCACGGCAAGAACGGCAAAAGCGGTGAGTAAAAATTGAACAGGACGAATGAATTTCTCCTAAAAATCAAGACTAATTAAGCCATCATAGAGGATTATTTTCAAAATCAGGTTTTTTTGAGTTGATTTTTTTGTAGATGCCGTCAGCAGTCACGTTATGCCCAAATCCACAATCAATATCGTTCCCCCGTGTACTGACTCACAATGTTTTGTTAACAAACCGCAAAATCAGCTCACAGTTTGCATCGGGCTGAGGTTTAAAAATTGCGGTGTTGCCTTTAATCTGAGCAATGCCATCGGCCTGTCCCATATTGGCCATAAGCGAGCCATCGTCTAAAGTGTACTCATAAACGCTATTGAATGAGACTTCTAAGCGCTGCTGTCCCAAAGCCCAAATCTGAAATTCACCGAAGTGGCTTTTCCATGTACCATTAACACTGCTGCGCAGTGACAATTGTTTCACGTGCGAACAATGGCAAACTCAACGCCGCGAGCAGCACCACCATACCAATCATTTTGGGGTTTTTCATACAACTGCTCTTTCCCGATAGTCTTTAAGAAACTTCGCAAATCGGCCAATGGCTTCGCGCAGCTCATCCTCAATTGGTAAAAACACAAAGCGCAGGTGATCATGCGCGTGCCAATTAAAACCTGTGCCCTGCACAACCAACACTTTCTCTTTTTCCAAAAACTCTAGGACAAAAGACTGGTCATCCTCAATCGGATAGACCTTTGGATCAAGTCGTGGAAACAGATACATCGCCGCTTTTGGCTTAACGCAGGACACCCCTGGTATCTCGCTGATGAGCTGATAAGCCAAATCACGTTGGCGCGCCAGTCGTCCTGTGGGCGCAACAAGGTCGTCAATACTTTGATAACCACCCAAAGCGGTTTGGATGGTGTGCTGACCTGGTGCATTGGCGCACAGGCGCATGGAGGCAAGCATCACAAGCCCTTCGATGTAGCCAGAGGCTGATTCTTTCGCACCAGACAGAACCATCCAGCCCGCGCGGTAGCCGCAAGCACGGTAGTTTTTAGACAAACCATTCATGGTCACAAAAAACACGTCATCGGCCAGAGAAGCGACGGACGTATGACTGTGGCCATCATATAAAACACGGTCATAGATTTCGTCAGCCATCACCACGAGGTTATGCTCGCGTGCGATGTCGACGATTTGCTGCAAAATCTCATCCGAATACAAAGCACCCGTTGGGTTGTTAGGATTAATCACCACAATCGCTTTGGTGTTTGAGGTGATTTTTGACTTAATGTCCTCAATGGATGGATTCCACTCATTGTCCTCATCACACAGATAGTGAACAGGCGTCCCGCCCGCCAACGTCGTCGCCGCCGTCCAAAGCGGGTAATCTGGCATCGGAATCAACACTTCATCGCCCACATTGAGTAAAGCATGCATGGCAAAGCCAATTAACTCAGAGACACCATTACCGATAATGATGTCATCGAGTGTCACACCTTTGATGCGCTTTTGCTGCGTATAGTGCATGATGGCTTTGCGCGCGCCAAAAATCCCTTTTGAATCTGTGTATCCTGCCGCATTGGGCAGGTTTTTGGCTAAGTCCTGTTCCATTTCCTCTGGCACCGTGAAATTGAAGGCGGCCAAGTTACCGATATTGAGCTTAATAATGCGCGCGCCCTCTGCCTCCATTTGGTTGGCTTTTTGCATCACAGGGCCACGAATATCGTAGCAAACATTGTCTAATTTATGGGATTTCTTGATGGGCTTGACGGACACGACGATTCCTAATGGTTGATTTGATTGAATGACTGCATTTTTGTGTATAGCGGCACTTTATTTTCATGTCATCGTCACCATTTATGGTGGATAATGAGTGCACAAAAACTGGCTGAAAACAACCTGCATTTCCAGCAGTGTACACGAGAGGAATTAAATTTTCCACGCTTTAACCTGAAAATATAATTTTTTTGTTATTTTTTATGGTTTCAGCTTGTTTTTTAGAATTATTTATACAGGCTTGCACAAAAACATGAATTTCCAACCTGACATCAACCCAAATCAAAACACCATCACCGCCATTGATGCGCAAGCAATTCACGTCAATCAGCAACCTCATTCAAGCAGCCTGCTCATTTCACCTGAAGGGGCCTTGACACCCATTCACGCATCAAGACCTGAAGAGTTATCTGATTTGATGTGGCAAACCATTATCGCCCAACAACCCGAAGTACTCATCATCGGCACAGGTACGAAACAACACTTCATTTCCCCTGCCCGATTAGCGCCGCTCTACAACGCAAAAATTGGGGTCGAGTGTATGTCCTCAGACGCCGCCGCCCGCACTTATAACGTCCTCATGAGCGAAGGCCGTCAAGTACTCGCCCTGATTCTTTTACCCATTCCTCAATAAAACCATCCACGAAGGCCATCATGACTGTCACACTGAACCAAACCATCCCTGACATTTCTGTTCCTCTCACCACACTACAAAGTGGTGAGTACGCCTCTTTTTCGCTCTCTGAGTATCGTGGCAAAAAGATCGTTTTGTATTTTTACCCCAAAGACAACACGCCAGGCTGCACCAATGAGTCCATCGCTTTTCGTGATGCAATAGATCAATTTTCAGCTCTTAATACGCTCATTTTTGGGGTCTCACGAGACTCGCTCAAGTCACATGACCGCTTTAAAGAGAAGCTGGATTTGCCCTTTGAACTGATTGCAGACACAGAAGAATTGCTATGCCAGCAATTTGATGTCATCAAACAAAAAATGATGTATGGCAAACAAGTCCGTGGTATCGAGCGCAGCACATTCATCATTGATGAACAAGGCCAACTGGTGCACGAGTGGCGAAAAGTTAAAGTTGCCGATCATGTCAACGAAGTTTTAAAGACTGTAGAAGCACTCTGATCAAAACAACACGCGACCGCATTTTTATCAAGAACCCATCCATCATACAATCATCATGCAAAAAAACCACTAAACCCTCAGTGGCTTTTTGCATGATGATATAACAGTACTTTTGGCCTTTTAAATTATAGCAATCCCCAGTATAATCAAGCTTTTCGCTCACCCTAAACGATAAGGCACAATCATGTTTGAACACGTTGACGTTTACCCTGGCGACCCAATTTTGGGTTTGGTTGATTCATTCAAGAAAGACCCTCGTGCAGACAAGGTCAATCTGGGTATTGGTTTGTATTATGACGAAAACGGCGTGATTCCTTTGCTGCCTTCTGTGGTCAAAGCTGAAACCCATCTAGCGACACATCTCGAAGCACGCCCTTACCTGCCGATGGAAGGTTTGGCGGGGTTCCGCACAGCGATTCAAAACTTATTGTTTGGTGAGAAACACGAAGCAGTGCTCAACAAACGTGTTGCCACCGTTCAAGCCATCGGTGCATCTGGCGCTTTACGCATCGGTGCTGACTTTCTGAAAAAATACTTTCCGACAAGCGATTTGTACGTGTCTGACCCGACATGGGACAATCACCGTGCGATTTTCGAAGCAGCAGGCTTCAATGTAAAAACTTATCCATACTACGACTCAGTCTCAGGTGGCGTGAAATTTAGCGAAATGCTCGACACACTCAAGTCATTGCCCGCAAAAACCGTGGTTTTGCTGCACCCATGCTGCCACAACCCGACAGGTGTTGACTTAACCACTGAGCAATGGAAAGAAGTCATCGCAGTGGTCAAAGACAAGCAGCTCATCGCATTCATGGACATCGCTTACCAAGGTTTCGGCGACGGCATCGAAGAAGACGCGATTGCGATTCGCTTAATGGCCGAAGCAGGTGTAAGTTTCTTCGTGTCAAACTCATACTCAAAAAATCTCTCATACTACGGCGAGCGTTCAGGCGGTTTGTCTGCAGTATGTAAAGATGCTGCAGAGGCCGAAGTTGTTTTGGGTCAACTCAAACTAACCATCCGTAAAAACTACTCATCACCCGCTTATCACGTCTCAACCGTGACGGCAGCAGTGATGAACGAGCCTGAATTACGTACGATGTGGGAAGGTGAAGTCACCGAAATGCGTACCCGCATCAAAGCCATGCGCCAAAAGCTCTATGATGTGCTCACAGCAAAAGTCGCAGGCAAAGACTTTTCGTACTTGCTCAAACAACGCGGTATGTTCAGCTACACAGGATTATCTGCTGACCAAGTTGACCGTTTGCGCGAGGAATTTGCCGTGTACATGGTCAAATCAGGCCGTATGTGCGTCGCAGGTCTAAACAACCACAACGTCGATAAAGTCGCGAATGCCATGGCTGCGGTGATGGCATAACCACTGGCGAACCTGTCAAAAAAAGCCAATGGTTTTCACCGTTGGCTTTTTTGTATTTTGTGTTTAGGTTTTCAGCGCGGCTTGCATCTGTTTGCTGGTCTGCTTACTACCATCATGGCTCCAACCTGGCGGGCCAAAAATATATTTAAGTCGTTGCCCCACCGTCAAGTTTGACTGGGTGGCATCTTTCCAAATCGCTTCAAACTCATGGGTAATCGTCTTCACAGGATGAAGCTCTTGCTCAGGTGTCAGTGGTGTGACGATACCGTAACGCACAGGCTCGTTGTCTTGCTCAGGTTTAAACGTGCCAAAAATTTTGTCCCAAATAATCAAGAACATACCCATGTTTTTGTCTAAATAAACCACATTCGAGGCATGATGCACACGATGGTGCGACGGTGTAACCATAAAGTGCTCAAACACACCCATTTTTTTAATCGTCTGCGTGTGAATCAATGTGCCGTAAATCTGCGTAGCGGCGTATGAAAACATGATGTGCAGCGGCTCAAAACCCAAAAACGCCACGGGCATGAAATAAAAATACCGATACAGCGGCTGAAAGACAGGTGAACGAAAACCCGTAGTGATGTTGAAATGCTCCGAGCTATGATGTGTGATGTGCACCGCCCAAAATAATCGAATATGATGATCCATGAAGTGGTGCACATAGTACGCAAAATCTTGCAGTAAAACTAAAATCAGCCAGTACAGCCACACATTTTCAACCTCTATCACTCGATGCGTATACGCCCAGCCGAGCATAAAAAAGGCAAAGCCTTTCATGACCAAATCAAGGCCAATGTTGATCAATGCAAAATACAGGTTCTTGAGCAAATCACCTTGTCGGTACAGGTTCAGTGATTGGCGATGCGAAAAAAACATCTCTGCCAAAATCACGGCGACAAAAAACGGCACCGAATAGGTGTACAGCACTTCCTGATTTAACCAATCTGGCATCATGACTCCTATTTTGATTTTGCCACAAACACTTTAGAGGATGCACAAACACATCCCGATGAAGCAAATAAGTTAATCCCGAAAAAATCGCCTCAGTTTTCTCGAGCGATTACAGTCTATAGATGGAAAAAAGGCCAACAAATACAGGATTTGCTGGCCGATTTTCGCATCGTGCTGATTACTTCACACGTGAACGGTATTCGTTGGTGCGCGTGTCGATTTCAATTTTGTCACCCGTGTCAACGAACAATGGCACTGGGATTTCAAAACCCGTTGCGATTTTCGCTGCTTTGAGCACACGACCAGAAGATGTATCCCCTTTAACCGCAGGTTCTGTGTACGTCACTTCACGTACAATCACTGTGTCGAGTTCGACAGAAATTGGACGCTCTTGGTAAAACACCACATCGCATTCCATTGCGTCTTCGAGGTAATTTAGTGCATCTCCCATGCTTTCAGCTTCGATGTCGTACTGATTGTACTCTGCATCCATGAACACATACATTGGATCGTTGAAGTATGAGTAAGTCACACGTTTTTTGTCAAGCACCACAACGTCAAGCTTGTCATCTGCGCTAAATACGTTTTCAGAACCCGCACCTGTGAGCAAGTCTTTCATTTTCATTTTGATGACCGCGCCTGAGCGACCTGAGCGGCTGTATTCGGTTTTGAGGACAACTTTGGCGTTGCCATCGAGCATAAATACGTTACCAACGCGCAATTCTTGTGCAATTTTCATAATAAGACCTAAAGAAGTACGGACAACGAAGCTTTACTAAAAAATAAAAACTGATCGTTACCGTAAGTAGAGTTAAAAATCCATCAGACAAACCCCTGATAAATTTTGTGATAAAACCAATAATGTTTCACTCAGATGAGCAATAACGCAAAAATCTTTGCTAAAAATCAACGCAGCATTATAACGACTTTTACCCATAAACACCACATCGTCGCGCCAATTGTTGCGCCAAACCATCAACTTGCGCCCATTCATCGGACTTTTTGCGGGCGTGACGTTGTAAATCGGACCACTCAACCATCAAAGCAGTCCATGCAGAGGCCGCATCAAATCTAATATCGCCATTCCAAAACCGCAGCCAGTTCTGCCAGACAGCACACGCAGCGGCAGCATTGGTCGATAAATCATCAGAATACAACGCCATGAATGCATCAAGTTTCGGCCAATGCGCCCCATCGCTTTGCTCATAAATCTGCCACACAAACGGCACACCCGCCCACAATGCTCGAACCAGAGAGTCCTCGCCACGAACAAAATTTAAATCGCTACCCCACAGCAGTTCATCGAATCGATTTTGCGCCAGCATCGGCATAAACGCTACCGACAAAGCCCCTTGCTGATATGACGAAAGAAAGCCCAACGTCTGCCAAGCAGCACGCAGTGCAGTACTCGCCTGCCCCGCCGTCACCGCCAATTGAATCGGCACAGATGAGTTCACCAAACAAGGCAACCAAGTCAGCAAAGGCATCCGCTCATAACCAAACAAAGTGATTTTCAGCGCATCATCCACATACTCAAAACCAGTTAGCTCTGCCCAAACCATCGTTTTATCCAGCGCATCACGCTGAGCCAGTAATCCACGCTCACGAAGCAACCCGCCTGTTTTAGCAGTAAACCCAGGGAAGAAAAACACCCGTTCCAACCCGCCCTGCTTGGGTGAGCTCATCAAATGGCAGTCCTGCGCCCAGGTTTCGGCCGTCATATACTCAAGATTAATCCAGCGTGGCGCATCACCTGTCATCGCACGTCGTACCGCCATCGTGTTGATATACTTTTCGGGTGCTTTGCAGTCGAAAGCCTCAACAACCACATCAGCAACCTGTACAGCCTCCCAAGCCACCTCCTCTGACCAGCACATGACCGTAACACCTGCAACGTCTTGCGTCTCCAAAAGCACATCGACAGACGGCCAAATCGCAGCCAGTGAAGTCACATCATCCACCCACAGCCGTACGTTTTGACCGTACTCTGCGCTCAATTGACGCACCAGTCGCCAACACACGCCAATGTCACCAAAGTTATCCACCACCCGACAAAAAACATCCCAACGCAGCATAAATACCCCATCAATTAAAGCCGATTTACAACGGCTCTATAGCTCATTTCACTAGAAACAGCAAACTCGCGTAAAATACCACATTTCCCAAAGTCAAAAAACACCATGTCCGACACACTACACCGATTTTTATTCAAAGATGCGCCTGTCAAAGGCGAACTCGTTCATTTACCAAAGACATGGCGCGATGTCCGCGCCTATCGCCGCTATCCTGCAGCGGTCGAAAAAATCATGGGTGAGTTGGTTGCCGCCAGTGCCCTGCTCTGCGCCAATCTTAAATTCGATGGCAGCCTCGTGATGCAAATCCATGGTGATGGTCCTATTATTTTGCTCGTCGCTGAGTGTCGCGCCGACCTCACAGTTCGCGCCACGGCCAAATTGCGCGAAAATGCCGTCATCACCGACGACATGACGCTCGCACAACTCATCAACACCAACGGCCAAGGTCGTTTCGCCATCACGCTTGACCCAAACAACCGCCAAGAAGGCCAGCAACCTTACCAAGGCATCGTGCCACTCACAGGCGAGTCGATGGCAGACATCCTCATGCACTACATGACCAGTTCTGAGCAGTTAGACACAGTGATTCAGTTGTCTGCCGATGATGACAATGCTGCAGGTTTTCTGCTACAGCGCTTGCCTGACCATGGCGGTGGCATGAATACTGAGTTTGCCAGTACGTGGGATGACATTGCCCACATTGGCCGCACGCTCGGTGCTGATGAGTTATTAAAAAATGACACTGATACGCTCATGCATCGTTTGTTTTGGGAGCAGCCACGCGATACGCACACCACGGAGCCTGTGCAATTTGCTTGCACCTGCTCACCCACCAAAGTCGCCAACATGATTACTTTGCTGGGTGAAGATGAGGCCACCGACATGCTCGATGACAACCTTGAAGTCAATGTCTCATGCGATTTCTGTGGGCAACACTATATGCTCAGTGCCGCTCAGGTTCATGAGTTATTTACCCCAGAAGCAAATGCCCATTTAAACAGCAAGCTCCATTAAAGTAATAGAAACTCCTAAAAACCACGAAAAGACGCGATAAGTCGCGTCTTTTGATTTTTCCCTTACCAGTCATCACCTTAGTTCAAAAACCGAACCAAACTCATGATCCTGAAGTTAAGTAGAAAAAGCGCTTCAAATACCCGCCACCCAATAAGCCCAAGTGGTTTTGACCTCACGCCACACAAACCCGATTTTTTTTGAGGTCGACTGATAAACCGAATATGGTGTCGGAGCACCCACCACCTGCAACCCTTCATCTTTAGCCATCTGCACCGCACGTGCCAAATGCCACTCATCGCTGATGACCAAGGCATTTTTTAAATTCAAATCAACCATGCGCTTCTTTGCTTCTCGGATGTTTTCTAAGGTCGTGGTAGAGACTTCATCAAGGGTGATGGCAGAGGCAGGAATCCCCTTAGACAACGCATAAGCCTTCGCCACTGCCGCTTCAGATAAGTCTTTAGCAGGATTTTTATCGCGATACCCGCCCGTAAAAATTAGCTGGTCAACGCGCTTTTTCTGGTATAACTCAATCGCGTAATCCACACGCGCTTTTAGTGCGTTGGACATTTGGTTTTGAGACGTAGCGGCACCGAGCACAATGGCTGCTTGCGCATGAGTCTGTGGAGAAATCGGATTGACCGCGAGAATGCGCCAAAGCGGCGCGGAGACAATCAGCAGCGACAATATTGCCAATGCCAACAAGCGTTTTATCCAAGCCAGCATCGCCATGTCCCCTGATGATTAAATTGGTTTTTAGGGTTTAACGCTGTCTGCTACTGGCGCAGGTGCTGTGGGATTAACCTCAGAAGGCTGATCCATCACCTGTACAAAAACCTCATCTCGTTTCACCATGCCCAGCTGCAAGCGCGCCCGTTCCTGTAGCGCATCACTACCTTGTTTGAGGTCTTGCACATCGGCTTGCAATGCGGCATTTCGATAAATGAGTTCTTGATTGATTTTTTGCTGCTCAGCAATTTTTTTGCGGGTTTTGTACACGTCATAGTACCCCGTCCACAGTGGCCACTGTAACGCAACAACAATCAACAATAAAAACAACGGTAAACGACGCATGGCTGTATCCCAGCAAGGACAATAATTGCCCAAATTATAATAGTTATTGCACTTAAGTGCTTGATTTAGCCAATAAAAAAGCGTGGACGAATCCACGCTTTTGAGCAAATAAACCTGAAAACCCTGTTACTTGATGCAGTAAAACGCTCGTTTACCAGGATAGCTGGCTGTTTCACCTAAGGCTTCTTCGATGCGCAGCAATTGATTGTACTTCGCCACACGGTCGGAACGTGACAAAGAACCTGTTTTGATTTGCAGTGCGTTGCAACCAACAGCGATGTCCGCGATCGTTGAGTCCTCAGTTTCACCTGAACGATGACTAATCACAGCGGTGTAACCCGCGCGCTTGGCCATTTCTATGGCCGCGAAAGTCTCTGTCAATGTGCCGATTTGGTTGATTTTGATGAGAATCGAGTTAGCGATGCCTTTATCGATGCCTTCTTTCAAAATCTTCGTATTGGTCACAAACAAGTCATCACCAACGATTTGGATTTTTTTGCCGAGGATGTCGGTCAGGTATTTCCAGCCATCCCAGTCACCTTCAGCCATGCCATCTTCGATGGTGATGATGGGGAATTTATCAACGAGATTGGCCAAGTAATCAGCCATTTCTTTACTTGATAAGCTCAAGTTTTCACCTGGTAACTCATACTTGCCGTTCTTATAGAACTCGGATGCCGCGCAATCCAAACCAATGAGGATTTGCTCGCCTGCTTTATATCCTGCTACATCGATCGCTTGCAACACAGTGTTTAAGCATTCTTCGTTGGATTGGAAGTTCGGCGCAAAGCCACCTTCGTCGCCCACGGCGGTGTTCATGCCTTTGTCATGCAGGATTTTTTTCAGTGCGTGGAAAACCTCCGCCCCCGCACGCAACGCTTCGCGGAACGAGTCAAAACCCGCTGGAATGACCATGAACTCTTGAAACTCAAGATTATTGTCAGCGTGCGCACCACCATTCACGATGTTCATCATCGGGACAGGCAGCTCCATCGCACCAGAACCACCGAAGTAACGGTACAGCGGCAAACCTACTTCTTGTGCTGATGCACGCGCCACAGCCATAGACACTGCGAGCAAAGCATTCGCGCCGAGGTTTGATTTATTTTCTGTGCCATCAAGCTCGATGAGCGTGCGGTCAATATTCGCTTGCTCGGTTGCTTCCATGCCGATGATGGCATCTGCGATGATGGTATTGATGTGGTCAACGGCTTTTAACACGCCTTTGCCCAAATAACGTGACTTATCACCGTCACGCAACTCAATCGCCTCACGCGAGCCAGTCGAAGCACCCGAGGGCACCGCGGCACGCGCTGTTGCGCCTGACTCTAATAAAATTTCGCATTCCACAGTTGGATTGCCGCGCGAATCCAAAATCTCGCGTCCAACGATGTCCATAATAGCACTCATGCTTACTCCTTGATTTTATAAAAAAATAATGCCGAACCCTCAGTCAGCTGATTTTTAACGTTGAACAAGTCAACAACAACTCTACGATATTAAAGCAAAAATGGTTTTGCCATTGCACAAAAATGATGCACCAGCAAATCCAGAGTCACATCAGTCCCTCAACAATCACCATATTCGCCACCGATGCACCCGCTCGCAGCTCCCGTGCTGCTCGATAAGTCACCGAGTCATAAAACGCCTGTGCTTTTTCCATCGAACCGAACCTCATAATCACCGTGCGCGGATAAAACTCACCTTCGAGAATCACCTGTGTGCCGCCACGCACGAGGATTTCGGCGTTGTGCTCCGTCATCGCTTGTGATGATAAAACACGGTATTTATCGTATTGTTCGGTATCGGTGATATTGACGTTGACGATGACGTAAGCTGGATTCATGAAACACTTTCTACAGGTAGAGAAAAACTGCACCGGACGTCAAAGAGCGCCAGCAAATTTTAGAGAGTCAGTGATTTACCACGTATTAAAATTGTCTTCCAAAAACACGCCATTCGCTTTCACCGCGACGTCCAGAGCCTTGAGCGTCACGAGCAACTCTTTCATGCGCGAGAGCGGCACTGCATTCGGGCCATCTGACCATGCTTCATTTGGATTCGGGTGAGTTTCCATGAACAATCCCGAGATTCCAGCAGCTACCGCGGCGCGTGCAAGCACAGGGACGAATTCGCGCTGACCACCGCTGGTCGTACCTTGCCCACCTGGGAGTTGAACTGAGTGCGTCGCGTCAAAAACCACAGGGGCGCCCGATTCACGCATGATTGCGAGACTGCGCATATCTGAGACGAGGTTGTTGTAACCGAAGCTCACACCGCGCTCACACGCGAGGAAATTATCCTCCTCTAATCCCAACTCACGAGCAGCACTGCGGGCTTTTTCCACCACATTTTTCATGTCTGATGGTGCGAGAAACTGGCCTTTTTTGATGTTCACAGGCTTACCGCTTTGCGCGACGGCGCGGATAAAGTCCGTTTGACGGCACAGAAACGCGGGGGTTTGCAACACATCCACCACACTGGCGACTTCTTTGATTTGGTCAATTTCGTGAACATCGGTCAGAATCGGCACGCCGATTTGACGACGAACCTCATCGAGAATTTTCAACCCACCATCAATGCCAACACCACGTTTGGTGTTGCCTGACGAGCGGTTGGCTTTATCGAACGAGCCTTTATAAATGAGTGGAATGCCTAACTCAGTGGTCATTTCCTTAAGCTGCCCTGCCACGTCAATGCTCATCTCAAGCCCCTCAATTGAGCAAGTACCCGCGATGAGAAAAAAAGGTTGGTTCAAACCAACGCTGTAACCACATAGTTTCATTTTTAGCCCTTATAGACGCTTAATTAATCAATATTTTATACCATCCAAACACAGCCTAAGCGACTACTTCTTGGTACAAATGTTTTTGAAAATCAACAAACAACCGACTGATATTTGCCACATCACCCAAAATTGTTTTGGCATCCTCCAGTGATTGATATTTATTTGCCAACAAAATAGGCAACTTTTCTTGGTCAAGCTCATCGACACCTGTTTCGACGTATTGGCTCAACACGAATAAGATGAACTCTTTTTGGTTATCGTTAAGCACACTAAACATCGTCACTTCTGCTGCTTTAGCTCGTTTTTCTCGTGTAGGTGCATCGTAGTCAAAGTGGCGATAGACATATTCCAATACATCATACAAATCACTTTTTTCCATATTAACCAAGCGTTGCAGCTCAGACAAAACCTCTTTTGAATACCCCTCGTCTTTGAGCTTATCTAAAAAAGCTTTTCTTGTCGCAGGCTGACTCCAAAGCTCTCGCAACTCATGCTCGTCTTTGAAAAACTGTGGCAATTGGCCGTAAATGTTTTGCAAAAATTCTTCGGCAGAAATAGGATTACCCTCCGAATTTAGAAATGCAGTGGTCACAAAGTGTTTCAACTCAAAAACTTTACCGCTACGCAATTTGATTTTGATGGCTTGCTGGCGTTCTTTCTCTTCTTTTGGTTTTTGAGATGAAAGCGAGTCAATTTGTTTTTTTGTTTGCAAATGACCGTCCTCTGATTGCTCTTCAGGCTCACCATCCCATTCTTTATCTTTAAAATGTTTATAGTTGTCAAAGAAATCATAAATGGTGAAAAAATCTTTACCGTCAAACAGCCGAGTCCCGCGCCCCACGATTTGCTTAAACTCAATCATTGAGCCGACAGGTCTGAGTAAAACCACGTTACGAACGTTCCGCGCATCCACGCCAGTGCTGAGTTTTTGCGAAGTGGTTAAAATGGTGGGAATGGATTTTTCATTATCCTGAAACTCACGCAAATACTGCTCACCTTGCTCGCCGTCATGAGCGGTGACCCTAACGCAATACAACGGATTTTTATCCTTCGCGTTTTGATTGATCAAATCTCGAACATAAGCGGCGTGTTGTTGACTGGCACAAAAAATAATGGTTTTTTCTTTTTGGTTGATTTCCTCTAACAGCACTTTGATGTTGTATTGCTCGTAGGCTTCTATAAACAACGCTTTGTTGTATTCCGTTTGTTTAAACTCTTGTCCTTGAGCCACTTCACCCTCAATGACTTCGTCGTCACCTGTGTAGGTATAGCCATCTGCAAAGCTGGTTTTAATGCGTTTGACCTTAAATGGCGTCAAGAAGCCATCATTGATGCCATCTTTGAGCGAATAGACATAAACAGGCTCACCAAAGTATTGATACGTATCTACATTATCCGCGCGTTTGGGCGTAGCTGTTAAGCCCAGCTGAACTGCCGAGCTAAAATATTCTAAAATACCGCGCCAATTTCCCTCATCATTCGCACCGCCACGGTGGCACTCATCGATGACAATCAAATCAAAATAATCAGCGGGATACTCGCCAAAGTACGGTGCAGGTTTTCCCTCTGCATCCGTGCCACTCATAAAAGTTTGAAAAATACTAAAAAAGATGCTGCCGTTGGTGGGCACTTTTCCATTTTTCTTTATTTCATTGGGCTTGATTCGCACCAAAGCATCATCAGGAAATGCCGAAAACGAATTGTAAGCTTGGTCAGCCAGTACGTTACGGTCGGCTAAAAATAGAATCCTCGGTCTGCGGTTGCCGTCTCGCTTTAAATTCCAACGAGTTTGAAACAGTTTCCACGCAATTTGAAAGGCAATCGCCGTTTTGCCCGTGCCAGTGGCAAGGGTCAGTAAAATTCGATCTTTGTTCTGTGCAATCGCCTCTACCGTTCGCTGAACCGCGATTTCTTGATAATAACGCAGCTGCCAGCTACCGCTTTTGTCTTCAAACGGCACATTGGCGAATCGCTCACGCCACTCATTTTGTTCTGAAAAAGTCTTCTGCCACAACGCATCAGGGCTTAAAAAGTCCTCCACCAAGCCCTCAACGCCCGTTTTCATACAGATTTGATAAATCTCTTTGCCGTTGGTGCTGTACGTGGTTTCTAATTGTAGCTTTTCGGCATACAGCTTGGCCTGCATCACGCCTTCGCCCACATCCAGCTCATCGCTTTTGGCTTCAACCACTGCCAGCTTAATGCCTTTGTACACCAGAATATAATCCGCTGTCAGGCCTTTGCCTCTGCCACCGCTGGTTTGGATTTTTCCATCAGTGATGCGGGCTTTCTCCTCCCGAAGAATCTGAGAGCCATCCACAACGCCCCAGCCGCAGGCGCGCAGCTTAGGGTCAATCAACTCTGCTCTGGTTTGTGCCTCGTTCATACCTCATCCCTAATCAGGTTCACAATCAGTTGAATCATCAAATCTTTGTCATTCGGTGCGCTTTGCGCCACCAGCAACGCAATCGCCACCAGCGCATTGTCATTGATTTTTAGCTCGCCACTGCGTTTGAATCGGTGCTTGTTTTTCTCTAAAAACCAAATGAACAAAAACGCCCCAATCCGCTTATTGCCATCGTTAAATGAATGATTTTTAATGACAAAGTACAGCAAATGCGCTGCCTGCTCCTCAATACTCGGGTACAAATACTGCCCACCAAACGACTGCACCACCGCCGATAAGGAGCTTGCAAAGCTCTCATCTTTTTCCCGACCAAATAACTCCGTGGCCTCGTTTTTCGCCATCAACTGAGTTTTTAGCTCCGCAATCGCCGCTTTGGCTTCATCGTACTGTATTTCGTAGCTGATGTGCGCCGTCAAATGGTCATTGGGCAAATTATGGCTGTCAAACTGGTTAAGCAACACAAAGGTTTTCGTATAATGGCTTAAAATATCGAGCAAGCCCTTGGCCTCGCTGCCTGCCACACCGTCGCTCTGCGCGGTTTGCTCGATCAAACGCACCATTTGCCCCAACTCGTCAAGTCGCTTTTGGTTGATGGCGTAGCCCTGTACCAAATAATCTTTCAAACGAGCGCTCGCCCATTGGCGAAATTGTGTGCCGCGTTTGGAGTTCACGCGGTAGCCCACTGACAAAATAGCGTCTAAATTGTAGTATTTCACCGATTTTGACTGGGTTTTATCAGCAATTGCGCCATGTTGCGTGGTATGTGCAAAATTTGCACATACCACTGCTTCATCAAGTTCACCTTCTTTAAAAATATTGCGCAAGTGTTTGCTGACCACCGTTCTGTCTCGCTCAAATAACTGCGCAATCTGCTCCTGAGACAGCCAAAAATTTTCACCCTCGAATTGCACTTCCACCTGTGTGGTGTTGTCTGCGGTTTGATAAATCAAAATGTCATTCATGTCGCGTCCTCGGCTGTTTTTAATTGCCCAGCAAACGCTTTTTGCAAGATGGATTTTTTTAGTTCTTCTAAGTCAGCAATTTTCTTTTGATACACGGCTTCCAGCTTTTGCGTTTCGGCTCGCAGGGCATATAATTGGCGGACGATGGTTTGTTGGTCTTCTACTGATTTTGGGAAACTAATTTTAATACTTTTCAAATTGTCGTTATACAATCTTGAAATCGTTGCTCCTTTAGTTGCCCCCCAATTACAAGCTCCGTAAAATTCAAATAGAAAGTCATTTGATACTTGCTTTTCGTCATTTTCAATCCACACAATATTTGAATCTTGAAAGTATGCTGGTTCTCCGTCATATCTTACACGCCTACCGATTGTTCCTGATGCAGAAATCAAAACATCACCTTTTTTAGGGAATGAATATTTTGCTCGGAATTCATCATAAATGTCTTTTGAAATGTAAGCATCTGGCTCTTTCCCGAAAGTGCCAATTTTATAAAATGGAATATCTCCAACGGTTGTTGTTTGTTCCTTGAAAATTCTCTTGCACATTTTGGAATTTCCAATTTCTCCGATTGTCTTTTCTTCCCAACCATCACCCTTTTTCTCAAACACCCCCTGCAAATAGCTTTCAAAAAGTTCTTTGGCGTTTTTGAGGTTTTGTTCGGCATTGGCTTTTGCCTTGGCTATGGCGGCAAAGGCTTCATCTAATATGGAAACAATGCGTTGTTGTTCGGGGAGAGGCGGAAGGGGGATTTGCAAATCTTTTATAAAAGGTAGTTTCACCCCCTGCACAGTAGCTCCTGTTCCTTCTTCAACGATTAAATGTGAAATGCTTTTGAACCATTGAAATAGAAATCCTTTGTCAAGTTGTTTAGATTTCTTTGGGACTATACCACGCAAATCTTGATTGATTGCTGTATCCTTTTCGATAAGACAAACTTTACCCAAACCAACCCTTGTTGCAATTATGACATTGCCCTTCGGGATAATATTCGTTGAACTTTTCTTTACTGCTTCTTCCGTTATTTTGAATTCAGTATCAGAGATAATTTCAGATTTCATATCTCGAACTGTTGCCCATAAAATATCTCCTTCATAGAATTTCAAATTCTTTTTTGAAGGCGTTCCGCCACCAACTACATCACAAACTTCCCCCAACTTCTTTATTTCCCAACCCTCTGGCAACCCACCTACTACCCTCTCATAAAACACCACACCCACGCGCTCGATGTGTTCCCGCAGTTTGGCGTGGTCGAGCAAATGAAACGCCGATAAATCAACGGTGTATGGTATCGACGAGTCGTCTAATTCACTGGCAATTTCACCCACCAAAGCATCATCAATCTGCTCACCGATCAGGCACAGATCAATGTCAGAGCCATTTTTAAATGTGCCTTTGGCGCGTGAGCCGTACAACATCGCTTTTTCAACTTGAGGATATTGGCTCAGTATTTCTTTGATGGATTGGGTCGTTTGGCTGGGAAGTCCATGATTCGGCATCATTCTTGCTCATACCTTTTGTTAAACTCATCTTTAAACTGATTAAACGCAGGGTAAAACCTTTCAACGATGTCGTTATAAACCTCAGTGGCAATATCTATGCGATAGGCGTGTACGGTCTTATTGCGTGCATCCACCATATCCATCCAAGCTTGTCCATCGCGTACGAGGTTTTGATTAAAGGCTTTGCGGGCGGCATTTTTAGAGCCAATAATGTCGGTAAAACCTTGTTCCTCTAAATAATCCTTTAAAACATTCCATGCCAGCTCATGGGTGAACTCGAATGCTTGAATCAAGCCTTGCTTTTCCAAATCACTTAAGGCTCGCTGATTCGATAGAACAATAGCGGATTGTAGATTACCAAATGCTCGAATAAAATTATTGAATCGTTGCTTCCAGCGTATGTCAGTCATGGGACGCTCCTATTTAATCAAATCGAGTATTGAACCTAAAATTTTTGCACTCTCAATATCCAAGGCTTTCATTTCTTCCAAAATGGCTTGTGGTGGGCGCAGTGTTGCTTCTTCCTTTTTATTTGGGTTTTTGACACTTAGGTCAAACGTGCTTTGATCAATGTCCTTTATATCCATCGTCCATGAGTTTTCGCTGCTCAAATAAGTTTTTTGCAGTTCAACAAATTCTGCCAAATCGTTTTCGTTAAGTGGGTTGGTCTTGCCCAAATTGCGGTCAAGGTTGAGCTGATAAAACCAGACATTTTGCGTAGGCTGACCTTTTTCAAAGAACAGTACCACCGTTTTGACTCCCGCGCCGGTAAACGTGCCGCCGGGTAAATCCAACACGGTATGCAGGTTGCAGGTTTCCAGCAAATGTTTGCGAATCGCCACCGTGGCGTTGTCGGTATTGCTCAAAAAGGTGTTTTTGATGACCACCCCTGCCTTGCCACCTGCTTTTAAAATTTTAATGAAGTGCTGCAAAAAAAGTGAAGCAGTTTCGCCTGTTTTTATCGGGAAGTTTTGTTGCACTTCGGCACGTTCCTTGCCACCAAAAGGCGGATTGGCCAGCACCACATCAAAGCGGTCTTTTTCCTGTATGTCGGCAAGGTTTTCGGCAAGCGTATTGGTGTGGATGATGTTGGGCGCTTCCACACCGTGCAAAATCATATTCATAATGCCAATGATATACGCCAATGATTTTTTCTCTTTACCGAAAAACGTTTCCTTTTGGAGTATCTCGGTTTCTTTGGTGGAAAGTAATTTATGTGATTTCAGATAATTAAACGCTTCGCATAAGAAGCCCGCCGAACCACAAGCACCGTCATAAATTGTGTCACCGATTTTTGGGGCAACCACTTTTACAATGGTCGTAATGAGCGGTCTGGGCGTGTAATATTCGCCACCGTTTCGCCCTGCATTGCCCATGTTTTTGATTTTGTCTTCATACAGATGGCTCATTTCGTGTTTCTCTGCGTGAGTGCGGAAACGCAACTCGTCAATGCGGTTAATCACTTCACGCAAATTGTAGCCACTTTGTATGCGGTTTTTCAGTTCGCTGAAAATTTCGCCAATTTTGTATTCAATGGTGTCGGCACTTTCGGCACTTTGCTTAAACTTTTTGAGGTAAGGAAAGAGTTTGTTGTTGACAAAGTCGGTGAGGTCGTCGCCTGTCAGCGCTTTTTGGTGATCGAGCTTGCCATCCTGCGCTTTTGGCATCGCCCAAGCTGCCCATTGGTAAGCAGCCTCAATGATGGGCGTGTAGGTTTTACCCCTCAGCTCGGCTGCGGTAGCTCGGTCTTTTTCTAAGTCATCCAAGTATTTAAGAAACAAAACCCACGAAGTCTGCTCCACATAGTCTAATTCGCTGCCGCAACCTGCGTCTTTGTGCAGTATGTCGTCAATGTTTTTAAAAGTTTGTTCAAACATTCGCTCTCACCGTGCCTTTTTGTTATCTAACAATATGATTAAAACATGCTACTGCGGCGCAGCAAAGCGGGCAATTTGCCGGCTTGACATGTGTTTCAGCTGGTTTTAACCCAGCTCTTCCACTCTGAGCTTGACCACTCCGCCTGTGATGCTGGCAAGTGCTTTGATTTCGCTCACAGCCGTATCCACATTCGATTCTTGGCTCACATGAGTCATGATGACAATGTGGGCTTCTTTGGTGGCATCGTCCACTTCAGTTTGCAGCATGGCGTCAACGGAGATGTCGTGGTTGGCGAGGATGCGGGTGATGTCGGCGAGTACGCCTGTGCGATCTTGGGCAGTTAGACGCAAATAATAACGAGTTTTAACAGCAGATAGCGGCAACATGGGGATACTTGCCAGTGAATCAGGCTGGAATGCGAGGTGCGGGACGCGATGCTCTGGGTCAGCCGTGATAGTACGGGTGACGTCGATGAGGTCGGCGATGACCGATGAGCCTGTGGGTTCAGAGCCTGCGCCTGCGCCGTAGTATAGTGTTGCGCCGACGGCGTCACCTTTGACTAATACAGCGTTCATGACGCCATTCACATTGGCGATGAGGCGTGATTCTGGAATCAAGGTTGGGTGGACGCGCAGTTCGATGCCGTCGGTGGTTCCGTTTGATACTCGTTTCGTGATGCCGAGGAGCTTGATGCGGTAGCCGAATTTTTCAGCGTAGGCGATGTCAGCGGCGGCGAGTTTACTGATGCCTTCGATACTGGCCGCTTTGAAGTCAATCGGTACGCCGAACGCGAGCGCGCTCATGAGGGTAATTTTATGGGCGGCGTCGACACCTTCAACGTCAAAAGTCGGGTCGGCTTCAGCGTAGCCGAGCTCTTGCGCGACTTTGAGTGCGTCGGCGAATGTCCAGCCTTTTTCACGCATTTGCGTGAGGATGAAGTTGGTTGTGCCGTTGATAATGCCTGCAATCCATTCGATGCGGTTGGCCGATAGACCTTCGCGCAAGGCTTTAATCACGGGGATACCGCCCGCAACTGCGGCTTCAAATGCGACGGTGACGCCTTTGTCCTGAGCAGCTTTGAAGATTTCGTTACCGTGTTCGGCGAGCAGTGCTTTGTTAGCGGTGACGACGTGTTTGCCATGCGCGATGGCTTCTAAGACAAATGATTTGGCTGGCTCGTAGCCACCCATGGTTTCAACAACGATATCAACGTCAGGGTGACGCGCCACCTCCATGATGTCATTGACGATTTGGACATCATTACCCACCAGTGCTTCGGCTTTGGCACGGGTGCGTGATGACACAACGATGACCTCGATGTCGCGCCCTGCTCTGCGCGTGATTTCGTCTGCGTTGCGCTTGAGAATATTGACGACGCCACTGGCGACGACGCCTGTGCCTGCGATACCGATTTTGATGGGTTTCATTCGTTGGTTCCTGTCATAAAAAATGCACACGATTGTGCATTGTTTTTGCGATTAATTAACGCGCCATTGTAAACGAAATGGGGTACTTAGCCAATGAATTAGGGCTTTTCTCCCATGCCTTTTGTTTAACGGCTTGACTCAATGCGGGTTTGCCATTTTTTGGCCATGGCTTTTAACGCTGTCTCGTCCAGTGTCAACAATTGACGCTGTTTCATGAGGCACTGGCCATTGACCCATGTGTGTGTGACGTGCTCCCGCCCTGCGGCATAGACAATGTGCGAAATGACGTCAAACGTCGGCACAGTTTCTAACGCAGCCATGTTGATGGCGATGATATCGGCTTGTTTGCCCACTTTGATACTGCCTGTTTTACCAACCATGTGCAGTGCTTTTGCACCATTAATCGTTGCCATTTGAATGGCTTGGAATGCGGGTACGTCAGTTGGATTGAGTGTACCGACTTTGGCGAGCAAGGCGGCTTGGCGCGTCTCGTTGAGCATGTCTAATTTATTGTTTGACGCAGCGCCGTCTGTGCCGATACCGACATTGACACCTGCTGCCATGGCTTGGGCTATCGGAGCGATGCCTGAGGCGAGTTTCATGTTGGAGTTTGGATTGTGCGCAATACTGATATTTTTTGAAGCGGTCAATGCGATTTCGTCATCGGTCAAATGCACCATGTGCGCGGCGATAAGTTTATTTTCTAAAAACCCGATGTCGTTCAAACGCGCGAGCGGTCGTTTGCCATGGTCACGCACACTGTCGTTGACCTCGTCCATGGTTTCGTGGATGTGGCAGTGCACCAGCATGTCGTTTTTGAGCGCAATGTCGGTGATTTTTTTGAACGTTTCATCCGACACGGTGTACGGCGCATGAGGCGCGAGTGTGAACGTGATGAGCTCGTTGTTCAGGTACTCTTCGCGCTCCACCATGGCCTTGCTAATGTACTCATCAGCGTTTTGGGCGTAATTGGTTGGGAATTCTAAAATCGAGCAACCGACAAATGTGCGCATCCCTGCCTCTGCGCCTGCTCGTGCCACCGCTCTGTGGTAAAAATACATGTCATTAATCGTCGTCGTACCAGAGCGAATCATCTCGGCCATGCCGATTAAACTGCCTTCGTACACAAATGCGTCATCCACGTGCTTGCCTTCAGCAGGCCAAATGTGGTTGTGCAGCCAATCCATGAGTTGCAAATCATCCGCATAACCGCGCAAAAGCGTCATCGCAGAGTGACCGTGCAGGTTAATCAAACCAGGCATCAATACATGCTCATCAAGCGTGATGACCTCATCTGCCGCCCAATCTGAGGTCTCATTTGTGGGGGAAATCGCAGCAATTTGACCGTCTTTAATTGCCACACTGTGGTGTTGCAAAATTTCGCTCGACTCAACAGTGAGTAACCAACGTGCATGGATGATGGTATTGAATGTTTGATGAGACATAATCATTATCTTTCTGGTTTATCCAATTGTGAAGATTTTCTCTTCTTTTAATAATATAAAAGACGCGAATAAATCGCGTCTTAAAAATCCGTGGCGGACAGAGGGGGATTCGAACCCCCGGTAGGCTATGAACCTACACACGCTTTCCAGGCGTGCGACTTAAACCACTCATCCATCTGTCCATATATGTTATGGTTGTGGAGCGGGTGAAGGGAATCGAACCCTCGTATGAAGCTTGGGAAGCTGCCGTTCTACCATTGAACTACACCCGCAAAACAAGCGCGCATTATAGCGAGTTTAAGGGGTAAAGACAATCTGCTCGACGGATTGCTCAAACTCAATGAGTAATTGACGAACCATTTTGGCGACACCATCATTTGAAATATGGTCGGCATGTCGGTCAGCCACCGCTTTGAGGCGTGGGTGTGCATTACCAACGGCAACCCCTGTACCTACACCTTGCAGCATTTCTATATCATTTAAACCATCGCCAAAGGCGTAGGCTTGTTTTGTCGTCATACCCGCCACACGCAAAACGGTCTGGCAACCCGTGAGTTTATTAATACCTTTTGGTAAAACATCCATCGCCGTCTCATGCCATCTCACATAATCGAAGTCTGGAAATCTCGCCAACAACTCGGGAATCAATACATCATCAAGCGACTCATGAAAGAACATCCAAGCTTGGAACACATCCTGTGCTTGATAAAATCTTAAATCTTGTTGAAATGAAATCTCTACAGACTCCATCGCATTCATGACTTCCTGCGCGAAAGAGCTCACATGACCACCAAGCCCATCACTGATGCCATAACTGATATTTTTGTCAATCATCAGTTCAAACAATCGCATCAGCTCACTATGATTGAGCGGATTCTTTTCGATCACCTCGTGCCGATGCATGATTTGCGCGCCGTTTTGGGTAATGGCGTATTCTGGCCGAACCAAATCAATGAATTCTGCAGCATGCCCATAACCCCGCCCTGTCGCAATTGCCACCACATGCCCTGCCTTTTTCAAATCCTCAATGGCGTGGAGCGCGGAGGCAGGAATCTGATTCGTCGTGTGATCGAGTAAAGTGTTGTCTATATCAAAAAAAAATATTTTTTTCATTAACGCTCAATAAATAATTGAAAAACAGATTGTGAATCACACCAAAGCCATTGGGCTGATCAATATCCCATCAGCATCCGCGTAAATCCAGTCATTCAGTTGTACTGTGACACCAGCAACCACAATAGTCAAATCACGAACGCCCGTGTTTCGTTTAACTGCACGCAATGGATGTAGCGCCAAAGCACGCACACCAATGGCCAGCGGTTGTATTTCACCAACATCACGCACAGCACCATCCACGACAATTCCAGCAAAACCATTTTTAACCGCAGCCGTAGTCAAATTACCACCCACCAAAGCACAACGAATACTACCACCGCCGTCAATAACCGTCAATTCGAGGGCAGATCAGATCAATGAGACATTTCAAGTTTTTTGGTTCTCCAAAAATCGCAGCAGCCTCTATAGGCGCTTAGTGACAGTGAGGTTTTGTAACAGCAAAACCCATCAAGCCGTCTCACTCGTATGACAAAAGCAGCCTTTAAACTTCCCTACTTATTGGCAAACATTCCGTTATAATCAGTCGACTATTCACGAGCAAAAACAAACCAGCCATGACCACTAAAACTACAGCAGCCATAACCGCCGTCGGCGGATTTGTCCCTGAATATCGCTTAACCAACACTGAGCTATCAACCATGGTTGATACCAATGACGAGTGGATACGGACTCGAGCAGGTGTTGAGGAACGTCGCATTCTTAGAGGTGACGGCTTGGGCACATCTGATTTGGCTGTGCCTGCTGTTTTAGACTTGTGTCAGCGTCGAGGCATTTCACCCGATGAAATTGACTGCTTGATTTGTGCGACGGTGACCCCTGATATGACATTTCCTGCGACGGCCAATATCATTTGCGACAAAATTGGGGCTGTTAATGCTTGGGGGTTTGATTTAGGTGCAGCGTGCTCTGGATTTTTATTTGCTTTGACGACGGGAACGGCACTTATCGAATCGGGACGCTACAAAAAAGTGGTGGTGGTCGGCGCGGACAAGATGAGCGCAATTGTTGACTACACAGACCGCAGCACCTGTATTTTATTTGGGGATGGTGCGGGTGCGGTGCTACTTGAACCCTCTCACGAGGGATTGGGTGTGCTTGATGCGAATCTAAAAACCGATGGTTCAGGTCGGGAGTTTTTGCACATGAAAGCGGGTGGCTCACTCAAGCCTGCATCCATCGAAACGGTCAAGGCACGTGAGCACTATATATTTCAAGACGGCCAACCTGTGTTTCGAGCCGCAGTCAAAAGCATGGCGGATGCCGCCGCAGAGTTGCTGGAACGAAATCATCTGACAGGTGATGACATTGCATGGCTGGTGCCGCACCAGGCAAATCGCCGCATCATTGACGCCACTGCAAATCGCATCGGCCTCGCACCCGAAAAAGTCATGTTGAATATTCACAAATACGGAAACACCACCGCAGCGACAATCCCCTTATGCTTATGGGAATGGCAAAGTCAGTTGAAAAAAGGTGACAACCTCGTACTTGCAGCTTTTGGTGGTGGTTTTACTTGGGGAGCAGTGTTGGTGAAGTGGACTATTTAAATTCTTTTATTGTGAAAAATCAAAAAAGCGCATCAAGCGCTTTTTTGTATTTTTGCCCATCCCACATGACACAAACATTCTCAGGCTCGCACACGTCGCCATTTTTTCGGGTCACGCTGCTGATTGACTATTTTCCGACGACGGTCTTTGGGATCTATCAGCAAAGGACGATAAATTTCAATACGGTCAGCCTCATGCAATACATCATCGAGCATGGCACGCTGACTATAAATCCCCAAAGATAAATCATCCATTCGCCAGTCGGGATAGTCATCCAAAATACCACTGGCCACCACTGCATCACGTACGGAGGAGGAGATAGGCAATGTCATCTGCTTTTCAAACTTCTGCTGTTGCTCATCGACATAAATCACAGAGACATTAAGCGTTTCAGCCATATACAACCTTAGCGCGTTTAACAAAACCATCAATGAATGTCTGGGCAATCACGCCAAACACAGGACCAATGGCCAAAGAAACCAGCTTGTTAGAAAATTCGTAATCAAGGTCAAACCGCACCCGAACCCCCTGCTCTAACTCACCCAACGGTTCAAAACGCCACTGCCCCGTGAAATGACGAAAAGGCCCGTCTTTAAATGTCATGTGCATGCTACGAGGAGGCGCATTGACATTGCTGGTTCTAAAAATTTGCCGCAAACCTTTGAAATCGATGGTTATGGTGGCCTCAAGAGACGTTTCGGAGCGTTGATGAACCACCACACCACCACACCACGGTAGGAACTGTGGGTAATCTTCGACTTTTTCAACCAAATCATACATTTGTTGTGCGCTATACGGTAACACAACGGTTTTGTGAACCTTGGGCATTTTTTATCCAATTTTTGCTACAATGCGCCATTGTATTATGAAATCTTCAGAAAACCCAAAATATGAGCATCACCAATAACAAAAAAGCCTTTCACGATTATTTCATCGAAGAAAAATATGAAGCAGGTATCGTGCTCCAAGGCTGGGAAGTCAAAGCCATTCGCGCAGGTCGAGTGAACCTCAAGGACACGTATGTCATCATTCGCAATGGTGAGTTGTTTTTGCTGGGCGGTCACATCAGCGCGCTTGCCAGTGCCTCAACACACATCAACCCTGACTCAACCCGCACACGCAAGCTGCTGCTCAAAGCCGAGGAAATCAAACGCCTAATTGGCAAAGTGGAACAAAGAGGCTTTACATTAATCCCTCTTGATTTACACTACACACGCGGTAAAATTAAATGTGAGATCGCATTGGGACGAGGTAAGGCTCAGCACGATAAACGTGATGCAGAAAAAGACCGTGAATGGCAACGCGAAAAACAACGCGTCATGAGCGACTTCAACAAACGAAACTAATTCATCAATCAACCACCTCCCTGATCTAACTGCAAAGGCAGCCATGACCCAAAAACAAACTACTCAGGAGTCTACACTCGAAAAAAAGCCCAAAAGCCACTTACATCAAGCATTAACCCTACTGGCCCATAACAGCTTTTTGATTGCTTAGGAGCCGTCATGACACTATATCGTTATCAAGACCACCAGCCAGAGCTTCACAAAGACACATTTGTTGCCCCCAGTGCCGTTCTGATTGGCCGAGTACATCTCTCAAAAGGAGCCAATGTCTGGTATGGCGCAGTGCTTCGTGGAGACAATGAGCCAATTTTGATTGGTGAGTCGAGCAATATTCAAGAAAACAGCGTTTTACACACCGATATGGGTTGCCCGCTGAACGTGGGTAGCCACGTCACAGTTGGCCACAGCGTGACATTGCATGGCTGCACGATTGGCAACAACTCGCTTATCGGCATGGGAGCAACCATTCTTAATCGCGCCGTCATTGGCCACAACAGCATCGTTGGTGCTGGCGCATTGGTCACCGAAGGAAAAACATTCCCCGATGGCTCGTTGATTATTGGCTCACCAGCAAAATTAGCGCGTGCATTAACAAACGAAGAAATTGCTCAACTGCCACACAACGCCGCCCAATACGTAGAACGTGGATACGTATACAAACAGAATTTAACCGAAGTTAAAGATATTTAATCTCGGTTGGATACTTTTATTAAAATGAGCAAAAAAACCACCCCCGTTGACAGCGTGATACACGAGACGCTCGACGACTTCTTAGCCAGCGTTGAGCGTCGTGCGTACAAGCACGCGCTGTATGCCGTACGCAATGAGGAAAACGCGCTCGACATTGTCCAAGATGCCATGATCAGCCTGGTACAGTCTTACAGCGACAAACCCGCCAATGAATGGCCGATGTTGTTCACACGGATTTTGCAAAACGCCATTCACAATCACTTTCGCCGAAACAAAGTTCGTGACCACTGGACGCCGACGTTTTCGATGTTTGAATCCTCATCTGACGATGAGGCGGGCTTTGATGTACTTGAATCGCTGTTGTCAAAAAATACCAACGGCCAAACCGAATCAGCCGAGACCACGGTCTCTCGTGAACAGATTCTCAATCTATTAGAAGATTTAATAAAAATGCTGCCAACTCGTCAACGAGAAGCATTCTTGCTGCGTTATTGGGAGGATTACAGCGTCACTGATACCGCCCAAGCCATGGGCTGCTCCGAGGGTAGTGTCAAAACCCACTGCTCACGCGCCGCTCACACCTTAGCCGATCAGCTACGCGAATTAGGAATCACATCATGAATCAGCACACACTAAACCTCGATGCCATCCGCACTGCTACAGCGATTCAACTAACGCGCGCTCATTTGAATGAGGCCGTGGATGAGCTACCGCATCATGTCACAGAGCGTTTGCGTGCGGCACGTGTTCGTGCCCTCTCACAACTGAACAAACCTGCGGTGCGCATTGATACCACAGCGAATGGCTTGATTGGCTGGCTACAACGCTTACCCACGTTCGCACGAACCATCGTGATAGCTCCGGCCTTGTTCCTAGCTATTTTTGCCTCACAACGCAGCCTGACACAAAATAATGAACAGCAAATGAGTAGCGCGATGGCACTCATGAATACCCCCACCTCAGAAGCGGTAGCGCCCAATATTGATGCCATTTTGAACGAAGAGATTCCATTACAAGCGTATCTCGACAACGACTTTAACCAGTTCAACCAAAAAATCGTGCAACAACCCGCTCACGGTCACGTCCAAAAAACAGGCTTTTCTCATGGTAACACACCCTAAACACCTCGCTCTGACCAAAATCGCCTTTGCCCTTGTCATCACCTATGGCAGCGTCAGCGGTGTCGCCCATGCACAGGACTGGGGACAGATAACCGCAACAGAACAAGTTATGTTACAACCACTGAAATCCACATGGGAGCAACTGCCTCAGTCACAGAGGCAACAGTGGTTAGGACGAGTCAATCAACTCAAAAACATGACACCAGAGCAGCGAAAAAACGCACAAGCCCGCATGGAAGAGTGGGCCAGTTTGTCAAATCAACAACGCTCGCAAGTGAACCAACAGCTCAAAAATGACGACCAAAACAACGCCAAAACCCGTGCTAAATCATGGCAAATGTTCATTGAGCAAAAGTGAAATCATATAGTTCGCAGATTTAACACCCAAGACGCGATTCATCGCGTCTTTTCATTTTCGACACTCATCCATACACGAATCAACTATTTGACGTTAGCAAACAGCCCATGCACAACGTCACTTGAGTTAAAATGGGCGTTTATCAAACCAACACAAATCCCATGCCCAGCCCTTCCATCGCCCGCCGACTCGGCGCCAGCTTATACGAATTCGTTTTACTGTTTGGCATTTTTTTTGTCACGGGTTTGTTGTTGCAAATAGTATCGACCATTACTGGCTTAAACATCCCCGACTGGATCAAGCAATGGGTGTTATTTGGTGTTTTTGGGATTTATTTCACGTACTGCTGGACGCACAGCGGGCAGACGTTGGCACAAAAAACTTGGCACATTCGCATTGCGAGTGACAAGAACTCAATCAAATCAGCGATTAATTACAAACAAGCTTGGTTGCGTTATGTATTCGCCTGCGTGTTGGGCATTTTGCCTGCATTACTGACGATTTTCGTGCTGCGGCACAGCGATAATATCACCAGTGCTGGCGCCGGCTATCTTTATGGGTTAGGCTTTTTATTGGTATTCGCTAATTGGCTGACCTTGCTTGGCACATCGTTGATGAACCACGACCGCCGCGCGTTGCACGAAGTACTCTCAGGTACACGCAGCGTGTTTGGCAAAGGTTTTTAAAAAACCGTGTTGACAGCGTCGTTATGGCTGTCAGATGAATTATTGAGTTGAATTTTTAGGAAAATTTATGACAACCATTCGTACCCGTTTCGCCCCCAGTCCTACAGGCGCACTGCATATTGGCGGTGCTCGCACTGCATTATTTAGTTGGGCTTTGGCCAAGCATTTTGGTGGCACTTTTGTGCTGCGCATCGAAGACACTGATGTCGAACGCTCCACCCCCGAAAACGTCGCTGAAATTCTCAACGCCATGCAGTGGCTGAGCCTCACCCACGACGATGGCCCATACTACCAAATGCAACGTATGGACAGATACCGTGAAGTCATCGCACAAATGCTCGAAGACGGCACCGCCTACTACTGCTACACCTCGAAAGAAGAACTCGAAGCCATGCGTGAAGCTCAAAAAGCCCGAGGCGAACGCGAAAAGTACGATGGTACATGGCGTCCCGAGGCTGGCAAAACCCTGCCTGCCATCCCAGCAGAGGTACAACCCGTGGTGCGCTTCAAAAACCCACTCACAGGCAGAACCTCATGGGTGGACGTGGTCAAAGGCGAAATTTCGTTCAATAACGAAGAGTTAGACGACCTCATCATCGCGCGCCCCGATGGCACTCCGACATACAATTTCTGCGTCGTCGTCGATGACTGGGACATGGGCATCACCCACGTCATCCGCGGTGACGATCATGTGAACAACACCCCAAAGCAAATCAACATCCTCAAAGCCCTCGGCGCACCGATTCCTGCTTACGGTCACATCCCGATGATTCTCGCACCAGATGGCACAAAGCTATCGAAACGCAAAAACGCCACAGCGGTCATGGACTATGAGCGCATGGGTTATTTGCCCGAAGCATTGAATAACTACCTCGCACGCCTCGGTTGGGGACACGGCGACGACGAGATTTTCACCCGCGAACAATTCGTCGAATGGTTCAGCGTTGAGCATTTGTCGTCCTCCTCCTCACAGTGGGATCCCAAAAAACTCAATTGGGTCAACAACCACTACATCAACCAAAAAGACAACGCCGAACTCACCTCACTCATTGAACCTCGCGTGTCAAAACGCCTTGCCGCCTACGAGCATGTTGCACCACTGACGAGCCGTCCGCTCGCCGCGATTGTTGAACTCTACAAATCACGTAGTGACACACTCGAAGACATCGCGACTGCGGCAGAAGGTTTTTATCTGAAATACGAGCCAAACGTCGAGCTGATTCGCGAGCACCTCAACGATGCCAATCGCCCCGCACTCGCAGACTTCGCCACGAAGCTCAAAGACATCGCATGGGAAAAAGAATCCATCAATGCACTGATTAAATCCACACTCGCTGACCATACTCTAAAAATGTCAGCACTCGGTGTGCCACTGCGTGCGATTTTGCTCGGTTTAACGCAAAGCCCGTCTCTGGATGCCATCATTCACATTATTGGTCGAGATGAAGTGGTTCAGCGTTTGACTGCTGGTTTATCTGTTTAATGTAGGGTGGGCAATGCCCACCTTTCTTTAACTCGTCGTACAAGACACTCTCTAATATTATGGGCAACGCCCACCCTACCGACCTTGATACCATGACCACACATCTACGATCCGACTACACACCCTTCCCTTACGACATTCCCACCACGGATTTATTGTTCGATTTAAAACCCGAATTAACCACGGTAACGTTGTGGTTGGAGTTTGAGCGAAAAAATGATGAACCAGTACCATTGGTGCTCAATGGCGAACACATCACATTACAATTCATTTCGCTCAACAATGAAGAGACTCCACTTGACCCCTCTGAGTACACCGTCACAGACAGCACGCTCACGCTACACAACCCACCAGAATCAGGCATGCTACACATCATCACGACGTGCACACCGAACACCAACACGAGTTTATCGGGATTATTTACCACAGGTGTGCATCTGATGACCCAGTGTGAGGCCGAGGGTTTTCGTCGTATGGCGTACTTCCCAGATCGTCCTGATGTGTTGTCAACGTACACGGTGGAGTTGATTGCTGACAAAGCGGCATTTCCCGTCTTACTATCAAATGGCAACCTCATAGAGACGCGCGATTTGCCCAATGGCGGCCACATGGTCACATGGCATGACCCGTTTCCAAAACCATCGTATTTATTCGCCGTTGTCGCGGGGCAATTGGCGTGTTTAGAAGAAACCATCACTCAGGATGGTGCAGAGAAGTTACTTCAAGTCTACGTTGAGCCACACGATTTGCCCAAAGCCCAATTCGCGATGGACAGCCTCAAAGCCTCCATTCGCTGGGACAAAGCGCGTTTTGGTTTGCCATTGGACTTAGAGCGTTTCATGATTGTCGCCACATCGGATTTCAACATGGGTGCGATGGAAAACAAAGGGTTGAATATTTTCAACACCAAATTCGTGCTCGCCCATCCCGAAACAGCCACTGATGTTGACTTTGAGGGCGTCGAAGCGGTCGTGGGTCATGAATATTTTCACAACTGGACGGGTAACCGCGTCACATGCCAAGACTGGTTTCAACTGAGCCTGAAAGAAGGCTTAACCGTCTACCGCGACCAAGAGTTTTCAAGCGACCAACTGGCCGAAGGCTTGTCACCAGACGCGGCAACCAGCGCACGCGCCGTCAAGCGCATTGACGATGTGGCCATGCTGCGTACAGCGCAATTCATGGAAGACGCAGGCCCCATGGCGCACCCCATTCGCCCGAATGCCTATGAAGAAATCAACAACTTCTACACCATGACCGTGTACGAGAAAGGCGCTGAAGTGGTGCGCATGTACGAAACACTGCTCGGACGCGATGGTTTCCGTCGCGGCATGGATTTGTACTTTAAACGTCACGACGGACAAGCCGTCACCTGCGACGATTTCCGCGCAGCCATGGCCGACGCCAATCAAGCTGACTTGACTCAATTCGGTCGCTGGTACGAACAAGCTGGCACACCCACGGTTCGGGTCACGAGCGAATTTGATGCAAACGCACAAACCTACACGCTTCATTTCGCACAAAGCAATCCACCCGTTGGTATTGAACTCAAAGAAGCCAATTTAATCAAAGCACCGCTGCACATTCCGTTGCGCGTCGCCCTGCTCGGCACAGACATCGACACGCTGATCGAGCTCAAACAAGCCAATGAATCCATCACGTTCGAGAACATCACAGCTGAACCCACCCCGTCGCTGAACCGAAATTTCTCTGCCCCCGTCAGCATCGAATACGACTACAGCGATGACCAACTTGCCACACTCGCAGCAACAGACACCGACGCGTTCAACCGCTGGGACGCTGTGCAGCAGATATTTGCACGAGCCATCGTCGCTGATATGCTCGAACCTGTGTTTAGCCATGAGCAATTCGATACATTCCGCAGCCTGCTCACGGACGAGTCATTAAGCCCTGCTTATCGCGCTCAGTTGTTCACGTTGCCCAGCTTCTCATACCTTGCTCAGCTCGTGAGCAAATGCGAGCCGCTTGACCCACAGAAACTATTCGCAGCGCGTGAACGCGCCAGCCGCGCTCTGTCCAAACAACTGCAAATCGAATGGCAAAGCCTGTACTCCACACTTGAACCCAAAACTGCTTACGCTTACAACGGTGTGGCAGCGGGCGAACGCGCCCTGCGCAACCTCGCGCTCCGTCACATTTCCTCAGCCAAGCCTGACACTACAACAACACAATACGCCGCAGCTGACAATATGACCGATCGCATCGCAGCGTTGACCACCGCGATACACGAGGGGCAAGACGAAGCGTTACTGAATGATTTTTACAACCGTTTCGAGAAAGAAGCCCTGGTCATCGACAAATGGTTCACGGCTCAAGCCGCTAATCCACACGATGCAAATATCACCGCGACTTTACAAAAACTGCTTGCCCACCCAGCATTCACCAACCCGAATCCAAACCGTCTGCGCTCTTTGGTTTTTGCTTTTTGTAACGCCAATCCAGCACATTTCCATGCGACCGATGGCTCGGGTTATCGTTTTTGGGCGGAGCAAGTTTTGGCCATTGATGCCAAAAATCCACAAGTAGCCTCCCGTCTTGCACGAACGCTTGAGCAGTGGCGCACCTATGCTGAGCCGTACCAATCTTTGATGCGAGAAGCGTTACAAACCGTGTTCAACGCACCGAATCTATCACAAGACGTGCGTGAGATTGTCGGCAAAGCCTTGGGCTAAACCCGTTTTCACCGCTTATGATAAAGTTTGCTCATGAACCTTCATTTTGACAACCGCCTGATCCGAGAACTCCCCGAGGACAAACTCTCGGTCGAGATGGACAATCAACCCCGCCAAGTCCACCATGCTATTTGGTCTGCGACGCCGCCCACACCGGTATCTCACCCAACGCTGTTGGCTTACTCGTCCGATGTGGCAGCATTGGTTGGTTTGACTAATGATGACGTGCAGAGCGCGCAATTTGCTCAAGTATTTTCAGGAAATCAGCCAATCGAAGGCATGCAACCCTTCTCAACCTGTTATGGCGGTCATCAGTTTGGTCACTGGGCTGGGCAACTCGGCGATGGACGAGCCATTTCACTCGGTGAAGTAGTACACAACGGTGTGCGCTCAGAATTACAACTCAAAGGCGCAGGGCCGACCCCCTATTCGCGCCGTGCCGATGGCCGCGCTGTGTTGCGCTCGTCGATTCGTGAGTTTTTGTGCTCTGAAGCGATGCATCACTTGGGCGTGCCGACCACGCGGGCATTGAGCTTGATTCACACAGGCGACGATGTGGTTAGAGATATATTTTATGATGGTCGCGCTGAGGCAGAACCGGGGGCGATTGTCTGCCGTGTTTCACCGTCATTCATTCGTTTTGGGCATTTTGAGTTGCTGGCGCAGCGTGGCGATTTTGCTTTGCTTAAAAAGCTCGTGGATTTCACCATCAGTCGTGACTTTCCGCACGTCACGGGCAACGCGCACGAACGATTCAATCAATGGTTCAAAGAAATTTGCGCGAGCACCGCACGATTGGTCAATGAGTGGCTGCGCGTCGGCTTCGTTCATGGCGTGATGAACACAGACAATATGTCGATTCTCGGCTTGACTATTGACTATGGGCCTTACGGCTGGATAGACAATCTGGACTTTGGCTGGACGCCGAACACGACCGATGCGGGTGGAAAGCGCTATGCTTTTGGCAAACAAGCGGGTGTGGTGCGTTGGAATTTACAAAAACTCGCCGAAAGTTTGGTCGCAGTAGCGCCTTCTCAACAATCATTGATTGACGGTTTGGCACAATTTGATGAAGTCTATGAGCAGCAATTGCACGCAACACTTGCGGGCAAACTTGGCTTACTTGATTGGACAGATACCGACGATGACCTAATTAATGGTTTGTTTTCATGGATGCAGGCTCTGAACGTCGATTACACTGAGTTTTTCCGATGCTTGGCTGATGTGTCAGAAGTTCCGCTTTTAGACAGCGTGACACCTGCTTTTTATCATCCTGAGTTATTAACAAACGAGCGTCACCGAACCACGGTTCAAGATTGGCTCAGCCAATACGCACAGCGAATTGCCCAACAAAGCGAACCACACGAAATGCGCAAACAACGCATGAATGCGTTTAACCCACGCTTTGTTCTGCGCAATTATTTAGCGCAACAAGCAATTGACGCGGCGACACTCGGGGATCTCAGTGTGTTACACGAATTGCAAGCCGCACTACGCACACCTTACGATGACAACCCTACATTCTCACATCTGTATGCCAAACGTCCTGACTGGGCACTCAATAAGGCAGGTTGTTCAATGCTTTCCTGTAGTTCGTAGGCCATTGTTTTGTTCTGGACTCCAAACATGATTTGTCCATAAAAATACTTTAGGACGATAATCATTCTCATTCGGTCTTCATCGATGCTTATTTAACCATCCATCAGAAAGTTTTTCATGCAGTTATTCAATCAGTTAGCCAGTCTCAGTTTAATCACACTGCCTCTTATCGCACAAGCAGATACAGTGGTCAACAAGAACGATTTAACCTTTAATGCCAACCAATACACCAGCCAAATTATCCAAGTCAACGGCCAAGAAATCAAATACCGCGCGTATGAGCACATCGTTTATGTGAAAAATCCCGTTGATACTCAGTACCAACAAATGAACATCTACATCCCCGAAGCCTATTTCGCAAACGGACAGATCGGCTCATACAATGCCCAAAACGCGCCGATATTTTTACCCAACAGCATCGGTGGTTACATGCCCGCCGAACCAGCGACAGCAACCCCAAGCCTCAAAGGCCCCAAAGCAGGAAAAACGAGCACTGTGGCCTACGCTTTGGCTCACGGCTATGTGGTCGCAGCACCTGGTGCACGTGGTCGTACCACCCAAAATACAGACGGCCAATACACGGGTAAAGCACCCGCCGCGATTGTCGATTTAAAAGCCGCCGTGCGCTACCTTCGCCACAATGACGCCGCGATGCCGGGTAATGCAGAGAAAATCATCTCCAATGGTACCAGTGCGGGTGGTGCGATGTCAGCGCTACTCGGTGCCAGTGGCAATCACTCAGACTACGAGCCAGCTCTCAAAGCACTGGGAGCGGCGAACGCCCGTGACGATATTTTTGCGGTATCGGCCTACTGCCCCATCACGAATTTAGAAAATACGGATGCCGCTTATGAGTGGCAATTCGCTGGTGTGACAGCGTATAAAAAAATGATGATGGGCAATATGATTGATTTTCGCATGGAGCGAAAAGAAGTCGCTGGCACACTCACTGTGGCTGAAATCAAAACCGCCAAAGACCTCAAAACCCGATTTCCAGGCTATCTTAATGGCTTAAAACTTCGCGATGAAAAAGGCGAGTTGCTCACACTGAATGCCGCTGGAAATGGCACATTCAAAGAACACATCACATCCCTGCTCATGAGCTCGGCACAAAAAGCATTGAACAAAGGCACGGATTTATCCAACACACCGTGGTTGACCATCCACAATGGGCAAGTTGTGAGCGTTGACTTTGACCAATACGTCAAAACCATCACTCGCTTGAAAACACCGCCTGCATTCGACGCGCTGGATCTCTCCAGCGGTGAGAATGATTTATTTGGCACAAGCACAATCAAGGCTCAGCACTTTACCGCATTTGGCCAAGCAAACAGCCGTGTCAACGGCACATCTGCCGATCCAGCCATCGTCAAACTCATGAATCCCATGAGTTATATCGGTGCGGCACAATCAATCACGACCAAGAACTGGCGCATCCGCCACGGCACAACCGATCGAGACACGTCTTTGGCAATTTCTGCCATACTCGCCACAACACTCAAGAATCAAGGCAAAAACGTTGATTACGCCCTGCCGTGGAATGTGCCACACAGTGGTGATTATGATTTAGATGAATTATTCGCTTGGATAGACCAGATCAGTCAATCGCATTGACTGCTGCCATATCCAGGTAAATGACTGGCTTGCGCTGAGCAAGCCAGTTTTTTTGCGTCTTTTAATGCTTGGTCAATGTTGTTTTTATCGATATTTTGCCAATGCATCTGCTCACCAAGCCACTGCCCCCAAACAAACTCAACAAAATATTGATGGGTATTTTTATTAAAATAACCATCATCTTCGAGCATCCCAGCCAATGTCCGATAGGGATTGTCCTGTAAGTCAGACAACCTTGTGGGTAACGAGTCGGGAGAAATGGCTTGTCCTTTTTGATTTTTTAACCAAACCCAATGATTCTGAGTCATCTTTTGCCAAAACTCTGAAGGATTTCGGCCATCCAATCGGCCAACCACCCTCACACTCACCTCAGACACGCCCAAACGGCTCAACGCATAACTGAGGTGATGTCTATCGACCAAATAAAATTGCGCAGGCGCTGCCGCGCCAAAATCCGCCACCACCACCAGAATGACTTTTTTACGAACGTATTTTTCTAATTTTTTGGGTGTGTATTTTTTGAGGTGTTCAGTATCCTGCATCACCTGAATCATCCCCACAGCAGGTTGGGTGGGGCGCAACTGCGCCAAATCAATGCGACACCAAGAATCAATGGGAGTCTGAGCGCCGCAGCTCAACTCATTGGCAGGGCTTGAAGAAACACCGACAATGAGCGGCAGTAGAAAAAATAACTTCTTCATTTCATCCCCCAACGAATCTGCGCATGAATGACGCTTACTCCCACTCAATCGTCGCTGGCGGCTTGCCCGACACATCATAAACCACACGGTTGATGCCGCGTACTTCGTTGATGATGCGGTTGCTGACCGTGCCGAGCAATTCATAAGGCAAATGAGCCCAATACGCGGTCATGAAGTCTTGCGTCTGTACCGCGCGCAGCGCGACAACGTACTCATACGTACGACCATCACCCATCACGCCGACCGACTTGACGGGCAAAAACACCGCAAATGCTTGGCTGGTCAAGTCGTACCAGTTTTTGCCCGTTTGCTCATCCACCGTTTTGCGCAATTCTTCAATGAAAATCGCATCGGCGCGACGCAATAAATCCGCATAGTCTTTTTTCACCTCGCCCAAAATCCGCACGCCCAAACCGGGGCCAGGGAACGGATGGCGATAAACCATCTCACGCGGCAAGCCCAGCTCAACACCGAGTTTACGCACTTCGTCTTTAAATAATTCGCGCAATGGCTCAAGCAGTTTGAGCTTCATGTGCTCAGGCAAACCACCGACGTTGTGATGTGATTTAATCGTGTGCGCGGTTTTTTTGCCCTTGCCTGCCGACTCGATGACATCAGGGTAAATCGTCCCTTGCGCGAGCCATTTGGCATTGGTCAGTTTCGCGGATTCAGCATCAAACACTTCAATAAACTCGCCGCCGATGATTTTTCGTTTCGCTTCAGGGTCGCTCACACCTGCGAGTTTGCCCATGAATTGGTCTGTCGCATCAACGCGAATCACTTTCACACCGAGGTTACCAGCGAACATTTCCATCACCATGTCGCCCTCATTCAAGCGCAACAAACCATGGTCAACAAACACGCACGTGAGCTGATCGCCAATCGCACGATGAATCAACGCCGCCGCCACAGACGAATCCACACCGCCCGACAAACCGAGAATCACCTCATCCGTACCGACTTGCTCGCGAATCTTAGCCACCGCCTCGCTGATGTAATCGCCCATCACCCAGTCAGCTTTCGCGCCGCAGATGTCTTTCACAAAGCGTGACAAAATCGCCTCGCCCTGCACCGTGTGCGTCACTTCGGGGTGAAACTGTACCGCATAAAACCGACGCTCTTCGTCCGCCATCGCCGCAATCGGGCAACTATCGGTTGAAGCCATTAATTTAAAGCCAGCAGGCATCTCAGAAACCGAGTCACCGTGACTCATCCAAACATTGAGCAAACCATGACCTTCGTCATTGGTCGCGTCTTGGATACCATCAAACAGCTTCGTATGCCCGCGCGCGCGAATCTGCGCAAAGCCGAACTCACGCGGCTTGCCCAACGCTTCAGCAGTCTCAACCTTGCCCCCCAACTGCTGCGCCATCGTCTGCATCCCGTAGCAAATGCCCAACACAGGCACGCCCAGCTCAAAAACTGCCTGCGGCGCGCGTGGCGTATCACCCTCGGTCACCGAATTCGGTCCACCAGAGAGAATCACGCCTTTCGCGCCGTAGCTTTGAATAAACTCATCTGACACGTCATAAGGATAAATTTCAGAAAAAACACCCGAATCGCGCACGCGACGGGCAATGAGTTGAGTGACTTGCGAACCGAAGTCGAGGATTAGGATTTTGTCGTGCTGGTTGGCCATGATTAATTCACTTTATACGTAAAAAATTAACTATTTATTTTCTCAGTTATTGTTTCAACCGATTCCAATTGTGTATTTCGCCAAGCCTCATATTTTTCTGAAAGTTCAGATGTGATACTATCCATTTTGCTGCCAAGAAAAGAAATAAGATCTTCAAAGACTTCACATTGGATCTTTTGGATGTAAATGCCATTAATACTGTCCTCAATCGACTTTAGTAGCGAACACAGAAAACCTGATATTTCTTGTTGATAATCTGCAAAATTATTTTGATTTATGGCTGGTTTAATACATTTGTTAACAAGATCAAGTAGTTCATCATCATAAAAACAATCTATTATGTAATCCGTTCGAATCTCTCGATTAAATAACTCCCTCCAAGTTAGATCATTCAACAAATCCACTGGTGCATGCTGTGCTACTGTTAGAAAAAATGATCGTGTGCTTGCACATGGTTCAGATCTCTCAAGCTGAGTAATAAGTTTTTCATACGCAGTTTTAAGCATTGTTATATGTGCTGTATTCAATTTCCTAAGAGCCAGCATATTTGTCATATTTAGAATATCTTGAGGGTATTTTTGCAATCGCTCTAACAAATGCGTTGTTTCATCATCTATTAAGCGTAAATTCAACTCCCGCAAATTTTCATCAATATCAGTTTTTAACTTTTGAGTGTCCTCTAAAGCATTTATCGCTTTTTGAGCTGCCTTTTGAGTTTTGTTGCTTAACCAAGCGATTGTTGCAGTCAAAACAATTGATGCGAGAGTTAAAATTGCAGAGAACCATGTAAGCATGGTGCTTGCGGCTGAAAGTTGGTTAGAGATACTCGAAAAGCTTTTATCCGTGATAGAGGACTCCTGATTAACTTTTTTAGTCAGCAGTTCAAATTCACTTTTTAACTGTACGTTTTGTTTTCGTAACTCTTCAATTATCTCGTTATTATTAAAAGCACTCGGAGCTTCTGCATTAGCTATAAACACAGGATTCAAGAAACTTATAAAGCATAAAACCTGCAAGAAATAAATTATTTTTTTAAGCATAGAGATTTGTTTTTAAACTTCGGCTTGAAAATGACTCGCTATAAAACTTGTGGGTGGACAATGTCCACCCACAAGTTTTTTGAGACTAACCCATCGAATAATTCGGCGCTTCCTTGGTAATCTGTACATCATGCACATGCGATTCACGCATCCCTGCTGAAGTAATTTCCACAAACTCAGCTTTGGTGCGCATGTCTTCAATCGACGCGCAGCCACAGTAACCCATGGATGAGCGGATACCTCCGACGAGTTGGTGGACGATGTTCAGTGCGCTGCCTTTGTACGACACGCGACCTTCGATGCCTTCGGGGACGAGTTTGTCGACATTGCCTTCGTTGTCTTGGAAGTAGCGGTCTTTCGAGCCTTGCGCCATCGCGCCGAGGCTACCCATACCGCGGTATTCTTTATACGAGCGGCCTTGGTAAAGGACGACTTCACCCGGTGATTCTTCGGTACCTGCAAACATTGAGCCGAGCATCACGCTGTACGCACCAGCGGCCAAGGCTTTAGAAATATCACCCGAGTAGCGGATACCACCGTCACCGATGAGCGGTACGCCTGTGCCTTCCAATGCTTTCGCCACGTTGGCAATCGCAGAGATTTGCGGTACACCGACACCCGCAACGATGCGAGTGGTGCAAATTGAACCCGGACCGATACCGACTTTAACACCATCTGCACCATGCTCAACCAATGCGAGCGCGGCGGCGGCTGTGGCGATGTTGCCGCCGATGACGTCGACTCGCGGGTAGTTTTGTTTCACCCATTTGACACGGTCAAGCACGCCTTGCGAGTGGCCGTGCGCGGTGTCAACGATGATGACGTCCACGCCTGCTTTGACAAGTAAATCAACGCGCTCGTCATTGTCAGGACCGACACCAACTGCTGCGCCGACACGCAAGTGGCCGAGTGCGTCACGCACAGCATGTGGATGTTCTTTGGCTTTTTGGATGTCTTTAACGGTGATGAGGCCACGCAGCTCATCTTTGTCATCGATGACGAGGAGGCGTTCGAGGCGGTGTTTGTTCAGTAAACGTTTCGCTTCATCGAGTGATTCGTCTTCGTGAATGGTGACGAGTCGTTCGCGTGGCGTCATTTTGTCGGAGACCAAGCGTGACATATTTTCTTCAAACCGCAAGTCGCGGTTGGTGATGATGCCAACGACTTTTTTGTTATGAATCACAGGAAAACCAGAAACGCCTGCATCTTGCGATAACTCCATGACTTGCAAAACCGTCATGTCAGGTGTCACGGTGATGGGGTCCCGTAAAATACCTGATTCGTAGCGTTTGACTTTCGCGACTTCAAGGGCTTGTTTGGCAGGTGTGAGGTTTTTGTGAATGATGCCCAAACCACCTTCTTGTGCCAATGCGATGGCCAGACGTGATTCGGTCACGGTGTCCATAGCGGCAGAAACTAAGGGGATATTAAGGCGGATGTTGCGCGAGAGCTGGGTTGAGAGCGACGCGTCGCGCGGGAGAATGTTTGAATAAGCTGGGACGAGCAAAACGTCGTCGAAAGTGAGGGCTTTCTGAATTAACCGCATGGGGTTTTCCTTTCGCACAAAGCGAAATGATACAGGATTTTAAATATTTGCGTGATAAAATTACTGGATATTTGGCATAACTCCTCAACTTTAACCACTGATTATTATTTTTTCATGAATTCATCCATCGCTCCCTCAAGCGCTCACTCACCCTTGCAAAAAGGCGTATTTTTTGGCGTTTTGGCGGGTGCGATGTGGGGCTTGGTATTTTTATCACCGAAAATCACTCACCAATTCTCACCGCTCACACAAATGGTCGTGCGCTATGTGTGCTATGGCCTATTTGCAGTGGTATTTAGCATACGGACGATTGTGCCACTGGTGCGTCAGTTGACAGCTGATGATTGGCGGAAACTAATCATTTTGTCTTTACAAGGCAACATCATTTACTACATGCTGCTTGCCACAGGTGTGAAATACGCAGGTATCGCACCCACCACGCTCATCATCGGCGTACTGCCACTGACCATCACGCTGATGGGGCGACATGAGCACGACTCACTACCGATGCGCAAATTGCTTTTGCCTTGTTTACTCATCGTCGCGGGGATTGGTTCGATTGGCATTGATGTGTTTTTGCACGGCAATGAAACGTTAAACAGCACGCCGTTTGAGCGTGCATTGGCACTGATTTGCGCAGCAGGCGCGCTGGCTTGCTGGACTTTTTATGCTTATCGCAACGCTCGATATTTGCGCGCTCATCCGCACGTCACCGCCAGCGATTGGTCTAACCTCACAGGGGTCGTGACAGCTCTACTTGCTTTGGTGATGTTGATTGTCGGATATTTGGTGGCTTTGTATTCACCTGAGCATTTATTGGCGCTGAACATGGATGCTTCTTTGGATTGGCTACAATTTATTTTGATTGGCGGTTTTGTGATTGCGTTTTGCGCATCGTTCCTCGGTAATATCATGTGGAACAAGGCCAGTCAACTGTTGCCAATTAGCCTATCCGCCCAACTCATTGTATCGGAGAGCTTGTTTTCGTTGTTGTACGGATTTTTATACGATGCCCGCTGGCCGCGCGGTTTGGAATGGACGGCGATGGCTTTGTCATTGACAGGTGTTCTATGGGCAATTCAGCTCCATGTCAAAACCCACCCGAAAGATGCGCCGCCTGAAATGCATTGAACGCCATAAACTTAGATAATCGGACTCAATCAAACCAAAGCCAACGCCAAGCCAAACGGCACAAATACCAGTGACAGCACATTACCGATGAGGACAATCGCCGCCACTTTTGAGGGTTCTTGTTGGTAATAATCCGCCATCATGAAGCACGACACCGCGGGCGGTAAACTGGCAAACAAGTAAATCTGCGCCATCTGCTGTTGTGTCAAATCAAACCAACCAAACTGCTGTGCAATATACGCAAACAATAAACTCCCCGCAGGACAAAGCACACCGCCGAGCAGACCGATTTTCATCTGCCGCCAATCAATATCCAACAAGCGCACCCCCAGCGCAAACATCATCAGCGTAATCGCTGCCTGCGTGAAAAAATTCAATAATTGCTGTACCGGCTCTGGCACAGGCAGACGCAGCAAAGCCATCGTCAAACCCAGAACAATCGACCAAATAATCGGTGTATTAAACAATCGCCATGACAGTCGCCGTCCTGACAACAGCCAAACACCCAAGGAGAAATACAGCAGATTGCACATCACAAACAAAATCGCTGCCTGCGCAAAGCCTGCCGCACCGAACGCAAGCAACGCCAACGGCAACCCCATATTGCCGCAGTTGTTGTAAATCATCGTCGGCACCAATGTACGCACTTGGATATTGAAAATCTTAGCCGCCACATAGCCGCACGCCACGCTGCCCAAAATCACCCACAACCCCGCTAACATCAAGGCGCCGTTCGCATAAATATCAAATGACTTTTGACTCATCGCGCCGAAAATCATCATCGGCGTGAAAAACTCCATCACTAATGGATTAATCGCCCCCATTTGCTGAGGTGCCTCATTCGGTCGCAGACGACCATAAACATAGCCGCAGACAATCACCCCCAACACAGGAAAAATAATCGCGGCGATTTGCGTAAACAAACCCCAAAATGAAGTCATTAAAAAACCATCCGAATAAAAAAACCCTGCACAGCGCAGGGTTCGTGATTCACAAGCAAGCATTCATGTTTTTAGTGAAGCATGAAACAGCCATGAGTTACATGCGCGGTACAACCACACCTGTCTGTCCTTGATATTTGCCGCCACGGTCTTTGTATGACGTCTCGCACACTTCATCAGACTCAAAGAACAATACCTGCGCACAACCTTCATTCGCATAAATAATCGCAGGCAGCGGCGTTGTATTAGAAAACTCCAACGTAACATAGCCTTCCCACTCAGGCTCAAATGGCGTCACATTCACGATGATGCCGCAGCGTGCATAAGTTGACTTGCCCAAACACACCGTCAACACGCTACGTGGAATACGGAAGTACTCAACCGTGCGCGCCAATACAAACGAGTTTGGTGGAATAATACACGTGTCACCAACATGCTCAACAAAGCACTTTGGATCAAAATTTTTCGGGTCAATGATGCTGTTGTTCACATTTGTGAAAATCTTAAACTCATTGGCGCAGCGAATGTCATAGCCATAACTCGACGTGCCGTAGCTCACAATGCGCTGATCATTCACATAGCGCACTTGCCCCGCTTCAAACGGCTCAATCATGCCTGTTTGCTCAGCCATACGGCGTATCCATTTATCTGATTTGATGCTCATGGTTTATCCTGTTATCTAAGTTGCGGCATTTTAGCAGTTTGGCCTGCGCTTGGGGTGATTTTGATGGGTTCTTATCCACTCAACCACTAATCATCAAATACAACAAAGACGCGAAAAACCGCGTCTTTGTTGTCATTCACCCTGCATTCATCACATATTGAGCGTGCGTTTATCCACAGCCAATGCTGCTTCTTTCATCACTTCTGACAAACTCGGGTGTGGATGACACACACGAGCGATGTCCTCAGCCGCAGCTTTAAACTCCATCGCGACAACTGCCTCAGCGATCAAGTCAGAAGCACCTGTACCAATGATATGAACGCCGAGAATTTCGTCCGTGGCAGCATCAGCAATCATCTTCACAAAGCCTTCTGGCGCATCCATACCCAAAGCACGACCATTAGCCATAAATGGGAATTGCCCCGATTTATAAGCACGACCTGCCACTTTAAGTTGCTCCTCAGTACGACCCACCCAAGCAATTTCGGGCGATGTGTAAATCACCCAAGGGATGCAGTTGTAATCAATGTGCGGCTTTTGACCAACGATTCGCTCAGCGACGGCAACGCCCTCTTCTTCTGCTTTATGAGCCAACATTGGCCCTGGAATCACGTCGCCAATGGCCCAAATACCGTTTACGGCAGTTTGGCAGTCGTGATTGACTTCGATGAAGCCACGCTCGTTGGTTTTGACGCCAACCGCTTCTAAGTTCAGATTATCTGTGTTTGGCACACGACCGACCGATACGATGAGTTTGTCACAGTCAAGTGTTTTATCAGCACCCGCAGAATCTTTGTAACTGATAGAAATGCCTTTTTTCGCGGTTTTGACATCATTGATGGACACGCCGAGTTCAAACTTCAAGCCTTGCTTCTCAAACAACTTTTTCGCTTCTTTGGCAATCGAGCCATCCGCCGCACCTAAGAATGCAGGCATTGCTTCAAGTACCGTCACCTCAGCACCCAAACGACGCCAAACAGAACCCAACTCCAAACCAATCACACCCGCACCAATCACACCAAGTTTTTTCGGTACATCGGTGAAATTCAGCGCACCTTCGTTGTCACAGATGATTTGATTGTCCACTGCGATGTTTGGCAAATGACGGGCTTTTGAACCCGTCGCGATAATCACATTTCTTGCACTAACGATTTGCTCCGAGCCGTCTTTCGCCGTGACTTTCACTTGTGTTTGCCCATCGGCTTGGCCGACGAATGCGCCATAACCTTTGAGCAACGTGACTTTGTTTTTCTTAAACAAATACTGAATGCCGCCTGTCATTTTGTCCACAATGGCATTCTTACGTGCCACCATTTTGGCAGGGTCAACAGAAACACCTTTAACCGAAATGCCGTTGGTCTCAAAATGATGGTTTGCATCTTCAAACAAATGTGATGAGTGCAATAACGCCTTTGACGGAATACAGCCCACATTCAGGCAAGTCCCACCCAAACGTGGTTCACCCTTTGGGTCACCATAAGGATTGCCTTCAATACAAGCAGTAGACAAACCCAACTGCGCCGCGCGAATTGCAGCAATATAACCGCCCGGGCCTGCGCCGATGACGACTACGTCGAAATTTTGTGACATGATTTTCCTTTAGAAACTTTACTGACACTTTGCAGCATAATCTGTTGACACCGAAACACGCCCTTCAGGAGCTATTTCATTTAAGACAAAAACACATTTTGAGTCAATCAGTTGCAAATATGCTTCATAAGATGCATTAGGTTTAGGTAAAAAACTACGAGAGATATCGCCAGAGCAATAGTTAATGGAAGATGAGTAGCCCATCCGCAGTGTCTGAGGCATGCCTGCATTAACTTTAAACACATATGCTTCAGGCCCATTAACGGTATTTCTGATGCTTTGAGTAAAACCACCAGAGAGCTTTTTCTTTTCAGGATTGTTATCAGAAAAACAAGCTGCATCTGGATAAAAAGTTATGCCAACAGCATTTTCACCAATGACTTTTAGCGTAGCAGCTTCATTTGGTTTAAAAATAGTTGGCTGATAAGCCTCTTGTGGAGATTTGGCAACAGAATAAACTATCGCAGCAGTCATACACCCAGACAGAGGCACAAAAGACAGCAACGTAAGATATGTACGAATATTCTTGATCATTATTAAACGTCCAACAACAACCGCGCTGGGTCTTCTAATGCTTCTTTCATCGTCACTAAACCGAGCACCGCTTCACGACCATCGATGATGCGATGGTCATACGACATAGCGAGGTAGTTAATCGGGCGAACAACGACAACGCCGTTTTCAACCACAGCACGCTCCTTAGTAGCGTGGACACCGAGGATGGCTGATTGCGGTGGGTTAATGATGGGGGTTGAGAGCATGGAACCAAACACACCACCGTTAGAAATTGAGAATGTACCGCCTGTCATTTCTTCGATGGTGAGTTTGCCGTCTTTGGCTTTCGCACCGTATTCAGCGATTTGTTTCTCGATGTCTGCGAGGCTTAATTGATCTGCGTTGCGGATAATCGGCACAACGAGGCCGCGTGGAGAGCCGACAGCGATACCGATGTCGAAGTAACCGTGATAGACAATGTCGTTGCCATCGACTGAGGCGTTGAGCACTGGGTATTTTTTCAAAGCGGCAACGGCGGCTTTGACGAAAAAGCTCATGAAGCCGAGTTTGACGCCGTGTTCTTTCTCAAACTTGTCTTTGTATTTGTTGCGCATGTCGATAACGGGCTGCATATTGACTTCGTTAAATGTCGTCAAAATGGCGTTGGTCGATTGCGATTGCAACAAACGCTCTGCGACACGGGCACGCAAGCGGCTCATCGGGACGCGCTGCTCTGGGCGGTCAGCGAGGATGTTTTCGACGCTAATCGGTGCTTTGACGGCTGGAAGTGTCGCGCCTGCTGCTGGAGCTGGGATGGTTGAGGCGGTAACAGCTGCTGCACCTGAAGCGGCTGCGAGTGCATCGCCTTTGGTGATGCGGCCGTCTTTGCCTGTGCCTGTGACATTGGTTAAATTGTTTTCAGCGATGATTTTCGCAGCCGATGGCATGGCTGTGCTGGTTGCCGTTGCAGCAGGTGCAGCGGCTTGAGCTGCGGGTGCAGCGACTGGCGCAGCAACTGCGGCGGGTGCACTCGCACCTGCTGTAGCTTCTGTATCAATTTTTGCGATGAGTTGTCCGCTCGTGACGGTCGCGCCGTCAACGGCGATTAACTCAACGATGACACCTGCCGCTGGTGCAGGTAATTCGAGCACAACTTTATCTGTTTCAACGTCGATGAGATTTTCGTCACGGGCAACAGGTTCACCGATTTTTTTATGCCATGTGAGAAGCGTGGCTTCGGCAACTGATTCGGATAACTGGGGGACAACTACGTCAATAATGGCCATGATATTTTCCTATTTCCTGATTTTGTATGGTGGGTTTTACACCTGTCCAATAATTTGAGTTAATGGTGGGCAAAGCCCACCCTACGCAATAACAAATGCGGCACTTATTTTTTCAAAAACGATTTGAGCTTACCGAACGCTGCTTGCATCATGGCTTTTTGTTGCTCATAGTGCTTAGCATAGTAACCGACAGCAGGCGATGCTGATGCTGCACGACCTGCATAAGCGAGTTTTTGTCCTTCGGTGAGATTCTCAAACAAGTTGTGCTGAATCTGGAACCACGGGCCTTGGTTTTGTGGCTCGTCCTGTACCCAGATGATTTCTTCGAGGTTCGGGTATTTTTTTAGCTCAGCAGCGAATGCTTTGTGTGGGAATGGATACATTTGCTCCACACGAATCACTGGGACGTTTTGATCTTTCTCTTCGCGACGTGCGGCGAGGATGTCGTAATACACCTTACCTGAGCAGACGAGTGCGCGTTTGACTTTTTTGGCATCAACACTGACGGTGCTGTCCACTTCACCGATGACGGTTTGGAATGAGCCTTTGGCCAAATCGTTCAAGTCTGAAATCGCTTCCTTGTGTCGCAGGAGAGATTTTGGTGTGAATATAATCAATGGCTTACGGAAATCACCTACCATTTGACGACGCAAAATATGGAAAATCTGCGCGGGCGTGGTTGGCTGAACGACTTGCATATTATGATCCGCACACAACTGCAGATAACGTTCAATACGCGCAGATGAGTGTTCTGGACCTTGACCTTCATAGCCATGTGGCAACATGAGGGTTAAACCTGAAGCTCGCCCCCATTTGACTTCGCCGCTGCTGATGAATTGGTCAATCACAACTTGCGCGCCATTGGCAAAATCACCGAATTGTGCTTCCCAAATCACCAGTGTGTTCGGTGCAGTCGTTGAGTAACCATACTCGAAGCCCAAAACGGCTTCTTCTGACAATACCGAATCAATCACCGTAAATGAGGCCTCTGTCGAAACATTTTGCAGCGGAATGTACGTGCCATCGTTCCAACGCTCACGCGCCTGATCATGCAGCACCGCATGGCGGTGAACAAACGTACCTCGGCCAGAATCCTGACCAGTAATACGGATGTCATAACCATTTGCGAGCAAAGAAGCAAACGCAAGGTGTTCGCCCATCCCCCAGTCAAGCGGCTGCTCACCATTCGCCATAGCTCGGCGATTCTTCATCAAAGTCGCCACCAGCGGATGCATCGTGAATGATTCTGGGATCGTGGTGATTTTTTCGCCCAATCGCTTGATTTCAGTCAAAGGCAACGATGTGTTGGCAGCATCCGCCCATTTTTTATTTAAAAAGGTTTGCCAATCCGCAGCAAACTCATGCTTGTGATTGCTCAACACCTCAGTGTGGTAATGACGACCTTCGTCCATCGCTGCACGATAGTCTTCGATCATTTTATCCGCTTCACCTGCTTTAAGCACACCTTGGGCTGTGAGCTTTTCAGCATACAGTGCACGTGTACCTGGGTGCTTGCCAATGGATTTGTACATCAATGGTTGCGTCAAAGCGGGTGTGTCTTGCTCATTGTGACCAAGTTTGCGGAAACACACGATGTCAAGCACCACGTCTTTTTTGAACTGTTTACGGTAATCGAGCGCAAGCTGTGTCGCCCACACCACTGATTCGGGGTCATCACCGTTGACGTGCAGTACAGGTGCTTCAATCATTTTTGCCACATCTGAGCAATATGTAGTTGAGCCTTTGTCGCGTGGGTCAGAAGTAGTAAAACCGATTTGGTTGTTGATCACGATGTGAATCGTGCCATGTGTGCCGTAGCCACGTGTTTGCGCGAGATTCAGCGTTTCCATCACCACGCCCTGCCCTGCGAACGCTGCGTCACCGTGGACTTGGACTGGCAATACTTCATCACCTGTAACATCACCACGACGATCTTGGCGTGCACGCGCAGAGCCTTCCACCACTGGATTAACAATCTCCAGATGCGATGGGTTGAATGCGAGTGAGAGATGGACAGGACCGCCTTCGGTTGATACGTCGCTAGAGAAGCCTTGGTGATATTTCACATCACCTGCGGGCAAGTCATCACCGTGTTTGCCTTCAAACTCGGCAAACAGATCTGCTGGATTTTTACCCAACGTATTGACCAACACGTTCAAGCGGCCACGATGCGCCATGCCAATCACTATTTCTTTCACGCCTTGGCTACCACTGTGTTGAATCAACTCGTCCATAGAAGCAATAAAACTCTCACCACCTTCGAGTGAGAAGCGTTTTTGACCCACATAACGCGTGTGTAAATAACGCTCCAAACCTTCGGCCTCTGTCAATTCAGACAGAATACGGCGCTTCTTTTCGGCCGAAAACTGCGGCGTGGCTTTGGTTGACTCCAAGCGCTCTTGCCACCAACGTTTTTCTGTGGGATCAGAAATATACATGAACTCAGCACCCAATGTGCCGCAATACGTGGTGCGCAAAGCTTGCAAAATGTCGCGCAAGCTCATGTTGTCTTGACCAAAATAAGTATTGGATGCGCTGTATTGCTCATCCAAATCAGCTTCGGTTAAGCCGTAAAAAGAGGGTTCTAACTCAGGGATTTCAGGGCGTTCACGACGGTGCAGCGGATCCAACTCAGCCCAACGCGCGCCAAGAAATCGGTATGCTGCGATGAGGGATTGGACGCTGACTTGTTTTTTGGCGTGACCCAGATTGGTATTGGCGGCCTGATTGGCCAAGAATTTATTTTGTTTCGCACGCTGCGCGAAAGACTCAACCACAGGCGCGTGAGCCAAATCACGTGCATCAATCGCGCCGTTGGACGCGGGCACGTGCTGCATGTTGTCAAAATATTGACGCCATTGCTCAGACACGGAGGCTGGGTTATCGAGATACTGTTCATATAACTCTTCGACATACGGCGCATTGCCGCCAAAGAGGTACGAATTAGACAAATAGTCCTTCATCATGATGGGCTTTTCCTTTCTGTGCGCTTCGCACAAGGGGATTAGGGAGAACACTCCCACTGACATCGCGGCCACACCGCTCAGTCAATAGCCAACGTGTCACTGTCTAGACACATCGGGGTCGAGTGGAAACAATAGAATCTGTCGCAAACTTTCACGATTAGACCCGAAAACCACTGGTAAATCTACATGCACTGCAGCATTTTAGAGGATATTTTTCGATTTGTTTGAACTATTTGAGGCCATCAAACGCTCTCTCGTACAAAAATCCACTGCTTTACGCCATTTTTGCCATTTTTTTCAGTCAAAAATCGATAGCCATCTTCTGTAAAGCCTTTAAGTAACTCAGGCTTTTCAATTTTTTGCTGCACAATAAATCGTGCCATGACGCCACGCGCACGTTTGGCAAAAAAGCTCACGATCTTATAACTGCCGTTTTTACCCTCCTGAAACACGGGTTGAATCACAGGATGGCGCAACGCCTTCACTGGCACCGCTTTAAAATATTCATCAGATGCCAAATTAATCAACACAGGCACTTTATGCTCATCGAGCTCATTATTAAGATGGTTGGTCAACGAGTCACCCCAAAACGTGTACAAATCCTTGCCTTTCGGATTGGCCAAAGCTGTCCCCATTTCCAAACGGTAGGCGCGCATCAAGTCAAGCGGTCGCAATATGCCATACAGTCCAGACAATGTGCGCACCACTTTTTGCGCTCGCTCTAATTCGCGTGCAGAAAGAGTTTTTGCATCAAACCCGAGGTAAACATCTCCATCAAACGCCAGAATAGCAGGTTTGGCTGTTGCCTCATCAAACACAGGTTTCCATTCAAGATTGCGAGCCACATTCAGATGAGCCAACTTATCGGAAATATGCATCAACTGAGATAACTCAGGCACATCATACTGACGCAATAATTTCATCAAAACGCTCGCCTGCTTAACAAACTGCGGCTGCGTCGCCTGTTTCACACGAAAAGGCGTTTCAAAATCCAAACTTTTTGCAGGAGATAGCACAACCAGCATAGTCAATCCATTTCAATACAATTTATTTAACAGGGGTTTACAACAAGGAAACTAGCGTACCCACAAAAACCGCTGCACCCAGCCAATGATTGTGTAAAAACGCTTTAAAGCACAGCATTCGTGCACGAGTGCGAATCAGTGTGTAATGGTAAATCGCCAGTATCGACGCGGCAAGCAAACCGATAAAGTAAGGCCAGCTCAAAAACATTAAAATCCCCACCCAAGCCATTAAACCCACAAACAGCGCATAGCAGACCATCACCGCCACCACATCGTAACAACCAAATGTAATCGCTGACGTCTTAATGCCGATTTTCAAATCATCTTCTTTATCCACCATCGCATACTCGGTGTCATAAGCAATGGTCCAAAACACATTGGCCAGCAGCAACCACCAAGCCACTACAGGAACCTGATTTTGAATCGCAGCAAACGCCATTGGAATGCCGAAACCAAAGGCAATCCCTAAATACGCCTGAGGGATGGCAAAAAAACGCTTAAAAAATGGATAGCTCGCCGCCAAAATCGCCGCCACCACCGCCAACTTGATGGACAGCACATTGAGTGTCAGAGCCAAACCGCCAGCAACCAATGCCAGCAAAATCGCTACCGAAACAGCCTCTTTACTCGAAATCTGTCCACTTGTCAGAGGCCTATCTTTGGTGCGTGCCACGTGCTTATCAAAATCACGATCGGCAAAATCGTTAATAGCACACCCAGCCGAGCGCATCAAGATCGTGCCCGTCACGAAAACAAACAATATGTTCAGAGGTGGCATACCACCAGCCGCCAGCCAAAGCCCCCACAAAGTCGGCCACAGGAGTAACAAAATGCCAATGGGCTTATCTAAACGAATCAGGCGAATGTATTGTGTCAGTTTATTAGGCATGAGATGGAGGGTGTCACTATCACTATAATGATATGCGTTATGTCAAATATGACAGCAGATTTGAAAATATAAGAACTTGGTAAAGCAACTGTCAGGTCATTAATTAATAAACCCACATTATAGCGCCACCATCAGATCAATCATCTTCAAAAAAACCAAACCGAATCAAGTCCCTCGCAAACTCATAAAAAAGACCCGCTCAACACGGGTCTTTTTCGGAGAAAACACCAGCTTACGCTTCCGCATCCACCACTTCGGCTTTTTCGCTGGCTTTTTTACGAGAAGACTTGATGTCCAAAATCACTTTATCACCTTCAGAAGAGTAATCGACGGTCACCACACCCCCGTAAACAAGTTTACCAAACAGCAACTCATCGGCCAACGCGCGACGCACCGTATCTTGAATCAGACGAGCCATCGGGCGCGCGCCCATCAGTGGGTCAAAACCCGCTTTGGCCAAATGATGACGCAAGGCATCGGTAAAATGAATTTCCACTTTTTTCTCGTGCAGTTGCGATTCGAGTTGCAGTAAGAACTTATCCACCACTTGCAAAATAATTTCTTCATCAAGCGCAGCGAACGGCACAATCGCGTCGAGTCGATTACGGAACTCAGGGCTAAACGCTTTTTTGATTTCCGCCGAGTCGTCTTGACTTACCGATGCTTTACTAAAGCCAAGTGAATGCTTTTGTGAGGCCATCGCGCCCGCATTCGTGGTCATGATGAGAATCACATTGCGAAAATCCGCTTGACGACCATTATTGTCCGTCAATGTACCGTGATCCATAACTTGCAACAGCACGTTAAAAATATCAGGATGAGCTTTCTCAATCTCATCGAGCAGCAACACCGCATGCGGTTTTTTCGTCACCGCATCGGTGAGTAAGCCACCTTGATCAAAGCCCACGTAACCGGGCGGCGCACCAATCAATCGGCTCACTGCATGACGCTCCATGTACTCAGACATATCAAAGCGAATCAGCTCAATACCTAAGACGAACGCTAATTGCTTGGCCAGCTCAGTTTTACCCACCCCAGTCGGGCCGCTGAATAAAAACGAGCCAATCGGTTTATCCACTTTGCCCAAACCAGCACGAGCCATTTTAATCGCAGAAGCAACGGCCGAGATTGCATTGCGTTGGCCAAAGACCGTGGCTTTCAAATCACGCTCAAGGTGTTTGAGTTGCGTGCGATCGTCCGAATTGATATTTTTCGGCGGAATGCGCGCGATTTTGGCAATCAAATCCTCAATATCCACTTTTGTGATGCTTTTTTTGCGAGCCTCGGTAGGCAACACGCGCTGCGCAGCACCTGCTTCATCAATCAAATCAATTGCTTTATCTGGTAAAAAGCGGTCATTCATGTATTTTGCTGACAATTCGGCCGCTGCCACAATCGCAGACGGCGCGTATTTCACATGATGGTGGCTCTCAAACTGTGGTTTTAAGCCCTTTAAAATGGTGATGGTTTGCGCCACAGTTGGTTCTGTCACGTCTATTTTATGGAAGCGTCGCGCCAGTGCAGCATCTTTTTCAAACACTTGACGATACTCATTAAAGGTGGTTGCGCCAATACAGCGCAACTGACCACTCGAGAGTGCAGGCTTGAGCAAATTACCCGCGTCCATTGCTGAGCCGCCCGTTGAACCAGCGCCAATAAGCATGTGGATTTCGTCAATGAACAAAATCGCGTTGGGCTTTTCACCCAGCTCGTTAATCACATCTTTCAAACGCTGCTCAAAATCACCACGGTATTTCGTCCCCGCCATGAGCGCACCCATATCGAGCGCATATACACGCGCCTCTGACAACACCTCAGGCACTTCACCTTGTACGATTTTCCACGCCAAACCTTCAGCAATCGCTGTTTTGCCAACGCCCGCTTCACCCACTAAGACGGGGTTGTTCTTGCGACGACGGGACAACACTTGCACTGCGCGCGTAATTTCAGCCTCACGTCCGACCAGCGGATCTAGCTTGCCCTGCTCTGCCAATTGATTTAAATCACGGGCGTATTTATACAAAGCGGTGTCTTGTTGTATGGCTTTTTCAAATTCTTTGTCTGCTGGTTGACCCGATGCTGCACCGCCCAATCCTTCAAATGGACCTTCGTTGGCTTTAGGCGTTTTGCGCACACCGTGCGACAAAAACTGGGTCACATCAACGCGTTCAACGCCTTGTTTGTTCAAAAAATACACTGCATGCGAGTCTTTTTCGCCAAAAATAGCCACCAAAACCTCAACACCCGTGACCTCTTTTTTATCATTACCACCGGACTGGACATGCATAATGGCACGCTGCATCACGCGCTGAAAGCCTAATGTGGGCTGTGTGTCTACATCATCCGTGCCATCGGCAATCGGAATATTTTGCATGATAAAGCGCGACAATTCTTGCTTTAAATCAGCAATATTTGCCCCAGTTGCCTCCAACACGTCAATCACGAGCGGATTGTCTGCCAGTGCAAGCAATAAATGTTCCAGTGTCAAATACTCATGGCGTGACTTGCGTGCTTCTACAAACGCCAAATGGAGGGTGACTTCTAAGTCTTGGGCAATCATGGTATTTCCAATCGATTCAAAATCTATTACTCATTAAATAACAAACAGAGAAAACGGTTCTCGTTTAAGCTCACGCATCCATCACACACTGTAACGGGTGGCCATGTGCTCGAGCGTGTCTCATCACACGCATGACCTTGGTTTCAGCCACGTCTCGCGGATAAGCACCACAGACTGCTTTGCCTTCGTGATGAACTTTCAGCATAATGGCCTCAGCTTCATCCACTTTTTTATAAAAAAAATCGGTCAATACCTGCACCACAAACTCCATCGGCGTGTAATCATCATTGAGCAACCATACCGAATAAAGTGGTGGTGGCGCAACAACGGTTTCACGCTCCAGCACTGCTGTACCTGAACCATCACGATGGGAAGGCTGCTTTTTTTTCTGACTCATTGACAAAAACCTCAAAGATTAAACACGGATTCACAGCAAACAGACAAGTAAACACACTCTGTTTATTTCATGTCTCATATTAAAGCAAAATCAAAAAACTTGCGCACGGCCCATGCGATTTAGGGGCGTTTTTATCTGCAAAATAGCCTATATCTCACCAATATCAACCTCGCAGGGAATAAATAGTGCTTATTTGGCATAAATTCAAGGTTTTAGCTTGACACAACCTGCAAAACCGAGAACAATCACAACAAGCACACAAATTCATGTGTGTCGTAGTGGTCTCAAGGCTTGTCGAATTAGGTTTACCTATAACAATAAGCAGGAGATGTTTTCATTGGTTTTTTTTTAAAAGGATGGCTAAGTATTATGGCTACCGGTACAGTAAAATGGTTTAACAATAGCAAGGGCTTCGGCTTCATCACTCCTGATGGCGGCGGCGAGGACTTATTCGCACACTTCTCTTCAATTCAAATGGATGGCTACAAGTCATTGCGCGAAGAGCAACGTGTTAGTTTCGACATCACTGATGGCCCAAAAGGCAAACAGGCTGCGAACATCAAAGAAGCGTAATTTAAAACTACGATTCTTTTCTAAAATGCTCGAACTTTTGTTCGAGCATTTTTTATTTCTATCACCAAATCCATCATGAATCAATCTATCATCTCACACACACGCCTACTCATCATCCTCTCGGGGACTGTCGCCTTCGGCGCATTCGCCATTGATATGTATTTGCCAGCACTGCCTACGATGGCGACTGAGCTAGGCGCCACATCGACTCAGTTACAGCTAACTTTAAGCATTTTTTTCACAGGCTTTTGTGTGGGTATGCTGATCTATGGCCCCCTGTCAGATCACTTTGGTCGTCGTAAATTGCTGTTGTCAGGTATTTTGCTGTTCGCAGTCACCAGCGCAGCTTGTATGTTTGCCGTCAATACGCATCAATTATTGATTTTACGTGGCTTTCAGGCATTGGGTTGTGGCGCGTGTGTGGTGATGGCACGTGCGGCAAGCCGTGATATATTTCCGCCTGCTCAGCTGCACAGCATGATGTCAAAGATGAGCTTGGTAACGATGATGGCGCCCTTACTGGCTCCGTTGATTGGTGCGGTTTCTTTGATGCTTGCGGGGTGGCGCTCTATTTTTGGGGTTTTGACGAGCATTGCGCTCGTTGCTTTTTATTTTGTCTATCGCTATATCCCAGAAACACTCACACCAGACACTGACCGCCGCTTGCATTTGGGTAATGTATTACGCACTTATGGCCAACTACTGGCATCAAAAAAAAACATCACACTCATGCTATGTATGGCCTGTGCTATGTCCGGTATGTTTGCTTTCATTGGTGGTGCACCGTTTGTGTACACGCAAGTACTTGGCTACTCCGAGCTTGAGTTTGCGTTGCTATTTGGTTCAAATATTGTCGGCATGTCATTAATCACGTCGCTCAACTTATATTTGCTCAAACGTTTTCAAGCCTCTAGTTTGATGACTTATCAATCAGGCGCGTTGTTGTTAGCAGGGGTTGGCTTGGTCACGATGCGCGCGACAGGACATATTGACTATATTGTGCCACTGGTGATTTTATACGTTTCTCACGTGAACGCGCTGTGCGCCAACGGCATGGCGTCATTGCTGCACCTACACCACACCAATCGCGCAGGCTCTGTCAGCGCACTGGCCGTCTCGATACAGTTTGGCTTGGCTGCCGTTTCAACCTCATTGGTTGCGACGTTTTCCCACAGCCCCGCTTCTGCGATGACGGGTGTTATGTTGCTGTTTGGAGTAATGGCTTTCGTCTGTGCTGTATCGCAACGGAAGATGTCATAAGAAATCCCGTGCTTGAGCACAGGATTTTGGTTTTATCATTGATTCTATTCAACTCTAAATGAATTGGCTACGCCGCCACGGGTTGCGGTAAACGTCGTTTCACGACCTCCAGCAAACCCATTGAGGCATCCTCAAGGTAATCAAGCACGAGATTAAACGCGTCTTGCTCTTGATAGTATGGGTCGGGCACTTCGGCATCATCTGAGTTCTGTGCATAGCGCATTACCAGCTCAATTTTATGACGGCAGTTTTCTGGTGCAATGTTTTGCAAAGCACGTAGATTACCCCAGTCCATCACCAAAATCATATCAAATTGCTCAAAATCACTTTGCGAGACCTGACGAGCAGTTTGTCCCATCAAGTTATAACCACGAAACGCAGCGGCATGCTGACTACGCGAATCCGGCTTTTCGCCAACATGATAAGCGGCAGTACCTGCAGAATCAACTTGGATTAAGTCTGATAAACCAGCCTGCTGAACCTTTTTTTCAAATACCGCTTGTGCCACAGGCGAACGACAAATATTACCTGTACAAACAAACAACACACTTGCTTTTAATGCTGGTTCAATCATTTCAACTTTCATCAAACCCTCCTATTATTAGGTCAATCTAAACAGCGGCGAATTCTAGCATAGCCGTCACAAAAGAGGGGTTGTTTTTCAAAAAAACAATTCAACTATCTATATCTCTGGAGGTTTTATGAGGTTTATTGACATCCCTCACTCACCATTGATAAATAATTGTTGCTTTAGATCATGGAGCTTGTCTCGCGTACGAGCAGCTTGCTCAAACTCTAAATTCTTAGCAAAATCAAACATTTGCTTTTCAAGCTTGACAAGCTCCTTGGCCAACTCTTTTTCTGACATGGCCTCATAATGCGAATTGTTGTCATTCGGTTGACGCACCTTGTCAATTTTTTTCTTGCCATCGTTGTAGACGCCATCGATGATGTCTTTGATGCGTTTGTTTACACCTTTTGGCGTGATGCCGTTTTCTAAGTTAAAGGCAATTTGCTTATTTCGACGACGCTCTGTCTCATTCATCGCTCGCGTCATAGAGTCTGTGACTCGGTCAGCATAGAGAATAGCCATCCCATTGATATTTCGTGCAGCACGACCAATTGTCTGAATCAATGAGCGCTCAGAGCGTAAGAAGCCCTCCTTATCCGCATCCAAAATCGCGACCAATGAAACTTCTGGAATATCCAACCCTTCGCGCAACAGATTAATCCCAACCAACACATCAAATTCGCCCAATCGCAAGTCGCGAATAATCTCAACACGCTCAACCGTGTCAATGTCCGAGTGCAGATAACGCACCTTGACCCCATTTTCATCGAGGAACTCGGCCAAATCCTCCGCCATCCGCTTAGTCAGCGTCGTGACTAAGACCCGCTCATTGACTTTCGTTCGAGCACGGATTTCATTCAAAACATCATCCACCTGCGTCGTCGCAGGCCGCACCTCAATCATCGGGTCAACCAAACCCGTCGGGCGCACGACCTGCTCAGCCACAGAATCGGCATGTTGCTTTTCATAGTCACCCGGAGTCGCCGAAACAAATACTGTTTGGCGCAATTTGCCCTCAAACTCCTCGAACTTCAATGGACGGTTGTCCAAGGCACACGGCAAACGGAAACCATAATCCACGAGATTCTCTTTGCGCGAACGGTCACCCTTGTACATCGCTCCGAGCTGTCCCGTCAAAACGTGCGACTCGTCCAAAAACATCAGCGCATCTTTAGGTAAATAATCAATCAGCGTTGACGGCGGCTCACCTGGCTGGGTATTTGAAATATGGCGCGAGTAGTTTTCAATCCCTTTACAAAAACCAATCTGCGACAGCATTTCAAGGTCAAAGCGCGTGCGCTCCTCCAGCCGTTGCGCCTCCACCAATCGCCCCTCTTTATGGAAAAACGCCAGCCGCTCGCGCAACTCATCCTTAATCGCCTCCACTGCTCGTAACACCGTCGCGCGCGGCGTCACATAATGAGATGTTGGATAAACCGTGAATCGTGGAATCTTCTGTACGATTTTGCCCGTCAACGGGTCAAACAATTGCAACGAGTCAACCTCATCATCAAACAGCTCAACCCGCAGTGCAAAATCCGCATTCTCCGCAGGAAAAATATCAATCGTATCGCCCCGAACGCGGAACGTCCCGCGCGCGAAATCCAGCTCATTGCGGTTGTACTGCATCACCGCCAATTGCTTAACCACATCGCGCTGCGCCATCTTATCCCCCTTGCGCAGCGTCATAATCATTTGGTGGTACTCATTCGGATTACCAATACCATAAATACACGACACAGTCCCCACGATAATCACATCGCGCCGCTCCATCAGACTTTTCGTCGCCGACAGCCGCATCTGCTCGATGTGCTCATTAATCGCTGAGTCTTTTTCGATAAACAAATCCCGCGACGGCACATAAGCCTCAGGCTGATAATAATCGTAGTACGACACGAAATACTCCACCGCATTATTCGGAAAAAACTCCCGAAACTCGCTGTAGAGCTGCGCCGCCAACGTCTTATTCGGCGCGAGCACCAACGCAGGCCGCCCAGTGCGCGCAATCACATTCGCCATCGTGTACGTCTTACCCGAACCTGTCACACCCAACAGAGTCTGAAAACTCAAACCATCCTCAACCCCCTCTACCAACGACGCAATCGCTGTCGGCTGATCACCTGCAGGTTCAAAGGGTTGGTGTAATTCGTAAGGAGAATTCGGAAAAGTGACAATCATGGCGGGACTCGCAAAAGGTAAAAAGCAAAGCGTATCTTAACATCCAGACGTAAAAAAAAGCCGCTTATAGCGGCAAGCAATATCCAAAAACTCAAATGACTGTTTACATTTACTCTTAGGAAGTAGCGCATATTATTTTCATGCGTTTACCTCCTAAGCTGTCGCATTGATTAAAACGGCATCATACGTTTAAAAACATTTTTCTTCTCTTTGAGCAGGTGAACAACCCCCCCCGCCACATGCAGAATCAATAAACAAAAAAATACGTTGGCGCACAACTCATGGAGTTCTTTGAGCGTGTGGGTAATACTCGGATCTTTGGCAATCAATGTTGGCAGACTAAATAAACCAAAGAAATTAGCAGGATAGCCGTGTGCATTACTGAGCAGCCAACCAAACAACGGCGCGCCAATCATGGTGATGTATAACAAGCCATGCACAGATTTTTCTAAAATGTATTGCATCGAGCCTTTTGAATTAACAGACGCTGGAACATGACTGGCAACACGAAAGCGATTCGCAATGCGCAAAACCGCAAAAATCAAGACAGCAATACCCAAAGCTTTATGAATTGGCATCAGTTCTGGGCTCAGATTCCAGCCAATCAGTAAAGCCCCAATCATGGCCAAGGCGACCAGCGAATGCAAGACAATCATTGACATAGGGTATTTATCGGTGTGTTTCATGGTTTTCCTCAATGGTTTTTAATGATAAGGGGCGTATTATACAAAAAAACAGAGATAAGTGATAGGCTCAGCACCGTTATACGTCACGTGCCAACTGCGCGGCAATGCCGATGTAGTTCGCAGGGGTCATCGCCATTAACCGTGCCTTTTCAGATTCAGGAATATCTAAACCACCGATGAATTCACGCAAAGCCTCGCGCGTGATGCCTTTGCCACGTGTAAGCTCTTTGAGTTGCTCGTATGGATTCTCAATCCCATAGCGACGCATCACCGTCTGAATCGGCTCGGCAAGCACTTCCCAGCAGGCATCTAAATCTTCATTTATTTTGGCAGCATTCAACTCAAGTTTGTTTAAACCACGCAAACAAGCATCGTAGGCAATCACCGCATAACCCAAGCCCACCCCCATATTGCGTAGCACAGTTGAATCAGTCAAATCACGTTGCCAGCGCGACACGGGCAGCTTCTCCGACAAATGACGCAACAATGCGTTGGCCAAGCCCAGATTACCTTCAGAATTCTCAAAGTCAATCGGATTAACTTTATGTGGCATAGTCGATGAGCCAATTTCGCCTGCTTTGGTTTTTTGCTTGAAGAATCCGAGAGAAATATACCCCCAAATGTCGCGATTCGCATCAATCAAAATCGTGTTAAACCGCGCCAAAGCATCAAAATACTGCGCCATGTAATCATGCGGTTCAATTTGAATGGTATACGGATTAAACGTCAAACCGAGCTGGTTTTCAATCACACCTTTGGAGAACGACGGCCAGTCAAAATCAGGGTAGGCCGACAAATGCGCGTTGTAGTTACCCACCGCGCCGTTCATTTTGGCCAAAAGCTCCACACTCGCCAACGCCGCACGGGCACGTTCTAAACGCGCCGCGACATTCGCAAACTCTTTCCCCACCGTCGTTGGTGAGGCAGGCTGACCGTGCGTACGTGACAGCATCGGTTGCTCAGCGTGGGCGACAGCAATCGCTTTAAATTTGGCGACCAATTCATCCATCAGCGGCAGCAACACGTCGGCACGTGCTTTTTTGAGCATCAAACCATGAGAGGTGTTGTTGATGTCTTCAGACGTACAAGCAAAATGAATGAATTCGCCCGCAGCGGCCAAATCATCACGCCCCGCCATTTTTTCTTTAAGGTAATATTCAACCGCTTTCACATCATGGTTCGTGGTTTTCTCGATGTCTTTGATGCGCTGCGCATCCGCTTCACCGAAATTAGCAACAACGCTATTCAGATAATCCACGGCATTATCTGAGAAAGCAGGTAACTCCGAAAACCCCGCCTTCGATAAGGCAATCACCCAAGCCACCTCCACCGCCACACGGTGATGCAGCAAGCCCGCCTCTGACATAATGGGACGCAGCGCGTCCACCTTTGAAGTATAACGACCGTCGAGGGGAGAAATGGCGTACAGCGCTAATGACATAGAAAGTCCTTCTGGGTGATTGGAGGGGATTGAACAGTCTGTTATTTTAACCGATGATGGTTTAAAAACCCACCTTTGTATTAGAATAGCCGCAACTATTGCCCAACACCCAATGAAAAAGGATTTTGTATGTCTCTAACGCACATCAACGACTTACTCAATCAAGTCAAAGCAGGCACACCAGACACCACCTACACCATCACGCCCGACTGGGGACAAGGACGCGCTTCGTTCGGTGGGCTACTCGGCGGGATGCTGTACACGGCCATAAGACGCGAAATGAATGATGAACGACCGCTGTATTCATTCATGTTGTCTTTCGTCGGTCCTGTGGTGAGTGATGAGCCGTTCACGATTTCGGCACAAGTCTTGCGTATAGGCAAAAGCGCCGTGCAACTCGCCGCGCAGATTGTGCAAAATGATGCGGTGGTGTGCTCGGCGTTGGCGTGTTTTGGCACGGCACGAGAGTCATCTGTTGTCGTTGCATCATTACCTGCACCAAATGCGACATCGCCCGATCTTTTGCCTGCCCTGCCATATATTCCGAATATCGTACCTGCATTCACCCAACACATTGATTTTCGCTGGGCGTTCGGCGGTTTGCCTTTTTCGGGGACTCAATCTCGTGAAATGGGTGGCTGGATTCGCTTGAAAGATTTGTCCGCAGATGATGAGTTCACAACGGCACATTTGATTACATTGATTGATGCGTGGCCGCCTGCGGTGCTACCACTGCTGTCAAAACCTGCACCAGCGAGCTCTGTGACGTGGAGCATGTCATTCATGCAGCCGTTACCTAAATTGGCATCTAACTGGTGGTTGTACCGCGCTGAAATTGCACAAGCTGCCGATGGTTATGGACAAACATCTGCACATATTTGGGACAAAGATGGCGTGCTCGTCGCCATGAGCACACAGACTGTGGCAGTTTTTGACACCCCTTGATGATTAAAATATGACTACCAAACAAACTATCTGGCTCATCGAAGACGAGCCTGCGATTGCAGAAACATTAATCTACGCGTTACAAACCGACGGCTTCACCGTGCAATGGTTCCATCGCGGCCAGCTGATGCTCGACGCGCTGCAAAACGACGCGCCGTCGCTGTTTATTTTAGATGTCGGTTTGCCCGACATCAATGGCTTTGACTTATACCAACGAATTTTAGCCACCCATGATGTACCGTTGTTGTTCCTCACTGCGCGCGCCGACGAGGTTGATCGCATCGTCGGATTGGAGATGGGCGCGGATGATTACATTGCCAAGCCTTTCTCACCACGTGAAGTGTGCGCTCGAGTACGTGGGATTTTGCGCCGCTCTGAGCGTGCTGTCACTAAATCAAAAACATCGGAAGTTTCTTTATTTGAAGTCAATGAGTCTCATGGCACAATTCTCTTCTGTGAGCAGTTGTTGTCATTGACACGTTATGAGTTTTTATTGTTAAAAACCCTACTCTCAGAGCCAAACCGAATTTTCCCTCGTCAGTTGCTCATGGATTTGGTGTGGACGGATGCAACCGACACCTTTGACCGAACCGTGGATACCCACATCAAAACCTTGCGCAGCAAGCTGCGTGTCGTGAATGAATCCCTCAACCCCATCACCACCCACCGTGGTTTTGGTTACAGCATTCGCAGCAATACCGATGTGTAAACCATGAGAATCAGTCTACAAATATTCATCGGGTATTTTCTAATTGTCGCCATCGCTGCCTGGTTTGTCCTCGCGATTTTCGCAGAGGAAGTCAAACCCGGTGTGCGCCAATCCACCGAAGACGCCCTCGTGGACAGCGCGCAAGTTTTGGCAAACATTGCCGCGCAAGACATCAAAAACAACGCCACCGCCACAGGCAGCATTGCGCAAGCATTCGCTCAAATCAACCAACGCCCTTTTCAGAGCAACATCGGCGGTGTCATCAAAACACGCGTTGACTATCGCGTCTACATCACCGATGCAGCAGGGATTGTTCGATACGACTCATCAGGCAAGGACGTCGGCGCTGACTACTCACGCTGGAATGACGTCTATCTCACACTGCGCGGCCAATACGGTGCACGCAGTACGCCCAGCGTTGTAGGCAATGACGCCACCAGCGTCATGCACGTCGCCGCGCCAATCATCATCAACGACAAAATCACTGGTGTACTCACCGTTTCTAAGCCCAACAGCACACTGATGCCCATCATCAATCGCAGCGAGGCGCGGATCACACAAGCAGGTGTGATATTACTCGGCGCATCGCTACTCGTTGGCCTCATCATTATGTGGTGGATTAACCGCTCTATTTCTCGATTGGAACGCTACGCAGACGACATCACCGCGGGCAAGTCTGTGCTAAAACCAAAATTCATCAGCACAGAGCTCAGAGCCATCATCAACACCATTGCCACCATGCGGGAGCGACTCGATGGCAAAGAGTACGTTGAGCAATACGTGCATACCCTCACCCACGAGCTAAAAAGCCCGCTTTCAGCCATCCGTGGTGCTGCCGAAATCATCAAAGAGCATCCACCCGAAGCCGCCCAAACCCAATTCGCCACGAATATCGAAGAGCAAAGCCACCGCCTACAAACCCTCATTGACCGTCTGTTGGAACTCGCGAATCTTGAACGTGCGCCCGCATTGTCATTGCAGCCCGTGGCTTTGCACCCTTTACTTGACAAAGCTTTATCAACCCAGCAAACTGAGCTTGCTCGTCGCAACATCACTTTGTCAATTAACATCAATGGCAATACCACTGTTCAAGGCGATGAATTTTTACTTGGCCAGATGTTCAGCAACCTCATCGACAATGCGATGGATTTTTCTCCGAATGACAGCAGCATTCAAATTTACGATGAACCGTCTCTAATCCACCACCGCATCAGCATCCGCGACCATGGTGCGGGCATTCCCGACTACGCGCTGCCACATATTTTTGACCGCTTTTATTCGCTGGCTCGACCGCACAAATCAAAAAGCACGGGGCTTGGTCTGAATTTCGTGCGCGAAATCATGACCAAGCACGATGGCCAAATCGACATCCAAAACCATTTCGGCGGTGGTGTATTGGTCAAATTGGTATTCCCTAAAAGTCTGACCGCCAAATTTGACCGTCATGCTTAAATGCTTAGGTGTGAACCATAAAAAATCCGCTGACTTGATCAGCGGATTATTGACAAAACACTTCAAACCTCACAGCACATCAATCCAAATGCAGGTCTAAAAAACGCCCTGCCGCCTCATCCGACACCTTCAGCGTCAACTGTCTGGGCGAATCATTCAATTCATCATCACTGACAAACTCATCCACATGAGACAATTGCACAACCAAGGTCGGTGCAGGCAAAGCCCCCGCCGCCTTTTCTGCCCACTCAATGAACACCACAGCAGCCGTGCTCAGATACTCATCAAAACCCGCTGAAAACCACTCACGCGGTTCAGCCAATCGGTACAAGTCAAAATGATGCAACTGCTGTATTTTCGTTGCATTGCTTGGTAATTCATAGCTCTCAATCAGCGCATAAGTGGGACTTTTGACTCGCCCTGTCACGCCCAGCGCTCGTGCGAAATAGCGTGTGAACGTGGTTTTGCCCGCTCCCAAATCACCTTCGAGAAACACCACATCACCAGCAATGACACAATTGGCAATGGCCTGCGCCATGCGCGCCGTGGCCGCTTCGTTTTTGAGCAAATGGTGTTGTTCGTGCATAAAATCACCCTATATTAATAGACGCGCCATACGAATCAGCGCAACTTCACGCCAGTGTGGGCAATACCCAGTATCATATCGCCCATGACAGACATCACAGCCCAACATTGTACCGCAAACGACAACGACCGCAGACAACTGGCCGAGTGGATTAAGTCAGCCGCACAAACGCAAGGCTTCTCTCACATCGCCATCAGCCAGCCTGACTTACGCGCGGCAAAAACCAGTTATCAAGCGTGGTTGGCCAAAGAATTTCACGGTGAAATGTCTTATTTGACACGAAATCTTGATGCACGATTTGAACCAGCAACACTCGTACCCGAAACAATCAGCATTATCAGCGTGACTTTGCCTTATTTGGCGGCTGATTTAGCCCCCGACTGGCAGACACAGACTTGGCAAACCATCGAAAATCCCTCAAGTGCCAACATCTCACGCTACGCGCTCGCCCGTGATTATCACAAAGTGGTTCGCAGCCGCCTACAAAAACTCGCTGAGCAGATTGAGCAACACATCGGAACCACCTTAATCTATCGAGCCTTCTCCGACTCAGCACCCGTGCCAGAAGTCGAGATTGCCCAACAAACCGCGCTCGGCTGGCGTGGAAAACACACGCTGCTGCTCAACCGTGAGTCTGGCTCGATGTTTTTTCTCGGTGAGCTGTATGTGAATCTGGATTTGCCTATGGATGTGAAAACCACCGAGCACTGTGGTTCATGCCATGCGTGCTTGGACATTTGCCCCACACAAGCGATTATTGCACCGTATAAGCTTGACGCACGCCGCTGTATTTCCTACCTCACCATCGAATACAACGGCGTAATTCCTCATGAGTTTCGACCAGCCATCGGTAACCGCATTTATGGGTGTGATGACTGTCAACTCGCCTGCCCGTGGAATAAATTTGCAGTCAAAAGTGACCTACCCGATTTCGAAGTGCGCCATCAATTGGATCAATTAACCTTACTAGATGCTCTGTCATGGTCGGAGTCCACATTTAAGGACAAAATGGCTGGCTCAGCCATTTATCGAATCGGCCATGCTCAGTGGCAGCGCAATGTTTTATTGGCGTTGGGTAACGGCGAAGCTACAGAACAAGCCATCGCTGCTGTCGCTGTTTACACAGCACACGCCGACGCGGTGATATCAGAGCAAGCCATCTGGTCATTGACCCAGCTAAATCACCGTAAAAGCACCAATACTATTTCATAAATGAAAAAATCATTTGTCAAAAAACCAATTTGTTTAAAAAATGAAGCACTGTAAAATCACAACCCGTTCACTAGAACACCAAATCCATCCATCAACAGGAGCCAAACATGACCACACTCAGCAACGAAGCACTCAACCAACTGTTTCACGACGCACGCACATTTAACAAATTCACCAACGAACCTGTCACTGATGAGCAGTTACAAGCCATCTATGATTTGGCAAAAATGGGGCCAACCGCATTCAACGCCTCACCTGCCCGCTTTGTCTTTATCCGCTCACCAGAAGCGAAAGCGCGCTTAGAGCCAACATTGGCCGATGGCAACAAAGCAAAAACCATGGCCGCGCCCGTTACCGTTATTGTGGCTTATGACACCAATTTCCAAGAACACTTACCGACCATTTTCCCTGCGATGGATGTCAAAGGCATGTTCGACGCCAATCCAGAAATGACCCAAACCACCGCATTCAGAAATGGCAGCTTATCAGGTGCGTATTTCATCATGGCTGTTCGTGCCATTGGTTTGGATGCTGGTCCGATGAGTGGTTTTGACAATGCTGCCCTTGATAAAGAGTTTTTCCCCGATGGCCGATTCAAATCGAACTTCCTCATCAACATCGGCCACGGCGATGCCTCAGGCAACTATCCACGCAGCCCGCGTTTGGCTTATGACGTTGCCACTCAAACGTTGTAATGTTTTGTGCTGATAAAATAAAAACCATGAAACTCGTCATCTGGCGGATTTCATGGTTTTTAGCACGTCAACCTGACATAGGTCACGACAAATCAAACGCTAGCAAACTAGTTCGTATTAACACTACCAATAATAAATCGTTACAATGTGTGCATTAGCGTTTGTTCTGAAAATTAAAAGTCTTTCGCAGTATATTCTCTCGCTTTGATAAACTTGATGTTTTGTTTAGCGGCTTTATTCATTTCGCACTCATCGTTGATTGCTTGAATAGTGTTAATACGCCCTAGCTTATCAATCTGCAAATGCAGTCCACAAATCATTTGCTTCGGCTTCTTAGTGAAACCACCATAAAAAATGCCGAGACAATACTCGGTACTTTCACCACACAGCGACACAAACCGCTACCGTTTATCACGCCTATCAAATCGTTCAGGCCCGAAACGATACGCAGCCACTTCAAAATAATTATCCCGATAAAACCGCTTACCGCGCACCAACTGCCACAACCCATTCAAAACATAAGCAAACGGCATGAAAATCCCCCAAAGCTCAGTTTGACGCACATGCTCAAGCTCATGAGCACCAGACCAACACAGTTGTCGTGCATTGCGTGCAATCACCACATGACCGATGGATGCAGCCGACATTGCCCCGAGCGGATGTTTGCGCAGCCAAGAACTCAACCAACCACCCCACGCACACAACGCCGATGTTTGCCCAATACGCAAACGCGCCACGTGCGGACGACTCGGCAGCGCCAGTAATAGTAAGAGCAAGCCCAAAACAGTAATCGGCAACGCCCAGAGATACTTCAATAATTTCACCATACACATCACAGACAATATTCGCCACACAATCGCCAAAGCCCCAAACCACTTGTGCGATAATAGCACCAAATCATTTAAGGCTCTCCCCATGCTCGCAAAAATCACTGGCACACTCATCGATAAAAGCCCACCGCAAATCGTTGTCGACACCGCACACGGCCTCGCATACGAGATTGACGTGCCTATGAGCACTTTTTATCATTTGCCCAATGCAGGGGAAACGGTCAGCTTGTTTTTGCATTTAGCCATTCGCGAAGATGCGCAGCAATTATTTGGCTTCGCCACCGCTGCTGAGCGATCCAGCTTTCGCATGTTGATTAAAATCAGTGGCATCGGCGCACGCACCGCACTTGGGATTTTATCAGGACTGTCCTCTGACGACCTACAACAAGCCGTCGTCGCACAAGACATTTCACGCCTCACAAGCATCCCCGGTATCGGCAAAAAAACCGCTGAACGACTGGTGCTGGAACTAAAAGACAAACTCAAAGGCGCGAGCTTCAACTTCACCACAGCCACCACCGACAAACCCGACGCCCGCAACGATATCGCGCAAGCCCTGTCTGCATTGGGCTACGGCGACAAAGAAATCAACAGCGCATTAAAACAACTGCCCGTAGACTCGGGCGTATCCGCAGGAATTCGGCAGGCATTGCAGTTTTTATCTAATTAACTTATGAAAGCACTTATATGCAAGAGCTTGCTCCAACAAATATTTTCCCTTACTTTATAGGGTCAGGTATTTTCATTTTAATTGCCTTTGTCATTCATCAACTAAACCCTTTCTACCGAACATTAACTAATCATAATGAACAACAAGTCTTAACCCTAGATGGCTTAAGAGGCTTTCTAGCGCTAGGCGTTTTCTTCCATCACGCAATTATCAATCACAATTATTTTTTGACATCAGTTTGGAAGACGCCTGATTCCACTTTTTATACACTAACTGGTCAAGTGGGTGTTTCGTTATTTTTTGTCATCACTGCATTTTTATTTTGGTCAAGAGTTATTAAGTCAGAAGGGAGCTTGAATTGGAAGAGTTTCTACAGATCTCGTTTCCAACGAATACTACCCATGTATTTTTTGACAGTGTTGATCTTAATATTAATAATCACATATAAAGAACTGACTAATCAAACACAGATTTTTAACAATTTTTCTCAAACACTGGCAATAACCAAACAACTACTAAAGTTCATATTTTTTTCAACCCCGAACATTCCTGTTGAAAATTTTTACACTGTCAATGCAGGGGTGTACTGGACTTTAGTTTGGGAATGGAAATTCTATCTAGCATTACCGTTACTGTCTGTGAGTCTACCAAGTAAAAAAGGAAAGTTGCTGACAATTTTATTATTTGCTTTATTTTGCATCTCATCAGATGAAAAATATCTATACTATTTTTTAGTCGGAATTCTAGCTGCTGAGTTTTACAGAAAAAGGTTTAGCATAACAAAACAATGCAAAATCATTCTAGATTTATGTTCCTTACTGTTGTTCTTTGTGATTTTCTATTTCTTTGACACAGCTTATGGTATCAAGCAAGCACTAGTATCTTTTTTTCTATTCATCTGTTTACTATATGGAGATGGATTGTTTGGGGTTTTGCATACAAAACCCGCTAGGCTTTTGGGAGAAATTAGTTATAGTATTTATCTTTTACATGGTTTAGTTATATCATTTGTCATTAGTTTTTTACCCAACCCGCTCTTCTATACCAAGCACTATTGGCCAATCACGCTATCAATGGGATGTCTGACCATTATCTTGTCCAGTATGAGCTATCAGTACGTTGAACGCTATTTTTATAAGAAACCAAAAAATATCGAAAGTAAACTTTAGCATATGTCCACCATCGTCACCGACGACTTTTCCCCCGCCGATTTTCCGAACCGCGTTTTGGACACCAAACCACCGCGCGAGGAGGAGCAAATCGAACGCGCCCTGCGCCCGAAGCAGCTCGACGAGTATGTCGGCCAAGCTAAAATCCGTGAGCAGCTCGATATTTTCATTGGCGCTGCGAAAACACGCCATGAAGCACTCGACCACACATTGTTGTTCGGCCCGCCAGGTTTGGGAAAAACCACCCTCGCCCACATCATCGCCCGTGAAATGGGCGTTAATCTCAAGCAAACATCAGGGCCTGTGCTCGAACGTGCGGGTGATTTGGCGGCGTTATTGACGAATCTCGAAGCCAATGATGTGTTGTTCATCGACGAGATTCACCGCCTCTCGCCCGTGGTTGAGGAGATTCTTTACCCTGCGTTAGAGGATTATCAAATCGACATCATGATTGGCGAAGGCCCTGCCGCACGCAGCGTGAAGCTTGATTTACAGCCATTCACATTGGTGGGAGCGACCACGCGCGCGGGCATGTTGACCAACCCGTTGCGAGATCGCTTCGGTATTGTGGCAAGACTGGAGTTTTATACAGTTGAGGAGTTGACCTTTATCGTCAAACGCTCAGCGCGTTTGCTGCATTGCGAAATGTCTGAGGACGGTGCCATCGAAATCGCCCGCCGCTCACGTGGCACACCACGTATCGCTAATCGTCTGCTGCGTCGCGTACGTGACTACGCGCAAGTGAAAGCAGACGGCCACATCACCAAAACCATCGCTGATGCTGCGCTCAAGATGCTTGACGTTGACCCTGTGGGTTTGGATGTGATGGACAGAAAGCTATTAGAAGCGATTTTGTTCCGATTTAATGGTGGTCCAGTTGGGCTGGACAATCTTGCTGCATCCATCGGTGAAGCCAAGGACACGATTGAGGACATCATCGAACCATACCTCATTCAACAAGGCTACTTACAACGTACCCCACGCGGGCGAATTGCCAGTCCGATGACTTTTGCGCATTTTGGCCTTACACCACCTGCTGGAGAAAGCAATCTTGCGTGACGCACACTCATGATTTTCATGAGCAGTAAATGCAAGTGCATTTCTTATTGCTCACTCAACTCATCACCATGCTCTAACACCAGTAACTCAAGCCCCATCAGCCAACCTGTTATACTGTCCCACTTTCCTTTTTAAGATTGCACAACCCTCATGTTATTTTCAGAACTCGGTTTATCAGAATCCATCCTGCGAGCCATCACCGAACATGGTTACACCAGTCCCACACCGATTCAATCTCAATCCATTCCCGCAGTCCTCAAAGGTGGCGATTTACTCGCAGGAGCGCAGACAGGTACAGGCAAAACAGCAGGCTTCACCCTCCCAGTTCTACACAGACTCTCCAGCAGCCCGCGCAGCAATCCCGCCAACTACCGCCCAATTCGCGCACTCATCCTGACACCCACGCGCGAGCTGGCCGCGCAAGTCGAAGAATCCGTGCGTGTTTATGGCAAATACACCAAACTCACTTCGGCAGTGATGTTTGGTGGTGTCGGCATCAACCCACAAATTGCCACGCTCAAAAAAGGCGTGGACATCCTCGTCGCCACACCAGGCCGACTACTCGATCACATGCAGCAAGGCAACATCAACCTCAAACACATCGAAATCCTCGTTCTCGATGAAGCAGATCGCATGCTTGATATGGGTTTCATCCGCGACATCAAAAAAATTCTCGCGGCGCTGCCTGCGCAACGACAAAACTTGTTATTTTCTGCAACGTTTTCTGATGAAATCAAAGCATTGGCCGATAGGCTACTCAACTCGCCTGCTATGATTGAAGTCGCACGACGCAACTCAACCATCGAAATCGTACAACAAACCATTCACCCAGTAGACCGCACGAACAAACACCCGCTGCTCGCCCATTTGATTAAGACCAATAACTGGCAACAAGTTCTCGTCTTCACCCGTACCAAGCACGGCGCGAACAAGCTCGTCACCCAGCTTGAGAAAGACGGCATCACCAGCATGGCGATTCACGGCAACAAAAGCCAAACCGCCCGTACAAAAGCATTGGCTGACTTCAAAGCTGGCAAACTACAAGCCCTCATCGCCACCGACATTGCCGCGCGCGGCATTGATATTGATCAATTACCGCATGTGGTGAACTATGACTTACCCAATGTGCCAGAAGACTATGTGCACCGCATCGGTCGTACAGGCCGTGCTGGCGCAAGCGGTGAAGCCGTTTCTCTAGTTTGTGTTGACGAAAACAGCTTGTTGCGTGACATCGAGAAATTCATCAAAATAACCATTCCCCGTGCAGTCATCGCAGGGTTTGAGCCTGACCCTAACGCCGTCGCCCAGCCCATCCAGCTACGCAGCGGACAAGGACGTGGCAACCAAAACCAACGTCCACGCGGCACCTCCCCTAAAGCCGGTGGTGCCAAACCCAGCTCAACCAACAACCCAAGCGGTGCGAAAAACACAAGTAAAAAACCAAGCTCACACCCAGCAAATAATACGAAGCCAAGCAACCCCCCTTCAGCGGGCAAACCGTCTCAATCGCCACGCTCATCTTCACGCAGCCGCTAAGGGCAATGATTGATACAAAGCTCAAGTTCAAAACCCATGTTTTTACATGGTTTTTTTTCACCTACCTTGCACACATCAATTGAGCTATCGACTCTCCCAAGCACCCCGCCGCTACGTGTGTTAGCATCGAGCAGGAACAACAGCTAATGCGTTTTAAGCGCTCAAAAGGATAACAGCATATGAAAAAAAACTTGCTGAATATCATACTGTTTCAACTCGGATGGTTTGTGTGCATCTGGGGGGGCAATGCTTACGCCATCGCTTACACAACAGCAGCATTGTTGATTAATCATTTTTTCGTCATTCAGCACGAGCGCGTTCGTGAGTGGGCCTTTATCAGCGTCGTCACACTAACGGGCTCTTTGTGGGATGCTGTGGTCGTTTTTGGCGATTGGATGAATTACACAAAGCCCGATATACTGGGCATCCCAGTTTGGCTGGTCTGTTTGTGGACGCTGTTTGCAACAACACTGTGTCACAGTTTGGTTTGGCTGCAACGAAATACCATTTTAACAGCCTTACTTGGCCTGATTTTCGGACCATTGAGCTATTGGGCAGGCACACAATGGGGTGGTGCACACATGAGCGAGCCTACTACAACAGCACTCTTGGTCATTGGCCTTGGCTGGTTTTTCTTATTACCCTGCTATGCAAAAATAGCTCAAAGGCTCAATGCCTCATGAAGGAGTTCAAACATGTACACCGCACTTAAAGTCCTATTTCTGACAGCGTCATTAACGCTGCTCAACGCGTGCTCATCAATTGCTGTCACAGAATACAGTGCTAACAAACCAGAGTTGGTGATCTCCGAATTCTTTAACGGCACACTCACCGGACATGGTATTCTCAAAGACCGCAGTGGAAAAGTGACACGCTATTTTAATGCGACGATTGAGGCCACGTGGGACAATGGTGTCGGCACGTTGGATGAGCATTTTGTCTTTGACGATGGCGAAAAGCAAAATCGAATTTGGAAACTACGCCCTGATGGACAAGGTAACTACATCGGCACCGCCAATGATGTCGTAGGCGAATCAGAGATGCGAACCTCTGGCAACGCATTGTTTCTCAATTATGTACTCACTGTACCGTATAACGGAACAACACTGAACATTAATATCGACGATAGAATGTATTTGGTGTCTGAAAAAATGCTCATCAATGAGTCAAAGATGAGCAAATGGGGCTTTGATGTCGGCGAATTACACTTGGTTATTAGCAAACCATAATCAAGTATTTATGGCTCGAGTTATGAGCAGACACATTTAGCAATAAAAAAACCGCGAGATTTTCATCTCGCGGTTTTTAACAAAGATAAACTTCACGAAGCATACGGCTCAGCAACCACAGCACCAGCCACACCAGCCACGGAGAATGAATCTTTCACAGAATCAACTCGGATGGTGCGTGGGCAAGCGCGGCCATCCTCTTTGAACGCATGCAGTGCATCTGCTTGCAAGTAAACATGAACCATGTCGCCAATTTTGTAGTTGGTATCGCCTGATTGACGAACAGTCATGGTATCGTCCGCATTTGGGACACTGACGTACAGGTATGATGCCTCACCGAGTTTTTCGATGAACTCAACTTTGCCTTGAATCACATTGTCACCATCTGCATTAACCAGCTTCGTGTGCTCTGGGCGAATACCGATTTCAAGTTTCGTACCTGCTGGCAGACCAACGGCATTGATACGCACTTGATAAGAGCTATCCCCCATACGCACAATCGCCGACTCTGGTGCAGCAGACTCAAGTGTACCGTGAACGAAATTCATTTTTGGTGAGCCGATAAAGCCCGCAACAAACTTATTCACAGGAAAGTGATACAACTCAAGTGGTGCGCCGCATTGAGCAACTGACCCATCACGCTGAACGGCTTCACCGCTGTTGAGCAAAAGGATTTTGTCAGCCAATGTCATCGCTTCGACTTGGTCATGCGTCACATAAATCATACTGGCCGTACCGATGTCTTTGTGTAAGCGAGCAATTTCCAAACGCGTTTTCACACGCAATGCCGCATCTAAGTTTGATAATGGTTCGTCAAACAAAAACACACCTGGTTCACGAACAATTGCACGACCAATCGCGACGCGTTGACGTTGGCCACCTGAAAGCTCTTTAGGTAAACGTTCAAGTAAGTGATCGAGCTGGAGGATTTGTGCGGCGTGGCGCACTTTTTTGTCTACATCTGTGTCAGCAGTTTTGGCAATTTTCAAGCCAAACGCCATATTTTCATAAACGGTCATGTGCGGATACAAAGCATAGCTCTGAAACACCATCGACACACCACGTTCAGACGGTGCTTTTTCGTTAACGCGCACACCACCGATTTGCAACTCGCCACTGGTGATGTCTTCGAGTCCAGCAACCATGCGCAAAAGTGTTGACTTGCCGCAACCTGATGGACCGACAAATACACAAAACTCATTTTCACCAATGTGTAAATTCACATCACGAATGGTATAAGGATTGTCTCCGTAGCGTTTGTGAACGCCTTTAAAAATTAACTCAGCCATTTTATTTCCTTATTATCAAAGATGTGTCGATATGTGATTGAGCAACCGCTCAAACCCATGCCACCACAGATTGCCAAGGTGCCAAATCCAAGTCCTTTTGACCTGCCACCAATGTCAAATTGCTTTGCGGAAAGTCCGCCAACTCTTTTACAGCGACGCCATTCGGCAAATGATACGTTGCAGGAGTGTCTGATAAATTAAACACACACAACAACGAAGCGCCTTCAAATGAGCGCACAAAAGCAAATACCTGCTTGTGCGCGTCCAATACATCCATACTGCCTTTGATCAACGGCAACAATAATTTGCGCTGTTGCAAGCAAGTGCGATAGTGATTGAGCAAACTATCTGCCCCACTCTGCTGGTCAACAGCCAACTCACCATGGGTACTTGCCACAGGCAGCCACGGCTTGGCCGTGCTAAACGCAGCGTTGAGCGCCGACATTTCCCATGGCATGGGTGTTCGACAACCATCACGCCCCTTAAACGCAGGCCACATGGTGATGCCATAAGGGTCTTGTAACTCTTCAAACGTCAATTCAGCCTCAGGCAAACCCAACTCATCCCCCTGATACACACACGGGCTACCACGCATGCTTAACTGCATAGCCGCATAAGTTTTTAATGCTTCATCACCAGCACACCACCGACTGGCCAGTCGTGCCACGTCATGGTTGGACAACGGCCACGATGGCCAGCAACCGTCTTTGGCACGGGATTCAAATTCATGAATCGCATCATGGATGAACGTCGCCGAATTGTCTGTACCTAACAACTTGAACGTGTAAGTCATGTTCAGCTTATCGCCGCCCTCGGTGTATTCAATCATCGCGCCCACCGAGTCATCTGCCCCCAACTCTCCCACTGTCATAATGCCAGGATATTGATTTAAAAATGTGCGCAATTTTTGAACGAAAACGACATTTTCAGGCTGAGATTTATCATGTACATGATACTGCCACGCATAAGGGTTCGAGCTCGGCGCTGAGCCATCATCAGTCACAGGACGACCCTTGGGCGGGTTGTTGCGCAATTGCTTGTCATGTACATAGAAGTTCGCAGTATCCAGGCGGAAACCATCCACGCCCAAATCTAACCAAAACTTCATCGCATCAAACAACGCCGCTTGCATGTCAGCGTTATGAAAGTTCAAATCAGGTTGACTGGTCAAAAAGTTGTGCAAATAATACTGCTCGCGCCCTGTATCCCACTGCCAAGCCGAGCCACCAAAAATTGACAGCCAATTATTGGGAGGCGTACCATCGTCCTTCGCATCGGCCCAAACGTACCAATCCGCTTTAGGATTGGTTTTATTTTGGCGACTCTCAGCAAACCAAGGGTGGACATCAGACGTATGGCTCAAAACTTGGTCAATCACCACCCGCAAACCAGAGTCGTGCGCCTTTTCAAGCAAAATTTTAAAATCATTCACCGTGCCAAACATCGGATCAACGTCACAATAATCCGAGACGTCGTAACCAAAATCCTTCATTGGCGACTTAAAAAATGGTGACAGCCAAATCGCATCCACACCCAAATCAGCGATATAAGGTAAACGCGCCACAATCCCTTGTAAATCACCAATGCCATCGCCGTTACTGTCTTGGTAACTGCGTGGGTAAATTTGGTAAATCACCGCACCACGCCACCAGTCAGGGTCATTAGCATTGTTTGAATGTTGTAAAAACTGTGTCATGTACTCGCCTTATATTTTTATGGTCAAGGATTTGTTTAGCCTTTAACAGCACCAGCCGTCAAACCAGAAACAATCTTGCGCTGGAACGCCAAAACCATCGAAATCAAAGGCAAGGTAACAATCACTGATGCTGCCATGATTTTGCCCCAAGGCAACTCATATTGGCTCGCACCGCTTAACAACGAAATCGACACGGGCACTGTGCGCGCTTCATTGCTGTTCACGAAAGTCAAAGCGAACATGAACTCATTCCAAGCAGCGATAAAGGCGAGCAAACCAGTCGAAACCAAAGCCGGCCACATCAAAGGCATGAAGACATCCTTAATGATGCGCCATGGGGTGCAACCATCCATAATGGCGGCCTCTTCCAACTCTTTTGGCAAATCACGCATGAATGTCGTCAAAACCCAAACCGTAAACGGTAAAGTGAAAATCATGTAAGGTAGAATCAAACCGAGTGTTTTGCCATACAAGCCAAATGCTCGCATCATCTCAAACATCCCAGACAATACCGCCACTTGCGGGAACATCGACACCGCCAACACCATCAAAAGCAATAAACCGCGGCCTTTGAAGCTCACTCGCCCAAGTGCATACGAAGCAGTCACACTGACAAACAACGAGACAGCCACAACCAGAGTAGCAACCATCACCGAATTAAACAGATGGCGCAAAAAGGGTTGATTTTCGTCCGACAGCAATTCTACGTAATTCTGTGGGTTCAACGTACTTAATAATAAACTTGAATCATACAAACCCTCACCCGTACGAAATGATGTGATGATAGCGTAATAAAAAGGAAAAACTGAGAAAACCACAATCACTGCGACCAACAACCAAAAGCCGATGCGGTATCCAATATTCTTTGACATGATGACTCCTTAATACGGGGAAGAATGCCGACCGACCCAGCGTGTACTCTTAGATTTTGTCGTTCAAAGTCATTTTGAACAACCAAGGTGTGGTGCTTAATTAACTTTCCACTTTTACCTTACCAAACTTCATATAAGCGATAGTGCACATGCCAATGATTAAAAACAACACCGTCGCCGCCGCAGAACCAAAGCCAACATTGCCGTTGTCAATCATTTCTTTACGTACGTACCCCGACATCGAAATTGTCTGTCTAGTATTTGATGTCAACACATAAATCAAGTCAAATACACGTAAGGCATCAAGTAAGCGGAAAATAACCGCCACCATCAATGCAGGTTTAATCAAAGGCAACGTCACTTTGAAAAACACGCGGATGGGGTGAATACCATCAACCTGTGCGGCTTCGTAACAATCCTTAGGCAACATCTGCAAAGCCGCCAAAATCAAAAGTGCCATGAACGGTGTGGTTTTCCACACGTCTACCAAAACCACTGTAAACAATGATAAGTCGGGATCAGCCACCCAAGCCACGTTCTGTGTAATTAAGCCCAAACTCATTAAAGTGCTATTTACCACACCAAATTGGTCATGAAGCATCCAACCCCACATCTTCGCAGAAACAATAGTAGGGATTGCCCAAGGTACCAAAACCGCAGCACGCACCCATGCCCTGCCTCTGAACTCAGCATTAAGCACCAGCGCAACAATTACCCCCAAAATAGTCTCAAGCGTGACAGACCAAAAAGAGAATTTCAAAGTATTCCATATTGACGCGCCCCACAAGTCTTCTACGAAAGACTTTCCTGTCGCAAACAGACCATACTCGCCAAAGTAATTATCCAAACCAATAAATTTAGCACTGCTCATGCTATTGAGGTTGGCATCAGTAAAACTAAACCAAATTGTGCGTGCCAACGGCCAACCTGCCACACACAGCAAGATAAAGAGCATGGGAATTAAAAAAGTCCACGCGCTGCGGATACGCTGACGCGTCAACGCGCTCTGTTGAGCTTGACTCATAATGGGTCTCCTGTATTCGCTGGCAGAGCGCACAGCGATATTTTTATTTTAAAACTTATATTTTTGCTGTTTGAAGTTTTTTAAAAGCGGTGCATCGCGTGGCAACTCACCATTTTTATTTCAAACCTCAGGATATGAAAGACAAAAGCAGGGAACGCCCCTCAGGTGCGCCCCACTTCTTTTGATTACCACTTGCCGCCACGGCTAATTTTGTTCAACTCTTCTTCGAGTTTGGCAACCGCTTCTGCGCCTTTAGCTTTACCAGCCAATACTGAGCTTGATGCATTCCAAAACGCATTTGACACTTCATTGTATTTCAAACCAGTTGACGTTGATGGACGCGCAACAGAAGCTTCAAACACTTTGAGCAAATCGGCAAAGAAGGGGTTTTTGTCTAAGATTTCTTTATCAGCATACAATGCAGGAATCGTCGGGTTGTATGAACCATCCACCGCACGTTTTTTCTGAATTTCTTTGCTTGTCAAGAACATGATCAAATCAGTGGCTTCTTTTGGATGCTTAGAGTACTTAGAAACCGCCAACTGCCAGCCGCCGATGGTTGCTGCAGATTTGCCATCCGCGCCACCTTTAGGCAAAGGTGACACGCCTACTTCGCCTTTGATCGTGCTGTCTGCTGCTTGAGCACCTGACCATGCATAAGGCCAGTTACGCATAAACACAGCGTTGCCTTTTTGGAACACGCCACGGGCTTCTTCTTCAGCATAGTTCAAAACGCCTTGAGGGGCAATCGTACCAACCCAAGAAGCCGCTGTATCAAGTGCTTTCGCCGCTTGTGGATTGTTGATGGTGATTTTACCTGTGTTGTCAACGATGGTGCCGCCGTTGTAAGAAGCCACCCACTCAAGCGCGTCACAAGTCAGAGTTTCAGACGCTTTGGCTTGGAATACGAAGCCTTGCATATCTTTAGCACCCGCTTTGCGTTCTGCGTCTTGGATTTTTTTCGCAGTTGCGGCCAGTTCTTCCCAAGTCGTTGGTACTTTTTCGCCGTGTTTTTCAAGCAAGTCTTTGCGGTAGTACAGTAAGCCTGCATCTGTGAACCAAGGCATTGCCAATAATTTACCGTCAATTGTGTTGTTCGCAACAATTGCTGGGAAGTGCTCTTTTTCCGCACCCGCAGTAGCGGCGGTCAAGTCAAGCAAGTGGTCTTTCAATATACCTGGCCAAACCACATCCACCATCAAAACATCAATGTCTGATGCACCTGCCGCGAATTGCTGACGCAACAGCGCTAATTTTTCAGAAGAGTCTTTTGGATCAGAATAGAGTTTGACTTTATTGCCTGTTTTAGCGGCCCATTCATCCACATTTTTTTTGCAAATTTCTGCATCTTGTCCAACTGAACCGCAAGAAATCGTGAGCTCTACACTACCTGCAGCTGGTGCGGCGCCGCCCTCTGCCTTTTTATCCCCTGCTGCTGGTGCTTTATCGCCACAAGCGGCCAAAACCAACGCTGCTGCAATGCTCAAACCCAAACTTTTTACTAACTGATTTGTTTTCATGTCTCCACCTTATTTGAAATAATACATACAGACGCGCTTTAAACCGCGCACTGCCGAGATAAACCAAAAAATGCCAACGATATAGCCGATGAATTTCTTACAGTAAATAGCATTTCATAAAAACCGAAGTATTTTTGAAATTTTCGTCATTTTTTACGCGGAGCCACTTTATTCAATCCAAGATTCACTGTCAAGCACTTTCCATGATTTATACACAGTTTTTGCCTTTGTCGCAAGGCCTATAAATCCAGCATTGGCAAGGGTTGGGCTGTAAATCGCATCCAAAAAACAACATTTTTGTGCAGCGCACAAAATAAAACTTGCATTTCATGAGTCTTGTGCGTAGAATTTCAATTGTTGCGGTGCACCATTGTCTGATGCCTTTTAATTAAAGGTCTTGCCAATGATTGGGATTTTGAATGGGCCGCATTCGGTATCAAAACTCTGTTGTTGTACCCTTAACTTACTCTATTGGAGATTCACCATGACCATCAAACCTGAAGATTTTGCTGCTGCGCAAAAAGCCTCTGTTGAAACTTTTTTTGCTTTGACAAATAAAGCATTCGAATCTATTGTTCAATTAACCAACTTGAACATCGCTACTGCTAAAGAAGCGTTGGAACAAGCTGCTGACACATCAGACAAAGCATTGTCTGCTAAAGACCCACAAGCATTCATGGCAACAGCCAGTGGTGCTGCTCAACCAGCGGCTGAAAAAGCATTGACTTACAGCAAAAAAGTCTACGAAATCACATCAACTGCGCAAGCTGAATTGAACAAATTCGTTGAAGCGCAAGTCGCTCATAACAACAAGCAAGTTGCTGAGTGGATTGACGTTGCTTCTAAAAATGCCCCACAAGGTTCAGAAGCCATCGTATCAATCATCAAATCATCTATCGCTTCAGCAAACTCTGCTTACGATACATTGAATAAAGCAGCAAAACAAGCGGTTGAATTGGCTGAGTCAAATGTTGACAAAGCAGTTAAAGCCACCAAAACTGCAGCTAAGTAATTCAATCTCCTCGATTGACAAAAAGCGCCAGCATCATGCTGGCGCTTTTTGTTTAAGACTGTTCATCGCCATTCATACGGCCACACCGCTCACATCCACAACGCCACAGTCACGCACCGCTTGAGCCAGTACTTCACAAGCTGCCTCACGTGAGTAATTTTTCCGCCACACAAGCACCACACGACGACTCGGCGAGGGCTGATTAAAAGGCAAATAGCGCAAACCATCATCAGAGCTTAATTTAAAGGGCACAGCCAGCGCGGGTAGGACAGTAATTCCAATGCCACTCGCCGCCATATGACGCAGCGTTTCCAGCGATGTGCCCTCAAAAGTTTTGTGCAGCCCCTCTTGCTCAATTTTAAATGGTTTAATGGACGGGTTCGCTTGTAACACTTGGTCACGAAAACAATGGCCTGCTCCGAGCACCAGCAGCGCATCGTCGGATAACTCGCTCGCTGCAATGGTTTTCGCCTTGGCCAAACGATGGGATTTGGCCAAAGCCACATAAAAATCCTCATCATACAAATTGGCCATAGACAAGCCCGAATCATTCACAGGCAATGCAACAATCGCCGCATCCAAAGTCCCCTGTTTGACACGCTCAAGCAGTTTATGCGTAAAATCCTCCTGCACAATCAATTGCAACTCGCTCTTTGATTCAATCAAATGCGGCATCAAACGCGGTAATAAATACGGCGCAATGCTGTAAATCATCCCAAGATGCAGCGTGCCTACCGCAGGATTGACCTGTTCACCCACCAGAGTCTTAATCACCGCCACTTCGCCCAAGACCCGATGCGCTTGTGCCACCACTTTTTCACCGATGGGCGTCAACTGCACATCCTGCATACTGCGCTCAAACAGTGTGACGTCTAACTCCTGTTCCAATTTTTTGATGGCCACAGACAGTGTCGGCTGACTGACAAAACACGCAGCCGCAGCGCGCCCAAAATGCTTTTCACGCGCCAGTGCAACGACGTAACGAAGTTCGGTGAGGGTCATATTTATCTCTTTAAGGTTAAAAATAAAGATTCACACTTGGTATTGCGTCATATATTTAAACACATGCTTAGGAATTCTTGGCCAACTGTAACCGCCATTCTCATCCCATGACTTTGAGCCTGCCATAAGCCCCATCTCAAGTAATTTTTCTTGCACTATGTCATGCGGATAAACATACCAATTATCATCCTGCTTAAATGCAATCCAAATGTCTTTGCCATAATATTTTTTGTCTATATTCAACCGACCCTTGAGTTGCACTTTAATGAACTGATTACCATCAATATGGCAGGCAATGAAATCCGCTCCTTGCCAATCATCATTGAGCCACATGCAATTAAAACCATAATCAGCCAACTCAGCAGCGATTTTTTGAAAGTTAAAATTCTCTTTTTGCCGAGAGTTCAACTGCTCATATTGAATACGTTTAAACATTTAAGACCTTAAAAGAATGAAAACTAAGCAGCCAAAAAATGTTCTCGCTGCGCCAGCCATCGTTGCAAATGAGCCTGTGCTGCCGCAGGATTGTTCGCTAATAACCACTCAGCCGCATCCCGCGCATCCTCCAGCAACGCCAAATCCTTCTCTAAATCTGCAAAACGCAAAAGCGGCAAGCCAGACTGTCGTGCTCCCAGAAATTCACCTGGGCCACGTAAGCGCAGATCCTCACGCGCAATTTCAAAACCATCCGTGGTGTCATACATGATTTTCAGGCGTGCTTTCGCTGTGGCGGACAGAGGTTTTTCAAAAAGTAGTACGCAAGTGCTGTGCAGCGCACCGCGCCCGACTCGACCACGCAGTTGGTGAAGCTGTGATAAACCAAATCGCTCAGCGTGCTCAATCACCATCCAGCTGGCGTTCGGCACGTCCACCCCGACTTCGATGACGGTGGTGGCAACAAGGATATTAGTCTCCCCAGTAACGAAGGATGCCATCACCTCTCGCTTCTCCACCGCACTCATTCGACCATGCACCAAACCAATGTTTAAATCAGGCAATGCAGCACTCAATGCAGCATGGGTGTCTATCGCTGTTTGCAACTCTAGGGCTTCGGACTCTTCAATCAGTGGGCAAACCCAATAGACTTGCTCGCCTTGCGCCACTTGATAGGCCACTTTATCAATCACCTCTTCGCGGCGCTTTTGGTCAATCAGTTTGGTGACCACAGGCGTTCGTCCAGGTGGTAATTCATCCAAGACCGCCACATCCAAATCCGCGAAATAGGATAAGGCGAGTGTGCGAGGAATCGGCGTTGCACTCATCATGAGCTGATGCGGCGCATCGTATTGCGGGTTGCGCTGCCCTTCGACGCTTTCTTGCATTTTTTGACGTAAAGCCAGTCGCTGCGCGACCCCAAAGCGATGCTGCTCGTCAATCACGGCCAAGCCCAAGTCATGAAAATGCACAGCGTCTTGAATCAAAGCATGTGTACCAACGATGATGTGGATTTGATTGTCGGTCAGAGCCGCGTAGGTTTCTGATTTGGCTTTTTTCTTAACTGACGACGCCAGCCACGCAACGCTGATACCAAGCGGAGTAAACCAACCTTTTAGTTTCTCATAAAGCTGCTCGGCAAGAATCTCTGTGGGTGCCATCACAGCGGCTTGCCGCCCTGCTGACACACACTGCGCACAAGCCAGTGCCGCGAGCACCGTTTTCCCTGAACCCACATCGCCTTGCAGCAGCCGATGCATGGGGTGACCACTTTCCATATCGGTTTGAATCTGCGCCCAAGCTCTGGTTTGTGCGCCCGTCATCGAAAATGGCAACTGAGCAATCAATCGCTTTAACAAATCATCTTGCGCCATGAGTTGAGGAGCCAGCTCAGAACGGCGCTTAAGCTTCGCCTGCGTGAGCGAGAGTTGCTGTGCCAGTAACTCTTCAAACTTAATTCGCTCCCACGCCAAGTGGTCGCGCTCGGTCAATGCTGCGGGATTCACGTCCGGCGGTGGCGCATGTAAAAGTTGCACGGCGGCTTGTAGTGTTGGCCAACCGTCGCCCAAAACATTACGTGGCAATATTTCTGGCAGATGAACCTCATCAAGCGCTTTCGCCATGAGTTTTCGCCATGCCGATTGTGACAAGCCATCGGTGGTTGGATAAACAGGTGTCAAGGTTTCGCCCAGCGGCGTGTCTTCGGTGACCGACTGATAGCGAGGATGCACCATTTCCATACCGAAAAACCCATGCCGCGCCTCACCCTGCACGCGAATCAATGCATCCGCACGAAACGCCGCCAACTGCGTGCCATAGAAATGAATAAACCGCAGCACCAAAGTCTCTCCCGCATCGTCTACCGTGGTCACGACCAGCTGACGACGCGGGCGAAACTGCACGGTGTGCTCAATCACGCGCACTTGTACTTGTGCAAACTGACCGAGACGCAAGTCAGCCACGGGCGTAAGACGTGTCTCATCCTCATAGCGTAAAGGAATGTGCAACAAAATGTCTTGGTCAGTGCGCACACCAAGCTTGGCCAGCTTTTCGGCGAGCTTAGGCGTGATTTTGAGGGTTTTAGAGAAGGCAGTGGGTACAGTCACTTCGATAAGCCTTAATTATGTGAATACTTTATCGATAGTTTACAACAATAATCAAAACACGAAATGCAAAGTAGGTCATTTTAACCATCGTTTAAAAATAACGAATGCATGGAATAACCCAACGTTCAAAGCGCATGCATGTCGGTGATAAAAAGCAGAGAAGGAAGTAAACCACATATCATTTTGATTTCATTATCATTTTTCTCAGGGTTTCTTTGGAAAAACTCCTAACTTACTGACTGAAGAAGTAGATTTTTACTTTAGCTGTATTCTCATCTACAACCACGCCCAAGAAAACACGATAATTCAGCCCCCAGACTCACTTCATAAAGCCCTCTTCTTTGAGGTAGTCGATGGCCACTTGTTTGGCATCAACGCTCTCTAATGTCACACGGGCATTGAGTTTTTTTAGGTTTTGTGCGGTCAGTGAGCGAAATACGGGATCAAGCACTTCTTTGATGCGAGGCTTTGCCATCAGGATAGACTCGCGGATGATGGGTGTTGGCTGATAGACAATTTCGGACCCTTTCGAATCCGAAAGTATGATGAGATTAAATGCTGACATAATGGCCTCATCTGTCCCATAAACCATGGCAGCATTAATGCCTTTGGTGCCTTGACCTGCCGCCTGAATCATAGTGCTGGTGTCGCCACCTTCCAATACGATCAACTGCTCGGGACGCAACGAAAAGCCATACGCCTGCTCCATGGCTTTGAGCGCATCAGGGCGTTTGACAAACTCGGCAGACGCCACGAGTTTAAAATCATTTTTTCCCGTATTTAACCAACGAGCCAAGTCGCCCAATGAGTTTAAGCCATGTGCGTCAACCAAATCTCGTCTAAGGGCAATTGACCAGACATTATTCGTTGGGGCTGGGGTCAGCCAAATGACTTGATTCGTCTGTGCATCGACTTTTTGAATATGTGCATAAGCTGCAGCGGCATCTTTCCACACTGGATCGTTTGGCTCACCAATCAAAAATGCACCATTACCCGTGTATTCAGGATAAATATCAATCTTACCCGCCAATAGAGCACTGCGCACCGTTTGGGTGTCACCCAGCTGCAATTGATGTATGGTTCTAATACCGTTGTGCTCTAAGGTTTGAATGATGATTTGTCCGAGTATCGCGCCTTCGGTATCCGCTTTCGATGATACTTTGACGGCGTATGAACTCTCGCTGATTTTGTCATCAAAATCGTGACCACAAGCACACAACAGCCAAGTGGCAAGCATCACCATCAGTCTCTTTGTCCATGGTTTCATGGTGGTTATTTCCCAATTAAATAGATATGTCGTCATCGATGATTATACGGAAACCCTTGGTTAAAAACACATCAACCACCGTCTACTCGAACGAATTTCATTAAAAAGCCCCGACAAATATCGGGGCTTTTTAAGACAACCATACATCACAAATCAATAGAATCAATCACCGCATAAGCGGAGTGATTGTGAATCGACTCAAAGTTTTCAGCCTCGACCGTGAACTCTGCAGCGTAAGGTTGTGATTTGAGCACACCAGCCACATCACGCACCAAATCCTCAACAAACTTAGGATTGTCGTAAGCACGCTCGGTAACGTACTTCTCATCAGGACGCTTAAGTAAACCATACAACTCGCACGAACCCTGCGCCTCGATGGCTGAAATCAGGGCATGTAGGTCAAACTGTCCAACATGTTCATTTAAGGTCAGATGGGCAGTGACATGAGAGCGCTGATTATGCGCACCGTACTCAGAGATTTTTTTCGAGCAAGGGCACAGGCTGGTCATCGGAATCAAAACGGACAGCACCACATTACTTTGACCGTTTTTGTGAGCACCGTTGAGGCTCACTTCATAATCCATCAGGCTTTTGATGCCTGAAATCGGCGCAGTCTTTTCGACAAAATAAGGAAAATGAACGTAAATATCACCCTTTTTCGCCTCCAAACGTACCATCATGTCAGAGACCAATGCTTTGAAATCGTTGAGTGTGAAAATCGTTTTGTTCTCTTCAAGCAGCGCGATAAAGCGCGACATGTGCGTGCCTTTTTGATCGGCTGGTAAATGCACAGTCATGGTGTAAGTTGCAACAGTTGCTTGCGCACCCGCACCCAAATCAATTTGCAGTGGGAAACGCACGTCTTTAATCCCAACGCGGCTGATTGGCATGTTTCGTGCATCGATGGAGCTTTGGACATCGGGGATGTTTTTTAAGTCAATTGGGGCATTCATTGGTAATATGCTTTCAATTAAGATTCGAGGGCTTATTCAATAAATTGAATCGTTCCAGCATGATAGACGTTTGTGCGCACGCACAAACCCGAGTAATTTTATCAACTATTACAACGACACTATGCCACAAATTGTCGAACTTTGCTGGCGACCGCTTCAACCGACAAATCATGCTGCGCCAACAAAGTTGCAACATCGCCATGGTCAATGAATTGGTCGGGCAAACCCAAATGTAATAGGTGTGGGTTCAAGCCATGAGCCGCGAACCACTCGCTCACCGCACTGCCCGCGCCACCAGCCACAGACGAGTCTTCTATGGTAATAAAATGTGTGTGGGTTTTGGCCAATTCAATTAGCAAAGCCTCATCCAAAGGTTTGACCCAGCGCATGTCCACCAAAGCCGCACCAACCTCATCAGCCGCAGGGCGAGCCATGTGCAACAAAGGCCCAAAAGCTAAAATCGCGACTTTCTGCCCTTGACGCACCACATGTGCTTTTCCAAATGGCAATGGTGTCAAATCACTAGAAACCTCTGCACCAACACCAGAGCCACGCGGATAGCGCACGGCTGCAGCACCATTGTGCTGATACGCCGCAGTCAGTAAACCGCGAGCTTCAAGCTCATCAGATGGCGTAGCAATCGCAACATTGGGCACACAACGCAAGTAAGCAATATCATAAGCACCCGCATGTGTCGCACCGTCTGCTCCAACCAAACCGGCACGGTCAATGGCAAAGGTCACATCCAAATTTTGCAAAGCAATGTCATGAATCACTTGATCATACGCGCGTTGCAGAAATGTCGAATAAATCACCAACACAGGTTTTAACCCATCACAGGCCAAACCCGCAGCAAACGTTGCAGCATGCTGCTCCGCAATGCCCACATCAAAGTAGCGCGTTGGATATTTTGCTTCAAACTCGACCAAGCCTGAGCCTTCGCGCATCGCTGGTGTGATTGCCACCAGACGTGCGTCAGCCGCTGCCATGTCACAAATCCAATCGCCAAACACCTGTGTGAATGTCAGTTTCTTGGGCACATTTGAGGCCACGATGCCTTCAGAAGGATTAAAAGTCGAAGGACCATGGTACATAATGGGATCATCTTCGGCCAGTTTGTAGCCCTGCCCCTTTCGTGTCACCACATGCAAAAACTGCACGCCACCACGATTTTTTAGGTTTTCCAACGTCGGAATCAATGAGTCTAAATCATGCCCATCAATCGGCCCAATATAATTAAAGCCAAACTCCTCAAACATCGTCGCGGGAACAACCATGCCCTTAGCATGCTCCTCAAATCGCCGTGCGAACTCCAACATCGGCGGTGCAACCTTCAGAATTTTTTTCAATCGCTCGCGCGCAGTATTGACAAAGTCACCACTGAGTAATTTCGCCAGATAGCGATTCAACGCACCCACGGGCGGCGAAATCGACATATCGTTGTCGTTTAAAATCACCAGTAGATTAATACCTTCTGTCACGCCAGCATTATTCATCGCCTCAAACGCCATACCTCCCGTCAGTGCGCCATCACCAATCACAGCAATGTGCTGGCGATTGGGTAGATTCAAATGTCGAGCCGCCACCGCCATACCCAGTGCCGCAGAAATGCTCGTGGAGGAATGTGCTGTGCCAAACGCATCGTACACAGACTCAGAGCGCTTCGGAAAACCTGACAAACCGCCGAACTGACGCAACGTCGCCATTCGCTCACGTCGCCCTGTGAGGATTTTGTGGCCATAACTTTGATGACCGACATCCCAAATAATTTTATCGTCAGGTGTATTAAAAACATGATGCAACGCTACAGTCAGCTCTACCGTCCCTAAATTAGAAGACAGATGGCCACCTGTTTGCGACACCGATTGAAGAATAAAATCACGCAATTCGGTAGAGAGCTGGCTCAATTGTTCTTTTGACAACGCCCGCACACTCGCGGTATCGTTAATTTGTTCAAGTAGCGTGAAAGTGGTATTCATATAATTTATAGATATTTGTACGAGTCATACAATATAAACCGAAGTTCAATTAAGGCAAAAGTGTGCAATAGACACATGGTTTGTCATGGTTAAACTCATTTGCCAAACCACAACCAACACCACTTACACCATGACAGCTGGCGATTATACCATTGCCCGAGTACTTTGCAGCACGTATAGGCTACCCGTGCGGTGATTTAGCACTACCGAATTTGAGGAAATTTGTAGTGGCCAGTTACAAAAAGAAGTTGAACCCCTGCAAAATTGCAGGGGTTCGTGGCAACATTAAGAGCTTGGGCTTATCTTATTAGCTTTTTCATATCAGCGAGCAGTGCTTATTTGTGTATCAAACTCGCTTTGCCCCAAAACACGCGATAAACCCAAATCGTGTAGCCAAGAATCATGGGCAATGTAATCCCCACTCCAACGAGCAAAATAATCAATGATCCCGTGCCACTGCCAGCGTCCCACACAGTCACCTTACCCATCACAATATAAGGAAATAAACTGTAGCCTAAACCCAGACAAGCACAGAGGCAAATAACCACCATAGCGGCAAAAACTCTCCAGCCAAGCTCACGAGTGACTTTTTGGTTGCGCAATGTCCGCCACAGTACCACCAAGGCCGCAACACTCAAAAGCGGAATGGGCAACAACCACAACACGTTAGGAAAGGCAAACCACTTCGATGCAATTTCATGACTGACCAACGGTGTGATAGCGGAAATCGCCAATAAACCAATCACCATCGGCAACATCATACGTTTGGCCCACTTGACAGAGTCTGCTTGCAAACGATGCTCGGTTTTCATAATCAACCAACCACTGCCCAACAGAACATAAAACGCAGGAATCGTCAAAGCCGTCAGTAAACAAAATGGATAAAACCACACATTGTCACGCGAGAATCCAGCCACGTACTCTCCGACCATCCAACCCTGTGCGGCCGCCGTGATTAACGAGCCTGCAGTAAACAAATGATTCCACATAACTTTATGGTCTGCATGTGCTTTGATGCGAAAGTCAAACGACACACCGCGCAAAATCAACCCGAGCAGCATCACCGCCACAGGCAAATACAATTGAGTCAAAATCAAACCATGCGCTTGAGGAAAGGCCACCAATAAAATCCCCACCCCAAGCACCAGCCAAGTTTCATTTGCATCCCAAAATGGCCCGATCGAGGAGACCATCACATCCTGCTCATGCTCACTGTGACCAAAAGGCAAAAGCATCCCAACACCCAAATCATAACCATCAAGCACCACATAAATCAGCAGGGTCAACCCCAATAACATCAAAAAAATGACTGGCAAAATTTGTGCAAAGTCCATCTCAACCCCCTTCTTTTTTCAAAGCCAAGTGTCGCATGACGCTGATGTATGCCACCAACAAAAAGACATAAACCAAACAGTACCCAATGAATGTCGACAACACCATTCCTGCAGGATGCGGCGCGACAATGTCCTTCACCCGCAGCAAACCATAAACAATCCAAGGTTGCCGCCCAATTTCTGTCACATACCAACCCGCCAATGTGGCCACCCAGCCAGAAAACGTCATCCAAACAAATGTTTTGAGCAACCAATTCGGTAATCGCACCTCGTCACCCACAAATGTTTTGCGGGTCAACCACATTTTCCAAACCGCAAACCATGACACAAGCAACATGAGAAAACCAACCGCCAACATAATTCTGAAGGAGTAAAACACAGGTGCCACAGGCGGCACATCCTCAAAACTTGACAACCCTTTGATTTCACCATCAAGCTCGTGCGTCAAAATCAGGCTGGCTGCAAAAGGCACTTCGATCGCATATTTATTCGATTGGGTTTCTTTATCGGGCACTGCAAAAATCGTAAATGGCGCACCTCGCTCTGTGTGCCACACCGCTTCCATGGCCGCGACTTTCGCGGGTTGATGCACCAACGTGTTCAAACCATGCATGTCGCCGACAAGAATTTGTACAGGAATCACAATAGCCGCCAACCAAATACTCGTACGCAAAGTCTTATGCGTCGCCATATCAGACAGCCCTTGTAAAATCCGCAACGCACTCATACCCGCCAACAAGAAAGCCACGGTCAAGAACGAAGCCAACACCATATGGAAAAAACGATAAGGCAAAGATGGATTGAACAAAATCGCCAACCAATCCTCTGGAACGATGTGTCCATTTGCCGTAATCGAAAAGCCAACAGGCGTCTGCATCCATGAGTTGAGCACCAAAATCCAAAACGCTGACAACAAAGTTCCCACCGAGACCATCACACTCGCAAAAATATGGGTCCGATTGGAGACGCGTTCTTTACCATAAAGCATGACGCCCAAAAAGCTTGCCTCTAAAAAGAAGGCACTCAAAACCTCGTAACCGAGCAGCGGTCCAGCCACGTCACCCGCTTTTTCCATAAAGCCAGGCCAGTTTGTACCAAACTGAAAACTCATCGTGATGCCCGAAACCACACCTAAGGCAAAAGTCAAAGCAAACATTTTCACCGCACGATAATAAGCCTGCTCCCATGCTGGTTCACCTGTCCGCGTGTATTGCACTCTGAAATAAACCAACACCCAGCCGAGAGCGATGCTGATGACGGGAAACAAAATATGAAAACTGATATTTAGCGCAAACTGCAAGCGCGACAGCATCAACGTATCTAACTCCATGATAAACTCCAATCAGACAAACAGAACTCAGACCACATCGTCTTTGCCCAAAAGATTTCGAACCTAAAAAGCCATTCAAAATCAAAATATTAAGGTCAAGCCATGGCAAACTGACTCAGTTTAAGTTTTGCTCATCGCATAAGGTACCCCCCATTTAAACAGCCGCACTTAAGTCTTTTTTGTTCTTTTTCATTAACACTTTGTCTTTCAAAGCCACTGCTTTTTGAACTTTCAAACCCACAGACATCAAAGTTGCCAATGTTTCCGGTGATAAGCCCTGCAGCTCACTGAACAGTTTGTTAACCTGCTCAACTAAGTCATGCATGCTTTCAATGCGCTTTTGAGCATAAGCCTCTTGCTCATTGGCTGGTGCATCCAGCAATAACTCTCGCAATACCGTGCCCGTCGGTTCGACCTCTCGGCGGTGACGCTCAGCAGCGACCGCCTTAAAAATGTCCCACACATCGCCTAAGGTCGAGAAATACTCACGGCGGTCACCAGACTGATGGGTCATTTTCACCAAACGCCAGCTTTGTAACTCTTTTAAACCAATGCTCACGTTAGAACGAGAAAATCCCAGCAAGTCACCGATGGCGTCCGCATTGAGCGGCTCAGGCGTTAAAAACAGCAACGCATAAATCTGCCCAACCGTTCGATTAAATCCCCAGCGACTGCCCATTTCACCAAAATGGCTGACAAATTTTTGAGAAAGCGGTGGTAACGTCATATTTCACTCCTAATCAATGAAGGCATATTGCTTTAAGCAATTTATTTCTCTATTTTCAGCAATTACTAAAATTACGATAAATACTATCATCATTAGAAGAACTGTGCTCATTGAATATTTTTATGAATGTGAGTGAAAAGCCCTATCGAGAGTCAAAAAAGAGAAACCAGAACCAAAAAAATATGCCATCGCAAAGACCGAAAACTTCTCATTCAGTACCCCCATTTATTTGGTCAGAATCACCACAACTTTGCAGACTAAAGCCCATCTGTTTTCAAAAAAGCGATGATGATTTTTTTAATTTTCAATAATTACTGAAATTACGATAAATACTATCACTTTAAAATATAAGCAGCAATTGATTTTTTATTTTTATCTATCATTGCCGTAAAGCAATGATGAAAATAGGGACATATAAATAGCCAACCCACACAAAACAAATAACATTCTTCGTTCAATCTTCGACTTAGCCTGAAAATCAAATAAAAAAACGATTATTAGTGACAGACAATTGGCTTTTGAGAATCACAAATCAAAAACGGGTGTGATATTTTGCTAAAAATAATCATAAAAACAAAAAAACCACCGATAACATCGCAAGCTTGCCTTTTCACTTCTCAAACCTGTCAACATCGGCTACAATCACGGCATTACCAATTTGAGATAAGCAATGGACAATCCCATTAACGAACTCATCATCCGCGGCATGACTTTAGACGGCAAACAGTTTCGACCCAGTGACTGGGCAGAACGCCTGTGTGGTGTCATGAAATGCTTTGAAGAAGATGACAACAGCCACTATGGCCACCTCACGTACTCACACTATGTGCGCCCCATCACCATTCAGAATGTGAAATGTGTTGCCATCAACACGGATCTTGAAAATGAACTGCCCGTGGCTTATAAATTTTTCTTAGATTTCGCTGCCAGCAACAAACTTCAAACCGTAGATGCACGCGCAGACTTGTCGTCATCATTCGGTGCCTAAACCAAAAGTTAACACAATGAATACGCTGACGTATTAAAAACCAAATCCCTGATATTCAGGGATTTTTTTAATACCACAAAATAAGCCGAAGGCGTAGAGAACCCCATCCCTTTGTTATTCCTTTATAATCGCGGCTTGTACTGCACACCCCCGCCACTGGCGTTTGGGGTGTATTTTTGTTTTCTTACTGCATTGACATGACCATACACACCGCCCTTTCTTCTTTAATGACTCAGCTTAAAACTGGTCAACGATTCACACAGACCTTGCCCACTGGCTCATCTGATGCGCTGCTGCTGGGTCAATTAGCTCAGTTGGCCGCGCGCACAACCGTGATTGTCACCGAACACCCCTATGAAGCACAGCGGCTGACGGCGGAGTTAAAGTACTTCTCACCTTCACTGAGAGTTGCGCAACTGCCTGATTGGGAGACATTGCCGTATGACGCTTTTTCTCCACACCATGATTTGGTGTCGGAGCGGTTGCAGACGTTGTTTTCGTTGACGCAGAATCAGTGTGATGTGTTGGTCGTGCCAGTAACAACGGCGCTGTATCGGCTATCGCCGCCGTCATTTTTATTGGGACGGACTTTTTCATTTAAACAAAATGAGAGTCTGGATGCACAACAACTGCGTGAACAACTGGTCAATGCCGGTTATCAAGTCGTGTCACAGGTGGTCGCACCGAGTGAATTCGCGATTCGTGGCGGCTTGATTGATTTGTTTCCCATGGGTTCGGCACTGCCCTATCGGATTGACTTATTTGACGACACGATTGAGTCAATTAAGGTATTTGACGTGGACACGCAACGCACTTTGTACCCTGTGCCATCGGTGCAAATGTTGCCAGGACGAGAGTATCCAACAGATGAGGCGTCACGAGGCATTTTTCGCAATGCTTGGCGTGAGCGATTTGAAGGAGATGCATCGAAGCACACAATCTATAAAGACGTGGCAAATGGAATTTTCAACGCTGGGATTGAGTATTATTTGCCGTTATTCTTTGAGGCCACGGTGAGCTTGTTTGATTACCTGCCCTCTGACGCTTTGGTGGTGTTGCATGGTCAATTAGAATCGGCGATTGCGCCCTTTTGGCAGGATACACAAAATCGGTTTAATTTCTTAAAAGCCGATACAACGCCGATTTTATCGCCTGATGAATTGTTTTTAACCGAAGAAGCATTTTTTTCAGGGCTGAAAGCATTTTCGCAGTTATCTTTACGTGCTGACAACGACAACACTGATTTGCGCGAACTAACCAGTGCTGTGCCCGACATCCGCGTGACCAACCAACAGCGTGACGAGCCTTATCTGGCATTGCAACACCTCTGCCAACAAAATACCATTCAAGGCATCCCAACACTCATCATGGCGGAGAGCTTGGGGCGAGCCACCACCCTGACAGAAACCTTTGAGCGGCACGGCATCAGCGCCGCACCGTTCGATGACTGGGCTTCCGTGCCTTTGCTTAACGCGCGGGTTTACATCAGCCACGCACCGATTGAGCGCGGTTTTTTCCTCAAAGACGACACACAACCGCTGTGCATCATCACCGAAACTGAGCTATACGCCCAAACCAGCGAGCAGCGCACGCGCCGCCGCACCAGTGGCAAAACGTCCAACGTCGATATGATGATTGCCTCGCTCTCCGAGCTACATGAGGGCGATCCTGTGGTGCATTCTGAGCATGGTATTGGCCGATATAAGGGCCTCATTACAATGAATCTGGGTGACGGCGACACCGAATTTCTTCACTTAAGCTATGCTAACAACACCGCCCTGTACGTGCCCGTCTCGCAATTGTCCGTCATTTCACGCTACGCAGGCAGCGACCCAGAACACGCACCGCTACACACACTCGGCACAGATCGCTGGAGCAAAACCCGCCAAAAAGCCGCCGAGCAGATTCGCGATACAGCCGCTGAACTTCTCAATTTATATGCACGTCGTGCAGTACGTCCAGGCCATGCGTTTGAGTTAGACCTTGCGGATTACGAAGTGTTCGCGAATGACTTTGGCTTTGAAACCACGCCTGACCAAGCCAGCGCCATTGCAGCCGTCACGCATGACTTGATTGCGGCCAAACCAATGGATCGCCTCGTCTGCGGTGATGTCGGTTTTGGTAAAACTGAAGTTGCACTGCGTGCCGCATTCATCGCTGCGATGGGCGGCAAGCAAGTCGCTGTACTTGCGCCAACCACGCTGCTAGCGGAACAACACTTCCAAACATTCTCCGACAGATTCGCCAAATGGCCAATTAAAATCGCCGAAGTTTCGCGCTTTAACACAGGCAAACAAACCACCGCAGCACTCGCAGGCCTTGAAAACGGTGCGATAGACATCGTCATTGGCACACATAAACTGCTGTCAGACGACGTGAAATTCGCTCGCCTCGGCCTCGTCATCATCGATGAGGAGCACCGATTCGGCGTGCGACAAAAAGAACAGCTCAAAAATCTGCGGGCTGAGGTCGATATATTGACCCTGACCGCCACACCGATTCCACGCACAATGAGCATGGCAATGGAAGGCGTTCGCGACTTATCCGTCATCGCCACCGCACCACAAAAGCGTCTCGCGATTAAAACATTCGTGCGCAAAGAAGAAAACGCCGTCATCCGCGAAGCCATCCTGCGCGAACTCAAACGCGGCGGCCAAGTGTATTTCCTCCACAACGAAGTCTCGACCATCCAAAATCGCCGCCACCAGCTCGAAACCCTCATCCCAGAAGCCCGCATCGCCATCGCCCACGGCCAAATGCATGAGCGCGAGCTCGAAGGCGTCATGCGAGACTTTTATCACCAGCGTGCAAATGTGTTGCTGTGCAGCACCATCATCGAAACAGGCATTGACGTACCAAACGCGAACACCATCATCATGCACCGCGCGGACAAATTCGGCCTATCGCAACTGCATCAATTGCGCGGCCGAGTTGGCCGCAGTCACCACCAAGCCTACGCGTACCTGCTCATCCACTCCGAAGATGCCCTCACCTCGCAAGCCAAACGCCGCCTTGACGCGATTTGTCAGATGGAAGAGCTCGGTTCAGGCTTTTTCCTCGCCATGCAAGACATGGAAATCCGTGGCGCGGGAGAGGTTCTTGGTGACAAACAGTCGGGTAACATGTACGAAATCGGGTTCAGTCTCTACAATGACATGCTCAACGCCGCCATCAAGGCCCTGCGTCAAGGCAAACAACCCGACCTGTCCAAACCGCTTGGGATCACCACTGACATCAATCTACACACACCCGCCCTGCTCCCCGCCATCTACTGCATCGACGTCAATGAGCGCCTACAGCTTTACAAACGCTTAGCCAGCGTCACGACAGAACAGGAACTGTCTGATTTACAAGAGGAAATCATCGATCGCTTCGGTAAGCTACCTGAGCCTGCGCAAGCCCTCATTGAAACCCATCGTTTACGATTGGCCGCATTAGAGCTCGGCATCACAAAAATTGACGTCGCTGACAATCTCGGCCACATCCACTTCGATGCCAACAGCAGCGTGGATGGTTTGAAAATCATTCAGTTGATTCAAAAAGACAAAAATGTACAACTCAACGGCCAAAACAAACTCAAAATGACCTACAAAATGCCAACGCTGAATGACCGCGTCACGCAAATCAAAACCATATTTCACGCTTTGACCTGAACAAAAACGTGCGACCACAATCAGGTTATACTCTTGAAAGGCATGTCAGTTTTTGATGTGAACAACGTCTAACGATGTGTAAAGCCACCTTTCACCACAAAGGATTTAAGATGAACTTTCTTTTAAGCAACACATCCCGCCGCCGCTTTTTAAAATTGAGCCTTTCATTAAGCGTCAGTGCAGCACTGATGGCTTGCGGTGCGGAGCCTGATGCACCAAAACCTACGAGCAAAACAGACAACGCAACAAGCGGCACAAATCCTGTTCGCGTCGCATCAAAAATCGATACCGAAGGCGCACTGCTGGGTAACATCATTGTGCAAGTACTCAATGACAAAGGCATTCCGACCGTGGATAAGGTACAACTGGGCGCGACCAATGTGGTTCGCAGCGCATTAGAAGCCAGTGAGATTGATATTTATCCAGAGTACACAGGCAATGGCGCTTTTATGTTTGCCGATGAAAAAAATCCTGCGTGGAAAGATGCCAAAGCTGGTTACGAGCTGGTCAAAAACCTCGATTTTGAGAAGAATAAAATTGTGTGGTTGCAGCCAGCGCCAGCCAACAACACCTGGGCCATCGCAGTGCGTCAAGACGTGGCCACGGCCAACCAGCTCAAATCGCTCGATGATTTATCCAAATGGATTAATGGCGGCGGCAAATTTAAACTGGCTGCCTCAGCCGAGTTTATGGAGCGTCCCGATGCACTGCCATCATTTGAAAAAACCTATGGTTTTAAACTGAAACAAGATAACACACTCGTGCTCGCAGGTGGTGACACCACGGTGTTTATCAAAGCCGCTGCCGAACAAACTTCAGGTGTGAATGCCGCTCTAGCTTATGGCACCGATGGCGCTGTGACCTCGCTTGGTCTCGTGGTGCTCGATGACCCCAAAAGTGCGCAACCCATCTATGGACCCGCGCCATTGATTCGTGAAGAAACACTGAAGAAGCACCCACAAATTGAAGAAGTACTCAAACCTGTATTTGCTTCATTGGACACCCCCACCTTACAAAAACTCAATGCGCAAATTGCCATCGAGGGCAAAGATGCGAAAGCGGTCGCTGCCAAATACCTAAAAAGCAAAGGGTTTGTGAAATAGTTTGACACAAATCAACCCATGAAAAACCGCGTACTGATACTGCTTCTTGCCTTGATGATGGCTGGCTTCATGCTGCCATTTTTAAGCTCGTCGCCCAATCGCATTGTCACCGCCACAGGCATTGATTTTTTCTCTGTTTTCGGTGAGACAGGTAGATGGCTTTTACTCACGCCGTTGTTGTTTTTGGTGGCTGCGGTTTTTGTCAAGCCAACGCGGCGCGTTTATTTATCCACGATTCTCGCTGCCTCTTTGCTGATGGCAGCGATGTTTTTTGTCGCGGGTGATTATGCCCGCCAAATCACGAAAAGCGGCTCTGCCCTCGCCCGTGTATCCTTCGGAGGCGGTTTTTGGCTGTGGGTGTTACTGACATGGTTGATGGCTGTCGATGCGGTGGCGCGTTTGACCACGTCGGCAACGTATCGCAGTATTGGCGCTTTGGTGGTTTTTCTGTCTGTGGCGGTTTTGCTGTCATCAGGGATGCTGTCAGAACTGTCAATGCTGAAAGAGTATACCAATAACCGAGTCGCATTTGATGATGCACTGATTCGCCATCTGTTCATCGTGATGTTGACGTTGTGTGTGACTTTGCTGATTGGGCTTCCGCTGGGTATTTTGGCATTTCGTCGCACGCAGTTGGGTGAGATGATTTTCAAAGTCTTGAGCGTGATACAAACCATCCCTTCTATCGCGTTGTTTGGTTTGCTAATTGCGCCATTGGCTGCACTATCTACTCGTTATCCGCTGCTCGCTGATTGGGGCATCAAAGGCATTGGCGTCACACCTGCGGTGATTGCCCTAACACTTTACTCATTATTACCCATTGTTCGCTCGACGGTGGCAGGCTTGTCTCAAGTCCCACCCGCTGTGGTAGATGCCGCACGCGGGATGGGGTTGACCAGTTGGCAAATACTGTGGCGGATACAAGCACGACTGGCTTTGCCCGTGCTGCTATCAGGCTTACGAGTGAGTACGGTGCAGGCAGTTGGTTTAACGGTGGTGGCTGCGTTGATTGGCGCAGGCGGATTCGGGGCGATTGTGTTTCGTGGCTTGTCGGGCAGCGCGATTGACTTGGTCATGCTGGGTGTGATTCCCGTGGTGATTTTGGCTGTCTGTGCCGATGCACTGTTTAAAATTTTGGTGTCCTTACTGGACAAACAACAGGCTGTGTGTGAGGAGAGGAAACCATGATTGTTTTTGAACAAGTCACCAAAATATTCGATGGACGCACAGTCATCAATACATTGGATTTGCACATCGCCAAGGGAAAAATCACCGTGCTGATTGGCGCGTCAGGCTCTGGCAAATCCACCACACTCAAAATGGTCAATCGTTTGATTGAGCATGACTCTGGCAGGATTTTATTTGCTGGGGAAGAAACCCGCTCGTTCAAAATTGAAGACTTGCGCCGCCGTATGGGATACGCGATTCAGTCAACTGGGCTATTCCCGCACTGGACGGTGGCACAGAACATCGCCACAGTGCCGCAACTCCTGAACTGGGACAAACAACGCATCCGTCAGCGCGTGGATGAGTTACTAACCATGCTCAATCTCGAACCTACCGAGTACCGCGAGCGTTACCCTCATCAATTATCAGGCGGTCAACAACAGCGCATCGGCGTCGCGCGCGCCATGGCAGCAGACCCCGAAATTTTACTGATGGATGAGCCGTTCGGTGCGCTTGATCCTGTGACGCGCTCGGTGCTGCAAGATGAAGTTCGTCGCATTCATGAGTTATCAGGCAAAACCATTTTGCTGGTCACACACGACATTGACGAGGCTTTGACAATGGCTGACCACTTGGTACTCATGGATAAAGGCCAGATTGTGCAACAAGGCCACCCCGCCCACATATTGGCACATCCTGCCAATGACTTTGTGCGCGAATTCATCGGGCGTAGCGATTTGGGCGTTAAGATGCTGTCCCTGCAAACCGTGAGTGAGCGAACTCGATTCGGTGGCAGCGATGCGCCCATTCATTTAGCGATTGCCGACAATGCCAGTCTCAAAGAGGCTTTATCTGACTTTGTCGCACACGAGGTGAATGTGTTGCCCGTCATGAATGAGCACAAACAAATCATCGGCGAATTGCACTTCTCCGATTTATTGAGAGCAGCATGATCCGCAGCTGGCTAAAGCTCCTTCGCTCCCCCACACTTTGGGTGTGGTTGGGTTTGATCGCACTGACTTTTGGCTTACCGTTCACCTATCCATTATTCTCAGCACTTTTTCCCTCATTGGACAGACCGATTTATACGCAAGACCCATTTTGGCGTTTATTCATCAGTCACATTGGGATTGTGGCGGCCTCAAGCATCATTTCGATCATCGTCGGTATCACAGCGGGTTGGTTTGTGACCCGTGAGCGAGGCAAAGAATTCAAACCGCTGGTTGACACCACCGTCGCCATGGGGCAAACATTCCCGCCTGTGGCCGTGCTTGCCATCGCCGCACCTCTGATTGGTTTCGGTGCGACGCCTGCCTTGATTGCTTTGTCGTTGTATGGTTTGTTGCCGATTGTGGAAGGGGCAATTGCGGGCTTTACCTCTGTATCCACCGTAGCACGAGAAGCCGCAACAGGCTTGGGCATGAGCCGCGCTCAAATGCTGCGTCATGTCGAGTGGCCTCTGGCTTGGCCAATCATCCTCGCTGGGATTCGTACATCGGTCACCATCAACATTGGCACGGCCGCTATCGCCTCGACGGTTGGTTCGAAAACATTGGGCACACCGATTATTGTCGGCTTGACTGGATACAACACCGCTTATGTGATTCAAGGGGCTTTGCTGGTCGGATTACTTGCTGTGGCGGTGGATATGTTGCTCGGTCTATTGGCTAAAAGGTAAAAACTCTTTAATCAGGCGTTGATGGCATAAAAAATGAGGCATTAAGCCTCATTTTTTATTCGATATTAACTTGAATACGTCAACTTACAATGCCGCGACACGCTCACTTAGCTCTTCGCGGGTTGTTACCAACTCTTGCGGCAAATGGTGCTTGAGCATATCAAACAACTCACCGTGTAATCCCAATTCAGCTTGCCAATCAGCTTTATCAATCGACATCACCGTCTCAAACTGCTCAGCCCCAAAACTGCTGGCATTCCAGTTCAAATCCTCGTAGCGTGGGCTGATACCGAACACTTGCTCCACACCAGCAGCGGCTTTGCCTTCGAGTCGCGCGAGCATCCATGCGAGTACGCGCATGTTGTCACCGAACCCTGGCCAGACGAATTGGCCTTCGGCATTTTTGCGGAACCAGTTGACACAGTAGATTTTGGGGGCTTTATCGCCGAGTGTTTTGCCCATATTCAACCAATGTTGGAAATAATCAGACATGTTGTAGCCCATGAATGGCAACATGGCAAATGGGTCACGGCGTACTACGCCTTGCGCACCAAATGCAGCGGCGGTAGTCTCAGAGCCCATTGTCGCGGCCATATAAACGCCCTCAACCCAATTGCGCGCTTCACTCACCAGCGGCACAGTGTTTGAGCGACGACCACCAAAGATAAAGGCATCAATCGCAACACCTGCGGGATTGTCCCATTGCTCATCCAATGCTGGATTGTTCGTCGCTGCGACCGTAAAGCGTGCGTTCGGATGTGCGGCTTTTGTACCTGATGCGGGTGTCCAATCTTTGCCTTGCCAGTCGATGAGGTGTGCGGGTGCTTCTTTGGTCAAGCCTTCCCACCAAACATCGCCATCGTCCGTCAGTGCGACATTGGTGAATATCACGTCTGACTTGAGCGAGGCCATGCAGTTCGGATTACTCTGCTCATTTGTGCCTGGTGCCACGCCGAAGTAACCTGCTTCAGGATTGATGGCGTATAGCTTGCCATCTGCGGCTGGTTTAATCCATGCAATGTCGTCACCGATGGTGGTCACTTTCCAGCCATCAAAACCAGCAGGTGGAATCAGCATGGCGAAATTGGTTTTGCCGCAGGCTGAAGGGAATGCCGCTGCGACGTGGTGCTTTTTGCCTTCTGGTGATGTCACACCGAGAATCAGCATGTGTTCAGCCAACCAACCTTGATCTCGTCCCATGGTAGATGCAATGCGCAACGCCAAGCACTTTTTGCCCAGCAATGCATTACCACCATAGCCCGAACCATACGACCAAATTTCGCGGGTTTCGGGGTAATGAACAATGTATTTCGTGTCAGGATTACACGGCCACGCCACGTCTTGTTCGCCATCGGCCAATGGTGCGCCCACCGTATGCACGCAAGGGATAAACTCACCATCTGTGCCCAATACGTCATACACAGCACGTCCCATACGCGTCATCAAGCGCATATTCACCGCCACATAAGGACTGTCGGACAACTCCACACCGATGTGCGCAATGTTCGATCCCAGCGGCCCCATCGAAAACGGTACAACATACATGGTGCGGCCACGCATCGCGCCCTTAAATAAAGGATTCAATGTCGCGCGCATTTCATCAGGCGCCATCCAGTTATTCGTCGGGCCTGCTTCTTCTTTGCTCACCGAACAAATGAATGTGCGATCCTCTACTCGTGCCACGTCAGAAGGATCAGACCATGCCAAATAAGAATTGGGACGTTTTTCAGGATTTAATCGCTTTAGTGTGCCTGATTGCACCATTTGCTCGCATAATTGGTTGTATTCAGCCTCAGAACCATCACACCAGTGAATCCGTGCTGGTTCGAGCAACTCGGCCATCTGAGCCACCCACGCCAATAGAGGCTGGTGCTTAATATAATCAGGGGGAGAAAATGAATATAGAGTCATCATTGCGCTTTCAAAAGTAAAAAATCGGATGTGGGTCAGTCATGCACTCAAATAGTGCACACCTGCCCGCCAAAATAAGGAAGTATCATTTTACTTGGAAATCAGACTAATAAATACCCTTTCAGAAAACCATACAAATATAGTTTGGACAACAAGCGTATGAATAACTTAGATGTGCAAAAAACTCCCAAACACTAGCCATCAAATTAGTTGAAAAAATCAAGAAGTGAATTAACATGATTCTGTAACTCATAGATTTAGCCTTTTAATTTTTTAAAACCAAATCACCATAAAAAAAAGCCCCGAATTCATCCTGGGGCTTTTTTAAAATTAAACACTGTTAGATAACTTTAGTTGCTTTTTAAATGCATTTAAATCCTCATTTCTTCAAAACTGCGTGGTACTGATTGCGCACAGGCAACAGTGCTTTCAACGCATTTTTCGCCGCGTCTAAATCACCTGCAACAATCTGCGCATCCACTGCATTTAATCCTTGTGCCAACTTCGCAATACCTTCACGGTACATGGTTTGTTCAGAGGTGGTGCCTGGGTAAGTGTTTTGACCTGCATGATCAACGTTTTCGCGGAACGCTTTGGCATGCATCGCAAAGTCGTTCATATTCGTGCTTTTCATGGCTGCACCAATATGTTCCCCCATCTTTTCCATAGACGACTCGATGTTGGGTGTACCTGAGGTGGTGGCACAACCAATCAACCCGAGTGTCAAAGCACACGCCAAAATCGCTAAGCCTTTGTTTATTTGATTCATTTTTGTCTCCTTGGGAATAAAACAACGCCTGACATCAAGCCGAGCGTTGTGGGTTTTATTTAAATCTTGCTTTGCACACGTGGCGTTTGTGGCCAATCGAGATGGTAGAACTGACCACGTGGCTCGTCAGTACGCTCATAAGTATGAGCACCAAAATAATCACGCTGTGCTTGCAATAAGTTGGCAGGCACCACCGCACTGCGGTAGCCATCAAAGTACGCCAACGCAGAGCTAAACGCTGGTACGGGAATGCCATGACGAACAGCCAAGGCGATGACTTCGCGCCAGTTATTTTGCGCGTCGTGCAAAGCATTGGTGAAATACGAGTCCAACATCAGATTTTTCAATTCTGGATTGTTGCTGTATGCGTCCGTGATTTTTTGCAAAAATGCCGCACGGATGATGCAACCGCCACGCCAAATTTGAGCGATGGTCCCAAAGTCGAGTGTCCAGTTGTATTCTTTTTCCGCTTCTTTCATGAGTTGGAAGCCTTGCGCGTAAGCGCAGATTTTTGAGCTGTAGAGCGCATCACCGATGGCCTCGATGATTGCTTCACGGTCCGATTCAAACGGCAAGGTTGGGCCTTTGAGAATCGAACTCGCAGCCACACGTTCCTCTTTCAGCGCTGATAATGAGCGAGCAAATACCGCTTCCGCAATCGCATTGGCAGGTACACCGAGCTCAAGCGCATTCGCGGCGGTCCACATGCCTGTGCCCTTTTGACCTGCGGTGTCGAGGACCTTGTCAACAAACCACGTGTCGCCTGTGGCGTCAGCTGGGTCTTTTTGTTGCAAAATATCGGCAGTGATTTCAATCAGGAAACTGGATAACTTACCTTGATTCCATTTTTCAAAGACTTGGCCGATTTCACCTGCATTCATGCCAAGCATGTTTTTCATCAGGCTGTAGCCTTCGCAGATGAGCTGCATGTCGATGTATTCGACGCCGTTGTGCACCATTTTGACATAGTGACCTGCGCCATCAGAACCAACGTGCGCCGTGCACGACACACCGCCTTCAATTGGTTTGCCCGGTTCTGCGCCGCTGAGCTGCGCACCTGTGACAGGGTCAACTTTGGCTGCGATGTCTCGCCAAATCGGCTCGAGCGATGCCCACGCTTGGGCCGTGCCACCTGGCATGAGTGATGGGCCAAAGCGCGCGCCCGTTTCGCCACCTGAGACACCTGAGCCAATAAACTCAAAACCCTTAGCTGATAAATCTTTTTCGCGGCGAATGGTGTCCGTCCACAACGCATTACCACCATCGATGATGATGTCGTCTTTTTCTAAATGTGGGAGCAAGGCGTCGATGGTCGCGTCCGTTGCTGCGCCAGCTTTGACAAGGAGAATGATTTTGCGTGGGCGTTTGATGCTTTGAACAAACTCGCTCAAATCCGCAAAGCCAATCAAACGCTCGTGCGAAGGCTCATTTGCTTTGCAATGCGCCATAAATTCGTTGGTTTTTTCTGGACTGCGGTTATAGACCGCAATCGTGTAGCCGTGATCAGCAATGTTCAATGCCAAATTTTGCCCCATGACAGCCAAACCGACCAAACCGATATCTGTTGTACTCATGTGTTCCCCTCAAATGGTGTTATCAAAGTGTTCGCCATTGTAAAACGATTGACCACAGTTTGCTTTTGCTTTATGGTCGGTTTTTTAAAAATTTTCACTAATCATGCACTCCAAAGCCCTTTTTCCGCCTAAATTAATCAAAAGCACTGCTGTCGTCATCGTTAGCTGCTTACTCATCAGTTGCACCACGGATGATAAAACCTCAAAATCTTCTCCTCAGCCAAACGCCGCACCGTCAAAAACCACCGCAAACACAGCTCGCCCAGCGAACTATGCACCATTGCCAGTCACCCATCTACCCGCTTGGCCTGAGCAAAATGCAACTCTTAGCTTGTCTGCATTTTTAAAAAGCTGCAACTCATCCATGCCTAAAAAATGGGAGACGGTTTGCCAGCAAGCCAAGCAAGTCAACGCCACAGATGCTACGTCTGCACGGCAGTTTTTTGAGCAACATTTCACCGCGTGGCAATTGAATGAAAACGGCAAAACCACAGGTCTGATCACTGGCTACTACGAGCCCGTCATCAAGGGCTCACTCACACGCACAGCAACCGCACGCTTCCCCATTTATGGCATCCCAACTGATTTGATTGTATTGCCCATAGATGAAACAGCCAAGCAACAAGCTACGCTCACCGTTCGCCGCGTCAATGGCACGTGGCAAGTCATCCCTCATCCAGACGACAAAACACAGACAGATGCCACTTTAACAACCAGCGACTTCACCATCGACAGTCGAACAAAAGTGCTCAAAACACGACTGAATGGCCAACAACTCGTGCCCTACCTCACCCGTGAGCAAATCGACGCTGAACCACTAAAAGCAGCCCCTATTCTTGGTTGGGCCGATGATGAAGTTGATTTATTTTTCTTAGAAATTCAAGGATCAGGCCGATTAAAGCTTACTGACGGCAGCACCGTTCGGCTCAGTTATGCAGAGCAAAACGGTCATCGCTACAAAGCGATTGGCAAATGGCTTGCAGATTACAACTACGTAAAACTTCATGAAGTGTCCGCACAAATAATCAAAGACTGGCTCGCCAAACACCCCAAACAACGACGAGAAGTGCTCAACCAAAACCCAAGTTACGTGTTTTTTCAAATACTGCCAAGCTCCAACGATGGGCCAATCGGTGCACAAGGCGTGCCACTCACAGCGGAGCACAGCATCGCCGTTGATCCTCGCTACACGGCTTATGGCACACCAACCTATCTATCCACCACACACCCACACAGCAAACAACCACTAAACCGACTGATGATTGCTCAAGACACAGGCGGCGCGATTCGTGGTGCGGTACGCGCAGATATTTACTGGGGTTCTGGTCAAACCGCAGGCGAGTTGGCTGGACATACCAAACAAGTGGGTCAGATGTGGTTGCTTTTACCAAACGGTGAAATTCCATTCATTAATAATTAAATCCAAATTTTATGGGCAGGTGTTTTTGCTTTTATTCTGTACGGCTTTCGCTACATTGGTATGGCTGCGATAATGTTTTTGATTGCTCGACCAACGGGAGAAGGTGGCTTAGGCCGTGTGCATGAGCACGCCCCCAAGCAGTTTGACTGACGCATGAATATCAAAAGAGAGTTAATGTACTCAATGGTCACCGTGCTGATTTTTGCGGTGATTAATTCGTTGATTTTAGGTTCTGGTTTACTTCAATACAGCTTGATTTATTTTGATATGGGCACGTACCCGATTTGGTGGTTCGGCTTAAGTATTTTGGTGATGCTGGTTTTGCACGATACTTTTTTCTACTGGTCGCATCGTCTGATGCACTCGCCTAAGCGGTTTCGTACCATGCACCAACTCCATCATCCCTCTGTGTATCCAACAGCTTTTGCTGCTTACAGCTTTCACCCCACAGAGGCATTGGTTGAAGCACTGATTGTTTCTGTGATTATTTTCATGGTTCCAGTACATCCTTTGGCATTTTTTATTTTTCAGTCCATCTCAACCGCCTACAATGTTTATGGACACAGCGGGCGAGAGTTTTTTCCTCGCAGTATGAACGCACACTGGTTGAGTCGTTGGGTGAACACCTCAACCGCACACTCAATGCACCACGCACGTGGTCGTCACAACTACGGTTTGTAATTTACATTTTGGAATCGTGCGGAATCGTGCGATGAATACCCTCGATCCCAAATACAAATAACAGAAGGCTTGGACATCTGCATTTAAGCCTGCAAACGATTCAAAACCGCGCTAATCAGCTGCGGCATGTGGCTGGGCGATAGGCCAATCGTGCCTTGCACAGCCTGCGTGTAATCATCTCCTGCCATACCATGCACATACACAGCCAAACAAGCCGCTTCAAATGGCGCACCCCCCATCGCCAGTAACGCAGCCAGCAATCCAGACAACACATCACCCTGCCCCGCCACAGCCAGTGCCGCACCGCCCGTTGTGTTGACACAATACGCACCATCCGGTGAGGCAATCACCGTACCGACGCCTTTGAGCACCACGACACTGTGATACAACTTCGCCAAAGTTTGCGCCGCATCGATTCGATTGGCCTGAATTTGTACTGTGCTTATGTTCAGCAAACGCGCCGCTTCCGTCGGATGTGGCGTCAAAACCGCAAACGACTCTCGACCAATCAAATCTCGACGCAGTGACTCATGCTGCGCCATCAAATTCAAGGCATCCGCATCCACTACCAAAGATTGCTGTGGCGTCATCACAGAGAGCACATTCATCAAAGCAGCCAACGACTGCTCGCTCTGACCAAGCCCAGGCCCAATCACCACCGCATTTACACCAGACACATCCTCCATCGCTCCGCGCATCATTAATTCGGGCGACATCGGGTCAACCACTAATCGGTCATCCAGCAGATGCAACAAAACCTTGCCCACCCCAGCCGAAAATGCGGCACGCCCCGCCAAGATTGCAGCGCCCACCATACCAACGTGCCCACCAACCACTACCACTGAGCCAAATCGACCTTTGTGGCTGTTGCGCGGGCGTTTGAGTTGGCTTAAAGTGCCCTCATGGTGAAGATTCAAACGCCCATCGCTCTCAATCAATGACGACGAGGCAAAATCCAAATCAGCCAAAACCACCTCGCCTGAACAATCTGCCCCATCGCCCATCCACAAACCTGACTTTTGATACAAAAAAGTCAAAGTAAAACAAGCCCGAATCGCAGAACCCGCAACAACACCCGTCTGCGCATCCACACCAGAGGGCACATCCAAGGCCACAATCGGCACAGACAGAGCATTCAAATCATCAATCAATTCGGCAAAAACACCTTCTGGTGCACGACTTAATCCAATGCCCAGCAAACCATCAATCACCCAATCAGGTGCAGATGTGACTGTTTGAGCTTGCCATTCCGAACGTTCACGCCATATGGGCAAACCTTGCTCTTCGCATTGTCGCAGAGCAGATTGTGTTGCTGCACTCACTGGTAGTGTTGGTACAATCAGCGACACACGAAAACCACGCTCATGCAACAACGATGCCGCTAACAAAGCATCACCTCCATTGTTGCCCACACCCGCAGCAACCCAAATAGTCGCTCCAGCACTGACCTGCGGCATCAGCCAGTCTACCGTTGCACGTGCCGCCCGCCCCATCAAGTCATCACCTTTTTGTGCCGCCTGCTCCTCAACCCCACGCGACATCGCCAATGTTGCTAATGTATTTTTTCCATCACTCATCACTCCACTCCTTGCTTTCCCGTCTTATCCTACGCACAATATCCTAACAAACGTTTTGGTGTATGCTCACAAAACAACTTTACCCCACCCATCCACCAAGGAGCGCACACATAAACACCTCCAAACCTGTTTTTGAGCACACCAGTCCACCTGCCCCCACAAAGCCTGTCGATCGCCGCAACTTCATTAAGGGTAGTTTAGCAGCAGGCTTCGCCGCTGCCGTTTTACCCGTCACTTCACAAACCATTTATACCGACAGTATTGACCTAACCGTCGGCGAAGTCAAAGTGCCCACCAAGGATGGTAATATCCCCTCCTATTTCGCCATGCCTGCTACAGGCAAAAACTTAGACATGATGCTGGTCATACACGAAATTTTCGGTGTCCACGAACACATCAAAGACATCTGCCGCCGATTGGCCAAAGCTGGTTACTACGCCATTGCACCAGCCTCTTCATACGTCAAGGCGATGTGTCTGTCATCACCAACATTCAAGACATTCAAAAAAAAACGTCACCAGCAAAGTCCCCGATGCCCAAGGTATGAGTGACTTAGATGTCTGTGTCGCTTACGCAGCCAACAACAAGGCCGTTAATGCCAAAAAACTCGCCATCACAAGCTTTTGCTGGGGTGGATTGGTGCAGCATAATCATGAAATGTACTTTTTTAGCACGAAACACCTTTGGATCTTCAGGGTGGAGAATTTTTAATACACTTATTTTGTGCGCATTTAAAGTGGTTTTTTATCAGCCCAACGACAATACCAAGTCATTTATCAAGTCAGATCACGTGTATTTACCCCTAAAAATACAAAAGACGCGAAATTCGCGTCTTTGTCTTTCCCGATAATCCATCAAATATAAGTACACTCGTCACACGTTACTTATGTCTCGACCACCACAGGCACTCGCTGTGCCAATGCACACATCAGCTCATAACCAATCGTACCAGATGCCTGCGCCACATCGTCAATCGGCACATTCTTTCCCCAGAGCTCAACCGTTGAGCCAATGCCAACGCCACTTATATCGGTCAAGTCAACCATCAACATATCCATCGATACTCGCCCAATCAATCGAGTCCGAACACCACCGACAATCACTGGCGTGCCATCTGGTGCATGACGCGGATAACCATCGGCATAGCCACAAGCCACAACACCAATCGTCATTGGCTTATCAGCAACAAACCTCGAACCATAGCCGACCGCCTCGCCCGCAACGATGTGCTGTACACCGATGATTTCTGATTGCAATGCCATAGCTGGTAACAGACCGCATTCATGGGCACTTTTGTTCGCAAACGGAGAGCTACCATAAATCATAATTCCTGGACGCACCCAGTCAAAATGCGCAGATGAATGCGCCAGAACAGCAGCCGAATTGCTGCAGCTACGCTCAAGCTGTGGATGTTGAATGAGTATGGGTGCAGTCACTGAATTAAACCGCTCCATCGCTTCTGTAAGGCCATCACTTAAATCAGCATTGGCAAAATGCGTCATGAGCGTGATGTTCCCCACATTAGCCAAAGCATTGAGTCGCTCAAATGCCGCACCGTATTCGCTCGGCATAAACCCCACGCGGTTCATACCCGTGTTCATTTTCAAATACACATTCAAATTTTTATGCAGATTGGCTGCAATCAGCCAGTCGATCTGCGCCGCATGGTGAATCACCACCGTTAAATCCAGTGACTGCGCAGAGCGATAATCATCAGGAGAAAAGCACCCTTCGAGCATTAAAATAGGCTTTTCCCAGCCGAGCTCACGCACACGTCGCGCTTCGTCGAAATCGAGCATGGCCAAGCCTTGCGCACCTTGCAGTCCAGAAAAAATACGTTCAATGCCATGGCCATAGGCATTGGCCTTGATGGTGGCCCATGCTTTCGCACCTGAAATTGTTTGTGCAACAGTAATATTGTGCGCAACCGCTTGCGGATAAATTTTGGCGATAATGGGGCGCGGCATAAAGAACTCCTACGGGCTGATAAGTCTCTTGCTATTTGGTCTTTGAATCTGTGCAATTGTAGTCACTGTTGGTGCTTAATTTCACTCAAAAAAACACTCATTTTCACAATATATTTCTTTATTAATCTGCTAACTTCGTGCATCTCTCCTATTTTGGTCGCGATTAAATCACCGCTGGACACGGATTCATGATATAAATTCGCCTACTTAAAAACATGTAAAAACACTCTTGCAGCACATGTTTAACCAATGAGTTTGAAACACATTGCAAACATTGACTGTGTTATTTTTGAGGATTGCCTGTGCATCATAGCCAACCAGCAACAAATCAAGTAAAAATGACTCGCTCGACCAGTCGGGCGTTTTACACCATCCTCGCCGCACAATTTTTCTCTTCTCTGGCTGATAATGCACTATTGGCCGCTTCTGTGATTTTACTGGCTGAAATGCTGGCCGACTCCAGTTTAGAGCCAATGCTCAAGGCTTTTTTCACCATATCTTACGTGTTGCTCGCTCCGTTTGTCGGTGCCTTTGCTGACTCTCGCCCCAAAGGGCAAGTCATGTTCATCACCAATTCCATCAAAATCATTGGTGCGTCCATCATGCTCTTTGGTGTGCATCCGCTCATGGCTTATGCCGTTGTCGGGTTGGGTGCCGCTGCTTACTCACCTGCCAAATACGGCATCATCACTGAACTGTTGCCAGCCGAAAAACTCGTGGTGGCCAATGGGTGGATTGAAGCAGCCACGGTGCTGTCCATCATATTTGGCACAGCCACTGGTGCATTACTCGCCAAGAGTAATGTGCAAGTTTGGTTTCACAGCCTGTTCCCCTTCACCAGCTTCACACCAGCGACCACCGCTATTTTCATCATTTGTCTGATTTATGCGCTTGCGGCCATTTTAAATCGATTGATTCCCGACACAGGCGTCCGATACGAAAAGCAAGCACACCGCGTCGGTGCACTCATCAAAGACTTTTGGCACTGCAATATGACACTGTGGCGCGACAAACTTGGCCAAATTTCTCTCGCGATTACTACATTGCTGTGGGGTGTGGCGGCAGTCATGCAGTTCATCATCCTCGACTGGGCTCAGCAAGACCTGGGACAGACAAAAAATGACTCATTCGTCATGCAAGCATTCGTCGGCATCGGCAGTACCATCGGTGCCATACTGGCCGCACGATTTATCGCCATGCGCCGCGCCACGTCGGTGATTCCACTTGGCATGTTACTTGGTGTGTCACTGATTTCACTGCTGTGGATTCGCTCGGTGTACATTGCATTCCCGCTCATGGTGATGATTGGTGCACTTGGCGGATTTTTCCTCGTGCCGATGAATGCGATGCTTCAGCATCGTGGTTACGTCCTGCTCAGCGCAGGTCACTCTATTGCCGTACAAAACTTCAATGAAAACTTAAGTATTTTGTTGATGCTGTCTATCTACGCTGGACTTAAATACTTCCATGTGCCATTGCATACAGCAATCGTGTTGTTCATCGTATTCATCACTGTGCTTATGATGATGTTTTACCGCTGGTATTTGTACAATAAAAAACACCATGATGCCGATAAACTCATTGAAGAAATCGCTCATCACGAACACATTTGACCTATTTTGATTTTGACTGCACACAGGACACAAAAATGACAGACATCTTATCGCTCATTAGACAAGTACCAAATTACCCCAAAGAGGGAATATTGTTCTACGACATCACCACAGCACTTGAAGACCCCATCGGCCTTAAAACCATTATGGATACCTTTATCGCGCAGTTTAAAGACCAGAAAATCGACAAGGTGATTGGCACAGAAGCGCGTGGTTTTATCTTTGCTCCTACGCTCGCTTATGCACTTGGCGCAGGCTTTGTCCCTGTTCGAAAACCAAATAAGCTGCCTTCAGTCACGATTGGTGTTAACTACGCATTAGAGTACGGTACAGACCGCTTAGAAATTCACGCAGACGCCATCCAAGCGGGCGAGCGCGTTCTCATTGTTGATGACTTACTGGCCACGGGCGGCACCGCTCATGCTGTAACGCAACTCGTGTCACAGTTGGGCGGTGAAACAGTGGGATTTGGCTTTTTACTCGAACTCGATGGACTCGGTGGACGCGAGAAACTGGCTGGGTTTGATTGTTATTCAATGATTACAGTACCCGCTTAACTAAGGTACTTATCTCAATGTCAATATGAAAACGCATTTGTTCATTTTTTTAATTATGAAAACATGTGATTATTTATAACCATTCTCTGTTGTTTGCACAAAACAAAAAGCCCCGCGTATCCTGCGAGGCTTAATTAAAAACAGATGTTTTTAAGGTAATTAGCCTTCTTGAGCGGGCGCTACTGGACGCTCAATCAAGGCTTTCATTGACAATTTCACACGACCTCGGTCATCTGTCTCAGTTGCTTTCACACGGACTTGCTGCCCCTCTTTGAGGTAATCAGATACAGCATTGACACGCTCGTGAGCGATTTGAGAGATATGCAACAAACCATCTTTACCAGGAAAGCATTGAACAATCGCACCGAAGTCCAAAATTTTCAGTACAGTACCATCATACGTTTTACCCACTTCAATTTCTGCGGTCAACTCACTGATGCGACGTTGCGCTTCAGCAGCTTTTTCAGCGTCATTAGAGGCGATGGTGATGGTGCCGTCTTCTTGGATGTCAATTGTGGTACCTGTTTCTTCGGTGAGTTGACGAATGGTTGCGCCGCCTTTACCGATGACGTCACGAATTTTGTCGGCATTGATTTTCATCGTGTACAAGCGCGGTGCATACGAAGACATCTCAGCACGGCCGCCGCTAATCGCCGCTTCCATGTGACCCAAAATGTGTATACGGCCTTCGCGTGCTTGGGCGAGGGCAACTTGCATAATTTCTTTGGTGATGCCTTGGATTTTCATGTCCATTTGCAATGCAGTCACGCCAATGGCGGTACCTGCCACTTTAAAGTCCATGTCACCCAAGTGATCTTCGTCGCCCAAAATGTCGGACAACACTGCGAATTTGCCGCCGTCTTTGATCAAACCCATAGCGATACCTGCCACGTGCGCTTTCATCGGTACGCCTGCGTCCATCAAAGACAAACAACCACCACAAACTGACGCCATTGACGATGAACCGTTTGATTCGGTGATTTCAGAGACCACGCGAATGGTGTATGGAAAATCTTCGTGGCTTGGCAAGCATGCTGCCAAAGCGCGTTTCGCTAAACGACCATGACCGATTTCACGGCGCTTTGGTGAGCCAACTCGACCCGTTTCGCCCGTTGCTGACGGTGGCATGTTGTAATGCAACATGAAGCGATCGCGGCTTGAGCCTTCAAGTCCGTCAATCATTTGTTCATCGGTTTTGGTGCCCAAAGTAGCAACCACCAAGGCTTGCGTTTCACCACGGGTGAATAATGCTGAGCCGTGCGTGCGTGGCAATAAACCAAGGCTGATTTCAATCGGGCGCACAGTGCGTGTGTCACGACCATCGATACGTGGTTGACCACTCAAAATTTGTGAACGAACCACATTCGATTCAACAGCAAACAACAAGTCGTTAATTTCAACAGCTTCAACATCGGGCAAAGCGGCTTTAACTTTGTCAGACACCGCGCGCAATGCGGTTGTACGGGCTTGCTTTTCGCGAATTTGATACGCAGCGCGCATGTCAGCTTCGGCCAACTCATTGATTTGAGCGATCAGCGGTTCGTTTTTCGCAGGCGCTTGCCAGTTCCATTCAGGCTTACCACCGTCGCGTACCAAGTCATAGATTGCGTCAATCGCCACTTGCATTTGCTCGTGGCCGTAAACGATACCTGCAAGCATGACTTCTTCTGGCAATTGTTGTGCTTCAGACTCCACCATCAACACGGCTGACTCAGTACCTGCAACAACTAAGTCCATGCGCGAATTTGCCAATTGGCTCAAAGTTGGGTTCAAGACATATTGACCGTCAATATAACCCACACGTGCCGCGCCGACTGGTCCTGCGAATGGAATGCCTGAAATCGCTAAAGCTGCAGAGGCTGCTAACAATGAAGGGATATCTGGATCAACTTCAGGATTGGATGACATCACTTGTACGACGACTTGCACTTCATTGTAAAAACCTTCTGGGAACAATGGGCGCATTGGACGGTCGATGAGACGGCACACCAAAATTTCTTTTTCAGAAGGACGGCCTTCACGACGGAAAAAACCACCTGGGATGCGACCTGCTGCATAGGTTTTTTCGATGTAATCAACTGTTAATGGGAAAAAATCTTGCCCGTCTTTCACTTGCTCTTTGGCCACAACGGTGGCTAAAACGACCGTATCATCCATGTTAAGCAAAACCGCGCCTGTGGCTTGACGTGCAATTTGGCCTGTTTCCATGGTCACGGTGTGTTGACCGTATTGGAAGGTTTTGGTGACTTTATTGAACATTGTCATGATATTTCCTTAATGTGTGCAACGAGTCGGTTATGCTATTCCAACAGTGTTTAAATCATAAAAACTCTTGGAATAACACATCACCGAATAACTCATTGCGGGTTGGTAAAATAAATTTTGGTTGGATTTTTAAAAACAAAATGCCTGCGTTAATTCAACACAGGCATTTTTGATTCGGTCAAACTTATTTACGCAGGCTCAAACGTTCGATGAGTGAACGGTACGTATCAGCATTGGTGCGTTTGAGGTAATCGAGTAATTTACGACGGCGGCTAACCATTTTGAGCAAACCACGACGTGAGTGGTGATCTTTTGCATTGGCTTTAAAGTGATTAGTCAAGTCGTTGATGCGTGCAGTCAATAAAGCCACTTGCACTTCTGGAGAACCTGTATCGCCTTGAGCACGTTGGTATTCGCCGACGATAGCTGCTTTGTTTTCTGTAGTAACAGACATAATATTTCCTTAAAAATTAAACACTTGCGAACGAGACAGCCTGATTGCCGCCGCGCCGTGATGCTCATGATTTATGAGCAGCCAGCATTGTAGCACAAAAGTGCCTAATCGCAAAATCCCTCAAGCCAATTCAAGCAAACACAGTAAAATGGCGAACTAATCTAAATAAGCCATAAAGTCACTAATGTTCCCCACTGTCATCAAACTCATCCCATTCATTGAAGCCATTGGCATCATCGCCTTTTGTATTTCTGGTTTCATCCGTGCTCAACAACGAAAATTTGACTCAGTTGGCGTGTTCATTATTGGATTTGTCACCGCTTTTGGCGGCGGGACATTGCGTGATATTTTGCTCGACCGACGACCATTTTACTGGGTGGAACATCAAAATTATGTGATTGCGATTTTTGTCTGCTCACTGTTAGCAGGTAAAACATTAGACTTCATGCACCGCGTACTCTCACGCAAGGGCATGATTGTTGCAGATGCGCTTGGCTTGGGTTTATTCACCATTACCAGCACAGCAATTGCACTTGACGCTCACATGCCCTACTTCGTCGCTGCGATGCTTGGGGTGATTGGCGCAGCATTTGGTGGTGTGATTCGCGATATTTTGTGCGGTGACACGCCATTGCTGCTGACCGATAGCCGCCCTTATGCTTCATGTGCTTTTATTGGCGCTTGGATTTATATTGCCTTACTGCACTTTAATGCCAATGACATTGTTAGCTTATTGATATCAAGTAGCCTCATTGTGGTATTTCGATTGGTTAGCGTGAAACTCCGTTTGGAAGTCCCGAAAGGGTTTTAACCCGCGCTTTTCTTTACCATCAGTGCCCTTCACTGGCATGATTTTTCGTGTATTTCGGCAGTTCAATCGTTAAGTCCTCATCCGCAACAATCGCTTGGCAGGACAGACGCGACAGCGAGGTCAAACCCCATGCCATGTCGAGCAAATCCTCTTCCTGATCCTCAATGTCATTGAGCGACCTGTAGCCTTGGCGAACAATCACGTGGCAAGTCGTGCAAGCAGCGACTTTTTCGCAGGCATGCTCGATGTCCACGTCGTGTTCTAATAAATTATCACAGACAGAGACACCTGATTTGGCTTCAAACTCGGCACCATTGGGGCAAAGGTGTTCGTGTGGTAGGACTTTGATAATGGGCATGATATTGATTCTTTTGAAAAAATAATTTTATAAGTTATCGATGGATTGACCTGACAGAGCAGTCGCAATGGCTTTATCCATGCGACGCGCAGCAAAGTCTTCGGAGGATTTTGCTAAAGCGTCAGAAGCAGCGCGCACGGCGTCGACTTGCGCCACATCGTGGCTGCTCATGAGTTCTTGCACAACCTCAATATGATTCAATAAGCCCATACGCTCAGCATCAGACAGCAGCTCACCATCCTCCGCAATCGCACCATTGACCGCGAGAACGATGCGTTCGGCATCAACAACCGCTTCACGCCACGCGCGTGCCTGCATGTCAGCGACAGCGTTGGCGTTACCTGCTTTGAGCATGTCAGCAATTTCGTCATCAGACAAGCCGAACGATGGTTTGACCGTGATTTCAGTAGACACACCTGAATTCATTTCGCGAGCAGACACTGTCAGTAAACCATCGGCGTCAACCTGATAAGTCACGCGCACGCGTGCCGCACCAGCGACCATCGGCGGAATACCACGCAGCTCAAATTTCGCCAGCGAGCGACACTCAGACACCAACTCACGCTCACCTTGAACGACATGCAATGCTATCGCCGTTTGACCATCTTTGAATGTGGTGAACTCTTGCGCACGCGCAATCGGCAGCGTGCTGTTGCGTGGGATGATTTTTTCCGTCAAGCCACCCATCGTTTCCACGCCGAGCGAGAGTGGAATCACGTCGAGCAAAAGCCAATCGTCATCGGCGCGATTGCCCGCAAGGACATTCGCCTGCATCGCCGCGCCAAGCGCGACCACTTCGTCTGGGTTTAAATCATTGAGCACAGGACACGCCACATGTGAGGTCACAGCGCGTTGAATATTGAGCATACGCGTCGCACCGCCAACCATCACCACGCCTTGCAGCTCATGACTTTTGACATTCGCTTGGTTCAAGGCTTCATCGAGCACGCGCACCGTTTTATCAACCAGTGTCTTTGTCATTTCAAAGAACTGCGCTTGCGACAGCATCAAATTGACCTGATGACCGTCAGACAAACTCGCGCGAATGCTCGCCACGCCGTTAGCAGTCAGATGTTCCTTCGCCGCGCGGCTTTTGGCTTGTAACAAGCGAATGTCTTGCGCCGACAAGTTGGCGTGCAATCCGATTAAATCAGCTTCTTTTAAAATCCAGCAGTACACCCGATGATCAAAATCATCGCCACCGAGCGCGGTATCACCATGCGTCGCGAGCACTTCAAACACGCCCTTCGTTAACCTCAGAATCGACACATCAAACGTCCCGCCACCCAAATCATAAACCGCAAATGTGCCCTCTTTCGCATCCGCCCCATCAGCAAGATCTAAGCCATAAGCAATCGCCGCCGCCGTCGGCTCATTGAGCAAGCGCAGCACATTCAACCCCGCCAACTCCGCCGCCGCCTTGGTCGCTTGCCGCTGCGCGTCGTCAAAATACGCAGGCACGGTAATCACCGCGCCCACAATATCGTCGTTCAAACTTTGTAATGCGCGCTGATACAAGGCTTTGAGTATTTCAGCCGACACCTCAACGGGGCTTTTAACGCCCTGCACGGTCTGTACACTGACCATACCTGGCGTATCAACCAAGGTATAACCCGCATCGGGCAACTGCAATGCATCTTGATAACCGCGCCCCATCAGTCGCTTGACAGAAGCAATGGTGTTTTTCGGGTCTGTGCTTGACGCTTGTTTCGCGCTCAAACCGACATCAATCTGCGCGTCGGCATAATGCACCACAGACGGCAACAACGTCGCCCCCGACTCATCGGCCAGCACAGACGGAAAACCGTGACGCACGGTAGCAACCAGCGAATTCGTCGTGCCTAAATCAATGCCGACGGACAAGCGGTGTTGATGGGGGGCGGTGGATTCACCGGGCTCGGAGATTTGGAGAAGTGCCATGTTTGCTTTGCATCAATCTGTTGAAAGTTGGTTCAAGTAGTTTTGGTCTATCATTACGTTCTTTTTTATGTCATAAAAAGTCACTTTTTGATTAAGTTTAAAGCGAGCAAGCTGACCAATGGTTAAATGCAAAATTCGATTTCTTATGGTTTGATAGCCTGATTGTCCATAGACATAAAAGAGTAAATGGTGTTTGATTGTTGATTTGTTCATGGCATTTGGTGTTTTGGCTAACGCAGAAAAAAAGTTTTCAAAATGCGCGTTGTCGGTATCTCCCTGTGAGCAGCCGAAAAAATGGAACTCCTTAGATTCTTCTGAAATACTGAGCAATAAATCTGGAGCACCCCCAAATGCTGCATGGTCTGATTTAAGTAAAAAATTACACTCCTCTGGTACTGAATCATCCTCAACGCCAAAAACTATGTTATTTTGATTCAAAGAACCGTGAATAAAAAATGGTTCTACAGCGTGCCCTCCATCCGTTCGACCTGTGTAATTTTCAAGGCTATTGGTATAATTAAACGAATAAATTGAGTCAAATCCTTTTTTTTCTATTGACCAATTAAAGTCGTGGTATTTGCCTTGGTCATTAAATAAAGTCCCATATTTTAATATTCTAGAAGCATTTGAATCGATTATCTTTTCTTTCATTTGCTCGTCATTTAAATGCGTGCATAATGCTTCTTTTAACGCAACAAACTCCTTTTTTAGATTGGTTTTAAATGAGGGTATCCTGTTAGAAGCAGAAGGATCGAAATTTAAAAAGCTAAGAAGCGCTTCAGGTTTATTGTATAAATCATTGGCATAATTTTTTAACTCATGCTCAACGTCCACCCAGTTTTGAATTGTATTTTTTATATATAAATAACGAGCCAAGCCATTTTGTTCTTTTATCAATGTTGTAAAAACTGCTGATTTTAGGAAGTCTTGATACGAAGTCTTTAAACCTAAATCTAAGTCAAAGCCATTTCCAATGATTAAAATTCTTTCCATCGTTTCCATCGTTTTTCTCTTTATTGATCTGTATATGGCAACTGCTTCAAAAAATTATCGATAAACTGACTTTGCGCAATGTGTATTTGTGCTGCGTTCCAATCTTGCGCGGCGCACGCGGTACTTAAATCAGCCAACGCAGTGACTTGCGCAGCATACACTTCGTCGCGCACGGCATCGAGATTACCATCTTCTAAAGCTTCACGCCATTCCATTTGCTGCATTAAAAAATTTTGCGGCAACGTCACGCGCACGGATTCACCCGTCAACTCAGGCGCGTACAATTGCAGTAGATATTTCGCACGAGCAATCGGGTCGCGCAGGGTATCAAACGCTTCGTTAGCAAAAGTGGACCATTGTAACGCGAGGCGCTGCTCCATCGGGCTTTTTGCGGCAAATCGGTCGGGGTGAACTTTATCAATGATTGCACGATGACGCAAAGCCAAATCGGCTTCGTTAATGGCGAAGCCGATGGGGAGTTGGAACAGTTCAAAATAATTTTGTTTCATGTATCGCGGCCGACGATGGCCTTATTATTAAAGCAATTGAGTTGGATAAATAATTAATTTGATAAAAAAACAATCATAGCCAGCGACGCACTCGCTTTTTGTATTGAGTAAATGCGCTACCAAAGATTTTTTCGATGCGCCGCTCTTCACGCGGGATAACATAGAAGTTCATGATTAAGAAAAACACCAAGGTGAACAGCAAAGGACGTGGCCTCATCGCCATCAACGGTATCAAAAACAACATCAACAACATGCCCAAATACATGGGATTACGCGATATGCGATATAAACCAGTCGTCACCAAAACGTCGGGCGAGCGCGTTGGATCAACGGTGGTGTTTCGTCGTTTCAACCCAATGAACGAAATCAGCATCAATATCAACCCAAAACCACCGACTGCCAAAGCAACCAAACCAATCGGATGAGCAATCGCGTGCGTCAGCGACGGGAAGCCGCCCAATATATATTGAGCAACCATCAACCCCAACATCAGCGGCAGTGGGTAAATATTCATTTGTATCAAACGTGAAACGACTCACCACAACCACACTCATCTTTGACGTTGGGGTTGTTGAATTTAAAACCTTCGTTCAAACCTTCGCGCGTGTAGTCCAGCTCCGTGCCATCGAGATAGGCCAAACTTTTGGGGTCAATGAGTAACTTCACGCCGTGCGCTTCAAACACATTGTCGTCTTCGGCCACGTTGTCGGCGTATTCAAGTTTGTAAGCCATACCCGAGCACCCTGTGGTGCGCACGCCGAGACGCAGACCGACGCCTTTACCGCGTTTGGTCAAGAAGTTTTGTACGTGTTGTGCCGCCGCAGCGGTCATTGAGACTGCCATTTTTTACTCCTCAAAAAAGTGAATTGCGCTTTTTTGTTGTGCTGGTTGTTGCTTTTTCATCTTGGGTTTCATCAACTTTTGTCAGGATAACCCTAACAAAATTTCAAATCTAAAACACGAAAAAAGTAGGTTTCTACTTTTTTCGTATCAACCGTTGTGCTTGGCTTTGTAATCCGCCACTGCTGCTTTAATCGCGTCTTCTGCGAGAATCGAGCAGTGAATTTTGACTGGAGGCAAGGCAAGCTCTTCGGCGATTTGTGAGTTTTTAATCTCGAGTGCTTGATCAACGGTTTTGCCCTTGACCCACTCGGTGACGAGCGATGATGAAGCAATCGCTGAGCCGCAGCCGTAGGTTTTGAACTTCGCATCTTCGATGATACCCGCGTCGTTGACCTTGATTTGCAATTTCATCACGTCACCACACGCGGGTGCGCCGACCATGCCTGTGCCAACACTGTCGTCACCTTTGTCAAAAGCACCGACATTGCGTGGGTTTTCGTAATGGTCCATGAGTTTATCTGAGTAAGCCATTTTGACGCTCCTTGTAAATATTGCGATTGATGAATTGATAGCCTTCCCAACGGGCGCCACCTCTGTCATCACCATAGGTGTAGTGCAACCAAACACGCGGAGTTTGCTTTAAGTCGATATTCTCAACGGATGAGAACACCAACTTTTGCCCTCGTTTAAAACGCGTTTGGCAATCTTTAAAATCATTGCGACTTGCCGAGTCGTTCGCCGATTGTTCAATGACCACGGTGTATTGGTGTTTCAATTCACCTGTTACAGTCATTTTTTCAATCAATTTGCCATGAATCAAGCAACTCACGCCCGTTGAGGCTTGCGCCGCCAAGCTCACTCCACTCAACACAGTGAGCACCAATATCAGGCTGGTTTTGAGGCTCATGGCAATTCCTTCGTTGGTTTTAGTGCGCAGCCCATTGCACGGTATTCAAATCAATACCTTCTTTGAACATTTCCCACAGAGGTGAGAGTTCGCGCAGCTTGGCGATTTTGCTTTGCAACAAGGCAATCACTTCATCAACCTCAGCTTCGGTAGTGAAACGACCGACAGTGAAGCGAATCGAGGAGTGAGCGAGCTCATCCGAGCGACCCAAAGCACGCAACACATACGATGGCTCAAGCGACGCCGAAGTACAGGCGGAACCAGACGATACCGCAACATCTTTAATCGCCATAATCAAGGACTCGCCCTCAACAAAGTTGAAGCTAACGTTGAGGTTGTGCGGTACGCGCTGGGTCATGTCGCCATTGATGTGCACTTCTTCCATGGTTGAAAAACCTTGCCACAATCTATCACGCAACGCACGGATTCGTTGATTTTCGGTCGCCATGTCTTCGTGCGCAATGCGAAACGCTTCACCCATCCCGACGATTTGATGGGTTGCCAAAGTACCTGAGCGCATACCACGCTCATGACCACCACCGTGCATTTGTGCTTCTAAGCGAATGCGCGGTTTGCGGCGCACGTACAGTGCACCGATGCCTTTCGGGCCGTAAGTTTTGTGCGCGGAAAAGCTCATCAAATCAACTTTGAGCGTGCTCAAATCAATCGCCACTTTGCCCGTCGATTGAGCTGCATCAACGTGGAAGATAATCCCACGCTCGCGGCACATTTCGCCGATGGCAGCGATGTCCTGAATCACACCGATTTCGTTGTTGACATGCATGACCGAGACCAAAATCGTATCAGGACGCATAGCAGCGGCGAGTGCGTTTAAATCGAGCAAACCATTTTCGAGCACATCAAGGTAAGTCACTGCAAAACCCTGACGCTCCAACTCGCGGCAGGTATCAAGCACAGCTTTGTGCTCGGTTTTAACGGTGATGATGTGTTTGCCTTTGTCTTGGTAAAACTGCGCAACGCCTTTAATCGCCAGATTGTCGGACTCAGTCGCACCTGAAGTAAAGACAATCTCACGTGGATCGGCGTTAACCAATGCTGCGACATGACCGCGCGCGGTCTCAACCGCTTGCTCGGCTTCCCAGCCATAAGGATGGCTGCGTGAAGCGGGATTGCCAAATTGTTCGGTGATAAAGGGAATCATTTTTTCAGCAACACGCGGGTCAATCGGCGTGGTGGCTGAATAATCCATATAAATCGGCATTTTGTGGCTCATGGTGTTCACTCCAAAAACTTTATTTAAATTTTTACAAGGTTTTAACAATAATTAACAACAGATATAGGCAATATCAGCGCACTACTGGATACGAATCATTTGCTCGCCTGCTTCGTTCGGCTGACTGGCTTGGAAATCATTAACCAAATCATGGAGACTAACAGACTCTAAATAATCAAACATTTTCTGGTTCAAGTTCTGCCACAAATCGTGTGTCATGCATCTTTGACCACCTTGGCAGTCTTCACGACCTTCGCACGAGCGTGCATCCAGCGGCTCATCGACCGCAATAATAATATTAGCAACCGTGATGGTGTCAGGTTGACGAGCAAGCACATAACCACCACCGGGTCCACGCACACTATCAACCAAGCCATGGCGACGCAATTTGCCAAACAATTGTTCTAAATACGACAACGAAATCTGCTGACGCTCGGACACAGCCGCCAAATTAACGGGGCCATCCGTTGAGCGCAAAGCCACATCGAGTAGCGCTGTGACCGCAAATCGTCCTTTCGTGGTGAGCCTCATGGGAATTCCTTATTTGATGTCGGTGATATTCGATACAATGGCTGCATTGATTTATTTCTCATTGTTTGCATTGTAACATAAACCCGATTAATTTACTCGGGTATTCAAACCCCATACTTTATGTCAGCCCAAAAAAGCATCCCCACCACATGCGTCACATCAGGACGCACCGCACGCGCAGGCGCGCATACCCATACAGCCAACCCACCCATTTATCAAGCCTCAACAATACTATTTGACAACATGACCGCTCTACGCGAAGCGCAAAAGTCGTATGGTTCGGGTCGCGAAGCCTACACTTATGGCCGCCTTGGCACGCCAACATCGTTTGCGCTGACTGATGCACTTTGTGAATTAGAAGGCGGTTACTCTGCTTTTCTCGCACCCTCTGGTTTGGCAGCCATATCCACTGCCTTGTTGTCACAACTCAGCTCTGGGCAGCATTTATTAATGGTGGATACTGTTTACGGCCCCGTACGCAAGTTTTGTGATGAGTTTTTGGTGCGCATGGGGGTGCAAACCACCTACTATCCTGTTCGTCTGGGTCTTGATATTCAAGACTGGATTCAAACGAACACTGCTTTGGTCTATTTAGAATCGCCAGGCTCTCTGAGCTTTGAAATTCAAGACACCGCCGCAATCTGCGCTGCTGCCAAAGCCAAAGGCGTCACAACCATGATGGACAATACTTGGGCAACACCACTCTTCTTTAAACCATTTGAGCACGGTGTGGACATCATCGTTCACGCTTTGACCAAATACATCGGTGGACACTCAGACTTGATGATGGGTGCGGTAGTTTGCAACGAGCACAGCCATCCATCCGTTCGCAATGCCATGCACCAGACTGGTCAGTTTTCAGGCAGTGGCGACATTTCACTCGCGCTACGTGGGTTACGCACACTGTCTGTGCGTATGAAAGCCCACGAAGCATCCGCCTTAAAAATCGCTCAGTGGTTTAGTCAGCAATCCGAAGTCGCTCAAGTACTACACCCTGCTCTATCCTCACACCCCCAGCACGAATTATGGCAGCGGGACTTCAGGGGCAGCAGCGGGTTGTTTGGTGTGTTGTTTCATGAAAAATACTCCGAGGAAGCGCTAACTCAAATGGTCGAATCATACAAGATGTTTGGTATCGGATTTAGTTGGGGCGGCTTTGAGTCACTGGCCTTGCCCACTTTCGGCCATCTCAAACCAACACGTGATCATGCAACACACACATTACCCATGATACGCTACCAAATCGGATTGGAAGACATAGATGATTTACTCTGCGACTTGAGTGACGGTTTAAAAAGCTTGAGCATGAAATAAAACAAACACAACAAATCCTCTTTCCGACGAATCCCTATCAAAAATGGAGGCAACATGTCACTCACCGCAGTTACCTTAGATCACGAAAAAGCTCGTTTAGAGCTCACGTCAATGGCACATTTAGATGGGTTAAAAACCGCCTGCATGGATGGTGAATTAAACAAGCTTTGGTATACATTCATTCCAACCGCCGATAATATGGCTACAGAAATCAATCGACGACTTGATCTATATGAAAAAGGCAGCATGGTCCCCTACACCATCATCCAAAAAACCGAATCAGGCGAGCGGGTCATTGGCATGACCTCGTTCATGCACATCGAAAACACAGCCACTTATAATCGCGTCGAAATCGGCTCCACTTGGTATGCTCAATCCTCACAGCGCACAGGTCTTAACACTATTGTCAAACGCATGATGCTCGCTCATGCCTTCGAAGTTTGGCAGTGTATCGCTGTAGAGTTTCGCACACATCGATTAAACACCCAAAGCCGAAACGCAATTGAACGCCTCGGCGCACAGCTTGACGGTATGCTGCGCGCGCATTCACTTATGCCAAATGGCACGCTGCGCGATACGGCCCTGTACTCAATTATTGCCGCGGAATGGCCAACCATTAAAACCCATTTAGATTTTAAGATCAGTCAGCCTCCACAACGCACTTAAAAACTTAAGGGAACCTTTAAAAATCCCCCAGCACTCCGCGACTGGCCAAAGCTTTGATACTACCAAACACATGCTCCGCCCGCGAGCGTTTGCGTGACTTAAACGTATTATCGGCAATTTGCGCGTCAGTCAGTGGTTTGTGGCGGTAAGCACGCTCGTGAATCTTGTTGTTCAAGCCTTTTGCAAATAAGATGCCGTCGATTTCGTCAGGTTTATAAGCACTGTCAGCGTATACAGCCGCGCCGCCTTCATCTGCGCTGCGCAGTAAGTCTGGTAAGGCTTGTGATGGTTTTGGCATCAGGTATTTTGCTGGATAACTTTAAACCGAGAAACCGCATGAAACTTAAGCGGTCGCGAATTTGGTACTCAACTGCGTCGTCTGATAATGCGTAGAGTTTCTTGAGTATGAGAATCTTAAATAACAATACGCTCTCGGTGCGGGGCCGACCTGCATTGCTTTTAGGCTCGACAGGGGTGATTCGCGAAATCATTGGCGCAAACATTTGCCAACCCATCACTCCATTGAGTCTCTCAAGTGGATCGCCGTGACGACTTCTACAGAAAGCTTGCAACACAAGCAATAGCTTTATTCTTCGCCCAAAAATCCACCGCTTTGATGCGCCCATAACCGTGCGTACAATCCATCTTGCTTCAACAGCTCTACATGAGTCCCCTCCTCCACAATTCGCCCTTTTTCTAAGACAATCAAGCGGTCCATCGCAGCGATAGTGGAGAGACGGTGAGCAATCGCAATTACGGTTTTTCCCTCCATAAGCTGATATAGACTTTCTTGAATCGCAGCTTCTACCTCAGAATCAAGTGCACTGGTGGCCTCATCAAGCAGAAGTATCGGTGCGTCTTTGAGCATAACTCGAGCGATGGCGATGCGTTGGCGTTGACCACCTGAGAGTTTGACTCCTCGCTCACCGACGTGGGCTTCAAAGCCTTCCCTACCAGCCAAATCACTCAAACCACCTATGAATTCAAACGCTTGCGCACGGCGAGATGCTTCAATCATCTCTTCATCGGAGGCGGATGGGCGACCATACAGTATATTATCCCGTACCGAACGATGCAGCAGCGAAGTGTCCTGCGTCACCATACCGATTTGAGCGCGTAGGGAGTCTTGAGACACCTGCGCAATGTTTTGTCCATCAATCAAAATCCGACCCGATGGCACATCATAAAAGCGCAAAAGTAGATTCACAATCGTACTTTTGCCCGCACCTGAGCGACCAACCAAACCGATTTTTTCACCCGCCCTGATACGCAGTGACAGATTCTCAACCAATTTTCTGTCACTGTCATAATTAAAGGTCACGTCGTCAAACACCACCTCACCCCGCCCCACGTTGAGCGCAGGAGCATTTGGCACATCCAGCACAGTGTGCGGTCTGGACAATGTATTCATGCCGTCTTGCACCGTACCTATGTGCTCGAATAACTGCGACAGTTCCCACATAATCCACTGCGCCATGCCATTCAAGCGCAGTGCCATAGCGGTGGCCGCTGCGACCGCGCCAACACCCACTTGACCTGTTTGCCAAAGCCAAAGTGCCACCCCCGCCGTGCCGAGAATCAGCATCATGCTCAAAATATGATTCACAATTTCAAAACTCGAACCCAAACGCATTTGTTTGAATACCGTTACCATGAACTCTTGCATCGCATTTTTTGCATAACCCGACTCACGGGAGGCATGCGAAAATAGCTTCACAGTGGCAATATTTGAGTAAGCATCCGTAATACGCCCCATCATCAACGAACGTGCATCAGCCTGTGCGCGAGCCGTACGTGCCAAACGTGGTACAAAAAACTTCACCGCACACGCATACAGCACCACCCAACAGAGCAATGGAACCATAAGCCACAGACCAAGCTCTCCTAAAATCAACGCCGACGTCGCAAAATAAATCACCAAAAACACCATAATGTCTGCAAACAACATGACCGTATCGCGCACCGCCAGTGCAGTCTGCATGACCTTCGCCGACACACGTCCCGCAAACTCATCCTGATAAAACCCCATACTCTGCGCCAACATCAAACGATGAAAGTTCCATCGCAGTCGCATCGGGAACGCGCCTTGCAATGTTTGTAACTTAATCATAGAGTGCAGCGCCACCACAATCGGGCTGCCAACAATCAGCGCCACCATCCACATCAAGGCATCGCCACGCTCAACCCACAGCTGCGCAGGGGCAGTCGTGGCCAACCAATCAACCACTTTGCCCATCATGCTAAATAAAAGCGCCTCAAACCCACCAATCAGTGCTGTCAACACCATCAATGCCAAGATATACACCCGCAAACCATCCACACATGACCACAGAAAAGGCAGCAAACCCGCGCGCGGTGGCGTCGGCTCTTCAGGTGGATATGGATCAATACGACGCTCAAACCATTTAAATAACATACAACAGCCTCAAAACTTTCAAAATAAAATCAAAAAACCAGAGTGACAATCAACCACCCTCTTTAAAATCATAAGGCGGGCGCACGCCCGCCTCGACAAAAACTCAACGCAAAAAAATCAACTTAACTGAGGTGGCACACTCAGCCAAAGCACTTGATAAGCGGACAACGTCACTCCAGAACCCACCAATACCGACTGCCCCGACAACAAATCAACCAGCAGTGACGGCAACGCAATCAACGTCTCGGCTGCCACTGATTGTGCAAACTCACTGAAGTTACAAAGTACCAGTACTCGCTCGCCATCTTCTACACCGCGCCAGTACGCGAGCACATGAGGGTTGTGTGTATGAAAAACAGTCAGTTGCGTACCACCGAGTGCAGGAGTCCCCTGACGCACCTGTATCATGCGTCGCAAACGCCCAAACACCATCGCCGCATCTGTACCTGCTTCGTAACGTTGTGCATATCGAGACACATCAACACGTGGTCGATGAACCCAGCGACTATCAGACGCCTTGTGTGCATCATTCACATAATCATAGTCATTGAGTGTGCCCACTTCATCACCCAAGTAAATCAAAGGTAAGCCGCCCGAGCTCAGAGCCACACTGTACAGCAAGGCAATTCTGTCCACCGCATAAGCGTCTTGCTGCTCCAGTCCGACCAAGGAGGCACACATTCCACTGATGCGACAATCACCTGTTTGTGGATTGTCTTGGAACGGCACGCCTCGCGCAAAACTGCCTTCAAAGCGATTCACATAAAACTGGTTTAAAAATTGCCGATGCGAAAACCCGTTAATCCCAAACTCTGCGGCATCCTCATCAGCAAATGTCCAGCCAATGTCGTCGTGGCAACGCACGTAATTAACCCAAGCGGTGTGGGCGGGCAGATTATGACGTCGCTCTAACGCTTGCTCGAGCAAATTCACTTCTCTGGTCGCCAAAGAGTTCCACAACAATGCCATTTGCAGTGGGTTATACGAGAGCTGACATTCATCTGATGAGATGTATTCAACAACCTTATCAGGATGAACAATGGCCTCAGACTTAAAGAGTAGGCTCGGCGCAGCGATGCGAGCGACTGTATTAAACGCGCGAATCAACGCATGGGCTTCAGGTAAGTTTTCACAATCTGTACCCAGTTTTTTCCAGATAAATGCCACAGCATCCATGCGCAAAATATCCACACCGAGATTGGCAATAAACAGCATTTCTTGCGCCATCGCGGTAAAAGTTGCGGGGTTGCTATAATTTAAATCCCACTGAAAGCTATTAAACGTCGTCCATACCCAACGCCCATCATCGAGCTGCGAAAATGCGCCCGCATGCTGGTCAGGGAAAATCTCCCTCACCGTCGCATCAAAGGCATCTGGCACGGTGCGATTGGGATAAATGTAATAAAAGTCTTGATACAACGGATTACCTACCAAAGCCTCGCGCGCCCAAAAGTGCTCATTCGACGTATGGTTGAAGATAAAATCCACCACCAATGTAATACCTGCTGCCTTCAAAGCCGCCGCGACAGCAGCCAAATCTTCAATAGCGCCCAATTGAGGATTGACCTCCCGATAGCTGCTCACCGCATAACCACCATCACTTTGCCCCTCTGGACATTTAAATAGTGGCATCAAGTGCAAATAGGTTAAGCCCAATTCTTTAAAATACGGAATCTGCGCCACAACGCCTTGCAAATTACCCGCGAACAAATCAACATAACACACCCCGCCGACCATTTGCTCAGAGGCAAACCAATCAGGCGTCGTTTCACGGGTGGCATCCTGAGCCTTTAATAATGGCGAGCGTTGCTGCCAGCTAACATATGCTGCTAAAACCAACGATTGCACAAACTCAAGAAAATCTGAGCGTTCACCATAAACCTGATTCAGCTCGCGAATCAGCGCAGGAAAATGGTGCAACAGCCGCTCATCAAACGAGCGCCAAGCCTCGGCTTGTGCCAAAAAATCAATCCCATGTCCAAAAAACCCAATCGGCTGTGTGTTTTGCGCCAAATGCGTGCGCACTTGCGTGAGCATTAAATTGATTTGTTGGTCGTTGGTGAGCATGAACCCCTCAGAATAATGGTTTATTGTTTTGTGGATGATGAAATGACGAGCGCTAAATGGCATTTTAGCACGGCTCGCCACCGCAAGTTTTGGCTGCTTAGCACCAAATACAACCCCATTAAATAAAAGTTACTCCCATAAAATCATAAGCATAGATAGAAAACAGTCGCCAGATCAACACCATAAATCTGTTTGAGCGCATTTATGAAAATGCGGAACGCTGCGAAACAGCCATTCAGGTGAAGAATATCCAACCCTCTTCAATTTAAGCACGCATAGTGGATGCAAAATCATTGTTAAATTAAATTAAAAATCTATTTAATTAGCTTATAGCTATCGTAATCATTTAAAACCTTCATTAGACGTGCAGTCGTTCCACCTGTATTATGCCCACATGCTCAAACACACCGAATGAGTCATTTTTAATCAAATGGAGAAACACATGACATTAGCCAATCACGAAACCAAAGCCGTACCGCAAGTATCCTTCATGCTGCGTGAAAACAATCAATGGGTCAAAACCAACACCGACGAATTATTCAAAGGTAAAAACGTTGTGGTATTTTCTTTGCCTGGCGCATTCACACCGACTTGTTCATCGACCCATTTACCGCGCTACGAAGAACTCGCACCCGCGTTTAAAGCCGCAGGCGTAGACAGCATTTTGTGCATATCGGTCAACGATGGCTTCGTAATGGAAGCATGGGGCGCGGATCAAGGCGTGCACAATGTGCGTTTGATTGCTGATGGCAACGGCGAGTTCACTGAAGGTATGGGCATGTTGGTTGGTAAAGAAGCAATTGGTTTTGGCAAGCGTTCATGGCGCTACTCGATGTACGTCAAAGATGGCATCGTTGACAAAATGTTCATCGAACCAGACGTCGAAGGCGACCCGTTCCTCGTATCAGACGCTGACACCATGCTCAACCACATCGCACCAGCTGCTGCGAAACCTGAACAAGTGGCCCTTTTCACCAAGCCAGGCTGCCCATTTTGTACTACCGCAAAAGAAGCATTAAACGCGGCGAATGTGTCGTACTTTGAAATGCCTTTGGCTGATAGCGTGCGCCAACGTTTGTTATCTGCCGTGGCTGGTCGCGCCACATCACCGCAGATGTTTGTTGATGGCGCACTGGTTGGTGGCTCTGACGATATTTTGAGCTGGATTAAAGCACGTGCCTAATTTAACCCTGAGTTAAGAATCGGCATCTGTAAGGCGGGCATTCATGCCCGCCAATTTTTACCGCATCATTATTTTAGTTAGCTTCATTATTAATCAATTGATTGTGAAATTAGGCGTAATCCGCGACTGTTCGAGTACCAACCTTCAATCAAAACCAATCGCAGCTCCACGTACCAATCTAAACACGCCATCGTCAAACAATCTCAACCACGAATTGGATTTTAATATGAGTACTCCCAAAATTCTGGACATCACCATCGACGTCGCCGTCATCGGCGCAGGCACCGCAGGCTTAGCAGCATACCGTGCCGCACGCAAGCAAGGTGTATCTGCCCTCATTGTCGAAGGCGGCCCTTATGGCACGACTTGTGCCCGCGTGGGTTGTATGCCGTCGAAGCTGCTGATTGCCGCAGCCGAAGCCATACACGCTCAGGATAAGTTAAAGGCATTTGGTATTGATGTCCCTGCTGCCACCGTTGATGGTGTCCGCGTCATGAATCGTGTACGTTCTGAACGTGACCGCTTCGTCGGCTTTGTGCTTGAGGGTGTTGAGAGCATTGACGCCAATGACAAATTGCATGGCTACGCCACATTCAAAGACGCACACACGTTAGAGGTCGCTTTAGAAAATGGTAGGAGCGCAATCATCCACGCCAAGTCCATTGTCATCGCCACAGGCTCAACCCCCATCAAACCCGTGGAACTCGCAGCCGCTGGTGACAGACTAGTGGTCAATGACGACGTCTTTAGCTGGACTGATTTACCAAAAAGTGCATTCGTCGTCGGCGCAGGCGTCATCGGGTTAGAACTCGGTCAAGCATTATCTCGACTTGGAGTGGATGTCACACTCATGGGTCGTCGCCACCACATCGCTCACTTGTCTGACCCTGTCGTACGTGATGAAGCACTCAAGTTTTTTCAAAACGAGATGAATTACATCAGTGATGGGCGCATCACCAGCGTTGAGCGTGTCGCCGACGGCGTACTGATTCATTACGTGGACAACAACGACATCTCACACAGCAAAGTTTTTGAATACCTCATCTCAACCGCAGGTCGCCGCGTGAACTTAGATAAACTAAATCTGCCTAACACCGCTGTCGCTCTAAATGACAAAGGCATTCCTGCTTTTAACCCACACACCATGCAAATAGGTGACACACACATATTCATCGCCGGTGATGCCAATGCAGAGCTACCCCTCTTGCACGAAGCGGCTGATGAAGGCGCGATTGCAGGAGCAAATGCCGCACGCATCGCACTCAACGCACCTATCGAATTGGGCGACCGTCGCACGCCGATTGCCATTGTGTTTTCAGATCCAAACATCGCCAGTGTTGGCACACACTTTCGAGAACTTGATTTGAGCACATCTTCGGCAGGCCAAGTGTCTTTTCACAATCAAGGCCGATCACGCGTCATGCTCGTCAACCACGGTGTACTGCGCGTCTATGCAGACATCCAGACGAGAAAGTTTTTGGGTGCAGAAATGATTGGTCCACGAAACGAGCACATCGCGCACTTATTGGCATGGGCTCATCAAATGGGACTGACGGTCGATCAAATGCTCGCCATGCCGTTCTATCACCCCGTGATTGAAGAAGGACTGCGCACAGCACTGCGTGATTTGGCCGCCCACCTCGATAGTCAAACAGCTATCGGCTAAATGCAAGATATTGTGCTACCGCAATGGTTTTATCATGGTTTTGCGAAAGATCTAAATCGCATTTAGAGGATGGCAAGTGATGATAAATGGATTGTGCCGACGTGAATCATGTCAAACATGATTCACGATCATAATGAAGGGGCTTGATTCATCAGCCCCTTTGACTGAACTAAGGTACAGGCAATATCAGTGTAAAAGTACTGCCCTTGCCAAGCTCGCTTTCAATGCGCAATTCGCCTTTATGTCGCTGCATCACAGTTTTCACCATATTCAATCCGATACCAAGGCTGCCTGCGGCATCGGTATGTTTCTCTGAATCAATCATGCGCATTTGTGACTCTTGGCACAGTGCTGCTAATTTTTGTGAACTCATGCCAACGCCACATAACCTGTACTGGCCGATACCGTCACCCGAATCTGAGTATCATCTGGGCTATATCTGATAGCGTTGGTGATTAAATTTATCACAGCTCGTTGAATCAACTTACTATCAGCCTGAATCCAAAGCGCCTCATGCAGCACATCATCAACATCGTTTAATTCAACTTTGATTTTTTTGTTCTACGCCACCGCAATTAGTCTTTGACTTTGCGCGTGATAGTGTTTCGACCGATTCCGAGCAGCTGTGCCGCTTTTTGTCGGTGATTGTGGGTGTACTTGAGCGCTTGGGCAATGACTACTTGCTCGAACTGATCCTGAAGTTTAATCATCACAGCAGGCTGACCATCCATCAGAGCCTTATCGACTGCAAGCCGCAAGGCGTCTTGCCAGTAAGTGATGTTTGTCACTGGTTGATTGCCTTGATTTTGGACATCACGCTCGTCTGCAGAGTAAATCGCCATGGCTAGTATCTCGCGCACATCAGTGGGTAAGTCTGCTTCATTGATTTCAGGCGTGGGGGTCATAACGGTGAGCCAGCGACAAACATTATCGAGCTGACGAACGTTGCCGAGCCAGTGCGCTTTTTGGCAAATCGCCATCGCAGACGACGTGAGGGTTTTCGCTTGCGGCTGACCGAGGTCTCGAGCGGCCTTGGCGAGGAAGTGATGCATGAGCAGTGGAATGTCCTCGGAGCGTTCACGCAGTGGCGGCAAGTGAATACCAACGACATTGAGTCTGTGGTATAAGTCTGCTCTGAATTGACCTTGAGCAACCCGTTGGGCTAAGTCCTGATGACTGGCGGCGATGACACGAACGTCGGCCTTAACAAGCGCATTTCCACCGACGCGATAAAAGACGCCTTCCGACAATACACGCAGCAAGCGTGCTTGCAAATCAAGCGGCATATCACCGATTTCGTCGAGAAACAACGTCCCGCCTGCGGCTTCTTCAAACCGCCCTGTGCGGGTTGTGCTCGCACCTGAGAAAGCCCCTTTTTCATGACCAAATAATTCAGACTCCAGTAAATGTGCGGGTATCGCGGCGGTGCTGATGGCGATGAATGGTTTGGCCGAGCGTGCACTAGTGTTGTGTAGGGCGCGAGCGACGAGCTCTTTGCCTGAGCCAGTTTCACCCGTGAGCAATACATTGATTTGCGTCGCAGACAGGCGTCCGATGGTTCGCAGAACTTGCAAAATCGCTGGGCTTTGACCAAACAGACCAAAGGTATGCTCAGCTTGTGTCCCCCCTTCCACCGTCACAGGACTCTGACTACTGGCCGGCTGCAAAAATCGCTTGAGCAACGCCATTAGCTCGTCGGTATCAAAAGGTTTGGCAATGTACTCAGCAGCACCCATCTGAAATGTCGAAACCGCATTATCAAGGTCAGCGTGCGCCGTCATCATGACGACGGGAACGTCGGGCGCGATTTCTTTGAACCCTTGTAGCAACGAGATGCCTGAGACGTTCGGCATACGAATGTCTGACAGCAATAACGCGGGATAATCACCCGGTTGACGGGATTTCGACGGTTGTCGCTGCCATGCTTCAAGTGCGTCAAGGGCTTCTTGACCATCGGCAAACATGCGGTAAGGCAGGCGAGATTTTTGCAAGGCTTTGTCGAGTACCCAGCGAATGCTTTTGTCATCGTCCACCACCCAGACAGTGGGTTTGTCGTTTAAGCCGTACATGGTTTTTCTCCTTTGTATCGATTGTGGGTTGATTGTTCCACACGATTTTTTTAAAACTTCAGCCGCTATTTTGTACTTGCATTGCCATAGATTCGCTCACATCAGGCTTTCGCCACGGGTAAAAGCAGCTTCATCTGCGTGTGTCCCACTCGGCTATCCACTTCAATCGTGCCGCCATGCTGCTGAGCAATTTGCATCGCAACGGAAAGCCCAAGGCCTGTGCCGCCCTCACGCTGAGTGACCATCGGCAAAAACAAAGTATCGTAAATCTCAGGCGGCACGCCTGCGCCGTTATCAATCACCGATAGCTCAACCATCAAATGGTGCATGGTGTGTCCCACCATGGTGTTTCGAGCCACGCGGGTCTTAATGATGACATGGGGCATGGCGGTCTCGTTGTGCTGTACTGCTTGGGCTGCATTTTGGACAAGGTTGAGCAGAAGCTGCTGTAAGTAATTTGACACGCCCACCACATCCGGAACGCTGACGTCATAGTCGCGAACCCAATCGATTTGCGGGAACTCAATTTTGGCGATGCGATAAACCGCTTCACAGACTTCATGGACATTGAGCGCGGCCATTTGCGCATTGCCTTTTCGATACGGTACTAAAAATTGATCAACCAAGTTTTTTAAGCGATCCACTTGGGTGAGCATCATTTCGGTGTATTCAGTCAGCTCAGGCGCGACTTCGCGCAATTCGTCCTGAAGTAATTGTGCTGCACCTCGAATGCCGCCGAGCGGATTTTTCACTTCATGAGCAAGCTGACGCATGAGGTCTTGGTGATTTTGAACCTGTGATCGCCACTGGTTGTCTTGATTAACGTGCTCGTATGAGCCGAGTTGATGACATTCGAGACAATAGGACAATGGTTCAGCACGTGGGTTCTCATCTGAGGGTGAGACAGGTGACAACACCACATGCACAAGCACACTGCCTGACTCATTCGAGCGAAGCAGTTTAAGCACACCGCGGCACACTTCGTTTTTACCCTGCGCCATGTGGGTTTGCAATGTAATCAGTGTCTCATCATTGACAAACCAGTGATCCAACGTCGCACCAAGCGCATGATTCAGCGCGCTGCCCCACATGGCTTGCGCCGCTGCATTGAGCGAACAAACGCGTGCGCCTCGGTCAAGTATGACCACGGCTACTTGCAGGCTATCCACAGCGATGTTGGGGAATGTGTGTGGCATTAAGGCATCCGCGACAGCTCACGGCTCAACGCAGAGATATTTGCTTGCGTGAGGCTGATTTGTTGTTTGAGTTGCTCAGTGCGGTCAAGGTACTTTTGATAGTTTCGCTCGTCACCACGACGCTCTGGTGTGCCATTTTGAAATTCGTTTTGTAGCTTCGCCAGTAAGGCTTGAGCCAGAAATAGCTCATTGCGCAGAATCGCTTCACGACCTGTGTCTCGCTGCCCTTGTATTTGCTGGCTCACACGAGAGCCGATGATGATGGCATTGGCCGCAGGTTGAGGATCACCAGGGTTTGTAACGACGCGCGGTAATCGCACGGGTTCGGTGATGCGCACAGTTTTTGTCGTGCAGTTTTTGCCCGCATTGAGGTTTTGTAGTTTGATACTGCCATCTGCTTGCGTGCAAATATAGATGCTTGTTTCTGTGGTTTGGGCGTGCGCCGTCACGATATTCGCGCTGAACATCGTGGTTATGAAAAACATTTGTGTGGCTTTTTTTAGCATCATTTTTAGCATGAAACTCATCAAAAAAAGCGCTGATACGGTCACCGTACCAGCGCATTAACTTCTCACACGAGAAAAGAAGCTTTTAACGTATGCGCGGCATGGTCATTATCAACTATCGGAGTTCACCATCACCGCCGCGCACACGAATCAACTGATTACAGGCTATAGTACAACTGAAATTCCAGCGGGGTGGCTGTCATCTGAGTCAACTTGACATCTTCCATTTTCAACGCGATGTACGCGTCGAGCATCGAGTCAGTAAACACACCTCCGCGCGTCAAAAACTCACGATCCGCATCCAACGCTTCCAATGCTTCCTCTAACGAGCTGCACACGGTTGGTACCAATGCATCTTCTTCTGGTGGCAAGTCATAAAGATTTTTCGTCGCTGGGTCACCAGGGTGGATTTTGTTTTGAATACCGTCCAAGCCTGCCATCAACATCGCTGCGAATGCCAAGTATGGATTGGCCATTGGGTCTGGGAAGCGTGCTTCGATGCGGCGACCTTTTGGATTTGAGACAAATGGAATGCGAATCGACGCTGAGCGGTTTTTCGCAGAATACGCCAACTTCACAGGTGCTTCGTAGTGTGGCACGAGGCGTTTGTACGAGTTGGTCGATGGGTTGGTAATTGCATTCAATGCACGCGCGTGCTTGATGATACCGCCCACGTAGTACAAAGCGGTTTCAGACAAACCTGCGTAACCGTCACCTGCGAATAAGTTTTGACCATCTTTCCAAATCGATTGGTGGATGTGCATACCCGAACCGTTGTCACCGACAACTGGTTTTGGCATGAATGTTGCGGTTTTGCCATAAGCATGTGCCACGTTCCAAACCACGTATTTGAGAATTTGAGTCCAATCAGCGCGCTGAACCAGCGTTGAGAATTTTGTACCGATTTCGTTTTGGCCTTCACCAGCGACTTCATGGTGATGTACTTCAACAGGCACACCAAGTTGCTCCAGCAACAAGCACATTTCAGAACGCATATCCATGAATGTATCAGTTGGTGCGACTGGGAAATAGCCACCTTTGATGCCAGGACGATGACCGAGATTGCCGCCTTCGGTTTTCACTGATGATGACCAGCCCGCTTCTTCTGAACCGATGCGCACGAATGAGCCTTGCATGTCGATTTTGTAACGGATTGAGTCAAAAATGAAGAACTCTGGTTCTGGACCAAAGTACGCTGTGTCGCCCAAACCCGTTGATTTGAGGTACGCTTCAGCGCGTTTCGCAATCGAGCGTGGATCGCGGTCATAGCCTTTGCCATCTTCTGGCTCTATGACATCACAAGTCAAGTTCAATGTGGTTTCTGCGGTAAACGGGTCAATGTTGGCTGTTGCTGGGTCTGGAATCAACAACATATCAGATGCCTCAATGCCTTTCCAACCCGCAATCGACGAGCCATCAAATGCATGGCCGGACTCGAATTTGTCCTCATCAAAAGCTGATACAGGCACAGAAACGTGCTGCTCTTTGCCTTTGGTGTCTGTAAAACGAAAATCAATGAATTTCACATCTTGGTCTTTGACCAACTGCATGACTTTTGCAATCTCACTCATTTTTAAAACTCCTCGTGTTAGAAGATGAACGTGCCCTGTTAGGCTATGTGTCTACATTTCGCTCGCTTTGTGGTGCATAGTGCGCGCGTTTCAACTGGTGTCTATCTTAGGCGAAGCGGGTTTTTGGCTTTTGGTTTATTTTGGTGCAACCACCTCATTATTGCATTATTTTGGTGCAATTTCTTCGTTTTGGTGCATTCCTTGTATAAAAAACCACCCATTCGGGTGGTTTTTTAACAATCGAATAGTTCTTCAGTATGATTTGCACAGTTTTCGTGCAGATGAAAGTAATCAATCAATACGATTAGCACCCAAGCGCAAAAACGCATACAAAATAATGGCACCAAATGTCGCCACACCAATCCCCCCCAATTCAAACGAACCAATGTGCAACGACATATTGCCCGCCCCAACAATCAAAGTCACAGCCGCGACAATCAGATTATGATTCTTAGAGAAATCAACCTTATTGTCCACCCAGATTTTCGCCCCAGCCACCGCAATCAATCCAAACACCACAATCGAAACACCACCCAAAACAGGCGCAGGAATCGAAGCAATCAAAGCACCCACTTTAGGCGAGAACCCCAACAAAATCGCAAATACACCTGCAAAAACGAAAGCCAATGTTGAGTAAATTTTGGTCACCGCCATCACGCCGATGTTCTCTGCGTAGGTTGTCACACCAGTACCACCAAAGAACCCAGACAAAGCCGTCGCCAAGCCGTCACCCATAAAAGCACGCCCCATGTACGGATTCATATCCTTGCCCATCATTCCGCTGATTGCGCGTAGATGACCAAGATTCTCTGCAATGAGAATCACCGCAATCGGTGCAATCAGCCAAATCGCCTGTGTGTCAAATACAGGCGATGTCAGTGTCGGCACACCCCACCATGGCGCATCAGAGACCTTTGAGAAATCGAAAGCCTTAGCCCCATGCTCACCACCAACACCCCAACCAAGCACGTTGACAAACAACACGTACAAAAGTGTCGCCAGCAGCAACCCCACCAAAATCAGCAATCGTCGAATCATCCCCGCACCAAACACCGCTGTCGCTGCAATACACACCACCGTCATCATCATGTACCACGCATCTGCGCTTGACGCCTTAGCCCCCATCACCGCTACACCGGCGAGATTTAAGCCGATTACCGCCACCACAGCCCCCGTGACCACAGGTGGCATGAGTTTTTCTATCCACGATGTGCCCATGAAGTGCACCAGCACCCCCATCAAAAAATAAACCACGCCACACACCACAATCCCACCCAGAGCCACCGACACATTGGGATTCGGCGTGAACGCTGCCGTGTATGCTGTCGCAGCCGCCACAGGTCCAATAAATGCAAAGCTCGAGCCAAGATAGCTCGGCACGCGACCAGCAGTCACCACAAAAAACAATAAAGTGCCAATACCAGACATTAGAATCGCCACATTTGGGTCAAACCCCATCAACAAGGGCCCCAAAATCGTCGCACCAAACATGGCAATGACATGCTGAACCCCCATCATAGCGGTCTGTCCCATAGGCAAACGCTCATCAGGGGCAATCACGCCATGATGTTTTTCAGTCCATGTTGGAAAAAAGTCTCCCGCCATTTCATTCTCCTGTCTTAATACAAATTAATTCACAAACTCACTTGTCAGCGAAACCCGAAAATTATACCGTAGGCACTTATCGCCGCCTTCAAAAAATGTCTAAAAAGTGAATTTCCCTTTATCCACCACCAAAGAAATACGCAAAACAACAAAAAAACCAAACTCATGACCACATAAAATTAGCACATCCCTTACTGGGATCATTGCGCTATAACTCATTACTACAGAACCACTTCAAAAATTTTAGAGATAAAATTGGCAAGATATCACACAACTTTCTGTGAACTTTCGCAAACACCCTGCTAAAATTCCACCATCATCAACCCACCTATCGCCACACCATGACCCCACACCCCAATCACCCAAATCTGTACGTCGTCAATCACCCGCTCGTTGCCCACAAACTCTCACACATGCGTGACGAGCAAACGTCGACCCGCACATTCCGTGCACTGCTTCGCGAACTCACGCTGCTCATGGGTTATGAACTCACCCGCGACCTCCCCATGACAACGAAAGACATCAAAACACCACTGTGTGACCTCGCCGCACCCGTCATCGCAGGCAAAAAAGTCGCCATTGTTCCCGTCCTTCGCGCGGGTCTCGGCATGGCAGACGGACTACTTGATCTTCTCCCCTCCGCACGCCAAGGCCACATTGGTCTCTACCGTGCAGTGGATAATCGCCCTGTAGAGTACTACGTGCGATTGCCCGAAACTGAAGGGCGATTATTCATCCTCTGCGACCCCATGCTTGCAACAGGTTATTCCGCCATCCATGCCGTTGACGTCCTCATCAAGCGAGGTGTCACACCAGAAAACATCCGTTTCCTCGCGCTCGTCGCTGCACCAGAAGGCATCAAAGTTTTTCACGCAGCTCATCCAGAGATTAAAGTATACGTCGCCTCACTCGATGAAATGCTCAATGAACACGCTTACATCGTCCCAGGCTTAGGCGATGCGGGTGATCGTATTTTTGGCACAAAAGGCTAAAAGACACAACGATGGTTAACACCCATAAAAAACCGCTTGTATCAACACAAGCGGTTTTTTATCAATCAGCCCAACGTCGGCATCACGAATGAGTTGGCATGAGCCATGCCTGATTCAGGCCAACGACGCGTGATGACTTTGCTACGGGTATAAAAGCGAATCGCCTCGGGCCCATAGATGTGTTGGTCACCAAACAGCGAATTGCGCCAGCCACCAAAAGAGAAGAACGAAATAGGTACTGGGATAGGCACATTCACACCCACCATACCGACCTCAATCGCGTTTTCAAAACGTCGCGCCACCGCGCCATTACTGGTGAAAACAGCTGTACCGTTGGCGTACATGTTGCGGTTAATCAGTGCAATCGCATCCTCCAATGTCGCCACACGAACCACGCACAGAACAGGGCCGAAAATTTCCTCTTTATAAATCGTCATCTCAGGCGTGACGTGATCAAACAACGTGCCACCGACGAAAAAGCCGTTCTCATGACCATCAACCGATACACCACGACCATCGACGACGAGCGTCGCACCTTCGTTTTGACCCGCATTAATGTAACCAATCACTTTGTCTCGGTGAGCCGCGGAGATGACTGGACCCATTTCGGTACCTGTGACCATGCCATTGTTGATTTTGAGTGCAGCCGCTTTTTCTGCCAACTTCGCAACTAACACATCAGCGACATCACCGACGGCAACCGCCACTGAAATTGCCATACAACGCTCACCTGCTGAGCCATACGCTGCGCCCATGAGCGCATTAACGGTGAACTCCAAATCACAATCAGGCATGACCACACCGTGATTTTTTGCACCGCCTAAAGCCTGCACACGTTTACCGTGTTCTGCGGCTGTTTGATAAATATATTTAGCAATCGGTGTTGAGCCAACAAACGACACGGCTTTCACATCATCATGCGTGAGCAGCGCATCCACCACCTCTTTATCACCATTGACAATATTCAAAACGCCGTCAGGCAAGCCTGCCTCTTTGGCCAACTGAGCGAGTAACATTGAGCAAGACGGTACTTTTTCAGAAGGTTTGAGTACAAAGGTATTACCGCACGCAATCGCCATCGGAAACATCCACAACGGTACCATGGCAGGAAAGTTAAACGGTGTAATGCCAGCACAAACCCCGAGCGGCTGATGCAACGAGTGCGAATCCACACCCGTACCGACATTTTCAGCAATCTCGCCTTTGAGCATGTGCGCGATGCCTTGTGCAAACTCAACCACCTCGATGCCACGCGTCACCGAGCCTTGCGCATCGTCAAAGGTTTTGCCATGCTCTTCAGTAATCAATGCGGCGAGCTTATCGCGATTGATTTCGAGCAATTCACGAAACTTCATCATGATGCGCGCGCGACGCAAGGGCGGTGTATCACGCCATGTTGGGAATGCGGCCTGTGCCGCAGCAACGGCTTGATTCACATCGTCAGCAGAAGACAAAACTACTTCTCTGATGACAGCGCCTGTGGCTGGATTCGTGACTTCATTGCGGCGGGTTGAATCACTGGAAGCAGGCGCGTTATTGACCCAGTTAAAAATCGTATTCATTCCATTTCCTTTGTCTCTATTAATGATGTTGTTAGGCAACGGCTTTTAATGCTTCACCGACCGTGGCGAAAATGCGCGTAATTTCATCTTCGGAGACAATGAGTGGTGGCGAGAAAGCCAAGATGTCCCCTGTGTATCGCACGAGCACACCCGCCTCATAACACTTGAGGAAAGTCTCATACGCACGAGCACCCACTGCACCATCTCGCGAACTCAGCTCCACGCCGCCGACCAATCCAAGGTTACGGATGTCTTTGACATGTGGCGCACTGCGAAGTTTGTGGATTTCATTTTCAAAGTGCTGCGACAGACTGGCTGCACGCTCAAATAGTTTTTCGTCGCGGTATACGTCCAGTGTCGCGCAAGCCGCAGCCGCTGCCAATGGATGACCTGTGTAGGTATAACCATGAAAAAACTCAATCGCGCTCTCAGGCGCCGCATTCACTACCGTTTCATAAATTTCATCACGGCAGACCACCGCTCCCATTGGTACCGCCGCGTTGTTCAAACCTTTTGCCAACGTCATGACATCAGGTATGACATCAAAATATTGCGCAGCAAATGGCGTGCCCAAACGACCAAAACCCGTAATCACTTCGTCAAAAATCAACAACAGACCGTGTTTATCACACAATTCGCGTAAACGTTTGAGGTAACCTTTCGGTGGAATCAGCACCCCCGTTGAACCAGCCAAAGGCTCCACAATGACCGCAGCAATCGTCGATGGATCATGCAATGCCAAAATATTTTCTAAGTTATCCGCCAAATGCGCGCCCCACTCAGGCTCGCCACGGCTAAAAGCGGCGTGCTCAATGCTCAACGTGTGCGGCAAATGGTCAACACCCACCATGAGGTTCGCCGAAAAGTGCTTACGATTACCGCCAATACCACCGACCGAAATGCCGCCAAAACCCACACCATGATAACCACGCTCGCGGCCGATGAATTTTGTGCGCTGCGCTTGGCCATTCGCACGATGATAGGTCAACACCATTTTTAAGGCCGAATCCACCGCCTCAGAACCAGAATTGGTGAAAAACACTTTATTCATGCCCTCAGGCGTGATTTCTGCCAATTTCGTCGCCGCTTCAAATACTTTGGGGTGCCCCATCTGAAACATCGGTGCATAATCCAGTATATTGGCCATCTCAGTAATCGCATTGACAATCTGCTCACGACCATGCCCCGCATTCACACACCACAAACCTGCTGTGCCATCGAGAATCTGGCGGTTGTCATGGCTGGTGTAATACATGCCTTTGGCAGAAACCAGCAGGCGTGGTGCAGCCTTAAACTGCTTATTGGCTGTGAATGGCATCCACAGATTGTCCAAGTTAGTACTCATGAAATGCTCCGAAAAATTAGATAATGGGTGATAAAGCCAACTCTCAATCACTATAGCCACTAAATTGGTCTGTTCACAGATACACTTTTTGCGCCAGCAGCGTACCACTTCGTCAAAATCACCACCCGAATCCCAGCCTCAATACGGTATAAACCAACATCCCAACCGCAATCATCAACAACAAACTTTGCCGCCAGACAAACACAACACTGGCCACCAAGGTGGCAATCAACGCTTTGTTGTGCCAACTCAAATCTACTTGGCCGCCCTGCATCAAAATATCAGGGGTAATCACCGCCACAATCGCCGCGGTCGGTGCGTATTTCAGCGCACGTTGCACCAAGCGTGGCAAAACAAAGCTCGACGGCGTGAATAAAAAGAATCCCCGAGTCACCACTGTCGTTACCGCAAGTCCAGCCACTGCGGCCAGCATCCAAAAATGTGCTGCTCCAGTCATGAGACCTCCCTCTGCACCGCTCTCAATCTGGCGCTTTGATTCAAGTAACCATTCGGCCAAACGGTTTCCACTAGCAGTGCCGCGGCCACTCCCACAATAATCGCCAAGAAAATCCACAGATTAAACGGCAAAAACTGAAAAAACAACGCCACCAAAGCCGTCACCAAGCATCCTACCACCGCAGCCCAATGGTCAACAATCTTAATCACCAACACCAGCAATGTCAGAGCCGCCGCCAATTTCAACCCCCACTCGGCTGGAATCAAACTGGCCAACAACACACCGGCCACCGTACCAACCTGCCACACCAAATAATTGGTCAACGCCATGCCCAAGAAAAACCCTGTTTGTTGTACAGACGCCTGTGTGGGCACCTCATTGCGATAACGATGATTGAACAACATCGAATTAATATCACCATTCAAAAAACCATATAACCAACGATGTTTGAACGGCAAGTGCTGAAAATAGGGTTTCAACGACGCACTAAAAATCACAAACCGCAAATTCACCACACATGCCGTCAGCCAAATCATCACCATCGGTGCGCCCGCAATCAACATCGCCAACACCGCCAGCTGAGCAGACGCCGCATAAACCACGAGGTTAATCAGCAACACATACAACGGCGGCATCCCAGCCCCCATCATCGCAGCCGCAGTCACCACAGCCCAAATCATCATCGCAGGCACAGTGCTGCTAATGGTTTGAAGCCCATCACGTATGGCTGCGTCAAACTCAAGCTTCTGAGCATGACCATCTAGCTTTACACCAAACAAACGACACAATTTATTCATTCATCTCCCCTTTAAATATCAATCTCACCGCTGCATACTTTCCCACACTTTATAAAGCCGTTTGACCGACACAGGCATCGGCGTGCGAAGCTCCTGCGCAAACAACCCCACACGCAACTCCTCCAATAACCAGCGAAACTGTACCAGTGCATCATCCAAAGCACCCTGTCGCTCATTCACCGCACGCTGCCAGTTTTGAATCAAAGGCAACATATCCCGCATGATTTGAGTGTCGCGCGTGGCATCATTTTTCAGCTTATCCATACGTAATACAATCGCTTTAAAGTAACGCGGATAATGTGCCAATTGCGTATAGGGTGTGTTTAACAAAAATCGTTTCGGTGTGAGTTTTTCGACTTGCGACTGAATGTCTTGATACGTATTGACATGCGGCTTAACGCCCATGAGCTTTTTGCTCGCAGCTTGCCACTCAGTCAAAATATTCAGCACCAGACGCGAGACCTCTTGAACAATCAACCCAACGCGGGTTTTCGCCTGAACCACCATTTGATTAAAGCTCTCCGCATCGCGCGGTGTTTGCGACGCATCCGACAAACCACACGCACGTTGCAATGCCACTTGCACGATGTCTGACTTTAAAGCATCTAAACTGTCAGCGGTTAATCCCGTGTACAGCATCCCCATATTGATCGCATCAGGAATATTTTTCTCCAAATGCTTCATCGTGTCCGCAAGCTGTAAACGCGCCAAACACAGCACACCTTGGACATGCACCGTCTGTGCAACCGACTCCTCATCCCACACAGATAGCTCACAGTGCGTACCATGCGCTTGTAAAGCAGGGTAACCATATAATTTTTTATCGCCTTTTTGCAACTCCATCAGCTCAGGCAACACACCAAAATCCCAAGTTGTAATAGCAGGTACCGCCGTTTCACGCACATCGGTTTTCGGCACAGCTTCTTGAAAAGATGCGCGTGCTTGTCCACCAAAATGCGTGCGCAACAAAGACAGATTTCGACTCATCTCAAGCTGTCGACCATACTCATCGACAAGTTTAAAATTCATGAACGAATGCGCGGGCAACGTCTCTGTTTTAAAGTCTGTGGCTTTGATGAGTTGCTGCGTTTTCAAACGATAGAACTCAATCAACGCATCAATCACAAACTTATCTGATGATTTTTTCTCAGCATTCGCCCACTCAATGAACTCATCGACATAATCAGGCAAAGGTACACAGTGACGACGCAATTTCTGAGGCAATGATTTGAGCAACGCTTGCGCTTTCGGTTTAACCATACCCGCCACCAACCAATCGCACTGATGCGCAGAAACCTGATTGAGCAATGCAATCGGAACCGTCAGCGTCACGCCATCGCGCGGCGAGTTCGGCTCAAAGTGATACGTCAATGCGCAGTCCACACCCGACACATTCATGACTTTCGGAAATACATCCGTGGTCACCCCAGCCGCCTCGTGGCGCATGAGTTCATCGCGTGAAAGGTACAGAATTTTGGGGTTCGCACGAGTGACTTCGTCGTGCCATTTTTGTAAAGCGCGTGTGTTACAGATATCCGCAGGAATCACCGAATCGTAAAATGCGACGATTAACTCATCATCAACCAGCACATCCTGCCGACGTGATTTATGCTCAATGTTTTCAATCTGCGCGATGAGTTGGCGATTGTGCGTGATGAACGGAAAGCGCCCTTCTAAATCATGCGTCGCCACCCCTTCGCGAATGAATATCTCGCGTGCATGCACAGCATCAATGCGCGAGTAATTCACAGGTCGTTGGCTGTACACCACGAGACCATACAATGTCGCGCGCTCGTCGGCTTGAACCTGTCCTGCGCGTTTTCGCCATCGTGGTTCTGAGTACGATTTTTTGAGCAAATGTGCACCGAGCTTCTCTAACCACTGTGGTTCGATTTTTGCCAACGTCCGAGCGAACAAGCGTGAGGTCTCCACCAATTCGGCAGCCATGACCCACTGTGCATTTTTCTTCGACACGCTCGAACCTGGCCAGAGATAAAACTGAATGCCGCGTGCGCCGAGATAGTATTGTTGGCGTTGCCCAGTTTTATTCTTGTCCGCTATATCCACCTTGTCATTTTTGTAACCGATGTTACCGAGCAATCCTGCGAGCAGCGCACAATGGAGTTGCTCATGCGTCGGCTCCACTTCATTGATGCGCCACCCCATTTCCTTAACCATGCTTGATAACTGCGTGTGAACGTCGCGCCACTCACGAAGTCTCAGCGGCGAGAGGAAATTTTCTCGGCATTTGTCCTGAAGCTGGCGATTCGACTTTTTGTGCTCAACTGCATTTTCAAACCACGTCCAAATTTTTAGGTAGGTGAGAAACTCAGAGCGTGGGTCGTTGAATTTGGCATGTGCAGCGTCAGCCTGAGGACGCACATCGACAGGGCGATCGCGCACATCTTTTACCGACAGCGCGCTGGCAATAATGAGCATTTCGCGCAAAGCGCCTTCATCACGCGCAGCGAGCATCATGCGGGCAACTTTCGGATCAATGGGTAGTTTGGCAATGTTATTACCAATCGACGTCAAACGGTATTTGTCATCAATCGCACCGAGTTCTTGTAACAAATGATAACCATCGACAATCGCCCGATTAAGCGGTGCTTGGACAAAGGGGAACTCTTCAATCGATGTCAATCCCAACGCCTTCATGCGCAAAATCACACTGGCGAGTGATGAGCGCAAAATCTCAGGGTCTGTAAAATCAGGCCGCGCAATGAACTCTGCCTCATCATACAAGCGAATACACACCCCCGCTGCGACACGCCCGCAACGCCCTGAACGTTGATTCGCCGCCGCTTTTGAGATGGATTCTATTTGTAGTTGCTCAACTTTTTGACGGTACGAGTAACGTTTCACCCGCGCCAAACCTGAATCTACCACGTAGCGAATCCCAGGCACTGTCAGTGAGGTCTCTGCCACATTCGTCGCAAGGACAATGCGTCGAGCATTTGATGGTTTAAAAATTCGCTCCTGCTCTGCTGCGGTCAGTCGAGCAAACAACGGTAAAATTTCGACGTGTGGCGGATGGTGCTTTCGCAAGCTCTCAGCCGCCTCGCGAATCTCGCGCTCCCCTGGCAAAAACACCAGTACATCGCCTGAACCTTCACGCGCCAACTCATCAACCGCATCAACAATGCCGTCATATAAATCACGGTCTTTGTCATTTTCATTCGCCTGAATCGGTCGATAGCGCACTTCGACTGGATACGTGCGACCACTGACGTTAATAATCGGTGCGTCACCTTGCTCATTGGCAAAATGTTTGGAGAACCTCTCCGCATCAATCGTCGCGGAAGTGATAATGAGCTTTAAATCAGGCCGCTTAGGCAAAATTTCTTTGATGTAGCCCATCAAAAAATCGATGTTTAAACTGCGCTCGTGCGCCTCGTCAATGATGATGGTGTCGTACTGACTCAGCAGTTTATCGGTCTGCGTCTCGGCCAGCAAAATCCCATCGGTCATTAACTTAACAGACGCCCCATCATGCAACCTGTCCTGAAAACGAATTTTATAACCCACCACCTCGCCCAGTGGTGTATTGAGCTCTTCAGCAATTCGTTTGGCCGTGCTCGTCGCAGCCAGCCGTCGTGGCTGCGTGTGACCAATTAAGCCAAGCCCTCCCGCGCCAATGCCACGCCCCAATGACAAGCACATTTTTGGTAACTGCGTGGTTTTGCCCGAGCCCGTCTCACCACAAACGATGATGACTTGGTGATTTTGAATCAGTTCGCAGATTTTGGTGCGCTCCGCACTGACAGGCAAAGCCTCTGGAAACTCAATACTGGCTTTAAACTTTTCCGCCACAACAGAATCAACAGCTCGATTTATTTTAGTGCCTTTAATTCGGCCATCCGATGCTGGACGAGCTCGCGCCTTAAGGCGATGCTCACCGCGCTGTTTAGAAGAATGTGACGTATCGTGCTGTTTCTGAGATTCTTTTGTATTCATGAGTTAATGTTTGTTGGACGTGTTGCCCTAACAGATATTTCTTTTTAGTGGTTCACTCTTTGAGCCAATACTGCAGAAAGAAAAAGCCTTCACAAGGAAGGCTTTTTCTTTAAGTCATCATGCATCAGCTATTTTCAGCCGTGCGACGCACACTTGAAATGGTGCCTGCACCACCTGCTTCGAGCCAGTCTTTAATCGCTTGAGCATCAGTGACACGCGAGTTTGCATTGGCAGAATCAAGCAACACAATAATTTTTGGCGCGCCATTAATAAAGGCTTGAATCACTACACACTTACCTGCTGCAGTCAATGTACCTGTTTTTTGGAGTCCAATGTTCCAGCCCATGTTGCGAGAAATTAGGCGATTGCTGTTATGATAAACCAATTGGCGGCCAGATGGCGTATAAACAGTAGCTGACTCAGCGGTAGAAAGCTGACGAATCACTTTGTACTGAGAGGCTGCATTAACCATCTTCGCCAGATCCATAGCAGATGCTTGATTAGAGGCAGACAAGCCGCTTGGGTCAACAAATCGAGCACCACTCATACCAAGCATAGACGCCTTGGCGTTCATTGCTTGAATAAAGGCATATAGCCCACCTGGATAAGTACGACCCAACGCGTAAGCTGCACGATTATCCGAAGACATCAATGCCAACAAGAGCACATCTCGACGCGTCAAAGTCGTCCCCGTCGCCAGGCGTGATGAACGATAATGCATCGCATCTTCTTCATTAATGGTAATGGTTTCGCTCATATCCAAACCTGCATCCAGCGTAACCATCGCGGTCATGAGTTTGGTAATAGACGCAATCGGTAACTGTGAATGTGAGTTTTTGTCATACACGGTTGTCCAGCTATTTTGATCAACCACCAGCGCAACACTCGCACGCAAGCTCAATGGATCATATGCTTGATCTAAGCCGTACTGGCGCCCATAAGAAACGCGGCGTACAACAGGTGCAGGTTTGGCCTTAGCCACATTCACTTGTTTGGCAGAAGCAACGGGCTTGGCTGTTTTACTAGCCGCAATTTTTTTTGTTTCTTTCGGTTTAACTGCTGCGGCTTTATTTGACGTTTTAACCACTGCTTTTTTCGCTGCAGCTGCAGGTGTTTTCGCTGACGGCTTGTTATTGGTTTTGGCTGTTGCAGGCAAAGCCAAAGTCAACGCAAGAACTGACACCACAGAAGTAATGGCCAGTTTATTATTTAGGTATTTCATGTTGTACTCCATGATTTAAGTCTGATGACCCAATTGAATATGCTATTGGGACAACTACTAGTGGGAAATACTATTTTTATGTTCACTCATTGCGTTTCAATCGCTAAACGAAATACAGCTCATAAACCAAAAATTGTTCCACAGAATTTAAAAGTTTGTTTTTTATGCAAAAAACAAGGAAGATAGAATGACAATAATAATGTTGAGCATTCCTAAAAACCACCTTTGATTGGAACGAATGTTACGACAAAATCCTTTAAAAATCAAACAGTTTTACTCTGTTTATAAAGGTAATTCCTACAAAAACATTGCGCGAGCACCATAAAGCAACAAATTATTAGTTTTTGTCAATCTCGTTGGTCACAAGAAAATATAAAAACAAGCTCGGCAAGATTCGGTTAACCAACACCTGAAGTCACAGCTTCTGTAGAGCGACATACTGAACATCCAAAATCTCAATCACATCCACGCCATCTGGCAGGCGAACGCGAACTTCATCGCCGACACGCGATTTCAGCATGGCTCTGGCAATAGGGCTGTGCCAGCTCACCCAGCCACGCGCCGTATCCACCTCATCTTTTCCAACAATCACCACTTGGTGCTCGCATTCATCCGCTTCACGCCAATAGGTCACCGTCGCGCCAAAGAAGATTTGCTCGCCGTGCTTTTGTGCTGCAGGATCAATCACTGCAGCATTCTCAAGTGACTTAATCAAAAAACGAATGCGACGATCAATTTCTCGCAAACGTTTCTTACCATACAAATAGTCGCCGTTTTCTGAACGGTCGCCATTTTTGGCTGCCCATGAAACCACTTGAGTGACTTCTGGACGCTCTATTTCAACCAGATTTGTCAACTCAGCACGAAGCCGTGCAAAACCTGCAGGCGTCATATAGTTTTTGACTGGTGCTGCGATTTTTGATTCAGACATTGGAGATGATTACCATAACTAAAAGTGCAGATTCTACCGCTGTTTCTAAAACAAGACAGCCAATTGACTTCTTTGACGAAAAATCCACAGGACGCTTGTCGGATGTCACAACTTATGTGATAATGAGCGGCTTTTTATTTTAGGCGTGTGATTGGGTTAATGGCTGATAATTTTTCAGCGGCTCAATTGGCTGCCACTTAACCCGTAAGGATACATTATGAAACAAGGCATTCACCCTGATTACCGTGAAGTGGTTTTCCACGACATGTCTAACGACTTTAAATTCGTCACACGCTCAACTGTTAACACACGTGAAACCATTGAGTTTGAGGGCAAAACTTATCCGCTGGTTAAGTTAGAGACTTCTTCTGAATCTCACCCTTTTTACACAGGCACACAAAAAATCATCGACACCGCTGGTCGCGTCGAGAAATTCCGCAGCAAATACGGCTCGCGCACGCCAGCTACCAAAGCTGCTGAGTAATCGTTTCGTACCCATGAGATTGGGCAGCATTATGTGCATCCATAAATCTCATACAAAAAGGCAGCTTGACGCTGCCTTTTTGCTTTTAGCTTGTCAATTTTCAATACCACATGCCACCTAACATCCCTACACCATTGCGCCTGAATCAGCAGGATGCTGCCCTCTTGCCGCGTCGTTTTATGTTGCTCATGGCTTTGCTTTATATCATTCCAGGTTTAACTTGGCGCGGCTTGTGGCGTCAAGAGGCGGGTAGTTTTGGGGTCATGCTGACCATGGCTGATGGTGCGCTATCAGATTGGTTAATGCCCAATGTTGCAGGGATGCTTGTCACCGACGTCGGTCCTTTGCCTTATTGGATTGGGGCGATTTTTATCAAGATTTTTAGTGGTATTTTTAGTCCATTCCATTCTGCTCAGATTGCCATCGCCTGCCAAGATTTTTTCAGTATGACGTTACTTTGGAGTGCGGTCTATCGACTGGGCAACCGTGACGAGGTCCAGCCACAACGTTTGGCATTTGGCGGCGAACCGATGGCAAAAGACTATGCGCGCATGTTAGCCGACTCAGCTGTTTTATTGATGATCGCGACCTACGGTATCGCAGCGCACACCCATGATATCAGTGAGGGCGCTACCGTTTTGATGGCTATTTTACTTTGGCTCAACGGTGCAGTGGCCAGCTTAACTCGACCACTGACCAGCCGTTGGACATGGGCGGCAGGATTAGCTGCTCTGGGCTTAACTTTGCCTTTATCTTTGTTTGTGTTTTTTGTGGTGGCGACGCTGGGCGTATTGTTTTTTGTTCATTGGCGCGACACGAGCCTGCAGACGTCGCCGGTTGTATTACTATTTGGTTTAGGCTTTCCGATTGCTTGGTATCTTGGTGCAGCACAAGACGGAGAGTTTTTTCAATTATGGCTTGACCAACAACACTTCGCCCCGCTCTCGTCAAAGGACATGGCATTCTTTGGACGTAATATTTTTATATTCACTTGGCCCATTTGGCCTTTGGCACTTTGGTGTCTGTGGCAATGGAAAATGCGCTGGCAAAGCCCCATGATGGCACTGGGCATTCTACTGTTGCTCGTCCCTGCCCTACACCTTCTCATCGCAGGACAAAGATTCGAAGAATCCATGTTGTTTTTCACACCAGGACTCTTGGTTTTGGCTCCTTTTGGTCTGGCCACACTCAATCGTGGACGAGCCAACATCATTGACTGGTTTTCATTACTGACATTTTCTGCACTGATTCTAACCATTTGGTTATTTTGGATGACCGCGTGGATTGGTGCGCCTTCCCAACTTTCTGAAAACATTTATAAACTGGCACCAAACTTTGAAATGGCATTCAAATGGTGGCCATTTTTGATTGCCATTGTGATGACTATTGCTTGGTTAACCATCTTACGTTGGCGTTTGTATTTTCAACCACGCGCGATTTGGAAATCAGTCGCTCTATCATCGAGTGGTTTGGTCGTGGTGTGGGTATTGCTCGCTACACTTGCCATGCCTTGGCTTGACGAAACACGCAGCTACGAAAGCACTGGCCAATCACTGGCTGCACAACTGCCTGTCCAAACCACTTGTGTCCACGGCAATGACTTGTCATTGAACACCAGAGGGGCGATGCGTTATTATGCCAACGTGCCTTTTGTGTCTATGCGAGAGGCTTTCAAAGAGGTTCGTTGTCCATATATTTTGAGCACAGCCAATGCCCTTGCCGCAAAGAACATTGACATCAAACAGGCTAATTTTGAGCTTGATGGTCGACGATGGTCTCAGGTTTGGTCTGGCGAGCGCCCTGTCGAACGCAAAAACCCCCTAATACTACTTCGTCAAAATTAACGTTCATCCACTTTGTTTTCAAAAAATTCTTTTCAAAACCTCGGAGCACACCATCATGACCCTCATCGCCCAAGAAGACTTCATCAGTTCCATCGCCGATGGATTTCAGTACATTTCGTACTACCATCCAGAAGACTACATCAAAGCCTTGGCCAAAGCCTATGAGCGCGAAGCTGCTCCCGCGGCCAAGGACGCAATTGCCCAGATCCTGACCAACAGCCGCATGAGCGCTGAAGGTCGCCGCCCGATTTGTCAAGACACAGGCATCTGCGTTGTATTTCTCAAAATCGGTATGAATGTGCGTTTTGACAGCAAAATGACCGTTCAAGAAATGGTCAATGAAGGCGTGCGCCGTGCTTATTTACACCCTGACAATGTCTTGCGTGCCTCAGTTCTCGAAGATCCAGCAGGCAAACGCCGCAACACCAAAGACAACACACCCGCTGTCGTCCACATCGAACTTGTTGCTGGCGATGAAGTGGATGTCGTCGTCGCAGCCAAAGGTGGTGGTTCAGAAAACAAATCAAAAATGGTGATGCTCAATCCGTCCGACTCCATCGTGGACTGGGTGCTCAAAACTGTCCCCACCATGGGTGCGGGTTGGTGTCCTCCGGGCATATTGGGTTTGGGTATTGGCGGCACGCCTGAGAAAGCAATGTTGTTGGCCAAAGAATCGATCATGGCGCCAATTGATATGTCTGATTTGTTGGAGCGCGGCCCATCCAATCGCATCGAAGAATTACGCATTGAGCTTTATGAAAAGGTCAATGCACTCGGCATTGGCGCACAAGGATTGGGTGGATTGACCACCGTCTTGGATGTGAAAATTTTAGATTATCCAACTCATGCAGCATCTTTACCTGTCGGTATGGTGCCCAACTGTGCCGCCACACGTCACGCGCATTTCACCCTCAATGGCAGCGGCCCTGCAGTACTCACACCACCGTCACTCGACACATGGCCAAACGTCAACTGGACGCCAGACACCGAAAAAAGCCAACGAGTTGACCTAAACACACTCACGCCAGAGCAAGTTGCGAGTTGGAAACCCGGTCAAACACTATTACTCAATGGCAAAATGCTGACTGGCCGCGACGCGGCACACAAGCGCATCGCCGACATGCTCGCCAAAGGCGAAGCTCTACCCGTGGATTTCACCAATCGTGCCATCTACTACGTTGGCCCTGTTGACCCTGTTCGTGATGAAATCGTTGGACCAGCAGGCCCTACTACCGCGACGCGCATGGACAAATTCACCGAAATGATGCTAGCTCAAACGGGCTTGACCGTCATGATTGGTAAATCTGAGCGTGGCCCAGCGGGTATTGACGCCATCAAAAAGCACAAAGCTGCCTACCTCATGGCAGTCGGCGGTGCTGCTTATCTCGTTTCAAAAGCCATTAAAGCAGCCAAGGTCGTCGGCTTTGCGGATCTGGGAATGGAAGCGATTTATGAGTTTGATGTCGTGGACATGCCCGTCACGGTCGCCGTTGACTCAAACGGGGTATCCGTGCACGAGACAGGCCCCAAAGAGTGGAAAGTCAAAATCGAGCAGCTCAAGACATCTGAAGCTTAATCACCAATCAAAAAAGCCGTGTTCATGACAACACGGCTTTTTCAAAATTGTCTTTACCCGAAACCATCGCGCAACGAAAACCATAAAACGCACCATGCTCTCATTAGAACTTGAACTATCAAGCAAAAGCGGGTAAATTTTCAAAAGTATTTTTAAACAACTAAAACTCTGATTAGAGGGGACATCCGATGAACTTTGACGACGCCATCGCCGCGCTGACGCTGACCAATGAGCAACTCACACAAGCACGTGACGAACTCGCTGCAAACATTCACAAAGGCTTGAGTCAAGCAGGCCAACAAATCAAGTCTTTACCTGCGTATTTAAAATTGCCCAAACAGAATTTATCTGGCGAAGCGTTCATTTTGGATGCAGGCGGGACAAACGTGCGCGCGGGACACATCAAGATGACAGCCGACACCGTCGAATTCATCAATGGCCCGTTGGCTGACAAAACCCTGATGTTTGATGCACAGATTCCCGGCAATGTTTCCGCTGATGAGTTTTTTAACCGACAAGCGAGCTTATTAAACAAGCTCTCACCACCACCTGAATTCAACTTGGGCTACTGCTTCTCATACCCCAGCGAAAACAAACCAGACGGTGATGCATCACTCATCAACTGGACAAAAAACATCAACGTTGACGACGTGATAGGCCAATCTGCGCGTGCCCTGCTCACGCAAGCCATCACAGCGCAAGGCCATACAGCCCTGAAAACCCCCGTTTTAAACGACACAGTCACAGCACTGATTGCGGGTGCATGGATGTCGCCTGATTGTGATCAATATTTGGGTTTGATTGCAGGAACGGGCATGAATGCAGCGGGATTTTTTCGCACCACTCAAATCACCAAACTCGCCCCCGACATCGCCGCTCGGTGGGGACAAGATGAATTGATGGCCGTGAATTTAGAGCTTGGTAACTTTCACCCAGCTTGCCTATCACACTATGACGACGAGCTTGATGCAGACAACCCCAACGACTCGCCGGGTCGCCAGCGTTTAGAAAAAGCCGTCAGTGGCCGCTATTTGGCCAAAATCTACGGTCGGATCGTGGGCCGCGAAGCCTGCATGGCATTGCCTGACGGCTTGGATTTTGATCCAGAAGACAACGAAAACACCCATGCAGGTCACGTGACGCAGTTACGCCGCTATCAAGGCCCAATGTCTCATGTCGCCATTGCTCTCATTAATCGCTCCGCAGATCTCGTCGCCGCCGCGCTCGCAGGCGTCATCAAGGCACAAGATCTACCCACAGACAAAGCCCAAATTGTCGGCATTTTGCCCGAAGGTTCGTTATTTTGGTTGACCAACGGCTACCCTCAACGTGTCGAAGAAACACTCACGCGATTGATTCCCGACAACGTAACCGTGCGCATCATGCAAAACGACACTGGCGTTGATGCCAACTTCATCGGTGCAGCCACGGCAGCATTGAGCATGTGAGTTTTCATCACCAAAAAACACCCAATGGTTATTGGGCGTTTTTTTGTTATCTGGCATTGGTCAAAGGCGCACCTTGATGCCACGTTGATGACTCGCTAACGCCGCATCAATCACCTCGCAAGTCACCACCGCTTCACTGGCGAGCACAGGTGGTTCGCCGTTGCCAGATATAGCACGAGCCACTTGCACATAAAAATACGGCCATTGCCCCACCCCAGCTTGAGTTCGTGTTTCTGACTGCAACACTCCGTCGAGCAGACGACCACGCGCCGACTCTGATTCGGTTTGCCAATCGATCTGTATTGGAATCTCACCCGCACGAAGTGGGACTTCCTGAGGGTCAAAGCCGCTCTTAAGCCAAGTGCCTTGTCGGCCAAATACCTTAAACCGTGGTGCCCCGCTGGCTGCATCGCCGAGGCTGCTGAACACCGAAGCGCCCAAAGTCACATAAGGATAACTTGAGTCGTTTTTACCCAAAACCAGCTCGAATCCATCATCAATCTGCGCACCTGCTCGCTGTTGCAGCAAGGTGCAAAACACCCAATCAGGTCGACCAAACAACTGCAAAGCTTGGTCAATCAAATGCGGCCCCAAGTCATAAAGCATCCCCGCTCCAGCGACATTGTGCTCGCGCCAGCGGTCTTTGACCACAGGATTATAGCGGTCAAAACGCGCCTCATAACGCACCACCTCGCCCAGAGCATTTTGTGACAACAACCCACGCAAAGTCAAAAAATCCGCATCCCAACGCCGATTTTGAAACGGAATCACCCACCGCCCAGATGCCTGAGCCAAATCAACGACCTGTCGAAACTCATCTGCCGTCAACGCCACAGGCTTATCCACCACCACATGCCGCCCAGCCTGCAAAGCCTCAATCGCTAACGGCGTATGACTCGCGGTGGTACTCGCCACAACCACCAGCACCGCATCAGGTTCAGCACTCAACGCCGCACTCAAATCATCACATAGCAAAGCTTGAGGACAATCCGCACGCACCTGAGCACGGCGCTCCTCATCTCGCGTCACAACCGCAGCCACCTCAATACTCGCCGCTTTGAGCAAAGGCACATGAAACACCTTACCCGACAAACCATAACCCACCACAATCGCCTTCATTGCCACTCCTTCAATTTTATCAATAACAAAATCATACCGCTCAACTCATACCCGTACATCACCTATAAAAAAACCAGTGCCCATTCGCACTGGTTTTTATGTCAGACCAACAAGCTTTCTTAAATCTCCACCTGTGTCCCCATTTCCACCACCCGATTGGGTGGGATTTGGAAGTAATCCGTTGCACGTACCGAATTGCGCATCATGAGCGCAAACATCCGTTCACGCCAAATGGCCATGCCTTTGAGTTTGCTTGGAATCACGGTTTCGCGGTTTAAGAAAAACGAGGTGTCCATCATCTCCAGATTGAGGTTTTGGTGGGCGCACAAACCCATAATTTCGGCCATAATCGGCTCGTCTTTAAAGCCATAGTGACCATTGACCACATAGACATTATCTGCAATTTCATCAATGTGGATTTTCGCCTCATCAGCAATATAAGGCACATCCTCAGTGTGAATACCCAAAAACACGATTCGTTCATGCAATACTCGGTTGTGTTTCAGGTTATGCAATAAAGAATTGGGTACATTACTCAAATCAGCATGCATGAACATTGCTGTGCCTTCCACCCGTGTTGGTGGATGCTCAAGCAGGCTTTGCATGAAGGGAACAAGCGGTAAGTTCACGCCTTCCGTGCGGTCGTGAACCAAATCTTTGCCTCGTTTCCACGTCATCAACACAATGAATATCGCCGCCCCCAACACCGCTGGGAACCAACCACCATGGGTGAACTTAATCACATTCGCACCAAAGAACATGCCATCAACCACGACAAAAGCAGCAAACAACAGCCAAGCCACAGGTTTTGACCAGCGCCACACAGTCAACATCACCACCAAAAGCAAAACATCATCAATCAACATCGTCGTGGTCACTGCAATGCCATACGCCGCAGCCAGATTGCTCGATGTTTTAAAGTACAACACCGCAAACACCACCAATGCCCACAAAAACCAATTAACAAATGGCACATAAATCTGCCCTTTTTCTTTTTCATTGGTATGAACAATCTTTAATCGTGGGCAATACCCCAGCTTCATTGCCGCACTGGTAAGCGAAAAAGCTCCCGAAATAACCGCCTGCGAAGCAATAATCGTTGCCAAAGTCGCCAAAATCACCATCGGTAAAACACCCCTGCTTGGCACCATCATAAAAAAGGGATTTTTTGCCCCCGCGACATCAGACAAAATAAACGCACCCTGCCCAAAGTAGTTGAGCATCAAAGCGGGAAACACCAAAGCGTACCACGCCAAGATAATCGGCTTACGCCCAAAATGCCCCATGTCAGCATAAAGCGCCTCGCCACCAGTGACCACAAGAAATACTGAACCCATGACCATCAAGGCTTTTACCTGATAATCCATAAAAAAACTCACCGCGTGGTGCGGACTCAATGCAGCCAAGATCGCAGGGTTTTGAATAATATGATAAACCCCTAAAGCCCCCAAACTCAAAAACCACAACGCACAAACGGGCCCAAATAGCACACCAATTGCTCCTGTGCCATGCTTTTGAATCAAAAATAACCCCGTGATGATAATCAAAGCAATCGGCAAAATGTATTCATGCAGCGAGGGCGCGACAACCTCAAGCCCCTCGACTGCAGACAATATCGAAATAGCGGGCGTAATCACCGAGTCACCATAAAACATGGATGCCCCTAAAATCCCCAGAACCAACACCCAGCGATACTTTGCATTACCTTCCTTGCCACGCAACGTCAAAGCCATCAGCGCGAGAATCCCACCCTCACCTTTGTTATCAGCCTTCATGATGAAGGTGACGTATTTGATGGACACCACCAAAATCGCCGACCAAAACATCAATGACAAGACCCCCATGATGGTGGCTGCATCAGTGGTTAGGCCGTAATGCCCGCCCAGACTCTCTTTCATGGCGTACAGAGGACTCGTACCGATGTCACCAAAGACAATACCCAACGCACCGAGAGCCAAAGCATGCAAGGCTTGTTTGTGCGGATCGTTAATTTGACTCATGAATCACCTTTATCCTTATAAATACGTGAAGCGCACGAGAAGTAAATCATGCTTTTCGTGCGGATAGCTTATGACTGTATTGACTGCACCAGTAACTGTTTGATGTCTGCTACCATTTTGACAGGCTCTGTCAATGGTGCATAGCGCTTGACTGTACGGCCATCTCTGCCAATCAAAAATTTAGTGAAATTCCATTTAATGCTTTGTGTGCCAAGCACGCCAGGTGCTTGGGATTTTAGCCATTGCCACACAGGATCGGCTTGTTTCCCGTTGACACTCACCTTCCCCATCACAGGAAAGGTCACCTGGAAATTTTTGTCACAGAACGCACCGATTTCATCCGAACTTCCGCTCTCTTGACGCCCAAACTGATTGCATGGAAAGGCCAAAACGCTTAAGCCGCGCTCAGCGTACTGCTCGTAAAGTTTTTGCAATTGCGCATACTGAGGTGTGAATCGACATGCACTGGCTGTGTTGACAAACAATACCACACGTCCCTCGTATTGCGACAGCGATTCAGGCTCATCAATCAGGTTTTTGACCGTAAAGTCAGTGATTTTAGGCATACTTATCCTTGGGTTATTCCGTTGCAGTTATGACAGCCAATTGGGCATCGGCTCAATCACCCGCCCTGCATCCAAAAGCTTTTGGTAATGTTGGGCAAAGGTAAACATGCCCTGCTGCGCTTGAGTTTGCATCAAATTGGATAACTGTGTTTCTTTATTTTCTTTAATGAGGTTGCGCACGGCGGGGTTGGCAATCAGCGTCTCAAAAATGGCCACGCGCCCCTGCTCTGAAGCGTTGGGCGCACTCGCCACCAATCTTTGCGCCACCACACCAATGAGTACAGAAGCCAGTACATGCCGAATAAAGGATTTATTGGACTCATCAAACACATCAATCAAACGTGTCGTTGCATTTGTCGCACTCGCACTGTGCAGCGTTGCCAAAACCAAATGACCCGTTTCCGCTGCCCTCAAAGCCATCTCAATACTCGCCAAATCACGCAACTCCCCCACCACAATCACATCAGGGTCATGACGCAAACAGTCATTCAAAGCATCGGCATAGTGATCGAAATGTTGCGATTTTTGAGATTGATGAAACAAGCTTTTACCCTGTTCGTGCACGAACTCGATCGGGTCTTCCAGTGTCACGACATGGGCAGCGTAGTTATGATTCATGTGCGCCAACGTGCTGGCCAATGTGGTTGATTTGCCGCTACCTGTCGGACCTGTAATCAGCACCAAACCATGCGAGAACGGAGATAATTGACTCAAAAATGCAGGTGCTCCCAACTCAGCTAAGGTGGGTACTTGCGAGGGCAGTAAGCGAATCGCCAAAGACAATCCATGCAAGCTAAAATAAGCAGTGATGCGGGTACGTAAAGCCAGATTAACGTCGAAATAAGAGAAATCCAGCTGTCGCTGCATCCCAAGGACGATGCGTTGCGCTTCGTTCAAGCGTTGCCACAGCCAGTCGTGTAAAGCCTGAGGCGATGACTGAAAACCGTTGAGCAGCACCAGTCGCCCTGCGCTACGCACATAGACCGACGATGATGCGGCATCCATGTGCACATCACTGGCAAATTGCTGCTGCGCAGCATGTAAAATAGCGGTTAAGTCCATGAGTCTTGTAAGGTCAGTCCGTGTTATGCTTGGCATCACTGCTTTTAGCGAAATGCAAACACTCTGCACTGCCCTGTATTGTCACAATCCGTCCATTATTCTCTTATATTTTGATTATGTCAAACGCCAACCCCTGCCTTGTTACCACTTATATTGAGCGATTAGAGCAAGTAAAAAGCCAGATTTCATCGGCGTGTCAGGCTCACCATCGAGTGCCTGCCAGTGTTTGCCTGATGGCGGCGACCAAAACGCATGCTGTGCCTGTGATTCAGGCGGCTTTTGAAGCAGGAATGCGTGATTTTGGGGAAAACTACGTACAAGAAGGCGTGGATAAAATTGTTGCTTTGCAACAACTTTTACCCAATCACTCAGCACACTGGCATTTTATCGGTCCGATTCAGAGCAACAAAACCCGTCTGATTGCCGAGCACTTTGACTGGGTACACAGTGTTGACCGTCTTAAAATCGCGCAGCGTTTATCCGAGCAACGCCCAGAAAATCAGCCTGCTTTGAATATTTGCCTACAAGTGAACATCAGCCACGAACCAAGCAAAAGAGGCTGTACGCCGTCAGAAGCTCTAATGCTCGCTCTCGCAGTCAGCCAAATGCCTCATTTGCGTCTACGTGGCTTAATGGCAATTCCAGCCCCCTTAGCTGAATCAGCCAGCGAGCAGGAGCAGCAAGCACCATTTCTCGCGATGCACACACTGTTTAACCAAATCAAATCCACATTACCAAACAATACACAAGCCCACTTTGACACGCTGTCCATGGGCATGTCTGCCGACTATCAGCATGCCATTGCCGCAGGTTCGACCATGGTGCGTATTGGCAGCGCATTATTTGGCGAACGCACTTAAAGGAAGACAGAACCAACAACTGGCTCATTCTTCCGTATTTCCAATCACTCAAAAGGAGGCTCCCATGAATCCACATATCGCATTTTTAGGCGGCGGCAACATGGCCAACGCCATCATCGGCGGCATGATTAAACAAGGCTTTAACCCTTCCCTTCTCAGCGTTGTTGAGCATAACGCAAACACACGAGACAAACTCACAGAGCAATTTCACATCAGCTGCCACGAGTCAGTCAGCACAGTACAAAACGTTGACATTTGGGTGCTCGCCGTCAAACCACAAAACATGCGGGACGCGCTCACAGACCTCACGCCACTACTGCACACCAAACAAATGCTCGTGAGCATCGCCGCAGGTCTCACCACCGCCACCCTGTCTTCATGGTCGGGCAATCACAGCAAAATCGCCCGCACCATGCCAAACACGCCTGCCATGGTTAGTCAAGGCGTGACTGGTATTTTCGCACCCACCAGTGTGTTTAGCACTGATGAGCAAATCGCTCTGGACAACATATTTAAAACCATCGGCAGCACCGTCTGGCTCGATACTGAGTCACAAATAGACAGTATCACCGCTATCTCAGGCAGCGGCCCTGCTTATGTGTTTTACATGATGGAGCATTTAGCCGCCGCTGCGGTCGAGCTTGGCTTTGATTCAGCGACGGCGGATTTGTTGGTCAAACAAACCTTTGCAGGCGCTGTGGCTTTGGCCAATACCAGCGAAGACAGCTTAACCACTCTGCGTGAAAAGGTCACATCAAAAGGCGGCACAACCGCCGCTGCACTTAATGCATTCTCAAGCGATGGCATGGATAAAGCACTTCACCACGGCACACAAGCAGCTTGTGAACGTGCGAAAGAGTTAGCTGTTGAACTGGCTAAATAAATATTGAAGGGACTCAAGACAAAACACGCGGTTGTTAAACCGCGTGTTTTGTCTGACTTATGAATAGTTATTTGGCGATTTAGGGTGACTTAAACGATGAAATCACCATTTTTTGTACCAGTCGAGCAGACCAACCTGATAGATTCACCGAATCTCCCAATTTGAACTGCGCTTTTTCGAAGCGGGTATCACCAGAACGAACCAAATCACCAAAGTTCATACTCACCTCAAAATCGCCAATTTTTGTATTGTGAAGTGCCAGTTGCTGAGCGGCATTCTCTTCTGTGGTGTACGGTAAATTGATCAGTAAATACTTAATATTCATGTTGGTTAATGATAAATTGGCAGGCTGATTAGCCTTAATAGTGAGCTCAGGCACACTCATCCCATCAACTGAGTGTACTCTCAAGTCTGGCTGCCCGTCTTTGGTCGTAGCAATGCGAATCTCTTTCACCGAGCTTGGTAAAGTCAAAACATTATCGAAAGCATAACCTGAACCGTTGATTTGCAAAACGCCGTTGTTGATTCGCCCTGTATAAGTTGAACCCTCTGAACCTCTTTCTGTTTTAAGCGTGGCTCTACCGACAGCAGCATCTGAAAACTCGATATTCAATCCACTTTCAACATTGATTTCCACAACACGCACACCGTAAACGTCGAAAGACTCATTAACAATTTCTGAATTCGCGGCATATTGTTGATGATTCCGCCACGACCCCGAAATCAGCATGGTACAAAAAACCATCGCCACTGTCGCTGCGAACACCACCCAACCTTTTTTGACTGTGTGCGCCATCATGCCACCTCACGTTCTTTTAGGTGAAAAAATGCCGTCACCCACAACATAATGGGCGTACCGATCCAAAACATGAATACAGCTGCCATTTGCCACCAGTCAAGCAACTGGCGTTCTTGACGCTCATACCAAAGTCCAAACAATAGCTCAGGTGATGCGCCTGTAATCGCAATGAGTAATACAAAGCCAACAAACAATAAAAATGCTGCCAATACCGTTTTAAGCATCGGTAAGCGTTTAAAAAAGAGACTCCCTCCCACACAAAACGCCTGTACGCTGATAAAGCCCAAAGCCAGTAATCCCTGAGTAATACGAATATAAAACGCATCTTTCGCAGCCGCATCGCCTAAAGAGAAAAAAGGTATGAACAATGCAAAATCCTCTGGCTCATATACGTTGTATTCGCTAGGATTGGCTTGCACATCAGCCAAACGGATGGCTTGTGCGATTTTCACCATGGGGTAATTGCACATCGTATAAATCACAGTGTACATCAGCGGATAAAACAATACCGCCATGACAAAAGCCAGCAAGATTTTTTCAAACACCGAAGCAGGCCGCATCAAGATCAACAAAACCGACTCCTGACGCGACAACGCCTCAAAATGCCGCGCCGCAAAGATTGCACCCGTCACAAATAACCCCATGTAAAAGCAAATCATCTGCCCCTCGTGCCTGAACGTATCCTCACCCACGGTTGCAAAAGCCATTAATGCCATCATCAAATACACAATGATGCAGACGCCAAAAAACCACAGATACGATTTCGAACGCTCAGCCCAATGCGCACGCCACAGTCGGCCAAACCGCGCTGTATCAAAAACTGCACTCATGCTGTTCCTCCCTTTGTTGAAGTCGTACCAGCAAAGTTGTTTAACGCTTTGAGCACGCCTTCTTTTTGCAAACTCAGTGCTTTATAAAGCAACTCAAGATGAATCGGTAATGCCTGACCACTATGATTGGCTGCCACATAAGCCACCTGCTGCCCTAAATGCTCTTGATAAATCACATCAGATAGCTGGCCAATGTCATCAGTCACACCCATGCTCAAGGCACTCTGCAAGGTCATCATATCCGCCGCCAAAGCCAGACTCCCCCCATCGACAAACAGCACATGACTCATGAGACTTTCTAAATCATGCGCTTGATGTGTACTAATGAGCACGACACGCGAAGCATGCTCTGCACGCGCCATAATGATTTTAAACTGAGCGCGCCCCAAAATATCCAAGCCATTGGTCGGCTCATCCATGAGCAAAATCGGGGTATGCGTCGCCAGTGCAAATGAAATCACCGCTTTTTTCTTCTGCCCCAGACTCATCGATTCAAAACCTTTGTCGGTCGGAATCTCGAAAATCCCTGCATATTCCTCAAAATGCGCTTTCGAAAAATTCGGATAAAACGGTGACTGTGAATCGGCCAACTGTGCCAAGGTAATATTGGGCAAATGAAACTCTTCGGGCACGATGTACACTAGTGCCAAAAAGTCAGGCGCACGGCGACTCGGCTCATGACCCAAAACCGACAATGTGCCGCCATGGGCAAACAACAAACCAGAGATGAGTTTGAGCAGGGTTGACTTGCCACTGCCATTGCGGCCAAACAAGCCATAAATCCCAGCATCCTGAATCGACAGTGAGAAGTCGTCGTACACGACTTTTTGCCCATATTCGAACGACAATTTTTTAATCTGAATCATGCACTCTCCTTTTAAGAACCTGCGACACATTGCTCGAATGTGTGCAGGCATCATAATGATTTTGTGTGTGGTGCTTGTGAAGTACGAGCAATGCGTTTAGTCCATTTTTCGGACTTGGTCTAATGCTTCATCTATTCGCTCAACGGCAATCACAATCAAGCCTTCGATTTTCTGTTTTGGTGCATTCGCTTTCGGAATCAAAGCGTGCGTAAATCCCAGTTTCGCGGCTTCCTTGAGCCGCTCTTGTCCACGCGGTGCTGGACGAATTTCACCAGCCAGTCCAATCTCGCCAAACACCACCAAACCAGCGGGCAAAGGCTTATTGCGCAAGGACGAGACAATCGCCAGCAGCACCGCCAAATCCGCTGCAGGTTCTGTGATTTTGACCCCGCCCACCGCATTGATGAAGACATCTTGGTCAAAGCAAGCCACACCCGCATGACGATGCAACACCGCAAGCAGCATCGCCAGACGATTTTGCTCCAAGCCCACCGACAATCGACGGGCAGCAGGGGCATGAGACGCATCGACCAATGCCTGAATCTCGACCAGCAAAGGCCGTGTGCCCTCTTGCGTCACCATCACACACGACCCTGATACCCCCGCATTGTGTTGCGACAGGAACATGGCCGATGGATTGGTCACACCCTTGAGACCTTTTTCAGTCATGGCAAAAACGCCAAGCTCATTGACCGCGCCAAAACGATTTTTGAATGCACGAATCAGGCGAAACGATGACTGAGTATCCCCCTCAAAGTACAAAACCGTGTCCACAATGTGCTCCAAAACTCGCGGGCCTGCCAAACTGCCTTCCTTCGTCACATGCCCGACCATAATCAAGGTCACACCTGTCGCTTTGGCAACACGGGTCAGTTGTGCAGCACATTCACGCACCTGAGACACCGAGCCAGGTGCAGCGGTCAGCTCACCCGAATAAATCGTCTGAATCGAGTCAATCACCGCCACTTCAGGCTTAAGCGTCTGCAAGGTAGCCATAATCGCTTCAAGCCCAATCTCAGCCTGAAACTGCATCGCCGCATTGGACAAACCGAGCCGTTGCGCCCGCAACGCAATCTGTGCCCCTGACTCCTCACCACTGGTGTACAAGACTGAACGTGTTTTTGACAAAGCTGCCAACGACTGCAACAGTAATGTGGATTTACCAATCCCGGGATCACCGCCAATCAAAATCACCGCACCTGGTACCAAACCACCGCCGAGGACTCTGTCAAACTCAGCAACCTCACTCGAAAAACGCGGCACATCCGCCGCATTGATATCAGATAAACTTTGCACAGACGATGCGGGTGCGAGCGAGGCGAAGCGATTAGCACTGGGCTTTTGTTCAGCGGTTTCTACCAGTGAATTCCACGTTTGACAGTGAGGACATTGCCCTGCCCATTTAGCGGTCACGCCACCACATTCGTTACAGACGTATTGGGTCTTGGATTTGGCCATGTTGGTGCTTTAACTTTTTAAAAGGAGAAAAATGCGGGAAAATAAAAATCAAAGAGTACCAATCATAAATAATTGGACATTTTTTGTGTCACCCAAGCACCATTTTACGTCAAAGCATGACCCAACAAAGGACACATGCACAAAAAAACGGCTATGCTTAGATCGCATCAGCCGCTTTATCGTACCCATCATTCAGAAATCTATTTTTTAAGTCTTTAAGTCACTCTCAAAATTTGAAAACACGTTTAGACAATAAATGATTTTCGGTTGTTTCGTGTTATTTGTCACTCAAAACTGACTGTTGCGGCGCGTTAAAAACTGACCTTACTCACGACGCAACAACCCCAATTTAATGCATATTATTCAACGTTCAGGCATTATTTTTTGCCAGGGTCATTGCCAAAAACTCGATCAAATCGCTTACTATATTGAATATCAACACCATCGATTGAGCCACCTCGGAGCACTATTTCCCAGTGACGTGACAGTGTCCAAGTGACTTTGACCACACCAGCGACATCCTCTAAGCTTTGCTCGTACGCCACTGAGAATCTGTCAGTGAGACGTTTACCAATACCGACCACCGTACCATCTAAACCACTATCAGAAGAACCGAAGTTGAAACTATCTATACCCAGTTTTTCGGTAATTTTTCGCCCCTGATCACTACCCAAAAGAATAGCTGCAGCACCTGCGATAGCGCTGCCATCAGACGTGTTTAGCGTACTGGACGAGCGGCCGAACAACAACCATGAGAGCTTTTCCTCATCGGGCATTTCTGGGGTTGAGACGAGTCGAGCCTGTGGGTTGGTTAATGTGCCAGTCAACTCAACCCCCACTTCATTAGATCCCACTGTTCGTATGGCTCGCATATTTAAACCAGGATCCTCAATGGGGCCTTGAAAAGAAATTTGACCACGCTCAACGGTCAAACGTTGTCCATAGAACCGATAAAAACCTTCTTCAACACGCACCAAGCCTGTCGCACGCAAAGCACTTTGGGTGTCTTTTTCATCTCTGTCTTCGGTTTTTAGGCGCACTTCACCAACGAGCTTGACGTCTGCACCTTGCCCTTTGAAACGAAAATCGTTACCCAAATCCAGCGTAACGTCAATTTGCGGAATGATGTTTAATTTGTCATCATCACTGACAATAGGTTTTCCAATCCCTTTGCTGCAAACTTTGTCACTTTGCTTGACTGGTTTTGGACTTGTTTGTGTGTAGTTCATCACCGTCTTATTCAAATCTTTGCTGGCTTGTGGTTCTGTTTTTTTGGTGCGAACAACCACAATGTCTGTGTCAAAAACCGTGGTTTTGGTCTCTGACTCTGCAGCCATCATCGGTTTGGCTATGACCACTTTGGTCACATTCTCATCAATTGCCATGGTATCAACAGATTTGATCGTTCGGCAAACCAACACATCGTCGCTCAAGCTCGGAGGCAATGTCGGCGGCAAGTCGATCAACGCCTTATCTGCGCGAAGTCTGCCCGTAATCGTGAGTTGATTAGCACCATCATAACCGAGCTCAGCATTACCACTAATGGTGAGCAGACGATCAACACGCACGAACGGGCGCAGTTTATCCATGGTGACTCGGGCTGACAATTTATTACCTGAGGCCCCATAAGAGACTTGACCACGAACAGAAAATTTCCCCTCAACACCACTAAAATCAAATTGCTCAAAGTCAACAAGTGACTCGGTGAGTTTCAGACGAATCACGCCATCTTTCAGACGAATACCCTCCTCAACATGCAACAAATCGAGATTTTGCCCTGAGAGTAAACCTGACACAATTGGGTTACCCACCACCCCTTTAATCGCTAAATCACCTTGCATTTGGCCATTGATACGCATATTGACACCCAACAGACTATTGAACTGTTTAAGTTCACTAAGTTGAGCCACAGCCTTTAAATTCAGTGGAGACAAACCTGACAACACCAAACCATCACTGCTGCCAACCAAACCAATCTGTCCGTCAACATTAACTTTGCCAAATTTTTGGCTCTCCAATCGACCATCAACGGTCAAACTACGTCTAGATAACTTACCATTAAGCATCATCGCTTGTAAGTCAATCGGATTGCGCTGGCGGCGATCAAATGAGATATCGCCTCTCTCACGCTCAAAGATAAAGCCACCCGATGGTGCATCACCCATGGTCATGTCCCATTGACCTTGAACCACTAAATCAGTGGTATAAAAAGGTAACTCTAACTTAAGCCATGTGAGCCACTGTGGAACAACAAGGTTACTAATGCGACCTCGACTATTGATGCGCAAACCTTTGATATTTAAGGTATCCAATGTCAATTGAGCATCTGCGACATTGGCTGCGATGTTGCTCATTTTTATTTCACCGCTTTCATAGGCCAAACTCATCGGGCGCTGTAAAGTGATGTCTGGTTGGCCTTGATTGACGAGCTGTTTTATTTGACCTTGCCATCCCGCATCGGTGACTTTCCCAGAACCACTAAAATCGCCGTCAAGCATCCAAGCAACAGCTGGCTTAGCCGTCTGCGGCTCAAAGATTTCGACGCGACCTTTCATGATGCCGCTGAACTGATGAACCGCTTGTGTGCCACTGACACTTAAATCAACATCTGAAAAATCAATTTTCGGACCATTGCGGTAACCTGTGATTTTGAGTTTGCCATTCATCGCCCCACTGTCACCATGCTCCCAAGTCGCATCCAGCATGGCTTGATTAATGCGTTGCTCACCGATAACAAGCTGATTGGCTATGGCATTGAGTTTGCCACGTGGGCGAGTCAAACTCCCCGTCAGATCGCCTTTTGCGGTGAAACCACCTGCCAATCCAAATTGCAGTTGTGCTAAATTAGGTGCATTCACATCAATCGCTAAACGTTGTCCCACATCAGACGACACGCCCAAACCACCTTTTGCAAAAAAGCGATTCACACCAATGCTCACATTCAGTTCTCTTGCTGTCAGTGTGTCTGGTGCAGCAAAACTCACATCCACCTTGCCAGTGGCAGGTACTCCCGCCCATGTGCTGCTGTTTAATGCACCTTTCACATCCAATTTCACTTCAGGGACTGAAATACCTTTGATGTTAAACTCGCCTTGTAACTTGCTGCTGGGGAAATCCCCAAGCGTGGCAAGGTTAAATTGCAACAATTGTGCTTTGAATACGAACGGCAAACCTTCTGTGTAGGCCAACTCACCTTGAACTTCAATTTTGGCATCTGGTGTATCAGCAAGATGGCTGTTGATACGCGCTTGATTGACTTTAACGCGTTCGTTGTTGACGTTGACATCAGCAAATAACTGCAGATTACTTTGTGCCAAGGTGGTGGTAATGCTTTGCTCCGTCCCAGCGACAGTCAAACTCAACGGACCATTTAGCTTTGTGGCAATCAGCTTTGGGTGAACTGTTTTGAGATCAAACCCGTTAATGGCAAACTCAAAAGCACCTTCTTTGCTTTGCCAAATACCTGTGCCCATAATTTGGCCACCATTAGGTAAATCAAACACCATGTCATTTAGCGTTTGCTTGGTTTCACTAAGCTTAAAACTGCCTGAGCTTTGCGTCACAGGCAAGGACAAGTTTGACAAAGGTGCTGGGGCATGATTAACAATGCGCCATTGACCTGCCACAGGTTGCGTCTCGTCGGCATCGTTAGACTCCGTATTCTGGGGTATGGCATCAAGGGTGACATCCAAATCAGCCTTGAGCAGTTTATTCCAAAATGCGTAGGGGTTGAAATGCTTCAACTCAAGTTGACCTTGATGGATATAGTAACGTTCTAACAACTGTATGCTCAAATCGCCAGCGCCTGACATGGGCAAATCAGCAGCACCGCCTTCGGCATCGAGCTTGAGAGTTAATCGCTGTAAATCACCTCGAGCAGACAAACTGAGTTTGTAGTCATTCGACTCGTATTGTGAAATGGCGCGAACATCCACAACCATTCTAAATGGTCGCTCACCATCAATACTGGCTTGACCATTAAAACTCGCACTGCCCTGAGTTAAATTCGCCAAGTTGATTTGATGCTGCCGTTTATCAGTTTTCACCGCACCATCAATCGCTGTCATGGTCGTGGTTGATGTACCACTGGTGATATGAAGCGCATTAATCTGGATGCGATCTACCTCAAATGCGAAAGGCATAAGCACGCTCTCAACAGGTTTATCCTGTGTTGTCGGAATCGTGGTCAAAGACACCTCATCAGCACTGATATTGCTGACATGCCAGTTCAAAGGTACATAATTCCAAGACCACTCGCCTGATAAATTCGAGATATTAATCTTGGTATTGGGCAAATCCACCAATAAACGCTCAACAGCGCCACCATGAGCCAAACTACCGCTACGCCACTGCGCATCAATACTGCCCGCACTCAATACATGGGTTAATCGAAATAAAACTCGTGTCCCCTGCTCTGACTGGGCCAAAATCAATACGGTACCAATCAATATGATGGGCAAAATACACAGCGTCAGTAATAAGCGACGCAACCAACGACTCTTTTTTTTGATAGGCGTGGGTTTCTCTTCGTTGATTGAATCCTTTATCTGAGTTTCTTCCTCAGTGACAACCGTTGAAACGCGCAACGCTTGCCAGCGTTGTTTTAAACGTTTGCCCCAACCACGAATCACGGTCATCAAAACAACACCCCAATAGAAATGTGTGGCGATAATTTTTTTCTCGGATAACCATAGGCCAAATCAAAATGAATCGGCCCAACAGGGCTACGCCAGCGCACACCTGCACCGACACCATGATGAGTGGTCACATTACTCAGTGCATTGGTTGCCGTTCCCACATCATAGAACACTGCAGCACCCCATGATTTATTAAGCCAATGCGTATATTCTGCCGAAGCAGTCATGAGGTATTTCGTCGGCAAAATATTGTCCTCATCAATGGTCTCTGTGTCACCAATCGACTGATAAGGATACCCGCGCACGGAGCTACTACCACCAGCAAAAAACAACAAAGGATCAGGGATATCTAAAGGCGAATTTTTCGTAAAAACAGCCCCTCCCTCAACACGCAGTACCAAAGAGTCCTCCTTTTTGAATGGGATAAAATAGCGGAAACGACCATATGCACGCACAAAACTGGCAGTAGACGCCGTGCCGCGCGCCGCGCCACCAAAAGATGCTTCGATGGCGTAACCTTTTCGCGGAGATGATGGATTATCCACTTTGTTTTTTGCCCATGTCACGCCAGCAAACAGAGCGTTTCGACGCTCAAAGTTGCCTGTATTGCCCCATTTATTGTGATAGTAATCCAAGTCATAAGAAATCGATGAGTGCTCCAATTTTCGGGTGCGATGCACACCAAAAATCAAATTATCACTCTGATAATCTTCTACGCGGTCTTGCGTGACTTTGCCCACCACACTCCACTGATAGTGCTTTTTATTTTGTGGTGTTGCCAAAGAAACACGGCCTTCTCGGTATTTTTGCTGCCAGTCGTATTTAGAATCAAAGACCCAACCGCGTTTAAATACATTGAAATGATTGTACTGAACATTCGCACGCCCGCCTAAGTCCGTACCATAACCCACCAACCCTTTAAAATTCTGTGTTGGCAGTTCCACCACTTGCACACGAATCGGTGCGAGTTGCGCATCATTCGGATCGCTGCCCACATCCACCAAAACACTCGAGAAATAAGGCAAATCTTGTAAACGTTTTTGATAATCCAGCAATTTCGTTCGGTTGTACGCTTCACCAACCTGAATCACATTGGCATTCGTCACGACACTCGCGGGATAACGATTCAACCCCTTAACCTCTGGCTCACCCAGTGTAAAATAAGGTCCAGAGTTTAGCGTTGCCGTCAAATGAGCAGCTTTTTTCTCAGGTTCAATACTCGCTTGTGTGGTAGAAAATTTTGCAGCCGCATAAGCATCCGCTTGAATTTTTCGCAGCAACAAGGTTTTTGATAAACTCCACTCATTTTGCGTGAATGGCTCATCTTCTTGCAGTGACCAGTCAAACTCTAAAGCTTTGACACGTTTAGGGTCTTGCTCTGCAATCATACCTTCCACATTCAACACGGCACTTTGTACAACCGTGCGTTCACCCAAAGTCACTTTGACACGCAAATCTGGTTTATCATTCAGCATTGTCGTATTGCTCAAGTCCAGCGGCTTCCCACCCTCAAAAACTTCTGTCTTCGGGTCAAAGTATCCCTGAGTGGCCAGCAGACTTGCCACCTGCTCAGGCACTTGATCAACCAAAAAATCAAGGTACTCATCACGAATATCTTCACGTGTTTTATAACGAACAATGTCCAAATAGGTTTCTAAGAGTGCTGTCACCTCTTTTGGCGCGTCAATGGTGATTTTATAATTATCTGCCCGCGCAGAGCTGGAATATGCAGTCATCGACACAGCACACACGACCAGCAATGGACGTGCCTTGCACAAAAATCGACCCCAACGACAATAAAAATGCATAAAACTCCCAAAGACCAACACAAGCACTGTTTTTTGCCCATTTTTCAAGTAAAATACGAGCAAAGGTAGTGCCAGATACTTTTCAAGCACAGGCCTCATTGTAAACAATTATATGGATTTAATTCGCATTTGGAGTAATAAAAATGGCACGCTACGAATCAGACATCACTTTATTTATTAAAGAACTCAAGAAAGACAAACCAGAGCTTGAACAAAGCCAACGCGAAGGTCGCGCCCGTCTTTGGGACAAAGCCCAGAACCTGCGTGAACAACGTGAGTTTGATGATGCTGCCATCGCCCAAAAACCCTATGTTTACAACTAACGTATGAGCCAAACAGGTCTACCGACGCCTCCTTCGGTGATAGAGAAAGAAACAGTCGAAGCCGTGCTCAACAACACAGCATTAGACAGCACACCAAACGTGGTGGACGGTATGGCCTACGCACGACTTTACGGTGAACCGCTATTTAACCTACCGCAAGATCTCTACATCCCGCCAAATGCCTTGGAAGTGTTTTTAGAAACATTTGAAGGCCCGCTGGACTTATTACTCTATCTCATCCGCAAGCAGAACTTCAACGTGCTCGACATCCCGATGGCGCAGGTCACCACGCAGTACCTCGTCTATGTTGAACAAATCCGCAAGCACAATTTAGAGCTGGCCTCAGAGTACCTGCTCATGGCCGCCATGCTGATTGAAATCAAATCACGCATGCTCTTACCCGTCAAAAAATCAGACACAGGCGAAGAAGTCGATGATCCGCGCGCCGAACTCGTACGTCGTCTGCTTGAGTATGAGCAAATCAAACTCGCCGCACAATCACTCAACGAACTACCCGTCGCGGGTCGAGACTTTTTCCACGCCCTCGCCGACATCAACACTGAAGTCGAAAAACCACTACCGTCGGTCAATGCAAACGACCTTAAACAAGCGTGGCTCGACATCCTCAAACGCGCTAAACTTAACGCACACCACCGCATCACTCGCGAAGTTTTATCCGTGCGCGAATTCATGACCAGCATTCTGCGCCAGCTACAGCACAAGCAATTCATGGAGTTTTCTGAATTATTTGAAGACCTTATCACCAACGAGCAACCCCGCTCAGTCCTCGTTGTCAACTTCATCGCTATGCTTGAACTATCACGAGAATCACTGCTTGAACTGACCCAAGCCGAGCCGTATGCACCGATTTATGTGCGATTAACTTATCAGTCTGTGGTGAACTAATTTCAGCCGCCGCAATACCCCCTTAATACGAAGCGTTTTTAATACGAAGCGTTTTTTATTGATCCGCAAGCATAAGCAACACCTTAGAATCATGCAAATTAATTGCATCCAAAAATCTCTGTGTTTGCAAATAAATTTTTTCGCATAAGTGGTTCGTCATTTCCTTAAGCCTTTTTTCTCGCCACAAAAGCAATCGTCTGTTTCATCACTTCAATACCCAGATGGTTCAAATCTGCGCCTTCACTAGATAAAAACCATTCAATTTGCAGCGGCTCTAACCATTGACGAACATCACTTTCATCACAACCCCATGCATGACTGCCATTTACTTTCCAGTCTCGATGCCCAAAAAAATGTCCTGCGATGACACCATCTACTTTGAGCGACGTGAGTAATTTTGGCCATAGTTCAAGAAATCTTGTCTTGGGTAAAAAAGGCAGAACCAAGCTGGCGTTGATAATGTCATAAAGAGATAGTGGATAGTCAACAACATCACACTCAACCAATGAAAGCCCTGCTTGATTCGCCACCACCGCAGCAGGCGATGAATCAACAGCCACCACATCAAAACCACATGCCGCTAAAAACCGAGCATCTCGCCCATTTCCAGAACCGATATCCAAGCATTGCACAGTGGTAGCTCGCTCTGCGAGTAAACGCGCCGCTATTTTTGCAGTTCGGTGGGGCTCTATTGGACTCGCTTCGATGTAGCCCTGCCAATTAATTTCGGAATGTGTCATACGCAAAAATTTTAGCTTGGAGAATTGGTGGAAATGGCTTTTTTGGCGAACAATTGACTCTCCTGTCCTGCCAATAATTTTTGGATGTTGGCGCGATGTCGTATGAACATCAGACCAACCATCACCAAAAACACCATGGTCCACAACCCGACATCCCACAAATAAACCAAACCAAACAATGCAAACAAACTGCACACCAAAGATGAGAGTGATGAGTAGCGGGTCATGATGGCAACCGCGAGCCACACCAACAATGTTAACCAGCCGATGGTTGAGCTCAAGCCCAACACAGCGCCAAGGAATGTCGCCACACCTTTACCACCAACGAATTTAAAAAAAACAGGGTAGAGGTGACCAACGAATGCAGCCAGCGCCACCAAAGACAGTCCAAAAACATCCAGCACGCCCCAGTGTGATGCCGCATAAACAGGCATGAATCCTTTAAAACCATCGCCGAGCAACGTCAATAACGCCAGGCCTTTTTTACCCGAGCGAAGCATGTTGGTTGCACCGGGATTGTTTGAGCCGTAGGTGCGTGGATCGGCCATACCAAATATCTTTGCCAACACGATGGCGAAAGACACAGAACCTGCGATATAAGCAGTGAGCATCCAAACGAGAGTGAGCATATTGATTATTCCTTTGCTGTTTTGCTATATTGATGGGCAATATGATTGTTTGGCATTGTACAGCAGCCCTCAAACGAATCGGCGTACAATCACTGGTGATTGACTGGTGATTGCATTGATACAAAAAGTATTAGTGGTATAAATCATCAGGTCTTATAGACCACTTATAAAGTGGCCAATCCCAAATTAAAAAAGGTTCTTCCATGGAAAAATTCATGCCCAATCCAGATGCTTTTGACATTGGTATTCGTGTAGGCACATTTAATCTACGCAACTTCGCAATGCCCAACTTTCAGTTTTATGACAATCATGATGTTTACACGGTGGCTGAGTACGAAGCAAAACGAGACTGGACTGCAGACCAGATTGACCGAATGAACGCTGATGTGATTGTGTTTCAAGAGGTTTTTCATGTGCAAGCATTAGAAGAAGCTGTGCGTGCCAGCCGCACCATGCGTCATGCAAAAATCATTGCCCGTGACGCCGTGCGCATGTCGTCAAAAAATACACTGGTGCCACAAGTCGCAATCGTCACACGCTTACCCTTAGCACAAGAACCCATTTGGGTCTGCCAATACTCGGAAAAAGTCTCCATTACGCCTCCCGGCTATAATGAGCCCATTACCCAAATCACCAGAGCTGTCCCGCATGTGACGGTGACCCTACCCAATGACACAAAGCTTCATGTCCTTGGCTTACACCTCAAATCGAAACGCCCTGACTACTTAGCTTCAGAAGACGAATCTAATCCAGATGATTTGGCATTGGCCACTTATCGCTCTTTGATGCGTCGCGGAGCAGATGCCATTGCGATTCGTCATTACCTCAATGGTTTATTACAAAGAAACCATGAACCATGCATCGTTGCAGGCGACTTTAATGACCATGCTTACGCCGTATCCACACAGTTGATTGCCGGCACGGGACGGTTTGGTAAAAGTTTTTATGATTTTCAGTTATTTGATGCCATGCGGATTCAGACCAAAAATGACCCACAACGCTATGTGGCCTATACCTACATTCACGATGGTTCACTGGAGGTTCTCGACCACGTATTTGTTTCTGAAGAGTTTCACTCAGAATCACGACACCAAATCGCCCTCGTGCGCGATGTTTACTCACTCAACGATCACCTGCATACGCGCCAACCCCAAACATCAGATCATGGTCAAACTGTCGCGCAGTTTTTATTCAAACGTGGCCATAGTGCCTAACTCAAAAAATTCATTATCGACTTTACAGTAACACACGATATAATCACGACTGTTTTTGAACCAATCTCAATGAGAAAACCATGAGCCAAACCAACACCACACACCCCGTGATTGAACTTCTCGCAGCCGATTTGCCCGCGCACTGCCCAAATCAAAACATGCAAAGCTGGAGCAGCCATCCGCGCGTGTTTATTGACGTCAGCCACGGCGAGGCATCTTGCCCTTACTGCGGCACGACGTACCGTCTAAAAGCTGGCGAAGTCGTCAAAGGTCACTGATGAGCCGCCGCCTCAAAGCACCAAAATCATTATTTGGCAGCGCATCAGAGCTTGAAGCCGCTTTTTACGCTGCGCTGTCACAAGGCGATATTGAAGCCATGATGAAGGTATGGTCAGACGATGAAGAAATCATCTGCATTTTGCCAAACTTACCCTATGCCCAAGGTCACATTGCCGTGCATGATTTGTGGGAAAATTTATTCAACATCGGTCAATTCAAAGCCCATATTCTCGCCACACACACGTTTGACAATTTGCTTACAGCGGTGCACACTTTGCTCGTACACATTCAACTCACCACACGCAGCGGCGAGACACAAGCCTTTAATCTGCACACCACTCAGGTGTATCTCAAATCTGAGCAAGGCTGGCGCATGTCGGTTTATCACGCCACCGTCGCGCTGGACAACAACAAACTCACAGACGTTTTACCCAGCTTACTCCATTAAATCCCATACAGCACAGGTGGTTATTTTCGAGTCATATTTTTGATTATACCGCCAGCTCAAATAAGATAACACGCAGACAAACCCGCGCTAAGACCTTTAAAAATAAGGTAAAATGCGGGTTTTGTCACATTCAGCGAGCGTGAGATTTTCGCGCAGCACAACCCCAACGGTACACAACATGAGCGACAACAAGTCTCCAAAGAACAACTATCCCGTCAATCTACTCGACACGCCATTTCCCATGCGTGGCGATTTGGCCAAACGCGAACCCGTGTGGGTTAATGAATGGCAAGCACAGAACCGCTATAAAAAAATCCGTGCCGCCGTTAAAGGTCGCCCAAAATTCATCCTGCACGACGGCCCGCCGTATGCGAACGGCGACATCCACATCGGCCATGCTGTCAATAAAATCCTCAAGGACATCATCGTAAAGTCTCGCACAATGGCAGGCTTTGATGCGCCTTACGTACCTGGCTGGGATTGTCACGGCATGCCGATTGAGAACAAAATCGAGGAACTCTTCGGTCGCAATCTACCCACACGCGAAGTCCAAGAAAAATCCCGAACCTACGCCGCCACACAAATCGAGAAACAAAAAATTGACTTCATGCGCCTCGGGGTTTTGGGTGACTGGGACAACCCCTATAAAACCATGAATTTTTCAAACGAAGCTGATGAAATTCGCGCGTTAGGTAAAATTTTAGAAAACGGTCATGTTTACCGTGGCCTAAAACCTGTAAATTGGTGCTTTGACTGCGAATCTGCACTTGCCGAAGCCGAGGTTGAATACCAAGACAAAATGGACTTGGCCATTGACGTCGGTTTCGCTTTTACCGAGCACGATAAACTCGCACAAGCATTCAAAACAACGATTGCACCCGTTGGCCACATTGTCATCTGGACCACGACACCATGGACGATTCCTGCGAATCAGGCGTTGAACGTCCACCCTGAAGTCATCTATGCACTGGTACAGTTGGACAATGATAACCAACTCATCCTCGCGCAAGATTTGGTCGCTGCGACATTGGAACGTTATGCGTTAACGGGCAAAATCATCGCCACTTGCGCAGGCATCGCGCTTGAGCACATCGCATTCAAACACCCACTGTACGAGCGTTTATCGCCCGTCTATGTGGGCGACTACGTCACCACTGACGCGGGGACGGGTATCGTCCACTCCGCGCCTGCTTACGGTCTGGAGGATTTCGCCTCGTGCAAAGCCAACGGCGTAACCAACGACGACATCCTCACACCTGTGATGGGCAATGGTGTTTATGCGACGGATCTACCTGACTTCGGTGGACTGAAAATCTGGGACGCGAATCCAAAAATCGTCGAGAAACTCACAGAAGTCGGCGCACTGTTTAAAGTCGTGAAATACAACCACAGCTACATGCACTGCTGGCGTCACAAAACACCGCTCATCTACCGTGCCACCACACAGTGGTTCGCCTCAATGGATAACCAAGTGGACGGCGCGAGCTTACGCGAGCGTGCATTGGCAGGCGTTGAGGCCACTCAATTTTTCCCAGCGTGGGGGCAAGCGCGTTTGCATTCAATGATTGCCAACCGCCCTGACTGGACGCTGTCACGCCAACGTCAGTGGGGCGTGCCAATGCCGTTTTTCCTAAACAAAGCCACAGGCAAATTGCACCCAGACACGCCTACACTGCTCGAAAAAATCGCCAAACTCGTGGAAGCAAACGGCATCGAAGCATGGCAGACATTAGACATCAACGAATTCCTCGGTAACGACGCCGCAGAATACGAGAAAAACAAAGACACCCTCGACGTCTGGTTCGACTCAGGTACGACGCACTACCACGTCCTGCGCGGCTCGCACGCGGACGAGCTAGCTTGGCCCGCAGACCTGTATCTCGAAGGCTCAGATCAGCACCGAGGCTGGTTTCACTCATCCCTACTCACAGGTTGCATGCTCGATGGTCGCGCACCATATAAAGCCCTGCTCACACACGGTTTCGCCGTCGATGGCGAAGGCCGAAAGATGAGTAAATCCGTTGGTAATATTGTTTCACCGCAAGACGTTGCGAACAAAATGGGCGCAGAAATCATCCGCCTTTGGGTCGCCTCAACTGACTACTCAGGTGAGCTGTCCATTTCTGATGAAATCCTCAAACGGGTTTCCGAAGGCTACCGCCGCATCCGAAACACACTGCGCTTTTTGCTGGCGAATTTGTCTGACTTTAACGCTGCAACTGATTTGCTTGACGTTAACGAACTGCTCGAAATCGACCAATACGCCTTAGCACTCACCGCAAACTGGCAAGCCGATTTGCTCGCGCACGCGGAGAAGTACGAGTTTCACCCACTCGTGGCCAAATTGCAGATTTTCTGCTCTGAGGACTTAGGCGGTTTTTATCTCGACATTCTGAAAGATCGTTTATACACCAGCGCACCAAACTCACCTGCACGCCGCGCCGCACAAACCGCTCTGTGGCATATCGCGCACAGCTTGGTTCGTGTGATGGCACCGATTTTAAGTTTCACGGCAGAAGAAGCGTGGCCTGTTTTGACGGGTTCCAGCAAAGAGGATACGATTTTTACTCAGCTCTATCACAAATTGCCTGAACCTACTAACGCTGACGAACTAATCAAGAAATGGACACATATACTGCACATTCGAGATGCTGTAAATGGTGCATTAGAACAAGCTCGGCAGAATGGCAAAATTGGGGGAAATTTAGATGCAAAAGTAAGCATCAGCATTCAATCAGAAGCTGTACGCGACACGTTAATTGAAATGACTAACGAATTAAAATTTGTTATGTTAACCTCAAATGTCGAAATCAGAAACTCTCTTAACACCAGTAGCTGTTTCTTTGAACTTTCTCACTTTTCTAACAAAAATCTGCCAAACGTGGGGGTTGATGTTACCAAAGCAGAAGGCACAAAATGTGAACGCTGCTGGCACGTCACCGTCGATGTCGGCTCTGACACTGAGCACCCAACATTGTGTGCACGCTGTGTGACCAACTTATTCGGTGATGGTGAAAAGCGTCACTACGCTTAAAGAAAATTAGAAACAGGAAAATTTCACTTTTTCTTTTATCTACATCGTTTTGATTCTTTGATGGGGTAGTATCACTACCCCATCACATTCGAAACTCTATTCTTGATCTAAAAAGCCATCATGAAAAAACAACGCTCTCTCTCATCTTATCTACTGCTCACGCTCACACTCATCGTCATCGACCAATTCACCAAATTCGCCATCGAAGCCAACTTTGCTGAACATGAGTTCCGCCCAGTCACTTCATTTTTCAATCTCGGTTTGGTCTATAACCCTGGCGCAGCATTTAGCTTTTTGGCCAATCACGATGGTTGGCAACGCTGGTTTTTCACCGCCCTATCCACTGCTGCTTCCGTATTCATCCTTTATCTGATGCGCAAGCACCGCGATGAACCGCGTTTTTGTCTTGGTTTGGCATTTATTTTGGCAGGTGCAGTCGGCAATTTAATTGACCGTGTCCGCATTGGTAAAGTAGTGGATTTTTTAGATTTTTATTATCAAACCCACCATTGGCCTGCATTCAACATAGCCGATTCAGCAATCCTTATCGGTGTGGCGATTTTGCTGATTGATGAATTCACCAAGAAAAAAACAACCAATCACAACTGATACACACCATCAAACTCAATCAAATGAATCAAATAGCCTTCACTGGCATAAAAAAGCTGACCTTTTTGGTCAGCTTTTTAATTAGCCCCGTGTCCAGCGCACTTCCATATCCGCACGCCCATTCAATACACCGCGCAAAAAATCAATTGAGGCAGGGTCTGCGCCATTGTTCGCCATCACATCGATGGTAACAATGTGTCAGACTGTTATAATAAGCCAAAATTTTGGCAGCACCGCCGTCACACACAGGTCAACCATGCTCAAACACAAACACATCCTCCTCGGTATCACAGGCGGCGTTGCCGCTTACAAAAGCGCTGAAGTCGCACGTCGGCTTATCAAGCGCGGCGCCACCGTCACCGTCGTCATGACAGATGGTGCGAAGGAGTTCATCACGCCGCTGACATTCTCTGCACTGACCAACCAACCTGTTTATGACGACTTATGGAGCAGCCGCGCAGCAGCCAGCTCATCCATCGCGCACATTAACCTATCCCGCGAAGCCGACGCATTCATCATCGCGCCCTGCACCGCCAACGTCGCAGCCAAGATCGCCAACGGCCTCGCCGATGATTTACTGACAAACCTCGCCCTCGCACGTGACCCGCTCACCTGCCCGCTCGCCATCGCCCCCGCGATGAACGTGCAGATGTGGGGAAATCCTGCCACGCAACGAAACATCGAACAACTACGAAACGACGGCATATTTGTTTTCGGCCCCGCTGCAGGCGAGCAGGCCTGTGGCGAAATTGGCAATGGCCGTATGCTCGAACCACACGAGCTCGTGCAGGCCATCGAGAGTTTGTTTGTCCCGCAAATCCTCAAAGGCAAAAAGATACTCATCACCGCAGGTCCAACCTTTGAAGCCATTGACCCCGTGCGCGGCATCACTAACCGCTCAAGCGGCAAAATGGGCTACGCCCTCGCCCACGCCGCTGCCTGTGCAGGCGCAGAAGTCCTCCTTATCTCAGGCCCCACCGCTTTAGATACACCTCTCGGCGTGCATCGCATCAATGTAGAATCCGCAGCCGACATGCTCAACGCCTGCCTACCCCACGTCGCCGAAACAGACGCATTCATCGCCGTCGCTGCTGTCGCCGACTGGCGCGTCGATAGCCCCGCCACACAAAAAATCAAAAAGCAACACGCCGACGACGTCCCCCACCTCTCGTTCACCCAAAACCCCGACATCCTGCACACCGTCGCCCAGCAGCCGAACGCCCCCTACTGCGTCGGTTTCGCCGCTGAAACCGAAAATGTACTCGAATACGGTCAAGCCAAACGCCTCAAAAAAGGCATTCCCCTTTTGATTGCAAACAACGGCCCAGCCACATTTGGCGCAGATGACAACGAAGTCGTGCTACTGGACAATGCGGGCGAACACCCGTTGCCTCGACAGGACAAAGCGCAACTGGCTCATCGACTCATTGCCGAAATCGCCAAGCGGCTTACTACTAAATAAAAACAAAAAAACCACCGTCATTCCCGCTGAAATCATTCGGGTATGACGGTGGTTTTTAAATACCATACATTTTCTAACCAATCCTCTTTTTACTCACAACCAATCCCAATCATGAACATTGACATCAAAATCCTCAACCCCATCATCAAAGACCGACTCCCCGCCTACGCCACAACAGGCAGCGCAGGGCTTGACCTTCGCGCCGCCATCGACGCGCCCATCACCCTCGAACCAGGTCAAACCAACCTTATCCCCACAGGTTTAGCGATACACCTCGACGATGCGAACTACGCCGCACTCATATTGCCCCGCAGCGGCCTCGGCCACAAACACGGCATCGTGCTCGGCAACCTCGTTGGTCTGATTGACTCTGACTACCAAGGTGAGCTCATGATATCCACATGGAATCGTGGCCAAACAACCTTTACCATCGAACCATTTGAGCGCATCGCGCAGCTCGTCATCGTCCCCGTCGTGCAAGCCACATTTAACTTGGTTGATGACTTTGGTCAATCAGACCGTGGTGAAGGTGGCTTTGGTAGCACAGGCGTAAAATAAACGGTTGCTGTATGACCAACAAAAAAGCCCAAATTTTTATCTGTTTTTTTTGGACACGCATCGTTATTTTTCTTCTCGCAACCGTTCGAGCAGTCTTACCACAGCTTGCCCTCGGTGACTAATGCGGTTTTTTTCGGTTTTATCTAATTCCGCCGCGCATCGCCCAAGGCTCGCCACATAAAAATGCGGATCATAACCAAAGCCGCCCTCACCGCGCGGTTCACCCTTCACTTCGCCCCACCACAACCCATCGACAATCAGCGGCTGTGGATCGTTCGCATGACGAACCAAAACCAGCACACAGTAGAAATACGCTCGTTTGTCTGCGATGTTTCTTAAATCATTCACTAATTTTTGGTTATTGCGTGCATCTTTACTCAAACCGTCATCGACATCAGGCACATCGGCATACCGCGCAGACAGCACCCCAGGTGCACCATTCAGCGCCGGCACGCATATTCCCGAGTCATCAGCCAGTGCAGGGAGTCCCGTTATACCCGACGCATGACGCGCTTTACGCAGTGCGTTTTCAACAAACGTATTAAACGGCTCATCACACTCAGGCACACTCAAACTGCCCTGCGACACCACCTCAATATCCAAATCCGCGAGCAGTCGCGAAAACTCCGCCAGCTTGCCCGCATTATTCGATGCCAATACCAAACGCCTCATGCCCAATCTCCACGTAAATCACGCACAGCCGCCTCTAATCTGCTGGGCGTGGCCTGTTCAGGTAGAATACTTTGCCCCACCACCACTTGTACTTTTGAAAAGAATCCACGCACAAATGGCCGCGTCATCGCCGCGCCATATTTACGTGAAAAAAATGAACCCCACAATCCCTGCAACGCACACGGCACAACAGGCGCGGCGTGTAGCGCAAGGATTTTTGAAATCCCTTGACGAAACTGACCAATCTTGCCATCAGGCGTCAATCGTCCCTCAGGAAAAATGCACACCAGTTGCCCATCTTCAAGCTCTTTCGCCACTTTCAAAAAAGCCTGCTCCATAAGAAATGCATCATCTTTCGCACTCGTAATCGGAATGGCATTGAGCTTACGAAACACCCACGACAACACAGGCATCTTAAAAATCTGCGCATCCATCACAAACCGAATCGGCCGTGGACTTGCCGCCATCAACAGCAGCGCATCGACGAACGAGACGTGGTTGGCCACCAAAATCGCTGCGCCCTGACGTGGAATCACATCACGATTCACATACCGCACGCGATAGAGCAAGCCACTGACCACCCACGCAAAAAACCGCAAGAAAAATGTTGGTACCAGTCGAAAAATATAAATCGCCACCAAAGCATTCAACACCGCCGCCGCGCCCAAAATCTGCGCCACATTCGCCCCCATAGCCGTCAAGCCCAACGCCAACAAACTCGCCACAATCATAAACAACGCGTTTAATATATTATTCGCCGCAATAATCCGTGCGCGGTGCGTTGGCTGCGCGTACGTCTGAATCATCGTATACAACGGCACGCTGTAAAGCCCCGAAAACAAAGACAGTAAAAACAAATCAGTTAACAAACGCACGCTGCCCGCATGCGCGAGAAAATCCATCGCCCCCATTTCACCGACAGGCAAACCCGCCTGCACAAACGAGCCAATCGCAAAATACAAATCCACCCCAAACACCGTCATGCCCATCGCGCCAAAGGGTACCAAACCGATTTCCAACTGGTGTCGGGATAGCTTTTCGCACAACACAGAACCCACGCCAATCCCAATCGAGAAAGTCGCTAACATGAGCGTCACCACACGCTCATTGCTCGCCAACATCTCTTTGGCCAACGGCGCAAAATGTGTGAGAAAAATCGCCCCGAAAAACCACAACCACGAGATACCAATCATGGCATAAAAAACCGCCATATCCTGTCGCGCAATGCGCAAATTATGCAAGGTCTCAGACAAAGGATTCCAGTTCATCTGAACATTTTTCAACGACGCCATCGGCTGAGATACTGGCATCATCTGACTCGCAGCCCAGCCAAATACAGCCACAGTGACACACAGCAGCGCAATCGCCCAAACTCCTGAAGCACCTTGATGTACCAACTCTCCCGCCACGATTGAGCCGACCAAAATCGCCACAAACGTCGCCATCTCTACCAAGCCGTTACCACCAACCACCTCATTGTTTGATAAATGCTGCGGCAGATACGCATACTTCGCTGGTCCAAAAATTGTCGAATGTACCCCCATCAAAAAAACACACACATAAAGCACCCAAGCAGCTTCAAACAAAAAGCCATAAGCCGCGACCGATACAATTACGATTTCAAAGACCTTCACCGCTCGCATCAACCGCGTTTTATCGAATTTATCTGATAGCTGTCCTGAAGTCGCCGAAAACAACAAAAACGGCAAAATAAACAACCCAGCAATCAAGTTACTCGCCATCGCCGCCGATAAACCACCAAATTTGGCCGCATAAAACGTCACCAGCAGCGTAAACGCTGATTTAAACAGCGCATCATTAAACGCACCCGACAGTTGAGTTAAGAAAAACGGCAAAAACCGCAGAGTTTTAAGCAAAGAAAAAGAAGAATTCGCCACACAAGGCCTTTCTGAAAAGACTATAGCTAAAGTTTTTAATTTGAAAGCAATCAAACAGGAAACCTTGTCACGCCCAAGTAAACAATAATGGCCCAAACTGTAGAGACTTGATTTATAAAGCCCTAACCAGCAAAAACAGAACAATAGAACCACACAAACCAACAGATCTTTTAATTTAATCGCCACAAACGAATAACGGGCACGAATGCCCGCATGACCAGCAGCCCCACATCAATACTCTGGAACATATTCATCAGCAAAATCAGCGTTATCAAACTTCGTAAATTCACCAACAAATTTTAGATGCACCGTTCCAATCGGACCATTACGCTGCTTGCCAATGCCAATCTCAGCTTTACCTTTGAGACTCGGGTCTTCCTTGTTATACACTTCTTCACGGTACACAAACATAATAATGTCGGCATCCTGCTCAATCGCACCCGACTCACGCAAGTCCGACATCATGGGACGTTTGTCTGGTCGCTGCTCGACGCTACGATTGAGCTGTGATAAGGCAATCAGCGGACACTCTAACTCTCGAGCGAGTGCTTTGAGCGAGCGAGAAATCTCTGAAATCTCAGCAGCACGATTGTCACCCGAACGAGCCGAACTCATCAACTGCAAGTAATCGACCACGATTAAACCCAACCCCCCACAAGTACGTGCCAAGCGTCGTGCACGAGCACGCAAGTCCAGTGGGTTCAAAGCGGGCGTCTCATCAATATAAAGCTGCGTATCGTGCATTTTTTCGATGGCGACGGTTAAGCGTTCCCAATCTTCATCGTTGAGTTGACCTGTGCGCAAACGGGTTTGGTTTAATTTACCCACAGAACCCAAGATACGCATCCCAAGCTGCTGTGCCCCCATCTCCATTGAGAAGACAGCGACGGGCAAACCCTCATTGATGGCTACATGTTCGGCAATGTTCATTGAAAATGAGGTTTTACCCATTGACGGACGACCCGCCACGATGATGAGATCACCTTTTTGCAGACCTGCTGTCATTCGGTCAAGGTCATAAAATCCCGTAGAAACACCAGTCACTTCGTCTTTTTGATCGCGATGGTATAAATCATTGATTTGATCGACAACAGCAGTCAATACGATTGGTAACTCTTGAAACTCGGTACCACCACCATTGCGTCCTGCTTCCGCCACGCTCAAAATGGCTTGTTCTGCCTCATCCAAAATGGTTTTTGTCTCGCGCCCTTGCGTATTGAATGCAGATTCAGCAATATTGTCAGAAGCACTCACGAGCTTACGCAACAAACCACGGTCATGCACAATTTCGGCATAGCGGCGGATGTGCGCTGCTGACGATACACTGGTGACCAAGGCATTGAGATATGCCATACCACCGACATCATCAAGCCGACCTTGGCTCTGTAAAGACTCAAAAACCGTCACCACGTCAGCAGGATGGCCTTTTTCAATCAATTCTGCAATCGTCTTAAAAATCAAACGATGATCAAACCGATAGAACTCATCCTCGCGAACCACATCCGAGATTTTGTCCCATGCCATGTTGTCAAGCATCAGACCTCCAAGTACGGATTGCTCGGCCTCTATCGAATGTGGTGGGGTGCGTAAAGCGGACACATCAAGATTGATGTCAGACATGAAAAACCTAACTGGGAAAGTAATAAAAAGAAACTAATAGACCAACCATTTTACTGGTTTTGCCACAAAAAAGCCAAGGCAATACGCCTTGGCTTTTCTTTGAATCGATGTGAAGACAACGATTAAGCAGCTGGTGTCACCACGACAGTGATGTCAGAAGTCACATCAGTGAACAATGACACTTGTACCGCGTATTCACCGATGGTTTTGATGGCTTCAGCGATCTTGACTTGTGATTTGCTCACGTCAAAACCTTGTGTTTTCAAAACTTCTGCCACATCAGCGTTGGTCACAGAACCGAACAAACGGCCATCAACACCCGCTTTAGAAGCGATGGTCAATTGTGTACCAGTGAGTTTTTCAGCAACGGTTTGTGCAGCAGCCAATTTCGCAGCTTGAGCTTTTTCGAGCTCAGCACGACGTGCTTCAAACTCAGCCTTAGCAGCAGCAGTTGCGCGGCGTGCTTTACCTTGTGGAATCAAAAAGTTACGTGCGTAACCGTCTTTGACTTTAACAACGTCACCAAGCTGGCCAACGTTCAAAACTTTTTCTAATAAAATGATTTGCATTTTGTATCCTTTTCTATTCAATCAACTCAATCACAAGTGAATGTGAAGCTTGAGAAAACTGATTAGTGGTTGTCAGAGTAAGGCAAGAACGCCAAGAAACGCGCACGTTTGATGGCTGTGTTCAATTGACGTTGGTAGATTGCACGAGTACCAGTCAAACGGGCTGGAATGATCTTGCCGTTTTCTTGGATGAAGTCTTTTAACGTGTCCACATCTTTGTAGTCGATTTGATCAACTTTACCAATGGTGAAACGGCAAACGCGTTTGCGTTTGAACAATGGATTTTGTGCTGGGCGGCGCTCTGGGCGACCATTTTTATTACGTGGAGCTGGCATTGCAGTTTCCTTTTTAACAAATGTTGTGATGACTAATTTAATGAATCATCAACAGATAAGGGACTTAAGTGAGTCAGATGCAGTCTCAATTTCACACTCTTGAGGCTTTTTCGATTCAAAAAACCCTGAACACGATAAAACTGACCACTGTTCGCTTGATTCAAAACCTGCGCCATCTCACCGATGGCAATCACACTCAATTCGAAAGCAGCTTGTCGTGGTTGGTGATTTTCAACTTGTGGTGCATCAAATGCCACCACCGCTTCCACCACGGGTACACCTGCTAGAGTATGCCGCAAACTGGTTTTTTCAACCAAGCAAACATCAAAGGTACAGCGATTAGCGAAGTTACTGTGTAGACTCAATTAATGAAATAACTTATTCAGCAGCGGCAACAGCCGATTTTTTCGCGTCTTCTTTTTCTGCTGCTTTGAGCATGATAGAAGGTGCTACTTCTGCTTTATTCATCTTAACCGTCAAGTGACGCAAAATAGCGTCGTTGTAACGGAAGTTGTGCTCGAGTTCGTCCAAAGTGGCTTGGTCGATTTCGATGTTCCAGCACAGGTAGTGTGCTTTCACGAGTTTCTGGATTGGGTAAGCCAATTGGCGACGACCCCAGTCTTCTTGACGGTGGATTTTACCGCCAGCTGTTTCGATTTGTGATTTGTAACGCTCAACCATCGCAGGCACTTGCTCGCTTTGGTCAGGGTGTACGATCAATACGATTTCGTAATGACGCATGTGGACTCCTTGTGGATAAAGCCGCTGCGCGCGTCTGTGCGAATGCGGCAAGAAAAAAGCAAAAACGGTTATTGAAAAAATCCAATAACCGCTTATGCCGAATACTGGCGGAGACGGAGGGATTCGAACCCTCGATACAGGTATAAGCCGTATGCATCCTTAGCAGGGATGTGCCTTCGACCACTCGGCCACGTCTCCGTTTCCTGTTGCCGATTATTTGGACAACGAAAGACCACCATTGTAAGCAAGTTTTCTCGCGCCGTCAACAATTTAGCCCGCTTTTCGTATTGTGAGGTGATTTTTGCACTTCATTTAACGATACAGAACAAAAAGCCAATAAAAAACACCTGTTATAAGCCGCAGGTGTTTTTAGTCAGAACCGATACGAATCAAGCCATTTTTTGGGTACGGGACAATCAAACCGATTCGATTTGAGCTGCCTGATCCAAATCAAAGGCTTTGTGCAGTTCGCGCACTGCCAACTCCATGTATTTGTCTTCGATGACCACAGAAATTTTGATTTCAGAAGTGGAAATCATTTGAATATTCACACCGGCTTTAGACAAAGTCTCAAACATCAAGCTGGCCACACCGACGTGCGAGCGCATGCCAATGCCAACGGCGGAGACTTTACACACCTTGTCGTCACCGATGACTTCTTTAGCACCAACGGCGCCTTTGATTTCAGTTTCTAAGACTTCCATGGCTTTCTTGTACTCATTGCGATGAACGGTGAATGAGAAGTCTGTGGTGCCGTTTGTGCTCTGATTTTGGATAATCATGTCCACGTCAATATTGGCTTTGGCCACAGGACCCAAGATTTTAAAGGCCACACCTGGCGTGTCTGGCACTTGCATCAAGGTGATTTTTGCTTCGTCGCGATTAAACGCGATGCCTGAAATAACGGCTTGTTCCATGGATTGTGTTTCCTCATCTTCAAATGTGATTAACGTGCCTGAGTTTGCCTCAGTATTGATGTCCATCATTGGGTCTGTCAAACTCGATAGTACGCGCGTTTTGACGCGGTACTTGCCTGCGAATTCAACCGAGCGGATTTGCAGTATTTTTGAGCCCAAGCTCGCCATTTCGAGCATTTCTTCGAATGTGACTTTTTCAAGACGGCGTGCATTTTCAACCACGCGGGGGTCTGTGGTGTACACACCGTCAACATCGGTGTAAATCAAGCATTCGTCTGCCTTAATCGCTGCAGCAATCGCAACAGCCGATGTATCAGAGCCACCACGCCCCAGCGTGGTGATGTTGCCTTGCGCATCCACACCTTGAAAACCCGTGACGATGACCACACGACCTGCATCAAGATCTGCACGAATACGCTTGTCGTCAATCGACTCAATACGCGCTTTCATATAAGCGTTGTTGGTTTTCACTGGTACTTGCCAACCAGCGTAACTCACAGCGTCAGTGCCGATGGCTTGCAAAGCAATCGCCAGCAAACCAACTGAAACTTGCTCGCCCGTTGAGGCAATCATGTCCATTTCTCGCGGGCTCATGTCCGCAGCATCTTTGTTGATGTCTTTGGCCAAACCGAGTAAGCGATTGGTTTCGCCCGACATGGCCGATGGCACAACCACGACTTGATGCCCTGCTTTGACCCATTTTGCCACGCGCTGAGCGACATTTTGAATGCGCTCAACTGAGCCCATCGATGTGCCACCGTATTTATGTACCACTAAAGCCACTTGAATTCCCCTAATTTGGAGGTTTAGAACGAATCCATAAAAATACATGATGCAGCAGAAAAATTCAAGCCTTTATGCCATTGAAGTCACAGTTTTTCAGCAGCCTTCGCACGCCTTTTGTGTTTAATTCTAAAATACGGCCATGAACCCATACATTTTCTCCAGAAAGTCGCATTTGTAAAAAGCACCGTTGGTTGACTTAACAACTCTAAGCATCCACGCCAAATCCCCTGTCACGTTCGACATTCGCTATGCGAGTACCAACAGTTTCACGAGACAGATCATTTACGATGCACTATACGCGTTTATGATCTTAGATGCGGCCATTGCTTTGATGCGTGTAGCGAATTGCTTAGCTAAATACGGTTATGGATTGCGCGTATTTGACGCTTATCGCCCATGGTATGTGACCGCTTATTTTTAGACTCATTTCCCCAATGCTCATCTTTACTTGGCCAACCCAAACCTCGGCTCACGGCACAGCAGGGGCTGCTCTGTTGATTTGACCCTTTATGACAACCCCCAACGAGTGGTGGCATTTCGATTGCGTGGATTAGTAAAATTATCATGTTCGAAATGATGACTTTGCTTCGTTAAAAGCTCAGGTTCAGACAACCACACTATCAATCAACAAGAGTCGAATTATCACAAAAATGCCCAATAATTGTTAAACAAAAAAACTGAGGTAAATCCGAAATCCATCAAGTTCAATGGCTTGGCTCTTTGATTTGATTAAGTCAGTGCTTTTAAAAAACGACTTACGCTGTGAACCACTAATGATTTTTTTAGAATAGTCGCAACGAATCGCTATGGCAGGCTCGAACCAATTAATTGACTCTTTTGACTTTGTAGGTACAGCGAAATAAGTCTTAAATAATAAAAAACCCACCAAATGGCGGGCTTTTTTTCTTGTTGCTTAACAAACAAAGAATCACGAAGAATTACTTCTTCATTTCTTCTTTAGCAGCAGTCGCGCCAGCTTTAGCCGCTTCAACAGCTTTAGTCGCTGTTTCTTTAGTAGCAGCAGCAGTGGCAGTTACTGCGTCAGCTGTTTTAGCCGCTGCATCTTTAGTTGCTTCTACTGCAGCACCAGCAGCAGGAGTAGTCGTTGCAGCAGGAGCAGTAGCGGCTGGAGTTGCAGCAGCAGGAGCTACGTCAGCAGGTTTTTTTTCTTCAGCTTTAGAGCAAGCAGCCAAGATACCAGCAGCTACCAACAAAGATACCAATGATAATTTTTTCATGTTGTTACCTATATAGATTATAAACATGCGATGCACCACCAGCAACCACGCAGATGATTCACATCACGGCGGCATTATATACATTTTATTTGTGCGCTGTGTCAAATTTTATCCTTTTTAAGTCAAGAGCCTTTCTCACGTAAGGCACTGCGTGTTTCATTTATGCAACATTCCACATTCCGACTTAGAGATTCAGACTCAACCAACCATGACCATACCAATCATGCAGCAACCGCCAACGGCTCTCATTCATCTGTTTTAAGTTTGATATTCGCTCATTGGCCAATTGTATGAGGAACTGCGCATCATCTCCATCAGCGACCAAATGCTCACCATTAATAAACACCCACGGCGCGTGATACAGCATCCGTGTGCCTGAGACCAAAGATACTCCATGCTTGGCAGCCTGCTTTTTGAACTGCGCGAAATTCATCATCTGAGGCGGATCAAACCAAACTGACGGTTTTGGTTCGGTCAAATAACACCCCAAACATTCTGCCACCCAGCTTCTGTCCCACTTCAGCTCTTGTAGTTTTTGGTATACATCATTCACCATGGCATCTGGTAAGTGTGCTGGTGTGGTTTGGTATTTTAAAGTGGCATCTGTATATCGCCCTTCTAATTCAATGTTGTCTTCGACAAAATTGAGTAAAGCGATACCAAGTTCTTTGTAAGTCGGCGCACGAAAACCAATCGAGTACGTCATACACTCACCAACAGCCACGCCGTCATGGGCATAGTGAGGCGGTAAATACAGCATATCCCCTGGATTGAGAACAAACTCTTCGTCTGGTGTGAAGTTCTGTAAAATTTTGACGGGTACGTCGGGCACAATAGACAAATCTTTTTCTTGCCCTATTGCCCAATGCCTTTGACCATAAGCTTGTAGCAAAAACACATCGTACGAGTCATAGTGCGGCCCCACCCCACCACCATCGGTTGCAAAACTCACCATCAAATCATCTAACCGCGCATCTGGGATAAAACGAAACAAATTAAGCAACGCGTGACCTTGAGCATTGATTAAATCAACGCCCTGCACCAGTGCCGTCCATGCAGACTGCTTGCGTTTAGGAAGCTGAGCCTTTTTAAACGGGCCGTGTGAGAGTTGCCAGCCTGTCTCATCATACTGAATCACACGGGTTTCAATATTTTCGTCGCGCAAAGCATCAAAGGCATCATCAGGCATGAAGAACGCTTGAAACTCTGGAATGGCATTGCGAATCAACAATGGTTTTTTGTGCCAATAGTCTTTAAAAAACTTTTGCACCGTCATGCCCCCAAGCGGCACTGGTTTGCCATTGAATAATGGCCAGTTCACAGGAAACTGCCCGAGTGTCTGCCACAAAGGCTGAGCCTTAAAATCAGTCGCTTTCATAGTACTCGCTTCATTAGTATCAAAGCCGCCATTGTAAGACGTATTTTCCGTATAATGTCGTATTGAATTTTTAACCGAAGGAAAACACATGAAAATCGCAAAAAACACCGTCGTGACCTTAAGCATGAATGTCACCGATGCCCAAAATAACTTCATCGAGCAGACATCGGGCGAAGGCTTCACCTATCTCCACGGTGGCTATGATGATTTTTTCCCAAAAATTGAAGAAGCGCTTGAAGGCCAAGACGTTGGTTTTGAAACCACTATTCAGCTCGAACCAGATGACGCATTTGGCGAATACGATGCTGAACTCGTTCGCGTAGAAGCACGCTCATTGTTCCCAGCCGATATCGAAGCGGGCATGATGTTTGAGGGTATTCCCGAAGGCGGCTCTGAGGACGACGTAGAGTTTTTTACCATCACCGACATCGAAGGCGATAAAGTCGTACTCGACGGCAACCACCCGCTCGCTGGTATGGCGCTGCGCTGCGCCGTTAAAGTCACTGAAGTTCGTGCTGCCACCGACGACGAAATCGAGCACGAGCATGTTCACGGTGACGACGGTCACCACCACGAGCATGATGATGACCACGGCACCGTGCATTGATTCAAATAGTATCAATCAAACAGCCCTTGGTGATTTCATCAAGGGCTTTTATTTTGTCCAAAAAATAGAATGCTCGTTTTATCTTATGGATTACCAGTAAATATTCTGTGCTATAGTTAAATCATGCACTCATTAAAGGAGTACGGCATGACGATTTACAACAGCAAATTTGAACAAGCCCAACAAGCGGTCAAAACGCTCACAGAGCGTCCCGACAACGCCACATTACTCAAACTTTATGTGTCGTATACAAGCAAGCAACCGAAGGAAATGCAACAGGTGAGCCTCCTCAAATGAGCGAGTTCGTCGCGCGAGCGAAATTCGATGCGTGGGAAGCATTGGCGGGGACGAGTAAGGATGACACCATGAATCAATACATCAGCCGTTGTCAACGGACTCATGACACAAGCTCAGGCCTGAACAGTTATGGCATAAAAAAACGAGCCAATTGGCTCGTTTTTTTATGCCTCATCCACCAAAGTGCCCCACAAATCATATTCATCACTCGCGTGAATTTTCACATCGACAAACTGCCCAACTTCGAGCGGTGTTTCGGTGTAATCAATATAAACCGCCCCATCAATCTCCGGCGCATCGGCCATTGAGCGAGCAATCGCACCATCTTCATCCACTTCATCAATCAGCACTGTTTTCACCGAACCGACTTTTTTTGCCAATCGTGCGGTGCTGATGGCTTGTTGCTTTTCCATAAAACGTGCGGTACGCTCTTCACGCACTTCGTCAGGCAACGCGCCTTCGATTCGATTCGCCACCGCACCATCGACAGGTGAATAAGCAAAGCAACCGACTCGGTCAAGCTGTGCTTCGTCAAGGAAGTCGAGCAGATATTCAAACTCTTCTTCGGTCTCCGATGGGAAACCTGCGATAAAGGTCGAGCGAATGGTCAAATCAGGGCATGCCGCACGCCATGCTTGAATGCGCTCTAAGGTTTTTTCGCCATTTGCGGGACGCTTCATGGCTTTAAGCACACGCGGGTGGGCGTGTTGAAATGGCACATCCAAATAAGGCAAAACGCGCCCTTGGCCATTCACAGCGGCTTGCGCCATGAGTTCAATCACATCGTCCACATGCGGGTACGGATAGACGTAGTGTAATCGAACCCATGCACCCAGCTGAGCTAGCTCTTGTACGAGCTCTTGCATGTGCGTTTTCACAGGACGGCCATTGACAAAACCCGTGCGAAATTTCACATCGACGCCATACGCGCTGGTGTCCTGCGAGACCACGAGCAATTCCTTCACGCCTGATTGAACCAGTTTCTCTGCTTCACGCACCACATCACCGATGGGGCGCGACACCAAGTCACCACGCAAAGATGGAATGATACAAAACGTACAGCGGTGATTACAGCCCTCAGAAATCTTTAAATACGCATAGTGCTTCGGCGTCAACTTAATGCCCTGTGGCGGGACGAGGTCGATGAATGGATCGTGTGGCTTCGGTAAATGGATATGCACCGCATCAAGAACCTCATTAGTTGCGTGCGGGCCTGTCACCGCCAAGACTTTCGGATGCATCGCACGAACCATGTTGTCGCCATTTGAATCCGTGCGTGCACCCAAGCAGCCAGTCACCACGACTTTGCCATTTTCATGCAACGCTTCCCCAATCGCGTCCAGCGACTCCTGCACAGCGCTGTCAATGAAACCACAGGTATTGACCACCACCAAATCAGCGTCTTCATACGACGGCGAAATTTCGTACCCTTCCGTGCGCAGCTTGGTCAAGATGTCTTCGGAATCAACCAAAGCTTTCGGACAACCAAGGGAAACGAAGCCGACTTTGGGTGTATTGGGTGAATTTAAGGTAATGATGTCTGTCATGGTGCTCTCTAAAATGATGTGAGTATTCTTCGTGATGCAATGTGTTATTTTATCACCGCATCGCCTTCGTCCAATAATTGTTCATCATCAGGAACAACCACTACAATGTCTTTCGGTGTCTCAAAACTCACCCGCCCCAGCATGCCACTACGCATTTCGACGATGAGTAGCTCGGAGGTTTTTTGCATATCAACCACGCCGCCAGTTTTGACATAGCCACGTTTTTTGGCAATGGCGAGTAGGATGTCTTCAGGCTTTTCGGGTAATTCCGTTAATTTATAGCGTGTTTTGAGTTGTTCTGGGTATGCAACGCTAAGATATTCTGCCGCATAAATCGCGATGTCTTCGAAGTCGATGACGTTTTTGCCAATCGCACCACTCATGGCGAGGCGATAGCCACTGGCTGGGTCAGCGATTTTTGGCCAAAGAAACCCGGGCGTGTCATACAGCTGTGTGCCGTTGGGCAGCTCGATGTATTGCTGCTGTTTGGTCACGGCTGGCTCGTCACCAACTTTCGCGATTTTTCGTCCTGCAAGTGCATTGATTAGAGTAGATTTGCCCACATTCGGAATGCCTGCCGCCATGATCCGTAACGGCTTTTCTGCACCATCGCGGTGTGGAGCGAGCGACTGAATGGTTTTCATGAGGCGTTTCACATCGGGGCGGTTGTTGCCGACAAATACCATGGCAGTGACGTTCGGCTGGCTTTGGTAGTAGGCGAGCCACTCTTGGGTCTTCGCGGGGTCGGCTAAGTCTGATTTGTTCAATACTTTCAAACAAGGCCGATTGCGAAAGCTACCCATCGGCGCGAGCAATGGATTTTCACTCGAATACGGCAAACGCGCGTCGACGACCTCGACAATGACGTCAACCATTTTCAGCCGATCGGCAATCTCCTTACGGGCTTTGTGCATGTGCCCTGGGAACCATTGAATACTCATAATCTATTCCGAAAAAAGTGAACCCCTATTTTTAAGTTTCGCTGAAACTATGTTTTCGGGGAACAGAAGTTTTGAGCAGGAAATCCACACAAAACTTAGATAAAACCAAAATAAAAACCAAACAAGGTTACTTGGTCGCCACGCGACCCACCAAAAAAATCCCCACCATAACCAACGACGTACCAGCTAACTGTGTCGGCGTAATCGGCTCACCCAAAAACACATAGCCCAAACCCACCGTCGCCAAAGGCCCGACCATTGAAATTTGTGAAACAATGGATGAACCGAGCCGAGCCACCGCCATCATGGTCAAAACCACTGGCGCGACCGTGCACAAAACAGCATTGAGTAGCGAGTATCCATACACCGTCATATTTTGCTCAACCAATTCATGCGGAAGGCGCACCACTACATAATTCAACACACACAACACCGTCGAAACCGCCATCGCATAGGCGACCAATCGCATCGCGCCCAAGCGTTTCACCAGCTCGCCCGTCATCAACAAATACGTCGCATACGACGCCGCACTGGCAAATACCAAGGCAGAACCCAACGGCACATTACTACCACTAAACGACACCTCATGGACAAACACCAGCACAATGCCCACATACGCCAACAACATCGCTAACCACTGTTTCACATCAATGTTTTTTTTCAATACAAACTTCGACATGATGAGCACCAACGATGGCGTTAAGAATAAAATCAATCGCTCCAATCCCACAGAGATGTACTCCAACCCCATGAAATCAAACAAACTCGCCAAATAATAGCCAAACAACCCCACCACAAACACCTGCCCATAATCAGAACGCGTCATCGCGTAGGGCTGCGTGCGCCGTGCCCACAAACCAATCAGCACAAAAAACGGCAATGAAAAAATCATCCGCAGCGTCAACACATCAATTGCATCGGCACCTTCGCGATACATGAGCTTGGCTAAAATAGCCTTCGTTGAGAAAAATAGTGCACCAAAAATCGCCCAAACAAAAGCTGTTTGGCGCTGGGACTTGGTAAACGATGAACTCATAAATCACTCAATTAAAAAGCCGCTCACCAAACGATGAGCGGCGTATGCTCGCATGGGTTGACATTATATATCAAGCAGACGATACAGCGGCCAATCCTACTTAACCGACTTTGTGGTGAGCTATACGCAGTTCATCAATCGCTGTAACTCATGCGTTCTCACAAAGCTTTTATAACAACACCGTTATAGTACGACTAACACGCTACCAACACAGTCATCATTATAAATTAGCAGTGACTTTTACCAATACGACCTTGGTTTTAGACAAATCATCCGCTATCTGAACGTGGGCATTCAGATGGTCGACAAACCTAACGAGAAAGAGCTCATCATTTGATGGGCTCTTATTTTCCAATCGATTGAAGATCAACCTATTTACCCCATATGTAACCCACCATTGACCGAAAAATCAGCACCTGTTGAGAATCCACCCTCATCTGAAGCAAGCCATGCAATCATCGAGGCGATTTCTTCGGGTTTACCGAGGCGTTTGACGGGGATGCCTGAGACAATTTTCTCGAGCACGTCTTCACGAATAGCCGTCACCATATCCGTAGCAACATAACCTGGTGAGACGGTATTAACGGTCACGCCTTTGGCCGCGACTTCTTGGGCAAGTGCCATGGTGAAACCGTGTAAACCCGCTTTTGCGGTGGAGTAATTGGTCTGGCCAAATTGACCCTTTTGACCATTCACCGACGATATGTTGATGATGCGGCCAAAGCCTTGGTCAACCATGCCATCGATCACTTGTTTGGTGACGTTGAACATTGAGTATAAGTTGGTACGGATAACTTCGTCCCATTGTTTGAAGTCCATTTTACGGAATTGGCCGTCACGCGTGATGCCTGCGTTGTTGACCAATACACTGATGGTGCCATGTTCGGCTTTGACTTTATCAAAGGCTTCGACGGTGGAGTCCCAATCACCAACATTGCCCACTGAGGCATAGAATGTATAACCGAGTGCAGCTTGCTCATCCAGCCATTTTTGTGCGTCACGAGTCGGGCCGCAGCCTGCGATGACTTTAAACCCATCCTTATGTAAGCGTTGGCAAATCGATGTTCCGATGCCGCCCATGCCGCCTGTGACGTATGCTACTTTTTGACTCATTTTCATCTCCAATAATGGTTATCAATTTTATGCAGAGTAAGCTATTGCCCACAGTTGCACATTGACTCTTTTTTAAAAAATAGGTTACTGTGCTCATCCAAAATTTCTGGCTCTACTAACTGCGCCAACAATATCAATGATTCCTGCCAACCACGATAACAAAACTCCAGAGGAATCGCCTCAGGAATCCCAGTTTGAACAATGCTTAGCCCAGTGCCGCACAAAACAGGTCGAAACTCCACCGTCACCTGCATCTCATCGGGCATATTTGGGTCGTCAAAACAGTGTTTTTTCGGACATGAGAACGCCTATCGCTCAACCGCCAACGCAACACCCATACCACCACCGATACACAGCGATGTCAGGCCTTTTTTCGCATCTCGCTTGACCATTTCATGAATCAATGAGACGAGCACGCGGCAACCCGATGCGCCAATGGGGTGACCCAGTGCAATAGCACCGCCGTTGACGTTGATTTTGCTGGTATCCCAGCCCATTTCTTTGTTCACAGCGCAGGCTTGCGCAGCAAAGGCTTCGTTGATTTCCATGAGATCTAAATCGGCAGGTGTCCAACCCGCTTTCTCTAATGTACGACGTGAGGCAGGTACAGGACCCATGCCCATAATCGCTGGGTCAAGACCGCTGCTGGCGAAAGCTTTGATGGTGACAAGTGGCGTCAGGCCAAGTTCTTTCGCTTTATCAGCAGACATGACCATGACGGCTGCGGCTCCGTCGTTGATGCCTGAAGCATTACCTGCCGTGACGCTGCCTGCTTTATCAAACGCTGGGCGCAAACCTGCGAGGCCTTCGGCATTGGTTTTACGATTCGGGAATTCGTCGGTGTCAAATACGACTGGGTCGCCTTTACGCTGTGGGATGACCACAGGGACGATTTCGTCTTTGAATCTACCAGCATCAATGGCGGCGAGGGCTTTGGTCTGTGACGCGAGGGCAAATTCGTCTTGTGTTTCACGGCTGATCTCGTATTGTTTCGCGACGTTTTCGGCCGTAATACCCATATGGTATTGGTTGTATACATCCCACAAGCCGTCGGTAATCATAGTGTCCACGAGTTGCGTGTTGCCCATACGGAAACCATCTCGTGAATTCGGCAAAACGTGCGGTGACGCGCTCATGTTCTCCTGACCACCCGCGATGATGATTTCGGCGTCGCCGCAGGCAATGGCTTGGGCTGCGAGCATGACGGCTTTCAGGCCTGAGCCGCACACTTTATTGAGCGTGCACGCAGGTACACCCTGCGGCAAGCCTGCCTTGATGACAGACTGGCGTGCGGGATTTTGGCCACTGCCTGCGGTGAGGACTTGACCGAGAATGACCTCACTGATGGCATCACCAGATACACCTGTTTTTTCTAACAAAGCTTTAATAACGGTAGCCCCTAAGTCTGGTGCTGACACCTTTGCCAATGAACCACCAAACTTACCAATCGCGGTGCGTGCCGCCGCAACAATTACGACTTCTTTCATATCATCTCCAAAGTTATTTCAAAAAATACGACATGCTGTTTTTTGATTTTAGTTAAAAATTTTGTGTTCAGATAAAGGCTTGATTTGCCTCCAACCATTTCTCACTTGCACGTGAGAGGCATCTATATTTAGGCGGCTCGTACTTTGACATACCGACCTGGCGCAGCCTCAATCGGTTTATATTTCGCTGTACCGAGTTTATTAGGTGCAGCGACTTGTTTGCCTGAATGCGCGTGTAGCCAGTTTGTCCAATCTGTCCACCAGCTGCCTGCGTGCTCGTCTGCGCCGTTAAGCCATTGTTCTGATGTGGATTTATCGAGGTTGACCGAGTCGTTCGTCCAGTAGCTACGCTTGTTTTTCTTCGCTGAGTTAACAACGCCAGCAATATGGCCTGAGGCAGCAAGCACGAATTTTTTATCACCAGCAAGTGTGGCTTGCGAGCGATAGGCGGCTGTCCACGGGACAATGTGGTCTTCACGACAAGACAACACGTAAGTCGGCACGTTGACTTTTTTGAGGTCAACTTTCTCTCCACACACCACTGCCGCCCCTTTATCCTTGAGTTTGTTTTCAAGATACGTATTGCGTAAATACCAGCAGAACATCGGCCCAGGTAAATTGGTCGAGTCAGAATTCCAATACAACAAATCAAACGCGGCAGGTTGCTCACCTTTGAGGTAGTTACTCACGACGTAGTTCCAGACCAAGTCATTTGGTCGCAGTGTGGCGAACGCATTAGACAGATCTTTGCCAAGCATGACGCCGCCTTTGGCGAATGCTTGCTCGCGCATGACAACATGCTTTTCGTCTACATAAGCATCAAGAACGCCATTGTCCGAAAAGTCAAGCAATGCGGTGAGCAAGGTCAAGCTGGCCACAGCATCCTTACCACGCGCTGCAAGTACAGCGAGCGCGGTTGACAGTAATGTCCCGCCAACGCAAAAACCGAGCACGTTGATTTTGTCCTGAGCCGACGCTTCCTGAACCACGTGAATCGCTTTAATCAACACATGCTCAATATAATCGTCCCATGTTGTGTGTGCGAGTGTCTCATCGGCATTGCGCCAGCTCACAAGATACACAGTATTGCCATTCTCAACCGCATGACGCACAAGCGAATTATCAGGTTGTAAATCAAGAATGTAGAATTTATTAATGCACGGAGGCACGATAAGCAATGGTCGCTCACCGACTTTAGTCGTCAATGGCGTATATTGCAATAGCTGAAAATACTCGTTCTCAAACACCACTGCGCCATCCGAACGCGCAACGTTCACACCGACCTCAAAGGCAGTTTCGTCAGTCTGCGAAATACGACCTTTTTGCAAATCAGTTAAAAAATTTTGAATGCCAAGTTTGAGTGACTCACCTTTGGTATCAAGTAGCTTTTGTTGCGCATCAGGATTGGTTAAGAAAAAATTACTTGGCGCGAGCGAATCCACCCACTGCATCACAGCGAAGCGCACACGGGTTTTGGTTTTGGCATCAGCTTTAACACAATCAGCCATCTCCAGCATCAAGCGCGCATTAATCAAATAACTTTGTGCAAGGTAATTCGCCCACGCATTCGCACGCCATGCTGGCGAGACAAAACGTCGGTCTGTGATATCAAAACTTTGCTGGCTTGAGTAACTTTGCCAAAGCGCAGCCATTTCTTTAAGGTACTCTTGCTGTAACCTTTGTAAATCAGCAGCATCAACCATTTTTGCGACATCCGATAAACTTTCATGCGCCATCATGCTTTGACCTGCGAGCGGATTTTGGCCACTACTCATTTGTTTGAGGGTGTCACCGAACTGCTGCCACGCACCCATGATGTTCGGCATGTTGGTTTGCCCTCCACCAACGCTATTAAAAAGTTGTTGCCACTGACCAAAAGGGGATTCTGATGCATTATTTGCCTCAGAATCCATCGCCGCTTTGGCTTTCTCTGCTTGCCCTTGGGTATTTCTGAGCAACTCTTCGGCGGCTTGATTCACCTGATCAGCTTGCGTTTGCAGGTTTTCGACAAAGGCCGTCATCTGTGTTTGTACATCGACTGGCAATGATGTCAATTGCTTGGCCTTTGGTACAGGTTTAGATTTGGTTGCTGGTTTGAGAGTTGGTTTGCTCGATGTTGCTTTTTTGGGTGCTATTTTTTTTGCAGCAGGTACCGCAGATGGCGTTTTAACCTTAGCTGTTACTTTAGGAATATTTCCTGCTTTGGCCACAGTGCTTTTTGCTGCGGGCTTGGTGACGGCAACTTTCTTTTCCGAGGTTTTGACTGTTTTTTTGACTGTCGTGGCTGTGCGTGTTAGTGCTGTTTTTGTGATCGCCTTAGTCGCCATTGTTGCTCCTGTCTCCGTTTATTGGACTTGTCATTTTGAAGCCCTTGTTCCTTTGCATTGTGGGCTATCAAAGTTTAAAGGTCAATAGCCAAGCCGCCTTTTTTAGCACGATGCAAAGACTTTATTAGGTGCAGCGCAGCAATTAATTAAGCGTACGAGCGTATTAACTTCTTTTGATTCTTGCTATAAAAATAGCAAAACGACAGTTTTAAAACTGCCGTTTTTATGATCACCTATGCTCAGAGTCTTTGATACACCATGCTCAGCCCAGTTGATTCTCCAGATACTCCCAACGCTCCATACAAGCCAACATCTCCTCCTCAATCTGACCGAGTCGGGTGGTGAGTGCAACGCCATGAGTAGGATTATTGGTGAACACACTACCGTCAGCAAGATCGGCTTCAATGCTTTTTTGCTCGGCTTCAAGTTCATTGATGCGTGCAGGTAAGCTGTCTAATTCACGCTGCTCCTTATAACTGCGTTTGACTTTGGCGGCTGTATTTGGTGTCTCAGATACTGTAGGAGACTCTGTTTTCACAAGCGCGGCTTCGGTTTTGCTGCTAGTCTGCTCATCCATACCAACGGGAACGGTCAAACCACTTTGGCGACGCCAATCATAGAAACCACCGACATACTCGCGCCAGTAGCCTGCTTGTGGCTCTGCGGCGATGACGCTGGTGACAACGTTGTCGAGAAACTGTCGGTCATGAGAGACAAGAAACACCGTGCCATTGTAGTCTTGGAGTAACTCCTCAAGCAGCTCCAGCGTTTCGATGTCTAAATCGTTGGTTGGTTCATCAAGTACCAAAACATTCGCAGGTTTGGCAAACAGTCGCGCGAGAAACAAGCGGTTTCGCTCACCACCTGAGAGTGATTTAACAGGTGAATGCGCACGCTGTGGTGCAAACAAAAAGTCAGTGAGGTAGCCAATCACGTGTTTTTTCACGCCATTGATCTCCACCCACTCCGAGCCAGGACTAATCGTATCGGCAAGCGTGGCTTCGAGGTCTAAGCCTGCGCGCATTTGGTCAAAGTAAGCGATTTGCAGATTCGTGCCATTTTTAATCGTGCCACTGTCGGCCTCTAACTCGCCGAGGATGAGTTTGAGCAGTGTGGTTTTGCCCATACCATTGCCCGCAAGCAGGCCAATTTTGTCGCCACGCATAATACTGGCCGTAAAGTCACGCACAATGGGGCGAGTGCCAAACGATTTGCTGACCTCAACCATTTCAGCGATGACCTTACCTGAACGATCGGCTTGGGCGACGTCCATTTTGGCATTGCCGACTTGCTCGCGACGGTTGACCCGTTGCTCACGCATTTCAACCAATGCGTTGATGCGCGCAGTACTTTTGGTACGACGAGCTTCCACGCCTTTACGAATCCAAACCTCTTCTTGAGCCAATAGTTTGTCAAACTTGGCATTTTCGACAGACTCATCGGCCAACTGCTGGGCTTTGGTGGTTTGATAGGCTGAGAAATTCCCAGGATACGAGCGCAATTGACCACGATCAAGCTCCACAATCCGCGTAGCAATATTATCGAGAAATGCACGATCATGGGTGATGAACAATACCGCACCATTGAAGTTTTTTAGCAGTTCTTCCAACCAACCAATCGAGCGCATGTCCAAGTGATTGGTCGGTTCATCCAGCAGCAACACATCAGGGTTTTGCACCAGTGCTCGAGCTAAGGCAACGCGTTTTTGTACACCACCAGACAACGTACCGCACAGCGCGTGTGGATCGAGCGCGAGTTGACTCAACGTGGTTTGTACCCGCGCATGTAGCGTCCAGCCATCGTGCGTCTCTAACTCATGCTGGACGTGTTGCATTTTGTCTAAAATCTCGGTCATGGTCGCTTCGTCGGCATCGCCGAGCGCTTCGGTGAGTGCGTCGTATTCTTCGAGCAACTCAGCCGCTGCGCCTGCGCCCTGAGCGACTGCATGTAAAACGGTATCATCGCTGTTGAACAAAGGCTCTTGCTCGACATACGCACACCGCAAACCATTTTGACGCGAAATCACGCCATCATCAGCCGATTGTGTACCCGCAATGATTTTTAACAAAGACGACTTGCCGGTGCCATTGCGCCCGATGAGTCCAACACGCTCGCCCTCCTCCAACGAAAAGTCTGTGTGGTCAAGCAAAGCGACGTGACCATAAGCCAGCTGTGCGTCAGTGATGGTGAATAAAGCCATGAATTTCTTTCTGGTGATGCGAAAAGCAATATGCTTTTCGCGGTTCTGATTCTAATTAAAATAAAAGGATGTCACTTGGTCATTGACTGCGCGTTCGCTGTTGCCGTGCCGTTTCAAACACGCAGACCGCTGCAGCTGCAGCCACATTGAGCGATTCGCCTGCAGCCATAGGAATGATGACCGTCTGGCTCGCGGCCTCGATTAACTCTACCGACACACCACTGCCTTCTGAGCCAAACAACCAAGCCACAGGTGACGTCAAATCTATCTCATCAATGCTTGTCGATGCTGTCAAACTGGTGGCAAGCACTGCAACGCCATTGGCTCGCAGTGTGTGCATGATGTCGAGTAGATGGACACCATCAGCAATTTGTAGGGAAAAATGCGCTCCAACCCCTGCACGCAAAACTTTCGGCGAATAAGGATTAACACAGGCATCGTTCAAGTACACGGTACGCACACCCGCCGCCGCGGCACTGCGTAAAATCGAGCCAAGATTGCCCGCATCCTGTACACCATCGAGCAGCAAAGCATTGACTCTTTCCTCAGTTACCTGAGCAAGTGGTTTTTTCACTTCCAACAAAATGCTTTCACCTTGCACCAACGTGCTCAGACTGCGAAACAGCACATCACTCAACACCATGACAGGGCAGGATAATTGCGCCAATATGGCCACAATTTCTGGATGAGCCATCGCAGTCTGCGCCACCCAGCCTCGCTGTGCTTGACCGCCAGACTCAATCAGTGACTGCGCCAAATGAATGCCTTCGAGCACCATCGTCTCATCACTTCGTTTGGGTTTATCCAATTGACGTTTGAGTGATTTAACCGCTGTGTTGTCTTTGGATGTGATGATGGTCATGAGGCACTCGCTGCAATAATATCTCGAACAGGGGCGAAACTGGTTCGATGATGCGGCGTGACACCATAAGTTTTCAAAGCTTGCAAATGCTGCGCAGTCGGATAACCTTTGTGCTGAGCAAAACCATAATGCGGATACGCCTCATGCAATTGCATCAACGACGCATCACGAGCGACCTTTGCCAAAATCGACGCTGCAGAAATACAAGCCTCTAGCGCATCGCCTTGTACCAAAGCCTGCCCAGTATAGCCCAACGTCAATAAACCTTTAGGAAAATGGTTCCCATCGACCCAAACCCAGTCTGGCTTGAGACTCAAGCCCTGCACGGCTCGCGTCATAGCAAGCATAGAGGCCTGTAAAATATTCAGCTCGTCGATTTCGCCCACACTGGCCGTGGCGATAGACCATGCGATAGATTTTTGCTGAATTTCGTCAAACAGCTGCTCACGTTTTTTTGCTGAGAGCTTTTTTGAGTCGTTCAAGCCGGCAATAGGCTGTGCCACATCGAGAATCACCGCCGCAGCATACACCTCACCAGCGAGCGGGCCGCGCCCTGCTTCATCTGTGCCACAGATGAGCTTGGCATCAGATAATGAAATGGAGAATAAATCGTGCATGAGAGTTGGGTCAGATAAAAGTAAGGAAGATTGCCGCAATTTAGGACTGCAAAAAATGTTTGGTGCTGGATTGGGTCGCTTAACGACCAACCACTTGCCCAATTGCCTGAGCGCACAAACGTGGTGTATCTCGCAACAAGGACTGGTGCAACGTCGTTAAACGTTCAACGACCGTGCCGTCTTTCGCATAACGGCTCATTTCATTGAGCAAAGATTTAGCTAAGCTCTCTGGTGTGGCATCATTTTGCAACACCTCAGGAATGAACGATTCATTCAGTAAGATATTGGGCAAACCAATCCGTGGTTGCAACGCCACTTTTTTATAGATAAACACCGACAAACGCGAGGTTTTATAGGAAATCACCATGGGCTTTTTGTACAGCGCCACTTCCAAACTCGCCGTGCCACTAGCAACCAGCACCGCGTCAGCTGCCTCTATCGCGCTGCGCGCTTGCCCGTCGAGCAGCCTCAAATGAATATTAGGGGCATATAACTGACGCAATTGCATAATTTGTTCACGCAATGCATCATGCGCAATGGGCAACACAAACCGCACCTGCCCTAATTGCTGCGACAGTAGGACAGCTGCTTTAAAAAAATTGGGGGCATTGTATTCAATCTCAGACGCACGAGAGCCAGGTAACAGAGCAATCACTGTTTGCTCATCACCCAACTGCAAGGCTTGTCGTGCAGCAGAAACATTCGCCAGCATTGGAATGTGTGGCGCAAATGGATGCCCCACATACGTCGCAGGAATACCCGCGTCACGATAAATCTGCTCTTCAAAAGGGAAAATTAGCAGCACATGCTCTGCCGCTGCTCGGATTTTTTCAATCCGTTTGGGTCGCCATGCCCAAATTGACGGGCTAACATAATGCATGGTTTTAATGCCGCGCACTCGCAGTCGTGTTTCGACACCGAGATTGAAATCAGGGGCATCCACACCAACAAAGACATCGGGTGGTGATATTTCTAACCGCCGAATAAGGTCACTGCGCATCGCCAACAAACGCGGTAAATGACGAATCGGCTCAAAGTAACCACGCAATGCCAATGATTGCGACGGCCACCACGCATCAACCCCTTCGCGCATCATGGCCTCGCCAGCGATGCCGTAGGCGTGTACATTTTGGTACGACGCACGCGTGCCTTTGACAAGCTCAGCGGCGAGCTGGTCACCAGAAGACTCGCCTGCGATGAGTGCCAAGTTTAAATTATGTGCGGACACGAAGCGCTCCACCTGCTGCGCATCAGCGAACAATGCCGCGTGTTGCTTTGGTGAGGAATTCGCTCATGAGCTGCAGCGATACCGCGCTTTCGATATCAGCTTGCGCGGCGTTTGTGATGTTATCAATGGCTTGTTCAACCGTTAAGTCTTGACGATAAATCGCTTTGTAAGCACGTTTGATTGCCATGATGTGTGATGGTGAGTAACCTCGGCGCTTAAGTCCTTCTGAGTTAATGCCAAACGGCACTGCAAAGTTGCCACGGGCCATGACGAATGGCGGCACATCTTTAACCAAAACAGAACCACCACCAATCATGGCATGAGCACCAATTTTAACATACTGATGTGCCCCCGCCATGCCACCCAAAATCGCGTAGTCATGCACCTCGACGTGCCCAGCTAATTGAACATTACTCGCCAATATCGTATGATTGGCGATACGGCAATCATGCGCTAAATGCACATACCCCATAATCCAGTTGTCATCGCCAACACGTGTGATTCCCTCATCCTGAGCTGTGCCTAAGTGAAAACTGCAGAACTCGCGAATGACATTGCGCTCGCCAATTTCAAGCAGTGTCGGCTCACCTGCGTATTTTTTGTCCTGAGGTGCGCCACCGAGCGTGATATGGTGGCCAATCTGGTTGTCCGCACCAATCGTCGTGTGGCCTTCAATGACATTGTGCGCACCGATGTGGGTACGATCGCCAATCACGACATTCGCACCAACAATGGTGAATGGCCCAATGGTTACATCGGTGCCAATTTGCGCGCCCGCTTCAATCAGCGCGGTGGGATGAATCTGTACTGCCATGTTTGATGATTCCTAAAAGTACCAGTTATTCTAAAGATTTTAACCATTGTTTGCGCGATACGCACACATGAGTTCAGCTTCGGCAGCGACTTCCTCAACCCCAACCACCACGGCTTTGACGTCAAATTTGGCAAAACCGCGAATCACACGCGTCAAACGTGTTTCTAAGCGTAGCTGATCACCTGGCACAACAGGGCGTTTAAAACGCACGTTCTCCATACCAACGAAATAAAACAGCGCATCAGGATGAGACTCTTGCACCCACAATAAAGCTGATGCTTGCGCTAGAGCCTCCATAATCAAAACACCAGGCATCACTGGGTTGCGCGGAAAATGACCACCAAAAAAAGGCTCATTCATCGACACATTTTTCGTCGCAATCAAATAGTCATTCAATCGCCACTCCAAAACCCGATCCACCAACAAAAATGGATAGCGATGAGGAATGCGCTCCATGATGGATTTGATGTCATAACCCGCTTCGATGGGATTCGTGTTCTCGGTAATTTTTCTCATACTCGCTCCTTAGACTCTACTTTTTGATCGTGGTTTTAATTCAAAATAAACAGGTCACTGACCTGACGTTTTTTCCAGCGTACGAATACGTTTACGTAAATCTGACAAATGACGAATCAATGAAGCATTACGTTCCCAATCACGATGCAACATCGGAGGAAAAACACCTGAGTACTGTCCAGCCACAGTCAATGAGCTAGGTACAGCCGTCGCAGCTGAGACCACCGTACCATCTGCAATCGTCAGATGCCCGCCAATCATCGCCGCACCACCAATCATGCAACGCGCCCCAATCACAGCACTGCCCGCAATACCCACACACGACGCCACCGCCGTATGCTCACCGATCACGCAATTATGCGCAATTTGAATCTGATTGTCGAGTTTCACACCATCATGAATAACGGTATCAGACAGCGCGCCTCGGTCAATGCATGTATTCGCACCAATTTCAACATCATCGCCCACCGCAACACGTCCTACTTGTGGAATTTTTTGCCAGCCCGACTTGGTTGGTGCAAAGCCAAAACCATCCGCACCAATCACGGCACCCGCATGAATAATCGCACGTGCACCAATCTGGCAACCATGATAAATCGTCACATTTGGGTAAACTGTGGAATCATCACCAATCACAGCCTCGTCACCAATCACAACGCCTGCCATCAAGCGAACTCGCTCACCAATCTGCGCACGCGCCCCCACAACCACACGCGCATCTATTTGGCTACTTGCGGCCAAAACGGCAGTCTTATCAATGACCGCCGTTTGATGAACCCCTGCCTCAATGTGACGCTGTAAATACAGGCGTTGCGCTACATGCGCATAGACCCCATAAGGCTGTTCAGCTACGACATACACGCTTGACTCATGGGTTTTCCCCTGCTCTTTCAACCAAACAAGGTCAGCTTCAGACAGCACAATCACACTCGCTTGACTACTCAGAAGCTGATCACGCAAATGCGCATTGCTTAAAAACGAGAAAGCACCAGCTGCCGCGACATCGAGTGGCGCAACATGACTCACCAGAGTTTGGTTCGCATCACCCAAAACAGAAACAGAAGCATGCAAATCCTTAAACAAATCAGCCAGCGACTGTGTTGCCACAAGCGCTGGCTTAAAAAACGCCGTATTCGTCATTATCAAGCAATCTCAATTACATAAGCAAAATCAAAACGATTCATCAACCACATCGCTGATGAGCCAACTCGTATCACTTTATTATTTCAAACCATCAATCAACTTTTGGGTCAAGTCAAACTCTGCTTTCACAAAAACAGCTTCGGTCACAACCAAATCATAACCCTCTTTTTGTGCAATGCCCTTAATTAAACCATCGGCCTTGCTGAGCAATGACTGCATCATGGCGTTTTGCTCATTGGCATAATCTTGTTCAAACTTGGCTCGTTCAGACTCAAACTGATTCACTTCTTGTTTGAGTACTTTTTCTCGTGTCGCACGCTGTGCATCAGTCAAGGTTGGATAGTCTTTCTCATACTGTTCATTTTTGCTGCGAATGCTGGCTGCTTTTTTTGCCAAATCAGCGTCGCGGGTTTTAAAGGCGCTTTCCAACTTAGCACGCGCAGCTTTGGCTTGCCCTGACTCTGCCAGCAAACGATCCACATTCACCACACCCACCTTAAAGGTTTGTGCGCACACGCCACTGCTAAATGCCAAACCAGCACACAAACCAGCCAAGACCAATGATGCTTTTTTCATTCTGTATTTTTCCTTAAAAACTTCTAAAATCATATTGATTAAAACGACGTGCCAATCTGGAATTGGAATCGCTCAATTTTGTCACCATCTTTTTTATTGATTGGTAACGCGTAGCTGAATTTCAATGGACCAATGGGTGAGTTCCAACTCAAACCGACACCATATGAGTAGCGTAACCCACCGCAGCCAGACAGAGATATTTTGCTAAAATCACAAGCATTCGTCTTAAAACTATCCGACCACAAACCTGCTGCGTCCGCAAAAGTAAATAAGCGAACGCCTCGATTTTTAGACATTCCTGGAAATGGAAACTGAAACTCTGTATTCAGAAGAATACGCTTAGAACCACCGACGTGATTCCCTTTCTCGTCAACAGGCCCCAATGAACCAGATTCGTACCCCCGCACAGAGCCCAACCCACCTAAGTACATATTCTTAAAAAATGGGTAGTCACCTTTGGAGCCACCAAACCCAGCACCATAATCAAATTGCGTATTGAATGCAAATGTCAAATGCTTAGACAGTGGAATGAATTGCTGATATTGATACGATGCTTTGTAATACTTCAAAGTACCGACGGGCGCTAATTCAAAATTCAGACGCTGATAAATGCCTCTGGTGGGTGCAAATGTTGAATCCCTAGTATCGTAGCTCCAACCAGTAGTTAAGCCGACTGTCGTAAAGCTGTTAGTATTGTATTTGTCTATGTAGGCAACATACGATGGTGGACTTGTTTTACGATCCAATTCGGTTTTATTTCTCTCTGGATTCAAACCAAAATAAATTCGATGCTTTTCAGAAACAGGAATACCATGAACCAAATCAAAACCATAAGTCGTGTATTTAACATCTGACAGGTCAATATTTGAGGCATCGTAAGTTCTATAATATAAAGAAGCATTTTGACTAACCCCATCTTTAGTAAAATAGGGATTAGAAGTAGAAATTGTTAAATTACGATTAGACTTACTCGTGTCAATATCAACACCTAATGAATTCCCAGTTCCTAGAATATTATTCTCAGATATAGAACCAGTTATACCTAGCTTATCTGTCGAACTATATCCCAAACCCAATTTTAGAGTCCCGGTGGGAATCTCTACGACTCTATAAGTCACATCGACTTGGCTATTTACCCCATCGACAGGCGTCACATCAACCGCCACCTCACTAAAAAAACCTAGACGATCAATGCGGTCACGTGAAAGTTGGACATTGGAGTCATTGTAAATTGCCGTTTCCATTTGTCTCACTTCACGGCGAATCACCTCATCCTTAGTACGTGAGTTGCCAACCACATTGATACGACGAACGTAAACACGTTCTTGTGGGTCAATAGCAATGGTTACATCGATAGTGTTTGCGCTGGCATTGGGTACAGGTTGCACTTCGACTTTGGCAAGGGCATAGCCCTCCTGAGAGAAACGTCGAGTCACTTTATTCACGATTTCGCTGATTTTCGTTCGTGAGTACAGAGCATTTTTGGGGTATTTGACGATTTTTTCGATATCTTTGCTTGGAATCTCTTTGAGATTACCCGAGAAACTAATACTACTGACCCGATACTGAACACCTTCTGTGACATCTATATTGATATCAATGCCTTTACCATCAGCAGAGGGTGGAGTTTCGACTCTAGTAAAATTAAAGTCCATGTAACCACGGTCATAATACAACCCGCGAACGTTCTCCAAATCCGCACTCAGCTTCTCAGGGGTAAAACGACTATCCTTGGTATACCAAGAAAAAATACCGTTTTTGTCGGTTTCCATCGCTGAGCGTATGGCACGATCTGATACTTTCTCGTTGCCGTTGATATTGATGCGTTTAACTTTAGTGAATTTACCCTCTTCGATTTTAATCGCAACGGACACCTGTTTATTGCCCTCTGGCTTAACATCAGCATCAATTTTAGCATTGACCAAACCTGCTTCAGCATACGTCGCTTGTAATTCATTCTTAACGCGTTCGAGTAACGCTGGATCATAAGCATAACCTTGAGCGAACCCATTAGCTTTAAGCGTGCTCAAAATTTGTTTGCGCTCAAACTGCTTCATACCCGTAATGGATAGATCCGAAATGACTGGACGCTCGGCCAAAGTAATCACAAGCACATTGCCATTTAAGTCCAAATTAACATCCTCATACAAACCCGTCGCAAACAACACCTTGATAATTTCTTGACCTTTATCTGAGTTAAATCGTTGTCCCACTTTCACAGGAATGGCATTAAACACAGAAGCTGGGTCACTACGCTGCAACCCATTGACTTGAATATCTGACAGCACGACGCCCGATGACTCAGAGGTCGTGGCAGCTTTTTTAGTTGTTGCAGCTTGCGTCGTCGCTGAATTTGATTGCGCATGCACCGCCATAGGTGCTGTTGCAAAAAGACTGGCGACGATTAAGGCTGTGCAACGCGGGGCAAATTGTACCGACATAGTTTTCCTATTTCTCTAAAAAAGCACTTACAGACTCAGACTTAACAACCATAACCCATTGTCTTATAAGGTTTTTTAAGTCTTCAACTGGTTCGACTCACGAATTATCGCGCAATTCTAACCGAATAAGCGCATGAAGTCATTATAAAAAGCAATTCCCATAAACATCATCAAAAAGGCCATTCCAACAGTTTGACCAAGCGCCAACGCACGTTCTGACACAGGACTGCCTTTGATCAACTCGACAACATAGTACATCAAATGCCCACCGTCCAACATGGGGATGGGCAATAAATTTAATACTCCGAGACTGATGGATAGCCAAGCGAGTCTGCTCACAAAGTCAGTCACACTTGACTTAGCCCCCTCACCCATCACTTGAGCAATGCTGACTGGGCCGCCAATATTTTTGAGGCTGAGTTGACCTGTGGCGATTTTATATAACCCTTTAACTGTGAGAGCAATCGCATCATAGGTCATATTGAAGCCACGTGGAATAGCTTCTAAAATACCGACATGAACAACTTTGACCTGTGTAGTGAGCAGCTCCGCGCCAATCGTGCCAACGACTTTGGTTACCACTTCGCCATTTTCGACAATGGGGCGCCCTTTTAAGACAGGAGTGAGATTTAAACTCAACGTCTGTTGATCACGAATCACACTGACATTTAGGGATTGCCCTGCACTCGCCTGTATGATTTTAATGAAAGCCTCTCTCCCATCAATGCTTTGCCCATTAACCGAAACGATGACATCGTGCTGCTGCAGTCCTGCTTGAGCCGCCGCCCCTGAAGAGTCAACAACCCTACCTACATTCAGCGGCACAACTTTTGGCGTGAGACCAATTTTATCATTCCAGCCTTTCTCTTCTATATTTAAGCTCGCTGTTGGTAGCTCCGCGCTGTGCTCAACACCAGCAGCATTACGCCAATGCAATACCAAATTTTCACGCTCAAACACCGCATCAAGAACACCTCGATTAACCACAGACCAATCGTTCGCCTCTCTACCATTCACGCGAATAATCGTATCACCTGTCTGCAAACCCAGTCCTGCTGCCAACGTTTGAGCTGCAGGCGCTTGAACTTGGGTCGGGGTGACGTACGTGTCGCCGTAACCCAAACCCATAAAAATCAACAAAGCAAACAACAAATTAATCACAGGTCCCGCTGCAACAATCGCCATACGCTGCCACACAGTTTTTGAGGCAAAGCTGCCCTTGCCTTGTGACATTTGATTTTCGTCAGTGGCGATAGCGTACTCGCCTTTCATTTTGACATAACCGCCCAGTGGTATAGCGGCGATGCAAAAAACAGTACCTACTTTGTTCGTCCAAGAAAACAAGGGTTTGCCAAAGCCGATTGAGAATTTCTCAATCTCAACCCCGCACCGTTTGGCCACCCAATAGTGTCCCCATTCGTGGATGGTGACCAAAACCAAAATCGCCACCAAAAAAGCCCATACGTTTGTCATGCCATGTCCATTATTATTTGACTCGCCCAGCGACGAGTCTGTGCATCAACCGCCAAAACATCGTCCAAATTCACAGGTATCGCAGGATGAACGGTGTTGAGTGCCAATTCGTTGATTCTATCAATATCCAAAAAGCCAATGCATCCATCAAGGAAAGCCGCCACGCTGCATTCATTGGCCGCATTGAGCACTATCGGTGCTGCGCCCCCCGCATTCAAAGCATCAAACGCTAACCGCAAGCAAACGAATTTTTCCAAATCAGGGGCAAAAAACTCTAATTTGCCTTGTGTTGCCAAGTCCAGCAAACCCACGCCAGAATGAATCCGTTCAGGATAGGCCAATGCATGCGCAATCGGCACACGCATATCCGCATGTCCCAACTGCGCGAGACTGCTGCCATCAACGTAGTTTACCAATGAATGTATGATGGATTGTGGATGAATGACCACATTGATTTGAGCGGCTGAAATACCGAACAACCAGAACGCCTCGATGACCTCCAGCCCTTTATTCATCATCGTCGCCGAGTCCACCGAAATCTTGCGTCCCATGCTCCAGCGTGGATGCGCACAAGCCTCATCGGGCGTGATATTTTTTAATTCTGCAACAGGGGTGTGCAAAAAGGGCCCACCCGATGCGGTCAAGGTCAAACTGGCAATACTTTTAGAATCATGCGGCTCAGGCATGCACTGAAATAAGGCATTGTGCTCACTGTCAATCGGTAAAAGCGTCGCCCCGCCCTCACGCACAGCAGCAGTCATCAAAGCACCAGCCATGACCAAAGACTCTTTATTGGCCAACAATACCCGCTTACCTGCTTTTGCCGCCGCCATCGTCGGCAGCAATCCCGCCGCACCGACAATCGCCGACATCACCGTAGTCACCGACGAATCACTGGCAACGTCGCACAGCGCCTGCACACCGACCAGCACCTGTGTCGCACAGTGAATTGAGGTTAAGAGAGCCCGTAACTGGACAGCCACTGACTCATCAAGCACCACAGCATACTCAGGGACAAAAACAGCACACTGCTGCGCCAACAACTCAAACTGTGCACCACCACTCAAAGCAAATACCCGAAAACGCTCAGGATGGCGCGCCACCACATCCAACGTACTGCGACCAATTGACCCCGTCGCCCCCAAAATTGTCAACGTTTGCATCAAAAACCAGCCATCAATCTAAACAAAACCAACTGTACGGGGAGTGTTGATAAAATCGCATCAATCCGATCCAAAATCCCACCATGACCCGGCAACGCATGGCCACTGTCTTTGACGCCCGCACAACGCTTCAACCACGACTCAAACAAATCGCCCAAAATACTGACATAAGTCAGAATAAAGGCCAATAGCAATAACTTCGGTATCGACAATGCAATCGGCAAGCCATGCCAGTTTTCAAAAAAGGCAAATGACTGACTCAGCCAAGTCAACCCAAATGTCACAAAACCCAAATACACCGCCACACCAAGCCATGCCCCTACCGCACCTTCAATGGTTTTACCAGGGCTAATGGATGGTGCGAGCTTGTGTTTACCAAATGCGCGCCCTGCAAAAAAGGCCACCGAATCAGCCACCCAAATCACCATGAGCAAACCAAGCAACACCCAAGCTTGCTCAGCCGTAGGGCGAACCAACAACAAGGACCAACCTGTGGCCAACAAAATCAATGCGCCCACCACCGCCAAAACAGGCTTCGATGTGACCCGCCAACCGTAATACAACCACAGCGGTACAATCAACAACCAAAACCCCACTGCCGCAAGCACCCAGAACCCCATCAACTCTGGTGTATTGTGCAGAAACAGTGCATAACCACCACCCAACGAAGCGGGGAGCAAAAACGCATAAGCAGCCTTTGCCAATTTTGAGAATTTTGCTAAATTGGCCCACTCAACCGCAGCCCAAGCCAGCATGACACTGGCCGCTGCCAACCAAACATAAAAATTGGCAAAAAAAACCAAGCCAGCAACCACCGACAGCATCATCAGTGCTGTGATGACACGCGTTTTAACCATGGGGAAATCCTTTTTTATGAGGCATTTTTTTGTTCAACCAACTGAGCGCTGGTACGACCAAAACGCCGTTCACGCGTTTGATAAGACGAAATCGCCTCCAAAAACGCTTCTTTATTAAAATCAGGCCAGTACGTCGGTGTGAAAAACAGTTCAGTATAAGCCAACTGCCACAGCAAGAAATTCGAGACCCGCGCCTCACCACCCGTGCGAATGAATAAATCTGGCTCAGGTAAATCAGACAGCTGCAAATATGTTTTCAAGTCATCTTCTGAAACAGGCGTATTCTGAGGTACACCAGCGGCCGCCCGCGCAGTCAACAAATCATTCATGGCATTCAGAATATCCCAACGCCCACCATAATTCGCCGAAATGGTCAAAGTCAACACACGACCATCCCGTGTTTTTTCGTGCGCCTCAGCAATCAAGCCTTGAATGGTGGGATCAAATGCCTCCAGCGCACCAATAACCCGCAAGCGAATGCCATTTTCGGCCAAAGACTTAATCTCACGACGCAAACTGCGCATAAACAGCTTCATCAAAAACGACACCTCCGTCGGAGGGCGGCGCCAATTCTCGGAGCTAAATGCAAATAGCGTCAGGTTTTCGACACCAATTTCCACGCAAGCACGCACAACATCGCGCACCGATTGCACGCCTTTTTTGTGCCCCCACACACGTGGCAGACCACGATTGGTCGCCCAACGACCATTGCCATCCATGATGATGGCAATGTGCTTAGGCACTGTACTGACAACAGGAATGGCTTGGGTACTGCTGATGGTCTCACTCATGGTTTATACCTCTACACGACGTTAGAAAAAAAGCAGGTCAGACAGCTTTGACCCGCTTCGTTGGCACATCGTAATGGCTTTGTGTGTTTCACACGTGAAGTCACTGTGTAGAACGCGCTTAAACTTTTAAAATTTCTTCTTCTTTTTGTGCCAATAGTTTATCAATATCAGCAATGAATTTATCCGTGGTTTTTTGCACTTCGTCTTGGGTGCGACGGTCATCATCCTCGGTGATTTCTTTGTCCTTGAGTAGTTTTTTCAACTGTTCATTGGCATCACGACGGTGGTTGCGAATCGCCACTTTGGCCGCTTCGCCCTCAACTTTGGTCAATTTGACCATTTCTTTGCGGCGCTCCTCTGTCAGTGCGGGCATTGGCACGCGAACCATATCGCCTTGAGTGGCTGGGTTGAGACCCAAATCGGCTTCACGAATGGCTTTCTCGACCACCGCAATCATATTTTTTTCCCATGGCTGAACACCGATGGTACGCGCGTCAATCAAGGTCAAATTCGCCACTTGTGACAGTTGTGTTGCCGTGCCATAGTAATCCACGTGAACATGGTCAAGCAAACTCGGATGCGCACGACCTGTGCGGATTTTGGTCAAATTATTTTTGAGCGCGTCAATTGAAGCGGTCATTTTTTGCTGAACATTGGTCTTAATCTCTGCCAAAGGCATATGAAACTCCTTGATGAATTAAACGGGGACGATGTTTTGCCTGCATAAAACCTGTATAAAAATAGCGGTCAAACGATTGACCGCTATTTTACTGGTTTTTGTGTTGCGTCGCATTGGTTATTGCGCTCGCGATAAAAAGAGCAATTGGGAGAGAGCCGAGACACAAAACCAAAAATCATTGAATCAGATGATTTAAGAAACTGTCCCAACTCGAACTGACGTGTCTGCTTATGGCTTTTGCATGCGCCGAGCTCGAAGATAAACAGGCAACAGCCAAACCACCTGAACCAGCACATAACCGAGCACCGCGAGAAAAATACCCAAAACGGGAATACCAACCAACAATGGCCAACCCAAAGCCATCAGCCAGTCCCAAACACCACTGAGCCAGCCTTGTGACTGTGTCAACGCACTCATATCGGGCATGGGATGGTCGCCAGGCACCACCCAACGCCCCATTTGAAAAGCCAACATGTACAAAGGCACAATCGTCAAGGCATTGCTGTATAAAGTCGCGATGACGCCGACCAAGGCATTGCCCCGCCACTTGATGCACATGAGAACTGTCGCCGCCATTTGAATGGGGCCAAGTGGCAAAAGGCCGCACAATAGACCAAAAGCAAGCCCTTTGGCCAGCGGATGCCTGCTAAAACTAAGCACATCATGCTGATCAACCCATGGGCGAATTTTAGCCCCCAAAGGCCCGTTCAACAACGTCATAGCTTTCGGCTCTAAGCTTCGAAACCAACGTCGGATATTCATGAGACTCCTATGCGTTTTTGTCTTTGCTCTCGTCTTCTACTTGCTCTTGCCACAGCGAAGGCTCATCGGCTTTTTTGCGCGTACTCCACACCGATATCAGCATAGAGCTGGCAATCAAAGAGGCTGTCACCGTCAATGCAATACCGATGGGGATTTTATAAAAATCAATCATGAGCATTTTTGCGCCGATAAAGACCAACACCAACGCCAAACCATAAGGCAGCAAGTGAAAACGATCAGCCAAATCAGCCAATAAGAAATACAAAGCACGCAAGCCCAAAATCGCAAAGATATTCGCCGTCAGCACAATAAATGGGTCACTGGTGATCGCAAAGATGGCAGGAATACTGTCCACAGCAAAAATCACATCGGTCGTGCCAATCAAAATCAAGACGACAAACAGCGGTGTGTAGTATTTCACCCCATTAATCATCGTGCTGAGTTTCTCACCGTGAAACTGTGTGGTGATATTGATGCGTTTTTTCAAAAGCCTCAGCACAGGATTCATCTCGATGTCAGGGTCTTTACCTGCTGCGAACCACATTTTGGCACCCGTGATGACCAAAAACGCACCAAATACATACAACAGCCAGTGAAACTTAGCCAACAACCACGCACCAGCCAAAATCAAAATCGCCCGCAGGACAATCGCACCGATAATCCCGATAATTAACGCACGTTTCTGCGACTCTGCAGGCACAGCGAAATACGTGAAAATCATCAAAAAGACAAAAATATTGTCCACCGACAGGCTTTTCTCCACCAGATAACCCGTAATGAACTGCATCGACACTGTATTGGCCACCTCACGTCCTTGACTACCGTCTAAATACCACCACAGCAATGCGACGAAGACAAATGAGAGCGAAAACCAAAGCAGACTCCACCACGCCGCCTCTTTCATCGTGACTTTATGTGCCCCCTGTTTTTCCATGACCAATAAATCCACCGCAATGGCGACGACGACAAAGACCGCAAATCCCGTCCACATCCACCATGTTCCAATCGTTTCCATATCGACTCTCCTTTGTATATAGGGCTTTCAAATGTGGTGATAGCTTTGACATCCGCCATCACCGTTTAGCTTGAAATCATCAAACCAATTATTTGCCAGCATATTCAAGCGAGGAATGATGAAGTACTATTCTCAAAGAACCCTGAGCATCTTTGACGTACCCCCACGTTTTATCAACGGTGGTTTTTTTGCCGTCTTTACCTACAAAGTGCACCTTACCCATCGTCAGAGCAGAGTCACCTTCCAAATAAATAGCGGCGTTATCAACTTCGCATTTTTTCCACCCCTTTAAAGCAAATCCTGTGTCTTGCGGAAAGTTAGAATCGCCACCGACAAAGTACGACAAAGCACCATCACTCGTGGTTCTAAATGTTTGAGGATTAACGGTTAAGGTTGGCTTAAACAAAACAGCCCCTAATTGATAACCATACGCACCATCAATTACTTGGGCAGCCAGCTCTTTGGCAGCAGCATGCCCATTTTTTTCATAAGCACCGCCAATGTCCAACAGCGCCTTGCACCAGTTGTTTTGGGCAGCCACAACCTCTTGCTCAGAAATCACTTGATTAACAACCACCGTTTTGGCGGATGCCTGACTAGTAAAGAAAACCATCGCCAACGCAGAAATCAAAAATTTAGCACTCATTTTATTCAGCCTTTTCAGTTAATTAAAATCCAACTCATACATCTCAAAAAACAACCAAAAGTGTGGTAATAGGTATAAAAAAAGACCCAGAACCGCTCCACCACACCGATGGCCAACAGTTCTAAGGTCTTGCTTGCATTCACAGCCGTGAACGCCTTGCATGCCGGAAATGATGAATCATTTCGTAATGACGACAGTGCAACGAAGGAGCTACTCCCCAAAGAATGAAGTGATTGTATTAAAGTTGAGTAAAACAGTCAAGCTTTAAAATAGATTAAGGCGTGTTAACACCAAACCTATAACCACATGGTTTTATAAAAGATTGGATGAAGTCCCTATGATGGAGAACGCCATATTTCTTATTGAAATCAATAGGTTAAAAAATAGTATTAACAGACCATAAATCCTATATCTCATATGGTCATATTAAAACAAATCATCAGGATAAAAAAATACACCGAGCTGACTAGAAAGTTATTCGTATCACTGTGATGAATTAAGTTCTTTACACGTTAATGATTTTCCTTTTTCATCATTAACATCTTCAGTCAAAATCACCTCACCATGATGCTCCCACCATTCAATTTTTTTGTTCATCAACATCATCGGTTCGCCATAACGCTCACCATTGGCTGAAAGCAAACGAGGTAACGTATAGTTTTCATTTTTATACTTGATCTTGATAAACTCCAAGCTTCCATCGGATAAACGATAATGAGTTGCTGTAGCAAACTGGCCGTTATTGCATTTATAATTAGCTTCTTTACCAGAAACAACTTTTAATGCAGTCGCTTTGGTAGGAGCTGCAAACGCTATCGATTCAGTCGCCAGCAACAAAACAAACCCCGATAAAAAAAGAGACGCTTTTTTCATATAAAATATCCTTTTTAAAATTTAATCAATCTATATAATAACAAAATCAGACGATACGTGTTTGAACAAACAAATATATTTCGACACTTTTGACCAATCTAAACCGTGCTATTTTTGCAGAAGGAAAAATTAATCATGACCACAAAAAAATTGATATTTAATGGTGTTTTTATGTTGACTTTGGTTGGTATCTCGTCAACCACTTGGTCATCAGAGGTATGCCCTGCAGAAATCACAACAACTCAAGAAATACTAAACGCCCCATCAGGTTATGAACCAGCAAATGACGATTATGGTCCGCATCGCTTACAATCAATCCGCGTATACGACGGCTTGGTAAAAGACATGGCAAGCCTAATTCCTGACGTTCAAAAAAAGAATTTGCAACGCTGGAATTTTGACAAAAAATCACGTTCACAGCCACGAGAAGTAGCATGCCATTACTCAAGAACCCGAGTGATACTGACCAAATCTTTACCGACAGGCACAAGCTCTTGCACCGTGATATACAACCCAATCGTTTACATCGAAGGAAACAATGAAATTAAATCATTCACCTGCAAATCTACTCAGTAACTCATAAACCATAGGGGCCGCTACACCAGCTGTTGCTATAAAACACATTTTTAGGGCTTGCTCCGAAACCACTTCGTCTTCAGGCCTTTTCGCATTACGAGCCAAACAAACCGACAGTGGCTTATCAAAAAAGACAGCAACCACTGGCATTCCTCGCCCTTGAGCAGCAGAAATAATAGGCAGATGCTCCTCTGCCTTAAGCAAAATGGCATAAAAAAGACCCAGAACCGCTCCACCACACCGATGGTCAACAAGTTCTAAGGTCTTGCTTGCATTCACAACCGTGAACGCCTTGCATGCCGGAAATAATCAATAACTTCGTAATGACGACAGTGCGATGAAGGAGCTACATTCCCAAAGAATGGAGTGGGTTGTATTAAAATTGAGTAAAACAGTCAAGCTTTAAATCCCATGGATTGAAATATTAAAACCACCAACCTATTTCATTCAGATAAAGCATAACGTGGAGGTCACCGGCGCTGCGCACGGTTATGCGTCTGACTCACGAGCAACAGCCTTCGCCGGCGAGATAAGTACGGCCGCAGTCGTTGCACTCGACAGCGTCAATAGAGGTATTGCAGTGAAAACAGAATGGTTTGTCGTGATACCCAATTACCAAGTAGGACTTGCGACAAATTGGGCAGTCAAGCGTTCCACCGAACTCATCTGGAGTGTTTGACTCCTCGTTGTTCCAATCTGGCCAAGTTTCGTACATCCATTGTTCAAGCCGATGCATTGCTATCCAGTGTCGGTCTTGGTGGTCATAGACCAAGCTTTTAATCTCGCGCAGTGTTTCAGGTGATACGTCGTTTTCAAGTTTGGCCTTCAGCACACCATCTGCGAAGAACAAAATGAAGGCGAGCGACTCCGAGATAATGGTTTCGTCTTCTTCTTTATGATCGTAGCGATGGTGCTCAATGCGGTTCCGTCGCTTTTGAATCCGTTCAATGACTTCTTGCGGTTGCTTCGGCAGACCCAATCCAAGATTTTCTAGGCGCGTGAGCGCCTCTTTAATCCCGACCGTCATTGAATCATCGGTGATCTTCGCGTCGATGTTCCGATAGATAAGAATCGGGTTCGTTCGATACAACTGCTCTTTCAGGAATAGTTCGATTGCATGAAAGAGCGTCAGAATTGCGTGCTTCCGACTGGAATAGCCTGGCTCCTTCAGGAAGTGCTCGATTCCAATTCGAAGCGAGTCAACCGCATTTGCGTAAATATCGCTCACGTGGGCTCCGATTGAGACGCATAACGTAAGTTATACGGCAAAACACACTGATATTCCGTTTTCATTTCGCCGCATATCCTATTTAAAAAAACAAAATTAAACCTTAAAAACAAAAGGTTACGTAAAGTCACTTTTTGTTATTTATCCTAAAGCACACTAAAATCATGCACCGTATTTTCGCAGCACTTTAAAACATTTTCGTCGCTCAAACATGAACGAGTGTGCCCTCATCCTCACCCATGACCATGCGTTTGAGCGAGCCTTCTTTGACAATCGAGAAGACTTTAATCGGCATTTTTTGGTCACGGCACAGGGCGAATGCAGTGGCGTCCATAACTTGGAGGTTTTTGCTGATGGCTTCGTCAAATGAGATGGTGCTGTAGCGGGTGGCATTCGGGTCTTTTTTCGGATCAGCGCTGTAGACACCATCGACTTTAGTGGCTTTTAAGACGATTTCCGCACCGATTTCGACACCGCGCAGCGCAGCGGCAGTGTCGGTGGTGAAAAATGGATTGCCTGTACCTGCGGCGAATATGACGATTTTGCCTTCGTCAAGGTGACGCATGGCGCGTGGGCGGATATAAGGTTCGACGACTTGGTCAAGACGAAGTGCGGATTGCACACGGGCTTCGACGCCTGCGTGTTTCATGGCGTCTTGCAGTGCGAGTGCGTTCATGATGGTGGCCATCATGCCCATATAGTCGGCTGTGGCGCGATCCATCCCAGCTGCGCCGCCTGCCATACCGCGAAAAATATTACCACCGCCGATGACGATGGCGATTTGGACACCCATCTCAGCAACTTCTTTAATCTCGGCGACCATGCGCTCGATGGTGGCGCGATTGATGCCGAATGCGTCGTCGCCCATGAGGGCTTCACCTGATAATTTGAGTAAAACACGTTTGTAGGCGGGCATGGACAACTCCTTATAATGAATGTGTGATGAAACGAGGATAATCTACTTTTTAAAAATCACTCAGCAAAGCCACAGGTTGAGTTGAGAAATATCTGCAAAAAACAAATCATTTCAAGCAGTTAGAAAATAACATTTGCGGTTATCTTAACTGAAACAAGGCCAAATCAGGTGATTTTTAAAAAATAGACGAAATAAAAGCGGGCTATGCCCGCTTTTATGAAAACGTTTATGCTTGAGTGGCTGCAGCGACTTGGGCTGCGACTTCTGCGGCAAAATCGTCGACTTTTTTCTCAATGCCTTCACCAACGACAAACATGGTGAAACCAGCAACTGTGGTGTTTTTCTCTTTGAGCATTTGTTCAACGGTTTGTTTGTCATTTTTAACAAATGATTGGTTGAGCAAAGACACTTCTTTGAGGAACTTTTGCACAGAGCCTTCAACCATTTTTTCAGCGATGTCAGCAGGCTTGCCTGATTCGATGGCTTTTGCACGAGCAACGTTACGCTCAGTTTCGATGAGTTCTGCTGGCACTTCGGCAGATGACAAAGCCACTGGCTTCATCGCAGCGATGTGCATTGCGACATCTTTGGCTGCTTGCTCGTCGCCTTTGTACTCAACCACAACGCCAATACGCGCGCCGTGCAAGTAGTGAACGAGGCTGTTGTCAGAGTCAAAACGTTTGAAACGGCGGATGCTCATGTTTTCACCGATTTTACCGATGAGGTCAGCACGGGTTTGTTCAACGGATTTGCCGTTCAAATCCAACGCGCCCAAAGCGGCCACGTCAGCAGGGTTTTGTTCTGCGACCAATTTCGCTGAACCATTCGCCAAAGCGAGGAAGTCATCGTTTTTCGCAACGAAGTCAGTTTCAGAGTTCACTTCAATCAACGCGCCTTTGGTGCCACTGATGTACACAGCAACCACACCTTCGGCAGCAATACGTGAAGCAGCTTTGCCTGCTTTGCTACCGAGTTTAACGCGTAAAATTTCTTCGGCTTTGGCCATGTCGCCAGCGGCTTCGGTCAAGGCTTTTTTGCATTCCATCATTGGCGCGTCAGTTTTGCCGCGCAGTTCAGATACCATTGCTGCAGTAATCGTTGTCATATTTATTCCTTTAATCTTTAAAAAGGGGCATTTTGCAACGCCCCTGTTTGGTGACTCTATGATTGATTAATGAATCAATCATGAACCGGCACTTAAATTAAGTGATTAAGCGTCTTTTGTCTCGTCTTCCACTTCAACGAATTCGTCCGCTTCTTTGGCTTCTTGAACCGCTGCAACGACTTCTTGCACCGCATTCGCACGGCCTTCGAGAACCGCATCAGCCATACCACGAGCGTACAAACGAACAGCGCGAGCCGAGTCATCGTTACCTGGAATCACGAAGTCAACACCTTTCGGATCGTGGTTCGTGTCAACCACAGAGATCACTGGAATACCGAGGTTTTTCGCTTCGAGCAAAGCACCTTTGTGGTAGCCGATGTCAACGACGAAAATTGCGTCTGGCACGCCGTTCATGTCTTTGATACCGCCGATGGATTTTTGTAGTTTTTCGAGTTCACGTTTGAACAACAACGCTTCTTTTTTGCTCATTTTTTCGGCTTCACCAGACTCGATAGACGCTTCCATTTCTTTCAAGCGTTTGATTGAGGTCTTAACCGTTTTGAAGTTGGTCAAAGTACCGCCCAGCCAGCGTTGGTTCACGTAAGGCATGCCCGCACGAGTGGCTTCTTCAGCCATGATCTCGCGAGCAGCACGTTTTGTGCCAACGAACAAGATGGTTCCGCGACGAGCCGCTAGTTTTTTAACCACTTCAGCGGCTTCGTTGTACATCACAACAGTTTTTTCGAGGTTGATGATGTGAATTTTGTTGCGGTGGCCGTAGATGAACGGTGCCATTTTTGGATTCCAGAAACGAGTTTGGTGACCGAAGTGGCAGCCCGCTTCCAGCATTTCACGCATAGTAACTAACATAGTAAAACCTTTGAATATTTTAAGGGTTGGGTCTAACGAGGGCCGCTTTGTACGGGTTTGAATCATTTTTGACCAAACACGCACCCTTTTACGACCAACGCGCGATTTTTACATCTGTCCCAAACAGACACACAAATCAAGTGCAGTCATGTCCAAGACAGCTTATAATTATAGAATAGTTTAAGAAAAAAGTAAATTCCTACATGACATACGGGATCACAACCAAATTTTTTGCTCAAAGCACCTTAAACACCTCACTAATTACTGACATCCAAAACACCATGACCGTCACCATCCATAACGAAACCGACATCGCACACATGCGTATCGCCTGCAAACTGGCCTCTGAAGTGCTTGATTACATTACGCCTTTTATCAAAGCAGGTGTCTCGACCGGTGAAATAGATAAACTCTGTCATGATTATATGTTGGATGTACAAAACACCGTGCCCGCCACGCTCGGCTATCAGCCACCAGGCTACCCGCCCTATCCTGCCTCATGCTGCATTTCCCTTAATGACGTGATTTGCCACGGCGTGCCATCGTTCGACAAGATTCTCAAAAACGGCGACATCGCCAACATCGACATCACCGTGATTACGCCAGCGGGTTATTTTGGCGATAACAGTCGCATGTATATCGTCGGAGAAGGCTCCATCGCTGCAAAGCGTCTGTGCGATGTGACGTTTGAGTGTATGTGGAAAGGCATTGCGCAAGTCAAAGAAGGCGCGACACTGGGTGACATCGGCGCGGCCATCGCCACTCATGCACACGCACACGGCATGTCAGTGGTACGCGAGTACTGTGGCCATGGTATTGGTAAAAACTTCCACGAAGACCCGCAAGTTTTGCACTATGGTATCAGAGGCCACGGCATGACCCTCAAAGCGGGGATGATTTTCACCATTGAACCAATGATAAATGCTGGTAAGCGCGATATTCGCGCCATGCCTGATGGCTGGACAATCAAAACCAAAGACCGCAGCCTGTCTGCCCAATGGGAACACACGGTATTGGTCACGCCGACGGGTTATGAGGTTCTGACACTGTCTGAAGGCAGCCCTACGACACCGTCATTCATCACATCAACCTGCACCTAACTCTCGAAGCCTTTGCCCACATCGCGTGGGCAAATTTTTGTCGTTTCGGCTGTAGAAACACATTTGCTTTTGATACACCGTTGCTGCTAAAGGCAGGATTGTGTACATTCGAATATTCGATCCTCTTATATTCTCATGAAAACTATTTATATTTTATTTAAAAATACCCAATGAATTCTCCAACGTTTCACACCCGATGGCCTTTAATTATTGTTTTGTGGTTTTGCGGCATGGGGGCTGCCATGCAGTTTGCCAAGGTGTCCTTACCGATTGATGAGTTGCAAACGTATTACGATGCGAGTTTGAGCGAGATGGGCTTGGTGTTGTCTTGGGTGGGCGTGTGCGGTATGGTTTTTGCGGCTTGCGTGAGTGTCTTTATCAATCGTTTTGGTTATCGTCGGTTGTTATTTTTAGCGATGTTTTTGGCAACGGTGCTCGCATGGGTTCAAGTGCTTCTACCGCCCATGCCTCTATTGCTGGCCACCAGATTAATTGAGGGCGTGTCACACCTCATCATTGTCGTCACCGCGCCCACACTGATGGCAGCGGCGTGTCGTGCTGACCAACGATCCATGGTCATGAGCTTGTGGGGTACTTTTTTTGGCGTGACCTTTTCGTTACTCGGTGCGTTATCGCCATGGCTAATGCCAATGGGTGTGACATCGTTCTTCGTGTTTCATGCTCTGTGGATGCTGGTGATGCTGGTTTTATTGGCACTGATGTTTCGCACAGATTTGATTGCTCTACCCCATCCAAGACCTCAGATTTCCATCAAAAACATCATCGAGCAACATGTCCAAATATACGGCCAGATGCGCACAGTGCTCCCCAGCCTGTGCTTTATCACCTACACGGCGTTGTACGTCGCATTACTGACTTTTTTCCCAAAAGTCGGTGGTGCGGGGCCTGACTGGCTACGTGCCGCTCTGCCTTTGGTCAGTTTAGCTGGGGCTTTCGGAGCTGGGGCTTTGGTACAAAAAGGCTTGAAACCGACACAAACGACGGTGGTGGCATTTGGTAGTGCTTTGGTGGCGTTTTTGGTTTTGGCGGTGGCTTGTCAGCAAGGATTAGAACTGTCGTGGTTTAAGGTGGCCACATTTTTCACACTGGGACTGATGCAAGGTGCGATTTACGGCATGATTCCTTATTTAGCCACACAGCCTGCACAGCAAGCTCAATCCATTTCAGCGATTGCTCAGTTGGGTAACCTCGGCTCAACCATTGGCCCACCTTTGTTTGGCATCGCTTTTGGCACATGGGGCACAACAGGCATTTTGGGGTTATCATTACTGATGCCTGTCATCGGCTTGTTTTTGATTGTGTATTTTTCACGCAAACTCGATAATTAGTCACACCACCGAAACCTTCAACCATGTCATCTTCCACCTACAGCCTCATCCGTCAAAAAATCCTCAATCAGTTCTGTAAACCTGAACTCTCTCCCACCGTGCGAGTTCGGCGATTGTTGCGTGATTTAACGACGGCTGCTGATGCGTGTATTCAAACGGCATGGCAAAAACATATTGATGAGAATACCCCCACGTCTTTAGCCCCCTTGGTATCTTTGGTGGCCGTCGGCGGCTATGGCCGCGGCGAATTGTTGCCCAACTCTGATATTGATTTATTGGTGCTGATTGACGGAGTCAACATCAGTGCAGCACAACGCGCTCAATTAGACAGCGCCATCGAAGCGTGGGTCAGCGCGCTTTGGGATGAAGGGCTGACGTTAGGCCACAGCGTGCGCACCGTGGAGGAGTGTTTGAGTTTTTGCCAAGAAGACTTATCAACACAGACGGCTATTTTAGAAGGTCGTTTGTTGGCGGGTTCTAAGGCTCTGTTTGATGGGTTCTACCAGTCTTTCCACGCACAGTTTGATCTACCGACATTTTGGCGTGAAAAAATCGCCGAAATGCGTCAGCGTCACGCAAAATTTGCCGACACCCCTTACAGCTTAGAACCAAACTGCAAAGAAAGCCCTGGCGGCTTGAGGGACTTACACCTCATGCTGTGGCTGGCTCGCGCCGCTCGCATCGGCAACACGCATCGCACCAGTTGGCAAGATTTACGTGATACAGGCTGGCTGTCCACCGAGCAATGGCGTTTATTGCAACGCTGCGAAAACTGGTTGTTGGCCATGCGTGCACATTTGCACATTTTGAGCCGCCGTGCCGAAAATCGTGTGTTGTTTGATTTACAAGGCTCAGTGGCAGAAGCCTTCAGCTTTAAAAACACCCCTGGAAAACGCGCCAGCGAGCTTTTGATGCAGCGTTATTATTTGTCGGCAAAAACCATTTCTTTGCGTTGCACCTTGTTTTTGCAAAAATTCGATCACTTAATGTCGCCACCGACCTCGTCACACACGCCACATCGCGTCAAAGACTTTCCCGATTTTTTTGTGGTGGACAACTTATTAAACATCGCTCGCGATGATGTGTTTATCGAAAAACCACACCTACTGCTCGATTTATTCCTCGCCTACGCGAGTCGTCCCGACGTAACGGGTTTGACCTCGCGCACATGGGATGCGCTGCTCAAGGCACGCCACTACATCAACCCAGACTTTCGCCGCGATCCTGCCAATCGCCAAAGGTTTATCGAGATATTTAAATGCCCTGATGGCATCACGCACACACTGAGACTGATGAACCAAACAGGTATTTTGGGGCGATACTTACCCGCGTTTCGCCACATTGTCGGACAAATGCAGCATGATTTATTTCATATTTACACGGTGGATCAACACATTTTGACGGTGATTCGCAACCTGCGTCGCTTCACGCTCGAAGAGCACATTCACCACCACGAATTGGCCAATCAGGTCATGAGCGAGTTTGGCGAACCATGGCTGCTTTATCTGGCAGGTTTGTTTCACGACATCGCCAAAGGGCGCGGCGGCGATCACTCCGAACTCGGCACTGTCGACGTCGCGCGTTTTGCCAAACAACATGGTCTATCGACCGAGCAAATCAGCCTACTGAAATTTTTAGTACAGCATCACCTCACCATGTCCACCTTTGCCCAAAAAGAGGACTTAACCGATGTCGAGGTCATCGCCAAATTCGCCAAACTGGTGAGAACACCGCGGCGCTTACAAGCGCTGTACCTGCTCACTGTGGCCGACATTCGCGGCACCAGCCCGAAAGTTTGGAATGCATGGAAAGACAAACTGCTGTCTGATTTATACCGCATGACACTACGCTATATGTCTGGCCGCACGCCGATTCCCGCCGACCTTATCAAAAAACGTCAAGAAAACGCCCTGCGCCAACTCCCGCCTGACACGTCAAATGAGGCCGTTCACAACCTTTGGCGTCAATTTGACACCGAGTATTTTTTGCGTCATGACACGGCCACCATCGCATGGCATGCCGCCCACATCACCAGCCACACGGACGAGACCACTGTCGCCGCCCAACCCTATATCAGCAACAGCGAGCACAGCTTGCACATTATGGTTTACACACCAGACGCCGTGGACGTATTTGCGCGCTTGTGCTCATTTTTTCAGCAACGCCAATGGTCAATTTTTGACGCACAGATTTACACCAGCACACACAATTATGCACTGGACACCTTTCAAATCGTGCTGCCTGAATTTGACAAGCTTGACCACGTCAAGCCCGAATTCATCGCAGAGCTCGTGGCAGAACTCGAACACACGCTCAGTCAAACCACCCCACTGCGCGAACCGAGCTTAGGACGTCTATCGCCCCGCTCACGCAACTTCCCCATCACTCCGCTCATGCTGCTCCAACCCGATGAGGACAAAGACGAGTACGTCCTGCGCCTCACCGCCACTGACCGACCAGGGATTTTGTACAGCATTGCTTATATATTTAAAACGCTTAAAATACGTCTGCACAGTGCCCGCGTCGTGACGCTCGGAGAACGCCTTGAAGACGTATTCATCATCTCATCCGCACAATTAAGTAACCCTTCACACATGGCACAGCTAGAGGAAGAGATTATTAAAGTCTGTACCGTGGAAAACTAGCGATTCTTTCCAGCGGTAATGACGAACATGGATGCCCGTCATAAACGTCATACTTGTTTTACAGCGTTCTCTTTTGTACCATGTCGATTTTTTATTAGACAACACTGAATTAGACGAGTTGTTTTTAAATTTGATTACTTGAGGCCTATATATAACCCATTGATTTTATTGGCTCAGGTTTTTTTGAGGTATAGCTTATTCCGCGACACCTTAACACCTTTCATAGAGTTTATATGCAGTTTCCAGAAGCCCTCCCCTTTTATCTGCACGTCATTGGTGCGTTTTTTGACAATGCCATCAATTATTTCTTGTTCACCGCTCCTCCCTTTGTATTGTTTTGGATGTGGGGTAAGTCATATTTTCAAAAAATCCGCATTCAGTGGGTTAAACGTTCGTTTGCTCACCATATTCGTCATGATTTAATGTATTCAATGCTGTCATTTGGCGTTTTTGCATTGCTCAACGGTTTTGTGTTGTATCAACTCAGCCGTGGCCATACGCTGATCTTTACCGATTGGTCTCAAACGAATCCTGTGATTTGGGTGGCGACGTTTTTATTTGTACTGTTTATTGATGATATGTTTTTTTATTGGTCGCATCGTTGGATGCACAACCCAAAGATTTATGGGCATGTTCACCGTGTTCACCATGAAAGCACTGATACTAGCCCATTCACCGCTTACGCCTTTCACCCTTTAGAGGCAGTGATTGAAGGCATGACAGCTTTAATTTTGCCCTTTGTGCTACCCATGCACTGGAGCGTATTTTTGGCTTGGCAATTATTTTCTATGGTCAACAACGTGGTGGCTCATCTAGGGTATGAGCTATATCCAAGAGGCTGGGTCAAGCTGCCTCTTCTGCGCTTCAAAACAGCATCGGTACATCACAACATGCACCATCAACTCTTTGATGGTAACTATGCCTTGTATTTCACTTGGTGGGATAAGTGGATGGGGACGGAGTTTAAAAACTATGAACAACGTCATCAGGCCATTTTTGAACGCGCTCAGTTTCCACTTAGCAGTGATGGGTTTTATCAACTCAATGTTTCACGACTGGTTCGTGAGACTGACGAGGCGGTCAGCGTTTATTTAGACAGCGCGCCCAGTTTATTTAAAGAGTTTTTACCGGGTCAACATGTCCGATTGCGCATCAAACTGCATGGAACAACAGGCGAAACACACACCCGCACTTTTTCACTATCAAGCATTCCGAATGTGGACGGCTTTACACGTTTAACCATTAAGCGCAACCCTGCAGGGCAAGTGTCTGATTATGTTAATCATCACCTACAGGTAGGCGATACCATTGAGCTTTCGGCTCCTCAAGGTGATTTTTGCATCACACTTGAGCCAGCCAAGCAGCAAAAATACCTCCTAATCGCCGCAGGCAGCGGGATAACACCTATTTACAGCATGGCTGCCAGCATTTTACACACCGAGCCCAAAAGCCATGTCACGTTGCTTTATGGTAGCCGCAATGCTGAGCATTGTATTTTCCAGAACGAAATCAATCATCTTCAGACTCAATTTCCGAGCCAACTACGACTGATCAATCGTTTCAGCGAGCGCAATGAACGTATTGACGAACAAATACTGACGCAAATAATACGAGATACACCCCTCAACCAGCTGGCCATCTATTTGTGCGGCCCTTCTGCGATGATGCAAAGCAGTACTGATATTTTGTTAAATTTAGGGGTTAATGCTTCTCAAGTTCACCAAGAGTCTTTCAGCGGCACAACCTGGACAGAGCAAGACTTAGAAGGCGTCGTGCCCGCAACCATCACCAGCCGAATATTTGGACAAACCCATGAGTTTGCAACGGATGGAAAAACCAGTATTTTGTCACATGCCATTGCACAAAATATTCCCTTGCCTTTCTCATGCCAACAAGGTCAATGCGGCACATGTAAAATGCGCTGCGTCTCAGGAAAAGTCAAAATGCCAAAGCACCCTGCTTTAAGTGAAATGCAAGTGCAGGAAGGTTATATTTTGACCTGCCAGTCTCTGCCACTGACGACGCATATTGAGCTTGAACCATGAGTATTAGTTATCTCAAAAGGTTTATTTGGTCTATCCTTTTTTAACCATCTTTCTTAAAGGCATATTTTCCTCCAGTCTTAGACACGGGAATAATAGGTTTTTACTGTTTCTGCTTTTGTCTAAAACTTTCAAATTTTTAAATCTTTGATCAGTCCCAACACTCCAAATCCATGACGACTCTCCAGATGTACTCTGCCCCATGGTGGGCGCGCAATGCACACATCCAAACCATATTGCCAACGTTTTTACCCATGCCGCTGCCTCAGTACGAACGTGAGCGCTGGGAAACACCTGATGACGATTTTATTGACATTGACTGGGTCAACAAAGACTTGGTGCAACAGCCAAATCAACGACTGATTATCTTGTTTCATGGTTTGGAGGGTTCAAGCAGTAGTCCTTACGCAAAGGCACTGATGAACTTATGTCATGAGCAAGGGCACACTGGGGCTGTGATTCACTGGCGTTCATGTAGCGGTGAGGTCAATCGACAAGCGATCTTTTATCATTCTGGTTTTAGCAGTGAAATTGATTGGATTTTGCGACGAATGGCGCAGCAGTTTCCACACACTCGCCGCCATGTAGCGGGTGTTTCGCTCGGTGGCAATGCGTTAATCAAATGGCTGGGTGAACAACGCGCCGATGCCAACGCCATCATAAAAAGCGCTGCAGCAATCTGCCCACCGCATGATTTGAAAGCAGGAGCAGTCGCCTTATCAAAAGGCTTTAACCAGTGGGTATACATGCGAAATTTCCTGTCTACCCTGAAACGAAAAGGTCTGCAAAAGCTAACCATGCACCCGAATGCGCCGATTGATGCAGCGTTGATTCAACGTTCGCAAAATTTCTTTGATCTTGACAATGCCATCACTGCGCCACTGCATGGTTACAAAGATGCAGAGGACTATTGGGCACGAGCGTCATGCAAATCATTTATGCGACACATCCAAACACCGACGCTGGTGTTAAATGCACTTAATGATCCATTCATCCCTGCCGAGAGTTTGGCCAAACGCCACGAAGCGAGCACCCATGTACATCTTGAGTACACCACGGCAGGTGGTCACGTCGGATTTATTTATGGCAAAACACGGGTGAGTTTGTCATGGCTGCCGCGACGGGTCATGAGATTTTTTGAAACCCATTCGGGCGAAACATCACTCACTGAGTAAATCTTTTCATGCAGTATAATCCATCATCGTTTCACTTTTTATTTTGAGGTTTCTTATGGCTGCTCTGCGCTCTGCCTTATTTATTGTGTTATCCAGTTTATGGACCATTTTTTACGCGTTCGTCTGCATGGCTACTGCAATACTACCTTATCGTTGGCGCTATACAATCACCGGCGGATGGAATCGCGGTGTCATTTTCATGGCACGCTGGATTGTTGGTATCGACTACAAAGTTTTAGGCAGAGAAAATCTGCCCCCACCCAACACGGGCGCGATTGTACTGGCCAAACACCAATCCGCATGGGAGACGATTTACCTCATGTACGGCTTGGGTAATCCACTGTGTTTTGTGTTTAAACGTGAATTACTCTGGATTCCTTTTTTTGGCTGGGGCATTGGCTTGTTGCGCATGGTCGCTATTAATCGAAAAGCGGGGCAAGACGCCTACACCCAAATGGAGAACCAAGCCCGCGTTCGCCTAAATTCTGGTGTTTGGATGATTTTATTTCCAGAGGGCACTCGAATTCCTGTTGGTAAAAAAGGCAACTACAAAACAGGCGGTACGCGCTTATCGGTTGGCCTGAATGCCCCCATCATTCCCATTGCTCACAACGCGGGCTACTGCTGGCCGAAGCACTCATGGATTAAGCAACCAGGCACCATCGTGGTGTCTATCGGCCCTGCGATTTATCCCAATGGTCGTGGAATGACAGCCGTGCACCAAGAAATGGAAACGTGGATAGAGAATGAGGCCGCCCGCCTGCCGCAGGCACGATGAACCACACTATCAAGAGGTCATGCCACATTGAAACGACTCAAACAATGGTTGAACACACTCCAATTGTCTCTATTTAGTGACGATGATGTCGTCGTCACGCCGCCTGCTCTCAGCCCTTCTCCTCAACCACACCTGTCGAATGACATTGATTCAATAGGTGGTTTTAAGCAACCAGCAGATTCACGCCCCATTACACTCCACACACGCACAGACTCCCATACTGTTTTTTATCGCATAGAGCGCACACGTCGCCGCACCGTGGGTATGCTCATTGATGAAAACGGTTTACGTGTCCGAGCGGGCGCTCGCGTCCCCATCGCAGAAATCGAACGAATTTTACACAGCCGCGCTGACTGGATTATCAAACATTTGCGCGGCATGAAAGACAAACCACGCCTCACACTGGTTCCCTCGTTAATGATAGAGAATGGTGATGTCTTGAACATCCTTGGTGTGGCCACACAGATTTTCTGGCAAGAACGTGTGCCGAAATTCAACAGTACCGATGCAAAAAACTGGTTGTATCAAGCAGGAACCACGCGTCAAATCATACTGCGTAAAGTCACTCCAGAACGTCAAGAGCAAACCATGGTGGATGCACTTACTTTGATTTTATTGGCTTATTTACATCAACGCGCAGAGCAATACGCCATGCAATGGCAACTCAACTACCGCAGCATTGGCTTATCAAACGCTAAGACGCTGTGGGGCACGTGTAAATCTGATGGCAGCTTGCGCCTGAACTGGCGACTGGTGTTTTTGGATGCGTCATTGGTTGACTATGTGCTGGCTCATGAGCTGGCACACACGGTTGAGATGAACCACAGTCGTGCTTTTTGGGCGGTAGTAGAAAAACTGTGTCCTGATTATAAAAAACGCCGTGAACTCATCAAAGCATACGATTTACGTAACAGCTAAATATTTCTCTTGCCTAAGAGGCTTGATCAATCAAGCCCCTACTGTTTTGTCTTTTGCAAAACAGATCAATTAGCGTTCAATCAACAAATTAGCACCGCGCCACGCATTTTCAGCTTGCTCAAGCCGCTCGGTCGCCGTGCTTTTGAGCTTTTGAGCCACACCTGCAGCAATCACATTAAACAAAGCCAGTGTCCCGACATGACTGTCAAAAGGCCCTGCGCCTTCAGCGCACACTACCAACGTCTGCTCGGCGTATTGCGCCAATGGCGAGAGCACGCTGTCCACCACCGCAAAAATACGCACACCCAGCTCATGCGCCATTTTAACCGCATGAATCACCCATGCGTCATAGCGACGCAAATCCACCACAACCAAAACATCGTTTTGATTGAGCTGTGCGATGTTGCGCCCAACTTGCACGGGATTGCCCGCCAAACTCTGCACATCAGGGCGCAAAGCACAAAGGTCTTCCATCCATTGCTGCACCACGCCCGCAGAAGCATTGCCAGATAGCAGCGCAACATGAGCATTTAAATCAGCCAATGCTTTGACAACCGCAGCTAGGCTGTCGCTATCAAGGCGTTCTAACGTTCGGTGAAGGTTGTGGATTTCCAACTGCAAATGCTGGGCAATGCTGCTGTTGCTGTGCTCCTTGATGCGCACGGCGGCAGGCAGTAGCTTTTCAGCCATACCTTGTTGCAATGTGGCTTGCAAGTCAGAAAAACCAGAGAAGCCAAGCTTGCTGGACAAGCGAGACACCGTGGCCACACCCGCTTGCGCAGCATTGGCCAAATCACTGACGGTGCCGAAGGCAACCAACTGTGGTTGTTCGAGCAAGATTTGCGCCACGCGTCGTTCGGCGGGTGTCAGTTGGTGGCTGTGTTGGGCGATTAAGTGGTCAAGAGGCATGTTGATTCTCAGTGTTTGAATGCCTGCATTATAAGTGGGGTGTGGTTGGTATGGTATTTTTTGCAAGGACTTCAATTAGTCATGGAATTTAATTTCCATTTAATGTATAATTTGGAATTATTGAATCATTCATTTCAGGAGTCCTCATGAACACCGGACACATCACACCGGCCATCGTTGTCAACCATGTCGCTTTACACTTTGTCACACCCGAAGCTGAGATTGGCTCAGAAGTGTTTATTGACCATGCAACACAGACATTAGCGCAACTCCCTGAATCAATCCGCTCAGCCATTGCACAGTTTCACCAAGAACCACACGTGAGTGGCGCTTTGCTCATTAAAGGGCTGCCCATTGGTCAGCTGCCTGAAACACCACCAACACCTACCACACCGACGAGCAAAGACCACACCAGCGAACTCACGCTATTGGCTGTGGCCAAAGCTTTGGGTGAGCCAGTGGGTTATAAACCTGAGTTGGGCGGGCGTCTGATTCAAAACTTAGTGCCCACCCAAGCCAATCAAGACAGACAAGTCTCGACGTCGTCTAAAGTGCCCTTGATGTTTCACATCGAAGCTGCTTTTCACCCACATCGCCCAGCTTATTTGCTGCTGTTGTGTTTAAAAGGCGATGCCAATGCAGTCACCACCCTCGCCTCCATCCGTGAAGTGCTGCCACATTTGTCTGATGATGTGAAAAAAACCTTGTTTGAACCACGCTTTCGCACCGCTGTTGACGAAAGTTACTTGAATGGCCGCACCAATGTTCTCGGTGAACTCATGCCTGTTTTGAGCGGTGATACTGAACGCCCCACCATGGTTTTTGATGCAGATTTGATGGTTGGCATTGACGACGAAGCGCAAGCAGCTTTAATGGCATTATCTCGCGCTGTTGAAGCACACCACACTGGTGTTTGCTTAGAAACAGGGGATTTACTCATCGTTGACAATGCCGTTGCGGTTCATGGGCGCAGCCAGTACAATCCTCGTTTCGACGGCACGGATCGCTGGTTGCAGCGCACGTTTGTCGTGGATAATCTACAAGCGAGCGCCCCCGACAGAGAGGGGCGCGTCATCATGACTGTTTTCGGAGAAGCCCTTGAATCCCATTCACCCCGCGCTGATTAACTTACCCGCACCAAACACCACATTCGCCAGCGATAATTCTGCTGGTGTGCATCTTGCCGCATTACAAGCAATCATTGATGCGAACACCCACCACGCTTTGGCCTATGGCTCAGATTCGTGGACTCAGGATGTTCAGAAGCGTTTTAAGGAACTATTTGGTGCGCAAAGTGAATCATTCATCGTGTGGGGCGGCACGGGCGCGAATGTGATGGCTTTGGCCACACTGTTGCAAGCGGGGGAATGTGTGGTGTGCAGCGACAAAGCCCACATTGCTTTGGACGAAACAGGTGCTCCTGAGCGCGCACTCGGCGCAAAGCTTCTGACCTTACCGACAAATGACGGCAAAATTCGTCCAGAGCAAATCAGCCAATTATCTAGTCTCATCGGCGTACAACACCACGCCCAGCCTGGTGTATTATCCATCACACAGGCCACAGAACTCGGCACGTTGTACACAGCTGACGAAATTCGCGCCTTAACCTTCGAAGCCAAAAAACTCGGCATGCGTGTTCACCTCGATGGCGCACGCATTGCCAATGCCACGGCTGCTTTGGGTGGCACTGTGGATACACTACGCGATTTCACGGTTCACGCAGGCCTTGATGTGGTGTGCTTTGGTGGTACCAAAGCTGGCTTGGCATTCGGTGAAGCCGTCGTTTACCTGAACCCTGAGCATGCGCGCCGCGCCAAATACGTGCACAAACAAGTCAATCAACTCCCCTCTAAAATGCGCTTTGCCGCCGCCCAGTTATCGGCCCTGCTCGACAATCAGCTTTGGCTCACCTTGGCCACACACGCCAACCAAATGGCACAACGACTCTATCACGCCACCAAAGACATCTCTGGTGTGAGCTACCCACATGCACCTGCCATTAATGGCCTCTTCCCCATACTCCCACGTGCCGCCATCGAGCCACTGGCTGATTGGTGCAAGTTTTGGGATTGGGATGAATCCATCAATCAAGTACGCTGGATGACCGCATGGGACACCACCGAGCAGGACGTTGATCGCTTTGCTGCGGGCGTCAGAGCTATTTTGGCAAGTCAGTCATAAATCAATCCGAAAAGCCTCCCACTTCCCCCAACAGTAAGCCAGTTGCGTCCAAAAAGCAAAGCAACTGGCAAAACCATCCCAACACTTTCACCAGCTATCCTCAAGCCGCACGCCTGCCTGTGATAAAATGCGCGCTTTCAAATCCGCAAGATTCATCTACACTTTCAAAGTTCACACTCTATGGCTTACGTTTTCTACGAGCAATCAGGCAAACCCATCGTGGCGCAAGTCATGGAACAAAAAGAACAACACGTTCATGTCAAAGGGATTGGCTCGTCCTTACAAAAAATCAAACTCAAAGACGTTTTGCTACAAACAATTGCCCTTCCGACAGGTGTTGACGCACAATCTGCCGCACCCTCGATTGAGCAAACCGCTCAATCTGCTGATTTGGAGTTTATTTGGGAGTGCGCACCGGACGAGGTGTTTGAGTTCACATTTTTGGCACATGAGTATTTTGGCGAACAAGCCAACTTCATCGAGCAAGCCGCCATGTGGCACGCCTTGCACCATGCGCCCATCTACTTTGGCAAAAAAGGCAAAGGCCAATTCATCAAGCAAAACCGTGAGCAAATTGACATCGCATTGGCAGCGGTTGCCAAAAAAGAAGAACGCCTACGCCAACAAGCCATTTGGGTAGACGAGCTGATCGCAGGCCGCTGCCCTGATGACGTCCGCAAAATGCGCGATGCCATCGTTCAGAAAAAAAATGCCAACGACATGAGCTACAAAGCGGTCTTGGCCGCTTCAGAGCAATTAAACCTGCCGATTCCTGCGTTGTTATTACACGCTGGGGCCTACAGCAGTGCCTTTGACTATCACCGCGCATCGTTTATTTCTGAGCATTACCCCAATGGTTTAGCGGCCACGTTACCAATGCCAACCACCGATTGGCACGCCTTGCCTGTCAATAATGTCGTCACCGCATTCTCGATTGATGACAGTTTCACGACGGAGATTGACGATGCTTTTTCGGTGCAGGTCTTGGACAATGGTTGTCAGCGCATCGGCGTTCACATTGCAGCACCATCATTAGTGGTGGTACGCGATGACGCGGTTGATACCCATGCCGCGAGCCGCATGTCAACCATGTACACACCAGGCGAAAAAGTCACCATGTTGCCTGATGACTGGGTGGCTCAATTTAGTTTGGATGAGGGTTCAACCAAGCCAGTGGTATCCATCTATGTCACGTTTAATGCGACTGGCGAGACGCCCGAAGCCCAGTTCAGTGATGTTCAGACAGTGATTGAACAAGTTCACATCAGTGATAATCTACGCCACGATGTGCCTGAACTACAGCTATCGGTCGAAGACCTCACGGGCGAGCGCAGCGACTATCCACAAAGCCAAGCACTCAAAGTCCTGTGGAAAGCTGCCCAAGCCTTGTCAGCGCAACGCGACGCCATGCGCGGCAAACCCGAAAACAACAACCGAGCAGACTTCTCATTCACGCTTGAAAAAGACGTTGACGTCACGCCAACAGGTGATGAAGTCGTTCAGATCGTGCAACGCCAACGTGGCTCGCCGATTGATAAAATCGTCTCCGAATGGATGATTTTCGCTAATGTACGTTGGGCACAGATGCTCGATAGCCATCACGTCCCTGCCCTATTCCGCTCACAAAGCCCCATGGGCGTGCGCACCAGCACCCATGCGCAGCCGCACTTAGCCATGGGCGTCCCTGCCTACATGTGGGCAACCTCACCGCTGCGCCGTTACGCCGACTTACTCAATCAGATGCAGCTTAGAGCCGTGATTGACCACGGTGTCACAGCACCAATGCAAGCGCCGTTTAAGGCAAAAGAAGTGGATTTACTCAAACGGATGAGCGCATTTGACGAAAAATACCGCGCTTATGCCGATCAGCAAAATTTAATGGAAAAATACTGGTGTTTGCAATGGGTCAAGCAGCGCATGAACGAACATGGTCATTTAGAAGCACCCGCCATCGTGATCAAAGAAAATCTGATGCGTTTGTGCGACATCCCGCTGTACATCCCGAACTTCCCAACAGGTGACGCAGCACCGTCAACGCAACGAATACTGCGTTTGTCCAATATTGATTGGGTGGCGCTCAGCCTTGACGTACAAGTGGTTGAGCTGTCTTAAACACCCCACTCATCAAAAAAGTCGAGTTTTTCAAGCTCGACTTTTTCATGCTGTTTGATCATTCACACTCAAACATGCGAGGTCGGCGTAACCACCTCATCCATCGGCACATCAAAAGTCCCCACCTCAAACATGACCAACGCCTCATCATAAGCCACGCCGATGGTGAGTGGCTCATGCCCTTCTTGCTTCCATGCAGCCAAAGTACGGTCGTAAAAACCACCACCATACCCCAGTCGGTAGCCATGTTTATCAAACCCGACACACGGAATCACCACCACATCGGGACGAATCGGGTTCAATTCATCCAACTCAGGCTCTAAAATCCCCAAAGCACTGACCACCAAAGCATCATCCCGTGTGTAACGCGAGAATTTCAAGGGCACGTCTTTGCCAACCACAACCGGTAAAACCACTGAAAACTCTTCAGATAAAAGCTGTTCTGCCAAAGGCCTCAAATCAGGTTCACCACGAATCGGGCTATACAAGGCGATTACGGGAGAGGAATCTCCCTGCGCTTCTATAAGCCGATGCACCCCCTGACAAATGGCATCATCAAGACGTAATTTGTCAGGAATACCCATGACCTGACGGGCTGCTAATAATTGTGTTCGCAGCACGCGTTTGTCAACGTTTATCGGTACAATGTCATTCATTATTTTTAATTCATTAATATAGGCATCAATTGATTATGAGTCAGATCAGCAAACACATTCCGTTCATCCGTGTCAGTAGTGCTGCACTCGCTGTGTCAGGAATTTTGACCAGCACCACCATTTTTGCACAAAACACCTACGCTGAAAACCCTGTGACCAGCACCATTTCGAGCCATCCGTTGGACGGTGTCTTTGCACAATTGCGCGATGCTGCCCGAGCCAACAATGTTGCCCGTGCTGCTCAGCTCGCTGACCAACTATCAAGCTATCCTCTCACCTCTTACGTTGACTATTATCGCCTAAAACCACGCTTATTTAATAGTGATGGGACACCAAACGTCAACGCCCCAGATGGTGACATTGAACAGTTTTTCCGAACTTACGCAGGCCAAGCCTTAGCGGACCGCCTGCGCAACGACTATGCGCTGGTGTTAGGCGCTCGTGGTGATTGGCGAAATTTCCGCACCCACTACGCGCAGTTTAACCTCAAAGACGACATGCAGCTCAAATGCTATGAGCAAATGGCCAACGCAGCCGATGGACAGAATGTCACCAAAGCCACCATGGCGCTACTCACCGAATCCAAACATGCCAATGCTCGCGCCTGCCAACAACTGGTTCGTCAACTTGCCAGCAGTGGCAAACTAAGCAACGACGAAATCAACTACTTCGCCGCACTATCTGCATACACAAGCAGCACACAAGGCCAGGCCATCGCTGCATACAGCAGCAGCCCAAGCGCAGCAAGCATGGTCAGTTTGGTCAATCAAGCCAATGACGACAAAGGCAGTTTAGCTGGCAGTCTTCCCAGCAACAATGACCAAACCAGCGCACTGGCTCAAGCCTATTACGGCTACAGTGCCGCTCGCCGCGCAGCGCCAGATGCAGCAACTTACTACCGCAACGCTTACAGTCAATACAGTCGCTTACAACTACCCGATGACGTGCTCGGCTGGCAAGCACGCGCCGGTATGCGCGCAGGTGACTGGCAGCTCGTCGCATCAGGCATTGACAAAATGACCGATGCCGAAAAGAACACGCCCATTTGGCAATACTGGCGTGGCCGCGCCTACGCAGCGCAAGGTGATCGCAATATGGCCAACATGATGTATGAGCAAGCAGCAGGCTCGTTTGACTTCTATGGCATTTTGGCTAAAGAAGAGCTAGGTCAAAAAGTCAGTTTGCCACCAAATGCTGTACCCAGCACGCGTGAAGAAATCAACGCGGCATCACGCATTGAAGGATTTGAGCGTGCTCGTAAACTCCAAGCGATGAACATGACACTCGAGTACAACCGTGAATGGAACTACCCGCTACGCGGCATGACCGACCGCCAATTGCTCGCTGCAGCCGAATACGCCCGAAAAATCGGTTTTCTCGACCGCATGATCAACACATCTGATCGCACCCGCAGCGAATTCAATTTCAAACAACGCTACCCAACCCCCTACCTTTCGATCATGAACAACCGTGCGGCTGAAGCGGGTATCACGCCAGCGTGGGCCTACGGTATCATTCGTCAAGAATCACGCTTTGTTGTTGCCGCAAAATCCCACGCCAATGCCAATGGTTTGATGCAAATCATCCCTGAGACCGCACGCGCTGTCGCTCGACGAATTGGTCTATCTAATTTTACCCTAGATCAACTCTACAACATTGACACCAACATTCAATTAGGCACAGCTTATTTAGGGCAAACCAAAGATTTACTGGGCGGCTCGCAACCTCTTGCTTCGGCTGGTTATAATGCAGGCCCTGGTCGCCCCCCACAATGGCGTCGTACATTGACTCGCTCAGTTGATGGTGCGATTTATGCCGAAACCATTCCTTTCTCCGAAACACGTAGCTATGTGAAAAATGTGATGGCCAACACCATTTACTACCATTTATTACTCGATGGCCGTGCCCCATCTCTGAAGTCTTTAATGGGAACAGTCAGCCCTTAATCTCAATGAGCATGAAGCCTGAACCGCAAATCTACTGTGTCGGTGGCGCCATCCGCGATGAGCTGATGGGGCTGCCGTCGAACGACCTAGATTATGTCGTAGTCGGAGCCACGCCTGATGAGATGCTGCGTCAAGGCTACACGGCAGTCGGTCAAGACTTCCCTGTTTTTCTTCACCCTCAGACACATGCCGAATACGCTTTAGCACGCACAGAACGAAAAACCAGCAAAGGCTACACAGGCTTTGCTGTGCATTTTGACGTTGATGTCACACTTGAAGAGGACTTGGCACGTCGGGATTTAACGATCAATGCCATGGCCAGAGGCGTACTTTCGGATGGCTCGTTGAGTGCGGACTTGGTTGATCCCTATCATGGACAGGACGACCTTGAGCACAAAGTCCTGCGCCACGTCTCCCCCGCCTTTGTCGAAGATCCTGTGCGCATTCTGCGACTGGCTCGTTTTGCAGCACGCTGGCCTGACTTCACCGTAGCCCCCGAAACCATGGGCTTGATGCAAGATATGGTCAAGAACGGCGAAACAGACGCATTGGTTGCCGAACGCACTTGGCAAGAAATCTCACGTGGCTTGATGGAAGACACCCCTTCACGCATGTTTGTTGTGCTGCGCGAATGTGGCCTGCTCAAGCAATGGCTACCCGAAGTCGACGCTTTATTTGGCGTCCCTCAACGGGCAGATTACCACCCCGAAATTGATACAGGGCTACACGTGATGATGGTCATCGACAAAGCCGCTCAAATGAAGCTGTCACTTGAGGCACGCTACGGTGCACTGTGTCACGACTTAGGCAAAGGCAATACACCAGCAGAAGTTTTGCCACGCCACACAGGTCACGAGTCGCGTGGTCTACCACTGATTGATAGCTTATCCAAGCGTATTAAGGCAACAAAAGACTGTTGCGAATTTGCCAAAAAACTATCACAGGATCACACCACATTCTATTATTTGCCCGAACTTAAAGCAGGTACAGTACTAGATGTATTCAAACGTACCGATGCCTTGCGGCGCCCTGAGCGCTTTATTGAGTTACTACGCGCCACTCAAGCAGATATTTGGGGGCGTGGTGGAGACTTCTCAAATGCCCTAACCCCATGGTTTGATCAATGGCAGCGATTACTTAAAACAGTACAAAAGCTAGATATTTCAGAGATCGTCAGCCGATTCACATCAGAGCCCCACAAAATCCCTGAAGCACTTCATCAAAAACGTTGTGAAACCATTGCACCCTTGCTTCAAACATGGCAAAATGCTTGACACTAAGTAATTTTACTTAACATTCGTTTTCGTTTTTTGGCCTTGGTGTTTCTTTTGCGGAAAGTATCATAATATGATGAAATGGCTTGCCACTCGCTGGCTCAAAGCTCTCGGATGGACAGCCGTTTACAAGCAACCACCCACAACACACGGTATTTATCTGGCTTACCCACACACATCAAACTGGGATTTCTTATACGCACTTCTCTGGAAAATCTCCACAGGCGCTAAAGTCAAATGGGTTGCGAAAGAAAGTCTATTCGTATTTCCGCTCGGAATCTTCATGCGCGCCTTTGGCGGAATTGGCATTTCACGTAAAGGTGGGCAAGACAACGTCACAGCATTATGCAACACCATGCTTGCACAACCAGAATGCTGGCTCGCAATTGCACCAGAAGGCACCCGTAGCTATCGCCCCTACATCAAAAGTGGCTTTTATCATATAGCAACCACCACCAACGTACCCCTTGGTATTGGCTTTATCGATTATGAGCGCAAAGAAGTCGGTGTACGTGAGTACCGCTACGTGATGCCAACCATCGGCGAAGAACTCAAACAGCTGGCGCGTGATTACCATACACTCCATCCGTACGACGCGCATAAGGTTTGTGATTTGAAGTTGCGAAACTCCTTAGACGACCTATCAAGCGGCCACAATCACCGCGTATAACCCAAACATTAAATCAAAGGGCTCATCACCAAAGAGCGATTGACTTGACGCATCCCAACACCGTCAAGTAAGATAGCTCGACTCCCTTGTCTCTCATGAACATGCTGAAGCCATGATGGGAAGGCTTCTCGTCTATTGGCCTTCTACTTTAAGTCCAGCACCAACGAGTCTCTCGTTGTTGTAAGGCGTTTTGATAACACTGAAAAGCGTCGAATAATTCATCACTTAAATTAGGAGCTTCATGTCTCACACCCACACCCCACACCTCCCACGCGCTACCATTGCACTTTGGCTGTGTGCCTTTATTTGGGGCACCACGTTTTTGTTTCAAAAAACAGCGATGGATCACATCCCACCACTGTTGTTTAATGCCGCACGCTTCACGTTCAGCGTCGCGACTTTGTTATTGTTTTTATTTTGGCAGCGGGTGCGCGCTCACGAACACAGCCAGTGGTTCACTCATGACGAATTAAAATACGGTGTGCTGCTCGGCATCATTTTATGTGGCGGCATCACATTGCAGCAGATTGGTGTCGTTCACACCACCACATCCAATGCCAGTTTTATCACCGGTTTGTATGTGGTTCTGGTGCCTTTTTTCACGCGACTGGTATTTGGTACACCCCTCAAAGCATGGCAATTGGCCATGAGTGCACTCGCTGGGGTTGGCTTATTTTTCCTCAGTACACCTGACAACAACCTGAACTTTAACCGAGGTGACATCATCATCCTCGCCAGTACCCTGCTATGGGCGGCACATGTCGGCCTGATGAATCGTCTGAGCAACAAAGGCCGCGTTGTTCAAATGACCCTCGCCCAACTCACCATCTGCGCCATCATCAGTATCGGCGCAACCATCGTTTTTGACCCAGCCCCGAACTGGGACAAATTCAGTTTGGCGATTCCCTCACTCATCTACGCTGGTGCACTTTCTGGCGGTATCGCATTCATGCTGCAAATGTATGGCCAAAAAACTGTTTCACCCAGCGTTGCTGCCATCATCCTATCACTCGAATCCGTATTTGGTGCACTTGCAGGCTGGTACGTATTAAAAGATCCGTTCAACGCCCGTAATTTATTTGGCGCTAGCCTCATGCTTGCCGCGATTGTGCTGATTCAATTCACAGACAACATCGAAGCGTGGTTAAAAAAATGGGCAAAACGCAACAATAGGCCTGCTTAAACACATAAAACAATGAGCACCATATAAAAAGACAGATATCTCTGTCTTTTTTATATCAACGGAGGTTAATCAAACACTTAGGTTGCGGACACGTTTGGAAACTTTCATATAGGGAATCCAGATCGCAGCACTAATCATTGAGCGTAAAAGCTCTTTCATTGTCCCAGAATCAGCAGCGTCTCGTACTGCTGGAATCAGATTGCCCAGCGTAGTGTCCAGCAATAAAAATGTCACATTGATGCTTAAATACCAAATATACCACTTAGGAAAACGCCTTGATTTGATAAAAAATAAGTATAAAGCCACCAACCCCAAGACCACTGTCAGTGCATTACCCAGCATCTCGAAAATTAAAAATGGCCCCCATAATGGGTAGTAATAGTCGGTACCTGGCGTAGTCAAAACCTCCCAACTGCCATCAGAAAGAATGCTACCGAATATCTGCCAAGACTCCAACGGGGTTCTGATACAACTAACAATTAAACCAATAGCCACAACAATCAACCAGCCTCCCAGTCCCTTTGGCCCTTTAGCATCTGCTTTATGGATAGATGGTATTTCTGTTGATTTCGGTGCTGCATAAGGGTTGTTGCCAAACTCCTTCTCAGTTGGCATATTTTTTCCTTTAATTTTATCGATTAATGAGCCGCATCCCAATTAACCCCGACTCCCACTTCAGCAACAAGCGGGACTGATAAATCGGCGACGTTTGCCATGCATTGTGGGACAAGGGTTTTAACGATGTCCAGTTCGTCATTTGGTACTTCAAGGACCAGCTCATCGTGTACTTGCATAATGAGTTTGGATTTTAGGTTTTGCTTTTTCAGTTCGGCTGACACCGCAATCATGGCAAGCTTGATTAAATCCGCTGATGTTCCCTGCATTGGCGCATTGATGGCCGCACGTTCGGCACCTTGGCGTTTGCCCATGTTTCGATTATTGATGTCCGTCAAATACAAGCGGCGACCAAAGTGCGTTTTGACATAGCCGTGTTCACGGGCATATTGCTTCGTGGTTTCCATGAATTGTAATACCGCTGGATACTGCATAAAATAAGAATCCATATACTGTTGCGCCGCGGTTCGGCTGATGTCTAAATTGTTCGCCAAACCAAAAGCACTCATGCCATAAATCAAACCGAAGTTAATCATCTTTGCCATGCGTCGTTGATCAAAAGTGACATCATTTAAACCCACACCAAACACCTGTGCGGCTGTGCGCTGGTGAATATCCTCAAAATTCTTAAATGCTGAGAGCAATCCTGGGTCTTGCGACAGATGTGCCAAAATCCGCAGCTCAATTTGCGAATAATCGGCAGAAAAAATGGACGAACCTGAAGGCGCAATAAACGCCGTGCGGATTTTGCGCCCTTGCTCAGACTTAATCGGGATGTTTTGCAAATTAGGATCGTTCGATGACAAACGCCCCGTGACCGCAATCGCCTGACCATAGGTGGTGTGCACGCGCCCCGTCGATGGCTCAACCATGAGCGGCAGTTTGTCCGTATAAGTGGACTTGAGCTTCGATAAACCACGGTACTCTAATAATGTTTTCGGCAGAGGATAATCCTCTGCAAGCTTTTGCAACACTTCCTCATCGGTCGAGGCCGCGCCTTTGGCGGTTTTTTTGATGACGGGTAAGCCGAGTTTATCAAAAAATATCTCGCCGATTTGCTTGGGACTGTTCAGATTGAATGGCTGCCCTGCGAGCTCATAAGCCCGCTTTTCCAACGCCATCAGCTCTTGGCCAATGTGGTGTGATTGATTTTTTAGTTCATGTGCGTCGAGCAAAACACCGTTTCTCTCCATCTCAAACAACACATGCGACGTTGGTAATTCGATGTGTTCATAAACATTTCGCAAACCCTCATCCGCACAAATCAACGGATACATCACGCGATGCGCACCAATGCACAACGCCGCATCCTCAACCGCATAATTCGCCGCAGTCTCAATCGCGACTTGTGCAAAACCAATTTGCTGTGCGCCCTTGCCGCACAAATCCTCATAGGATGTACTCGAAACATGCAAATACCGTTCACCAATCGCATCAAGTCGATGCTGCGCATGTGAATCAAGCACATAAGACTCAAGCAAGGTGTCAAACACAACGCCGTTTAGCTGCAAACCGTGATTGGCCAAAACATGACTGTCGTATTTCAAATGTTGACCGATTTTTCGAGTCTGATGCGACTCCAACCACGGCTTCAAGGCCGTCAAAACCTCATCAAGCGGTAGTTGCTCAAGATTTTGCATACCCTCATGCGCAACAGGCACGTACCAACCCGCATCCTCTGTCACAGCAAACGACAAACCAACCAGCCGTGCCTGATGCGGAATCAATGACGTCGTTTCACAATCAAATGCGACCAGCTCGGCAGCGTTTAAGGTACTGATTAAATCGGTCAAACCCTGCGTCGTATTGACGATGGTGGTATTCACCTGCATCTTGGTGAGTGCAACCGCCATGGACTCAGTAGACCCTGTATCGGTTGAAAATAAATCACCACTTGTTTTTTTCGTCGTCTCGGTCTCGCTCGTACCCGCGTCCAGTGCCTTTAACCACGTGCGAAAGTTCGAGCGAGTGTATAAGGCACGCAAAGTCTCTTTGTCTTCGTCGCGATACAGCACCGAATCCAAATCAGGTACATCAGTCGTTAAATCCACATCACACTTCACCGTCACCAGTTGGCGCGCTTGCGGCAGCCAATCGAGCGCGGCGCGTAGATTTTCGCCGACTTTGCCCGTGACTTTGTCTGCATTCGCAACCAAGTTATCCAGCGTTTGGTATTCAGTTAACCATTTAACAGCCGTTTTGGGGCCGACCTTCTCTACACCAGGGACGTTATCAACCGCATCACCAACCAAGGTCAGATAATCAACAATCCGCTCGGGCGGCACACCAAACTTCACTGTCACACCGTTATTATCAAGTACCTCGTCGCTCATGGTGTTGTACCAGAGCACTTGTTCGTTCACGAGCTGGGTTAAGTCTTTATCCCCCGTCGCCATAATCGTCGCCCAGCCACTCGCACTCGCTTGGCGAGACAACGTACCAATCACGTCGTCAGCCTCGACGCCAACGACCGACAACACAGGCCAGCCTAAGCCACGTACCGCCAAATCAATTTCCTCAATCTGAGCGACCATGTCATCAGGCATTTTGTCTCGGTTTGCTTTGTATTCGGGATACCAATCGTCGCGGAACGTTTTGCCTTTCGCATCAAACACACACACCGCATGTGCTGTCGGCACAGTACTTTTTAACTTCTTGAGCATATTGATCATGCCGTACAGCGCCCCCGTCGGTGCGCCGCTCGGGCTGCGCAAATCTGGTAAGGCATGATAAGCGCGGTACAAAAAACTCGAACCATCCACCAACAGTAAAGTCTGCGGCGCGCTCGCCATCAAATCCGTAATTTTTTTCATTGCAACTTCCATCCTCAAGCCTCATCTATCGTACAATGAAGCCGTTATTTTATTAAATCCCAAAGGCCAGCTATGAATCAAAACGCCAAAGAAAAAATCCAAACCTTGAGCGAAACCCACGTCCTTGACGCCGAAAAACTCGGTCAACTCAAAGCCCGCGAGTCATGGCACATACTCGGCATTATGTCAGAATTCGTTAATTCTGCCGAGCAATTGGCCAATATTCGCCCTGCTGTCAGCATCTTTGGTAGCGCACGCACCAAACCCGGTCAGCCCTATTACGAAAAAACCGAAGAACTCGCCAACCTGCTCTCCAACGCAGGCTTTTCTGTCATCTCAGGCGGTGGCCCAGGCATTATGGAAGCGGCCAACAAAGGCGCTTTTCACGGAAAAGCCCCCAGCGTCGGCCTAAATATTTTGCTGCCGCACGAACAAACGGGCAACCCATACCAAAACGTTTCGGTCAACTTTCGCCACTTTTTCTCCCGTAAAGTCGCCTTTGTAAAATACGCCACGGCTTACGTCGTTATGCCCGGTGGTTTGGGCACTCTGGACGAATTATTCGAAGCCCTCACCCTCATCCAGACCCAAAAAAGCAAAAAAATGCCGATTTTTCTGTATGGCACAGAATTTTGGAGTGGTTTATGGTCATGGGTCGAAGAGCAATTACTCAGCAACGGCTTGATTTCTGCAGTCGATTTAGAACTCGTACAAATCACCGACAACCCTAAATTCATCGTCAACTCGATTTTTGATTTTTACGAGAAACGTGGCTTTGAAATGAGTGAAGAAGAACGACTGCAAATGTTGCAACTTTAAAGCGTTCATCTGGCAAGATTTTACCAACTAAACCGTCTTAGCTGACACGCTATATTGAGACTGATGCTTTACTCGTTTGAGAAACTTCGCAGTTTGCACAAAGCATGGTGGTTACTCATCATGCTTTCGATGTTATTTGCACCATCAATACGCTCGTCCACCACAAACAGCGGCTACTACACAGAGCTATGTACCGAAATGGGTTTTACCACTGTTTGGGTCAAATCACCCAGCATCAGTGCAGCAGATAACACATCAGACAGCACCACACAGTCGTCACATCAAAAATGCCACCCTTGCTGTCAGCCTGTGATGCCTTGGGCATTTTTGCCCACCTTGCTGTTGTTCGCATCTCCACGGCTGATGGCTCGGAGAAGCCGAGCCACACAGCCGAAACTCATTCACTATAGTCTTCGCTGGCAACTGGCTCAGTCGCAGGCGCCTCCTCGCACGCCATTGTTTGCTCATTTAAAAACAGCGCTCATCTGACCGTCGCACCCTTGTGTTTCGGTTGGTTGTACGCGCTTGTTATCAACTAATCGCTTATCACAATGGAGTGGTATATGAAAAAGACCATGATTTTCTTGGCGTTAAATCTCATTGCCGCCACCAGCCAAGCCCACGTTGGCTTCGTTCAAGACAAAGCAGAACAAGGCAGCACCGTTCGTTTTGCCCTCAAAGTGCCTCACGGCTGCGGCACAGCTGCCACAAGCAGCATCAAAATCAACATCCCCGAAGGCATTCAAGCAGCAAAACCCATGCCAAAAGCCAACTGGGATGTCAAAATCAATAAAGCCACTTTGTCAAAGCCATACGAATCTCACGGCAAAACAGTCACCGAAGACGTCAACAGCCTCACTTGGTCCAATGGCAACTTGCCAGCTGACTTTTATGACGAATTCGTTTTTCAGGCCAAAGCAGCCAGCGCGGCTGGCCCTGTTTATTTCGTCGTCGAGCAAAGCTGTGGCAACACCAAGCAGGTTTGGCAATCGATGAGTCATGACGACGCGTATCCAGCGGCTGTTTTTACCATCATGCCAAAAGCTGAACAAACCCACAGCAGCCATCACCACTAAAGCCTTTCTAAAGTCGTTTGCGCACATCATCGGTGTGCGCAAAGCATCCAAAAGCTCAGATTGAGGAATAGAAATCATGAATAAATTCAACTGGTTAATAGCCGCAGCACTGATGGGCGTGACCATCACCACCCACGCCAAAACCACCGCGAGAGACGCATGGGCACGCGCCACAGTTTCGGGGCAAAGCATGGGCGGCGCGTTTGTCACGCTCGTCAGCACAGAAAATGCTCAGCTGATCGCCGCCAAATCACCTGCAGCACAAGAAGTACAGCTGCATGCCATGAGTCACGAAAACGGCATGATGAAAATGGAGCAGCAGCCCAGCATCCGACTGCCTGCGAAACAAAAAGTTGAGTTAAAGCCAGGTGGCCTACACCTCATGTTCATTGGTTTGAAGCAGCCTTTGGCAGCAGGAAGCAAAGTCCCCGTCACACTCACGATCAAAACCACTAAAGGCAAAACGGAAATCATCAAAGTCATGGCCACTGTTAAAGCATTGGGACAAATGGATACAGAACACACTGGACATCATTGAATAAAGAACTACGAACACCATTTAAATTATTGACAGAGAAAAACAAGTCAAAACGAATTCGTTCTGATGAGTAATTTTTGCTAAAATACGTCCCATCACGCTGCGCGTTATCCCAACGCGCAGTTTTTTATGTCAAATGAACAAAGACCATGGCCGTTTTCACCCCCATCACCTCAGAGCAGTTGCGCGACTGGCTGCAACCGTTAAACCTCGGCGAACTCGTTGAATTCAAAGGCATTGCCAGCGGCATCGAGAACTCAAACTTTTTTGTCACGCTCAAGCAAGATGGCACAAATACCGATTACGTGTTGACCATTTTTGAGTTGCTCACCCCCGAACAACTGCCGTTTTACCTCGAACTCATGCAGCACTTGGCCATCAAGGGCATTCCTGTACCGCGTCCTTTTGCGGACAAAAATGGCACATTGTTCCGCCCACTTGCAGGCAAACCTGCCTGCTTGGTCAGTAAATTAGCGGGCAGCGACACAGCCACACCGACGCCAGCGCACTGCGCCAGTGTCGGCCGCGTATTGGCGCAGATGCATTTGGCAGGTAAAGACTTTAACGGCACTCAGCCGAACCTGCGCGGTTTAGACTGGTGGGTGATGATGGAAAGTCGCGTGGCTGAGTTTCTCCCAGATAAAATCGCAGACCTGCTGCGTGATGAAATCAGCGAACAACAAAAATTCGCCCAAACGGCCCAATATCAATCCCTGCCCAGCGGTGCAGGTCACTGTGACTTATTTGTCGACAATGTTTTATTCGCCACCCCCGATGAGCCTGCTTTCATTGATTTTTATTTCGCAGGGGTTGATAAATGGTTGTTTGACCTCGCGGTCACGGTCAATGACTGGTGCATTGAGCGCAGCACAGGCGAGCTGCTGACCGAGCACTTTCACGCCATGATGTCCGCTTATCACGCTGTGAATCCACTCACTGACGCAGACAAGGCTGCATGGCCGATGATGCTACGCGCGGCGGCCTTGCGTTTTTGGATTTCGCGCTTATATGACTACTACCGCACCCGCGAAGCCGAGATGCTCACCCCCAAAGATCCCACACATTTTGAGCGTATATTGCTCAGTCGACGTGCCGCACACGACAACTTTCTCTGGATTTAAATCACATGAACGACACATCAACACCGACAACCACGACACTTTCTTTTAAAATCGCCAGTATGCCGATTGGCAGCGGTTTTACTTGGTTCAAAAATGGCTTTTTGCTACTCAAAGCACAACCTTGGTCGCTCTTCATCACCGCAGCATGGACAATTCTCTTGTCATTGCTCATCAACAGTGTCCCCTTCATTGGCTTGGCATTATCCACCGTCGTCATGCCAGCATTATCATTCGGTATGGCCGACGTGGCGCAAAAAATCCGACTTCAGCAAGGCGTTACGCCTTTTGACGTATTTTCAGGCTTTCACGCCAATCACCGCACACGACTATTCGCACTCGGCGCCATTATCGCCATCATCCCTGCCGCTGTCGCACTGATTTTGCAGCAAGTCGACACGACCCCGATTGCGAAAGCCATAGAACTATTTAGCAATACGCAACCCGCAACCAACCTGTCCGAAGCCACCACCATCGCCAGCGAAAACCGCCTTAAGCTTGAAAACCTCTACTTCAACGACCCCGCTTTTTATAAAGCGATCAATAGCCTGTATCTGCTGACGTTCACCATGATGGGTTTGATCGCTCTGTTCGTTTACAGCCCACTATTTTTGGTTTGGCAAAACACATCGCCACTGCGCGCCATGCTTTACTCTGTCATCACCATCTTGAAAAACATATTGCCCCTGATTGTATTGGGATGCTTGATGCTGTTTGCTTTTTTTGTGATATCCATACTGCTATCGATTCTCACAGCCGTCGCTCCGTTAATCAGCACTTGGCTCATATTGCCAGCCATCTGTCTATTCACCGCGCTCAACTACGCTGTCATCTTCGCCAGCTATCACAACATCATCATGGCCAGCCTGAAAAAAGCTGTCAACCAAAACCCAATGTCGGCAAACACATAATCATTTATGAAAAAACGCCTTGACAAACATCTTCAAGGTCATCATAATGCCAATCTTTCGGCGAATTAGCTCAGTCGGTTAGAGCGACGGAATCATAATCCGCAGGTCCGGGGTTCGAATCCCTGATTCGCCACCAATATATAGCCAAACGTCACCCGACGTTAGCAAGAAACAAGCCTGAAGCCCGCGTAATTGCGGGCTTTTTGCTATTCATAGCCAACCCTTGGCAACCATAGGCGAAAAATAACTTGTGTATCCGTATGTGTATCCGTTATGATGACAACACATTAATCGAACCAACGGATACACTAAACCACCCTATCCGTTTGATTTTATTGAAAAACCATCAATAAGTGAACGGATACACAAATGGCTGCCGAAAAACTCAATCCCGCAAAACTACCCAAAGACATCAATAACATAGAACGTGCTTTATTGGGCGACGACACAGTATTGTCTCTATTCATGGATGCAGCGGGACAAGTGAGCATACCCACATCATTATCAGACGGCAAAGGCTTAACCCTCATACGTCGCGAATGGGGCGCGTGGTTTTGGTTTTATCGTTACCGTATTCACGGCAAGGCAAGCCGTTTATCGTTGGGTGAGTATCCAGCCGTTACCCTTGCCCAAGCCCGTCAAAAGCACTCGGAAGCCTACGCACAAGTCAAACAAGGCATAGACCCCGCACAGGCACGCCAAGAATCGAAAGCGCAGGCCAAAAAGGAAGCGCAAAACACATTTGAGCAAGTGGCAAAGCTATGGTGGGAAAACTGGCGCATTGGCAAAGGCATCAGCGAGAAACACGCCACAGCCACATGGCGCAGGCTTGAAGCCGATGTGCTGCCCAAATTGGGCAAGCGTTCAATCAACGCCCTCACCTTGCGTGAAATCGCCCCTGTGCTCAAAGCCATTGAGGAGCGCGCCCCTGTGCTGGCAGATAAGGCATGGGTAGCATGTGGGCAAATATTTAGGCACGCTTGCGCACTGGGTATAATGGAAAGCAATCCTTTAGCCAATATACGGCGCGGGGACTTATTGGCAGGCAAACATCAAGTAGTGAACCAGTTGCGTGTAGGTATTAAGGAAATGCCCAACCTACTGCGAGCTATAGATTCATACGATGGCGTACTGGCGCGTTTAGGCTTGCAGTTGATGGCTTTAACCTTTGTGCGCCATGGTGAGCTACGCGGCGCAGAGTGGCGCGAGTTTGACCTTGAAGCGGGATTGTGGACAATCCCAGCTGAGCGCATGAAAATGCCCACCCCACATATCGTGCCATTATCACGCCAAGCGTTAGAAGTTATCGAGCAATTGCACCGTATCAATGGCCACCGAAAGCACTTATTCCCAAGCACCAAGGGTGAGAATAAAGTGATGAGTGATGGCACACTGAATAAAGCCTTGCACATATTGGGATATAAAGACCGCATGACGGTTCACGGATTTAGAGGGGTGGCATCGACAGAATTACACGAAATGGGTTATCCACACGAGCACATTGAATTACAGCTTGCCCATATGGAGCGCAACAAAGTAGCCGCTGCATACAATCACGCCAAATACGTGCCTCAACGTAAAAAGATGATGCAAGCATGGGCAGACAGATTGGATGAATTAAGGCATAGCGGTCAGATTCTTAAAATGGCACGTTCACAATAAAGGTGGATAAAATGAATTTTGAAAAATATTATTTTGAACAAATAGAGCAAGAAATACGCTCAGGACAAATGGCCGAAACCATCCCTGATTACTGGCGCAAACGTTATCAGACAATCCAAGTAAGCAAAAAAATATTACTTGAACTATCCACAGCTTCAGCAAGCGAGTCAATAAAAATCCTTGCATCACATGATGATGAGCTAACCCATGAGGTCATCCTCGAATTAATGAGCATCAAATTCAATAATGGTGCTGATTATGCGAGGGCGCAAGCCGAAAAAGAAAACCACAAAAATCATAAATTAGCCCAAGGTGAGCCACTGTTGGATTTAAAGTGCTGGTTTTATTGCGAAATCAAAAAGCGAGGCAAAGTCAAAGAAAATCACGGTCAAAAAGAAGGAGGCTGGAAAGACTTTCAAGAAATTTATGTCCAAATAGGTGAAAGCATCATTGAGACCATCTACAAACCACAGGGCATCGACACCTTTATTAAAACGAATGGATTAAACGACACTCAAAAACTACGGGCGTTTCTTAAAACGCATAAAGACAGTGATTCGAGCACCCTCACAGAAAAAGATGGGCAGTTGCACAAATGGCTAAAAGAAGCTGCTAATGATGGCAGCGTCATCATTTATGATTGGCAAAAACACGACACCACACAAGAACAAATCTTTGAGGCCACATGGTTCACAATACAAGACTACGTTCAAAGAAAGGTAATAAAAACAACTGCTTAGCTAAAAAACATCAGCATTAAAAAAGGCTTTACACCTCAGGTGTGAGGCCTTTTTTTTAATCAATTCCTTTAGAGTCGGCACATAGCAAGTTTGGCTATCAAAGACCATAGTTAAAAAGGAGTCGCAAATGACGACATTATCACTACCCACCCAAGGCCTCAGCCGATGGAAACAATTTCAGCCGTTTTGTCCATTCAGTAAAGAAAAGTGGCGACAGCTTGTTTTAGAGGGCAAAGCACCACAGCCGATAAAGCTCGGTGCGCGTTGCACCATGTACCGTAACGAGGAGCTGCACAAGTTTTTTGAGTCGCCTCTTGATTACAGGGCTTGAACTGCCCCATCAATTTTAACCCAGTATTAAAAAACCATAGGCGCGTGCGATGGTCGCCAGCCTTACCCCTCCATCCCAACCGTTTTAAAAGCGAATGCAAGATGACATTCATTAGCCAAGTTACGCCCGCAATCAACGAATCAGCCTTATATGACAACACACTCACACGGCGCACAAAGCAACACATCATGCTCAAAAAGGAGCTGGGCAATTGGCTTGTAAGCATTGAATGGACGCACCTCATCACACTAAACACCAACCAAGATTATCAAGTGGCTACCATGCAAGCCAAGCTCAGACGTTTTCACAGCAATATGACGAGCCGTTTATTTAGAAGCCGAGGCTATGCAAATGAACAATGGTTATGGTGTGGTTTTATTGAATACGACAGCCGAGGATTCGCACATTTTCACTTATTGCTTAAAATATGCCCAACCAAGACAGAATGGACGCTCAGAATTTTAGAAACCCAATGGCTCAAACAAGCCCAGCATGGCAGTGTAGACATTCAGCAGATAAACCGAGACAAAAAGCGAGTAGTCGAATATGTGACCAAACACATAGATAAGCCCTGTTTTTATGAAAGTTGGATTATCTGCCCCAATTCACAATTAGTTAGCAATCAACTCCAAAAAACAACGGCTATCAGCTAAAATCTACGGTCAAATCAATTAAAACCGAGGTCACTCATGAGCGCACTACAAACGATACTTAGCCAATTTAAAGCCACCGCCCAAAGCGAGCGCGAAAAAGGCACATATTTCGAAGAGCTTGTGGTGCTTTACCTCAAAAATGAACCCAGCTATCAAGACCTGTACAGTGACGTATGGACATACGCACAATGGGCAGACAGCCAAGGAATCGACAAACGAGACACGGGCATTGACTTGGTGGCCAAGACCCAAGGCACGGATGAATACCACGCCATTCAATGCAAGTTTTACGCCGATGACTATCGGATTCAAAAATCCGACATCGACAGTTTCTTTACCGCATCGGGTAAAAAGCCATTTAGTCATCGCATCATTGTCACCACGACCAATAACTGGTCAGAACACGCCGAAGACGCACTCGCCAATCAACAGCCACCTGTCAGCAAAATAGACCTACACGATTTAGAAAACAGCCAAATTGACTGGTCACAATATCAAGCCAAATCCTCACCAAAATTCAAAGACAAAAAGAAGCTGCGCGACCACCAAAAAGGCGCGCTCAGTGCCGTAGCGCATGGTTTAAAGACCGCAGAGCGTGGCAAGCTCATCATGGCCTGTGGCACGGGTAAAACCTTTACCAGTCTTAAAATTGCCGAAAAACTCGCAGGCAAAGGCAAGCGTGTTCTGTTTTTAGTGCCTTCATTGTCACTTTTGAGCCAAACCCTCACCGAATGGACGCAAGAATCCGAAACGCCATTACACAGCTTCGCCGTGTGTTCGGACAGTGATGTGGGTAAAAAGCGCAAAGCCGATGATGACACGGTGCAAACCTTCGCCCATGAATTGCGCTACCCCGCGACTACCGATGCCAGTCGTCTGGCAATAGAAATGACCAAACGACACGACGACGAGCACATGAGTGTCGTATTCTCTACCTACCACTCGATAGATACCATCAGCAAAGCGCAAAAAGAACACAACCTAGCCGCATTTGACCTCATCATTTGTGACGAGGCGCACCGCACCACGGGGGCGACATTTGGTGATGACGATGAATCAAACTTTGTCAAAGTCCACGATGCCGACTTCATCAAAGCCGACAAACGCCTGTACATGACCGCTACGCCGCGCATTTATGGCGAAATGGCAAAGGCCACCGCCGACAAAGACAACATCGCCCTGTGCTCAATGGATGATGAAAACCTCTACGGCAAAGAGCTACATGTCATTACATTCTCAGAAGCTGTGCGCCAAGGCTTATTGGTGGATTACAAAGTCCTCGTACTCGCCATGGATGAAAAGCACGTCAGTTCACGATTACAAGACCTACTCGCCGACGAGAACAACAGCCTTAAAGTAGACGACGCAGCCAAAATCGTAGGCTGTTGGAAAGCTTTATCCAAGCAAGGGCTGCATGAGGAGCTTATTGGTGACAAAGACCCCATGCGCCGCGCAGTGGCGTTCTGTCAGGTCATTGACATTAAAGCCAATGCGCGACAACACAAGGTCAGCTCAAAGAACATCGCCAACATGTTCTCAGAAGTGGTTGAAGCCTACAAAGCCAGCGAAATAGAAAACAGCTTCGAAACCGAATCACTGCCCCCATCATTGACGCTCAAATGCGAAGCCGAACACGTCGATGGCGGCATGAACGCCACCGCCAAAGAGGACAAGCTCAATTGGCTCAAAGAACAAACCCCACAAGACACCTGCCGCATTTTATCGAACGTGCGTTGTTTATCTGAGGGTGTGGATGTGCCTGCATTGGATGCCGTGCTATTCCTTACCCCACGCAACAGCCAAGTGGACGTGGTGCAATCCGTTGGGCGCGTCATGCGCAATGCCGAAGGCAAAAAGCGTGGTTATGTGATATTGCCCGTGGTCATCCCCTCCACCATGACACCCAGCGAAGCACTGAACGACAACAAAACCTATAAAGTTGTTTGGCAAGTCTTACAAGCCCTACGCAGTCATGATGACCGATTCGATGCCATGATAAATAAAACCGACCTCATGGGCGTGGACAAACGCAAAATGGAAGTCATTGCCGTCACCGACAAAATCAATGCCAAAACCAAAACACAAAAGGACGCCAACGGCAAAACCATCAAAAACAAAAACACAGGACGCGGCGGCTCATCCATAGGCACGGCAGATACACCCGTTCCTGCTCAGGGCGAACTGGCCTTTGAAGTGGGCGAAATCGAACGCGCCATCATCGCCAAAATCGTTGATAAATGTGGCAACCGTCACCACTGGGAAGACTGGGCGAATGACATCGCTAAAATTGCCAATACGCATATTACTCGCATCCAAACCATATTGGAAAACCCAAACAACACCGAAGCCATCAGTGCATTTAACGCCTTCGCCCATGAAATCCGTGACGACCTCAATGGCGCAATCACCGATGCCGAAATCGTCGAAATGCTCGCCCAGCACCTCATCACCAAACCCGTGTTTGATGCCCTGTTTGAAGGCTACAGCTTCGCCCAAAACAACCCGATGAGCCTTGCCATGCAAGACGTGCTCAATGTGCTCGAAAAACACCACCTCGAAAAGGAAACCGATACCCTAGAACGTTTCTACACCAGCGTCAAAGAACGCGCCGCAGGCATCACCAACGCCACAGGCAAACAAAAGATTGTGGTGGAGTTGTATGACAAATTCTTTAGAAATGCCTTTCCACGCATGACCCAGCGGCTGGGCATTGTCTATACGCCCGTGGAAGTGGTGGATTTTATTATTCACAGCGTGAACGACATCCTCAAAAGCGAATTTAACCAAACGCTGGGCAGTGACAACGTCCACATCATTGACCCCTTCACAGGCACAGGCACATTCATCACCCGACTATTGCAAAGCGGTCTTATCGCGCCCGAACAACTGGCGCACAAATACAAACACGAAATCCACGCCAATGAGTTGGTATTATTGGCTTACTACATCGCCGCCATTAATATCGAATCGGTGTACCACGACCTCATTAAAGAACAGAACCCTGATACGGAAGTTCAATATCAACCGTTCAATGGCATTTGTCTCACCGACACCTTCCAAATGAACGAAAAGGAAGACCTTGTCAGTGAGTTACTCGAAGCCAACAGCAGCCGTCGCAAACGCCAAAAGAAACTCGATATTCGGGTGATTATTGGCAATCCGCCGTATTCGTCAGGGCAAGAATCTGCGAACGATAATAACGCCAATGTGGTTTATCCGAAATTGGATGAGGAGATTCGTAACAGTTATGCTGCCAAATCAAAAGCCACGAATAAAAACGCTTTATATGACAGTTATATCCGCGCCATTCGCTGGGCGAGCGACCGCATCAAAGACGCTGGGGTGATTGGGTTTGTTTCAGGAAGCGGATTTATTGAAAAGCCAGCAATGGACGGTATGCGTAAATGCTTGACCGACGAGTTTACAAACATGTATGTGTTGAATTTACGAGGTGATATTCGTAAAAATATGTTGAGTCGTGGCAAAGCAAAAGAAGGACAAAATATTTTTGAGAGTGGCAGCATGACTGGTATTGCTGTTACTTTTTTTGTGAAAAATCCTCAATCAATGAGTCACGGAAATATTTATTACCATAACATTGGTGATGACTTAAAAACCAGTGAAAAAAAAGAAAAACTAATCGAATTTGCCAGCATTACAGGCATCACCGCAGCCAATGGCTGGGTCAATATCACACCTGATGTGCATGGCGATTGGATTAATCAGCGCGATGACAGCTTTAGTGAACACATCAGCTTGGGGGATAAGAAGGATAAGAGTAGTGAGGTATTGTTTGAGAATTATTCAAGTGGACTTAAAACACAACGTGATGCATGGTGTTATAACTATTCAAAGCAGTTACTAGCTAAAAATATGCGTCTAACCATTAACTTTTATAACGAAGAAGTTGATAGATATATCAATAGTAATTGTCCACCAAATACAGAAGATTTTATTTCATTTGAAAACTCAAAAATTAGTTGGACTCGTGCATTAAAGTGGGATTTGGAAAAGCAAAGGAGATTTAAATTTGCTGCAAATAAAATTGTTATCTCGCTTTACCGCCCTTTTACAAAAGCGGCTTTGTATTTTGATAGAAGCTTTAACGAGATGGTTTATCAAATGCCCCGCATTTTCCCCGACGCTTCGGCTGAAAATCGGGTGATATTGATTAATGGGAAAGGCTCAAGGAATGGCGTGTCATCGCTAATGAGTGACTGCATTGTTGATTTAAATATGCTTGAAGCTGGTGCACAATGCTTCCCCCTCAAACTCTACGAACCCAACGTCAGCGACACAAGCAACGCCGCCACGCCACAAAGTGAGATGTTTGACGATGCATCCGAAGTGGGCTTGTCTAATGGTGCAGCAGGTCAATACACAATCAAAGACGGCATCACCGATGCGGGTTTGGCGCATTTTGCAGACTTTTATGCTGCTCAAATGCCAGCAGGTGCGAGCATCAGCAAAGAAGATGTGTTTTATTACACCTATGGCTTATTGCACTCAGAGGACTATAAAACCCGCTATGCCGACAATCTCACCAAAGAATTGCCACGGATTCCTCGCGTGAAAACCTATCGTGATTTTGAGGCGTTCATGCAAGCTGGGCGTGCTTTAGCAGAGTTGCATGTGGATTATGAAAGTGTTGCACCCTACCCCGTGAATTTCGTGGGTGGCGCATTGGCAGTGCAGGCTTTGTCAGATAAAGATTTTTATGTCACCAAAATGAAGTTTGGTAAAGGCACAGGTACAGACGAAGACGGTAAGCCTATCAAACACAACAAAACTCGCATCGAATACAACGCCAAAATCACCCTCACCGACATCCCACTTGAAGCCTACGACTACATCGTCAACGGCAAACCCGCCATCGAATGGGTCATGGAACGCCAATCCGTCACCACCCACAAAGACAGCGGCATCGTCAACGACGCCAACGACTGGGCAATCGAAACGATGAATAATGCACGCTATCCACTCGAATTATTGCAGCGGGTGATTACCGTGAGCATTGAGACGGTGAAGATTGTTAAGGCATTGCCTAAATTGGAGATTTGAGGATGTGCACTCTATCATGCATTCTTTTCACGCAAATTGTCTTGTTTACATTCGTGGCACTTTTATTTGTGTTGTCTGTTGTAATATTGTATTTTTTTAACGAAATATTTAAAAATATTATGGGTTATAAGAGCATGAAAGCGAGCATTAAATATGTTTTTGGCTTTGTGGGCGTATCATTATTTGTATGGCTATTTTATAAGTATGTTTGGCAAATCCCGTTATGGCCTGAAATACCCCCAGTTCAAGCGCCGACTGTGAACGACTTGCGTGGTCAATTTGGCGATTTTTTTGGCGGTGTGCTGAATCCAATTATTGGGCTTGCAACTGTGATGCTTGCGCTGCGTGCTTATCACGATGAAAAGGTAAAAGACAGAGAAACGGCCAAAACAACTAATTTTTTGAAAATGTATGAGACTTATGTTTCTTTGGCTGCTAAAGACAGGCACTCTATTAAGAGTGTTGTTTGGGGTAGCACAATAGTTTCTTTTGATAATAAAGGAGTGGGAGTAGGTAAGAGCGAGCTTTTATATGCAATTGAAAAAGAGGCAGTGTCAAGCCATCTTAAAAATAATGATTTTTATAAATATGCCCCATTACTGCGCATAACTTATCATTTACTTAAAAGAGAATTAATTCAAGATGGTACTCAAAAATGGGACAACATTCGATTTTTTAGAGCGCAGTTAACAGAAGATGAGTTGATATTAATGGCGGTAAATTGTTTATGGGATGATGAAGGGCGTGATGGTTTGGCAGAAGTGGCTAAGAAAGCAGGCCTATTTAAGCACTTAAAAACTCAGTTATTTGTTTCCTTACTCAAAAATGAGGCTGATTCTGACGGCTTTTTTAACATCAAAATCACTGAAGATAAATACAAGGCAAACCCAGTCATATTGGATAAAAAATGACCCTCAAACTCCCTAAATTCGCACCACAAGCAGCCCAGTTATGGAGCTTGCTATCCATTGACGATAAAAGAAACATTTTAGAAAATGTGTATTGCAGCCATTGCAAAAATGTCACAACCATGTTTAATGCGTCAGGCAAGGCAGAAAAAGGCAGCTTGATACTGAATGGGCAGTGCGCCGTGTGCATGAACCCCGTCGGGCGTTACATTGAAGCGGATGCGTTTAGATAACCAAAATATGCCACTCACTCAAAAGCAGCTTAAATTTTACGATAACATCACACAAGGTATGTCGCAGGTAGATGCCTACCTTGACGCGTATGACGCGCATAACATGGCAAGAAACACCGCTTATGTCAAAGCCAGTGAGCTGACTAAAAACGGTAAGATTATGGCAAAAATTGCATTATTCAGGCAGCAAGAAAAAGAGCAGATTTTGCAATTAAACCGAGAGCTAACCATTGCTTTAATTGAGGAGCTTGAAACCCTCAAACTGGCAAAATCAAAACGCAAAATTAGTCAAAGGCTCAAAACCATCAAACTACTCAATAAAATACACGGGTACAATAAACCTGAAAAAATTGAAAACAAACCTCGCTTTGGCGGGGCAACGGTTATCGTAGTCAAATAGCCATGAGTTTTTGTTAAATGACAGTCTCATCTAACACTGAAAATCGAGGCGACACCCATAGGATTTTCAGAAGCGTTTTTTATTTTGTGTATCCGTTTGTGTATCCGAAAAAGAAATCGTTTTTCTTATTTGTTTATTTTATTGGCTTTCATGTGTTTTTACTTGTCCCTGATTCGTCAGACGTCACCTGACGTTAGCATGAAAAAACATGAAGCCCGCGCAATTGCGGGCTTTTTGCTATCCCAAGCCAACCCTTGGCAGCCATAGACGAAAAACAACTTGTGTATCCGTTATGAGAACAACATCCAAATCGAACCAACGGACACACAAATAAATGGCCGCCGAAAAACCAAACACCGCAAAACCGCCAAAAGACATCAACAACATTGACCGTGCTTTGCTGGGCGACAACACTGTATTGGCTCTATTCACGGATACAGCAGGACAGGTGAGCTTTCATGAATCACCAAATGAAGTCACAAAAACCATGGTTATCAGTTAATATCCGTGATTTTAAGATTGTTAAGGCGTGCCTAAATTGGAGATTTGAGGATGAAAAAAACATTGGACTGGTTTAAAAAACATGAGGTCACTATTGTGCTTTGCTTAGGGCTATTGGGGATTTTTATCTTACCTTGGTTGTTTACACGCCCTTGGATTGGTGATTTTACTAACTTGGGTCAAGTTGGCGATACCATTGGCGGCACAACAGCACCGTTTATTGGCTTGCTATCAGCTTGGTTGGTATATAGAGCTTTTAAAGCCCAGATTAAAGCAAATGAACTAATCTCTGAGCAGCTTAAACTTGAAGAGCAAAGGTATGCAGAGGGAAAGGAAAAAGACAGAGAAGCTGCCCAAACAACTAATTTTTTGAAAATGTATGAGGCTTATGTACGCGCATTAAATGATGCGGTATTAACTGAAAAAAACGATAATCAAAAACATGATTACAGAGGTAAACAGTATTTGAAATTTTTATCTACAGCTAAAAATATTAATTTGAAAAATTTTCTTAATTGGGAAAAAGAAACGCCTCTCTACCCTGAATTTATTTTTATGGACCCTACTACATCTACAATTTATGAGTTGAGTAAGTATGATGGTAGCAATTTTGACGATTGGGGAAATTTTCTTTTGGCTACAGGTTATCCAGCACTTATAAATTACGATTCTTTTTTAAAAGAACATTCCAACATATTTCGAATAACATATCAGTTGCTTAAGCAAGAACTTGAGCAAGAAGGAAAACTAAAATGGGAAAATATCCGCTTTTTTAAAGCGCAGCTAACAGAGGCTGAATTGATTGCTTTAGCGATGAATATTTTGTTTGTTAAAGAGGGACGGGAGGGCTTGGGACTCGCAGCCGAAAAATCGGGATTATTCGAACATCTTAAAGCTATAAATCTAAGACGATTAATCAAGCGTGAGTTTCCTGGCATGGATGGTTTTTTCAGTATCGAAATCACTGAAGCTGCATACAAGGCAAAACCAGTCATATTGCATAAAAAATGACCCTCAAACTCCCTAAATTCACACCACAAGCCGCTCAGTTATGGAGTTTGCTATCCATTGACGACAAAAAGAACATTTTAGAAAATGTGTATTGCAGCCATTGCAAAAATGTCACAACCATGTTTAATGCGTCAGGCAAAGCAGAAAAAGGCAGCTTGATACTGAATGGGCAGTGCGCCGTGTGCATGAACCCAGTCGGGCGTTACATTGAAGCGGATGCGTTTAGATAAGCCAAATATGCCAATCACTCAAAAACAGCTTAAATTTTGCGATAACATCGCGCAAGGCATGTCACAGATGGACCCTACCTTGATGCGTATGACGCGCAGAACATGGCAAAAAACACCGCCTATGTCAAAGCCAGTGAACTGGCAAAGAACGGTAAGTTCGGACATAACAAGTCAGCTCACAAATAATCCCGCAAACGATAGTAAGCCATCGCAAGCACGAGTGCAGGTGTTCTAAACGCACGCCCACCAGGGAATGGCAGATGTTTGATTTTTGCCATCATGTCAAATCGTTCGGCTTGACCTGCGATGGCTTCGGCGGCGAGTTTGCCTGCAATGTTGGTAAGGATGAGGCCATGGCCTGATAAGCCTTGCAGGTAGTAGACGTTGGGCGCGAGGCGGTTAAAGTCTGGGGCGCGATTGACCGTGATGTCCACAAAGCCACCCCAGCAGTATTCGACGTTGACATCAGCGAGCTGGGGGAAGGCGCGCAGCATGGTGCCTTTCATGGATTCTTTGAGGTTCGGAGGTGTGACGCCTGAGTAGCTGACGCGCCCGCCGAACAGCATTCGGTCGTCTTTGGTGGTTCTGAAGTAATCCAAAACGAAATTGTTGTCACACATGGCGACGCGATTTTTGATGAGCGCGTCAGCACGCTCCTTGCCCAATTGCTCTGTGGCAACGATGTAGGTGCCGACAGGCATGATGCGGCCTGAGAGTTTTTTGACGGTTTTATCAAGGTAGACATTGCCTGCGAGCACGACGAATTTTGCGGTGACTTGACCGTGGGCGGTTTTGATGGTGGCTGGGTCACCGTGAATCAGTTCGGTGACTTCGGAATGCTCGTAGATGGTGACGCCTGCGCTCATGGCAGCTTTCGCCACACCGAGTGCGTATTTGAGTGGGTGCAGATGAGCGCTGTTGTGGTCGAGCACACCTGCGTGGTAACGTTTTGAGGCGACCCATTGGCTCATTTCTTCCGGCGAGATGGCTTGCAAATGTGGGTAGTCATACACGTCACGCATGTGCTCCACCGATGCGAGCAGGTCTGGTGTGGATTTTGGCTTGACACTGACGGTCATGTAGCCATCTGTCCAGTCGCAATCAATGCCGTGGGTTTTGATGCGCTCACGCATGAGGTCTAAACCCTCAAGTGTGAGGTTAAAGGCTTTTTTCGCATCGGTCAAGCCAAGCTGCTTCTCAAATGGTTCTTGTTCACATGCATACCCAGCGATGGCTTGACCACCGTTGCGCCCCGATGCGCCCCATGCGATGCGGCGACCTTCAAGGATGACCACTTTATAGCCTTTTTGTGCCAACTCTAACGCAGCGGACAGACCAGCCAGTCCCGCACCGACCACACAAACATCGGCGGTAACATTGCCTTGCAATTTCGGCTGCTCAGGCAACGGCGTGGCTGTGGCGGCGTAGTAGGAGTTTTGCGCGAGTTTGGCGTCTTGGGCGTACATAATGGCCTTATGAAATGGGTGGAAAGTGGTATTAAACCACCATTCACTCTGTCAGGACAGTACCAAATTAACGTATCTTGTTCATCCAAAGTGTGTTTGTTGGGTTCACGCTGTTACTTGTATGCGATGGATTGTTGTCCGAGAATCGGATTTAGGGCTATTTTCAACAGTGCAAAACGTTATAATGGCGGCTTTCTCTGTATTGATTTTCACCTTTTGTTTGACGATAGACCGACAATGAACCCAATTCCTACGTACCAACCCCGCGCCCTCGAAATCGCTATCCAAGCCGCTTGGACAGCCGCCGATGTTTATACTGTCACCGAAAACAACAATAAACCTAAATTCTACGCCTGCTCAATGCTGCCCTACCCATCGGGCAAGCTGCATATGGGTCACGTGCGCAACTACACGATTAACGACGTGATGGCACGTCAGCTCCGCATGAAAGGATTCAACGTATTGATGCCGATGGGCTGGGATGCGTTCGGGATGCCTGCCGAAAATGCCGCGTTGAATAATAAAGTCCCTCCTGCTGCATGGACCTACGACAACATTGCCTACATGAAGCAACAAATGCAGGCAATGGGCTTGGCGATTGACTGGTCACGCGAGTTTGCGACGTGCGATGCAGATTATTACAAATGGAATCAATGGTTTTTCCTCAAAATGCTGGAAAAAGGCGTGGCCTACCGCAAAACCCAAGTCGTGAACTGGGATCCGATTGATCAAACGGTTTTGGCGAATGAGCAGGTGATTGACGGGCGTGGCTGGCGCTCAGGTGCATTGGTTGAAAAGCGTGAGATTCCAGGCTATTACCTCAAAATTACCGATTATGCAGAAGAATTGCTGAATGATTTGGACGAACTTGGCTGGCCATCTCGTGTGAAGCTCATGCAAGAGAACTGGATTGGCAAAAGCGTCGGTGTGCGCTTTGCCTTTACCCACGACATCCGCGATGCGTCAGGTGAGTTGATTAGCGACGGCAAAATGTATGTGTTCACCACCCGCGCCGATACGATCATGGGTGTCACTTTCTGCGCCGTGGCAGCAGAACATCCGCTGGCGACGCACGCCGCGCAAAACAACCCAGAGTTACAGACCTTCATCGACAAATGCAAACTCGGCAGCGTGATGGAAGCAGACATGGCGACGATGGAAAAAGAAGGCATGAACACGGGCTTACAAGTCAAACATCCACTCACGGGTGAAATGATTGATGTGTGGGTGGGTAACTATGTGCTCATGAGCTATGGCGACGGCGCGGTGATGGGTGTGCCTGCGCATGATGAGCGAGATTTCGCGTTTGCTTTGAAATACGATTTGCCGATTAAACAAGTCGTCACCGTCGACGAACAGGTCTATGATACTGCCGCATGGCAAGATTGGTACGCTGACAAAGAACACGGCCTGTGTATCCACAGCGGCGCATACGATGGTTTGAGCTTTAAAGATGCCGTGCAAAAAGTCGCAGCAGATTTATCAGCCAAAGGTTTGGGCGAGCTCAAAACCACTTATCGCCTACGCGACTGGGGCATTAGCCGTCAACGTTACTGGGGCACGCCAATTCCTTTGATTCATTGTGATTCGTGCGGTGTTGTACCCGTTCCCGAAAAGGACTTACCCGTTGTTTTGCCAACAGATTGCATTCCCGACGGCTCAGGCAACCCGCTGAACAAACGCGAAGACTTCCTCCACGTCGATTGCCCAAGCTGCGGTAAATCAGCACGTCGCGAGACGGACACGATGGACACGTTCATTGATTCATCGTGGTACTACATGCGCTACACCAGCCCGAATTCGGACAAAATGGTCGATGAGCGCAACGATTACTGGATGCCTATGGATCAGTACATCGGTGGGATTGAGCACGCGATTTTGCACTTGCTCTATGCGCGCTTCTGGACGAAAGTCATGCGCGACATGGGACTGGTGAAATTCAACGAGCCGTTTAAAAACCTGCTCACGCAAGGCATGGTGCTGAACGAAACCTACTACCGCGAAGACGACACAGGCCGAAAATCATGGTTTAACCCTGCTGACGTTGAAGTCTCGTTTGACGACAAAGGTCGCCCTGTTTCTGCCCTGCTCAAATCAGACGGTCAACCAGTCCACATCGGCGGCACTGAGAAAATGGCCAAATCAAAAAACAACGGCATTGACCCGCAAGCCTTGATTGAGCAGTACGGTGCAGACACAGCACGTTTGTTCACCATGTTTGCCGCGCCGCCTGAGCAAACATTGGAATGGTCTGATTCTGGCGTTGAAGGCTCGCATCGCTTTCTCAAGCGCGTGTGGCACTTCTGCCAAACTCAAAAAGACGCGATTGCTGCGCAAAAAGATGCCGAGTTGACACCAAGTACGGCGGCGAAAGATTTACGTTTTACCGTTCACTCGTTACTCAAACAAATCAACTTTGACTACGATCGCTTGCAGTACAACACCGTCGCCTCTGGCGCGATGAAGCTGCTCAATGAGTTAGAAGCCACCTGCAAAAACGATGTTGCGCCGTTGGGTAAAGCCCTGCCTGAGTCAGTTTCGATACTGCTGCGCGTGCTATACCCCATCGTGCCACACTTGACCACGCAACTGTGGAACGAGCTGGGCTATGTTGCTTCTTGTGGTGAGTTGATTGATGCACCGTGGGCAACCGTTGACGAATCAGCTTTAGAGCGCAACGATATTACCTACATGGTTCAGGTCAACGGCAAACTTCGCGACCAACTCACTGCACCCAAAACTGCAGACAACGATGCATTGCAAACGCTGGCTTTAGAATTAGCACCCGTGCAAAAATTCATGGAAGGAAAGCCGATTAAGAAACTCATCGTCGTACCTAATAAACTCATCAACATTGTGGTTTGAACATAAAAGGAACCCCATGTTTCATTACTTACGCAAAATCAGCACCATCGTCCTGTGTGTCTCAGCATTAACAGCATGTGGTTTTCACCTGCGTGGCTCACAAAATGCCGGCAGTGCGACTTTGATGACCTATCAGACCTTGAGCATTGTCGGCGACACTGAGTCGAACATCGCTCAAAATCTGGCCAACCTCATGCGCGGCCAAGTCCGCGTTGTGGGTAAAACTACTCCTGCACAAGTCACCACCGAAATCGGCGACGTGAGCCACAGTAAAGACATCCTGACCAAAAACTCTCAAGGTCGTATCACCGAATACCGCCTGTTCGGCAGTGTGACAATTCAGGCTTACGATGCCAATAAGCAACCTCTCATTGCCCCGACACGACTGACGGTCACCCGAACCTTGTCAGCAGCCGATGGATATATCACGGGTTTGGATTTAGAGGAAGCACGCTTGGCCGATGACATGGATTTGGAGTTGGCCAATCAGATTCAATATCGCCTGCGCGCGATTCGCCTCACCAACGCTGCCCAATAATGAGCCTCGCACCACTAACGGTTATCTGCAGCGACGAAGCCCTGCTGGTTCAGGAGCAGGTCGATGCTTGGCGTGCACGCGCACGGTCTGCTGGCTACAGTGAGCGTGAAGTGTTCAGCATTGAGGGGCAATTCAACTGGGCGCCTGTACTTGACGCTCAGCGCAGTCTGTCGCTGTTTGGTGACAAAAAAATCATCGAGCTGCGCATCCCGACAGGCAAACCCGGCAAAGATGGCGGCGACGCGCTCAAAACCATTTGTCAGCAACTCTCAGATGGTGTGCTCATCATGGTCACGCTGCCGCGCTTGGACAAAACCAGCAAAAACAGCGTTTGGTTCAAGCAATTAGCACAAGCAGCTGACCCGATTGAGATTGGCAGTATTTCACTGACTCAATTACCGCGCTGGATTGCCGAACGACTCAAACAACAAAATATGAGCGCGAGCCCCGCCGCGCTCCAACTGATGGCGCAGCAATTTGAGGGCAATTTGATTGCCGCGCACCAAGAGATTCAGAAACTCGCCCTACTCTTTCCAGCGGGTACGCTCTCTGACGAAGACATTCACAACAGCATATTTAACGTGGCGCGCTATGATGTGTTTTCGCTCACTGAGTCTTTGCTCGCGGGTGATGTGGCTCGAACGTGTCGAATGATTGAAGGGCTCAAAGCTGAGGGCGAAGCCATTGTTTTGGTGCAATGGTCTTTATTTGAGGACATTCGCGCCCTCACCCGCTTAAAAATTGAATTGGATGGTGGCGGCCACCTGCCCAGTCTGATGCGCGAACACCGCATCTGGGGCGCACGAGAAAAACTCATGCCGACCGCGCTGCGCGCCTTAACCACACCTTTTCTCAAAAATGCGCTGACACGAACGGCAGAGCTTGACCGCATGGCCAAAGGTTTATCCAAAGGCGATGTGTGGGAAGCCACATTACAGCTCGCCAGCCAAATCGCTCTGCGCATTGCACAAAAAAAATAATCGGGAAAACTTCCCGATTATTTTTTGGCCAACGTTGATGCCGTCAATATTTACTGATTGTTTATTGATTACCCACCCAAATCATAAACTCATCGTGCAGCTTTTTCGCCGCCACCGTCTGTGCATTTGGCCCCTCAATGATGCTGACGATGGCATAGCGCTGACCGCTTTTGCCATCGATATAACCCGCAATCGCACGCACGGTATCGAGCGTTCCTGTTTTGATTCGGCCACGCCCAACCATGTCAGAGTCGAGCAGACGATTTTTCACAGTGCCTGATACGCCGAGAATCGGCAAGCTATTCACAAACGGCTCATCATTCGCAGCATTAACCAATAGCTGTCCCAAATCCACCGCACGAACCCGCGTTTGTCGAGACAGCCCAGAACCATTACCCATATTTAGCCCCTGAAACAACAAGCCCTTTTGTCGCAATACATCACGAACCGCCGCCGCACTGTCTGTGAGAGAACCAATGCCGTTTTGTTTCGCCGATAGAGACAGATAAATCTGACGAGCCATCACATTATTGCTAAAGCCATTCATGTCTTTGAGCACCAAAGGCAAAGGGTTGGAGTACACCTCAGCGACTGGCAAAGCATTTTTGGGTGTCACACCCTCGCTGACCGACTGTCGGCGCTTCATCAGTGTGCCAAATACACGCTGCACATAATCGTTCGCCGTCATTTGATACGCATGAACATGCCATTGATTAGAGCCACAGTCACTGTAGTAACGCCCTGAAACCATCGCACTTTGAGCAGACACGTTTAAGCGAACGGTGCTTTTCCAACCCGTATTGGGACACGCCCCATCGATCCATTGAACAGCAGTAATAACCGGGTACTCGTGCAGGTTTGGTATGGCACTCACCGATCTGGTGGCTGGGTCAAAATTGAAACTAATCGCTCGATAATTCATCAACGCTGCATCTGGTTGCGCGTTGTATGGCATCGATGGCTCGCCATCAAAGCTAGCGGCATCTTGTCGTTCATCTTTAAAGATAGAACGGTCAACAATGATGGGGGACTGGACATTTCTCACACCAGATTTGACCAATCCCGCAACCAGTTGCTCAATTTTTTCGATCACCAACTGTGGATCGCCGCTCCCTTTAAGATAAAGTGGGGCGTGCAAAGTGCCTTGCACATCAGGTTGTTCTGTTGTGAGAAGCTGTGTGCGCCATTGATAATCAGCACCCAAAGTGTTCAGTGCGGCATAGCTAGTGATGAGTTTGATGACAGATGCAGGGTTTTGTGAGCGTTGCGCATTGAGCGACAAGATTGGCTTTGTCTGATTGATGGGCTGCGCATAAAAACTCATCTGAAAAGGCGCAACACCAGTCTTATAGGCGGTTGGGACAAATATTTTTTGGGCAGAAATTAAATCAGATTTGACGCCGAAAGACGGTTCCTGAGCCGCCGCAGTCAAACCAAAGGTCAAGCTGGCAAACATCCATAATTGTCTCATCAAAGCATCCCAAAAATTCAAAGATGAAATTATATGACAAGCAGCCAGAAAACCTCTCTACCTAAACAACTTATTTAACCGCTCGCCTTATCGATCATCGAGCAATAAACCGTGTCCATCCACTGTGCCATCGAAATATCCCGCATGGACAAGCCCGATACATCATGTGTCGTCAAAGTGACATCCACGCGATTCCACACATTGAACCACTCAGGATGATGGTTCACTTGTTCGGTGTAGAGTGCCACACGGGTCATGAACCCGAAGGCTTGGTTAAAGTCTTTGAACAAATACTGCCTATGGATGGCGTCGCGAACCGCATCGTGCTTCCACTTTGTCAATGCCGCCATGTGAACCTCTCGCTCTGAATCAGACAAACGAATCATGGTGTCACTCCTTTGTTGATGACTCTATCTTGAGCCAGTATATCTGTGGGTTTGAATGTCGATAAGCCATCAAGATTCAAATACATTTGCGTAAAATCCTGTCGTGTATCACTCATGAGCTTATCAAAATCATCAATCACAAAATAAGTCTTTTGTACATCGTCGATTTTATACTCCGTCCGCAAAATTCGCGTTAAATCAAACCCAATGCGATTGGGGACTTCCGACTCTAATGCATAAATACTCTCAGTTTTGCTCGAGACAATTCCCGCACCATAAATGCGCAGGCCGTTGTCAGTCTGAATCAAACCAAACTCCACGGTATACCAATACAAGCGCGCCAACATCGGCAAAACATGCAAATGCTCGGCTTTCATACCGCCCTCGCCATAGGCTTGCATATAATCAGCAAAGACAGGATTGATGAGTAAGGGCACGTGACCAAACACATCGTGAAAACAATCAGGCTCTTGTAAATAATCCATTTCCTCAGGCGCACGCACCCACCACGTGACAGGGAAGCGTCGATTGGCCAAGTGCTCAAAAAATACCGCATCAGGTACCAATCCCGTCACCGCGACAATACGCCAACCCGTCGCCGCCATGAGTTTTTGATTCAATTCTTCAAACACAGGGACACGTTCATGCCCCATATCCAAATGATGCAAGCCCGCCAAATACTCATCACAAGCTCGCCCCTCAAGCAAGGCAGTTTGACGAGCGTACAGGCTTCGCCAAACCTCGTGGTCTGTCTCGGTATACAGATGTAGCGGCTGATCAATGGTGAAGTCGTCACGCACGGTTAGCTCAGTAGTGTGTTTCATGATGACACCTGTTCTGGACTGGTTAAATGAAAGGCGGGTAAACTCAAACACTGCTCGGTAATCGCCGCAATGCGTGGATAGCGAGTCATGTCATACTGAAACCGCCGAGCATTATAAACCTGCGGTACCAAACACACATCGGCCAAGCTCACGGTGTCACCCCAGCAATACAAACCCGCTGTGCGACTCAAATGCGACTCGAACGCAGCAAACCCGACATCAATCCAGTGACGATACCAATCGTCTTTTTCATCCGCAGTCACATCAAAAGTCTGCGTCAAATAACGTAAAACTCGCATGTTATTGAGCGGATGAATGTCACAGGCAATGCTTAACGCCATTGCTCTGACTTGAGCACGACCCAGTGCATCGACTGGTAACAACGCAGGCTCAAGATACACTTCATCCAAATACTCACAGATGGCCAAAGACTGAGTGAGCGTCACCCCATCCTCTTCCAAAGCGGGCACCAAACCTTGTGGATTATGGGCTTTATAGGTTTGGCTGTTTTGCATGTTTTCTAACAACAACACATGCTCGCGCTCATAAGGTAAGTTTTTCAAAGCCAATGCAATGCGCACGCGATACGCCGCCGATGATCGAAAGTAGTCATATAAAGTACGCATCACAGCTCCTTATTCCACACTCAAATCAGCACACTAACGCAGGCAAAATTGTCCCTACCACTTCGCCAAAGCCAATGCGAGCAAAACCCTCACGAACACAGGTCGCGGTCATTTTCACCGAGTCACCATCACACAAAAATCCACGTGTCTCGCCATTGGGCAACTGCAATGGCTGCTGTCCATTGGTGGTCAACTCAATCAACGCACCCGCTTGAACCAGTTCAGGCCCAGACTGCGTGCCCGTTCCGAGCAAATCGCCTGCTTGCAAGTTACAACCATTAATGGTGTGGTGTGCAACCATCTGCGCCAGTGTCCAGTACGCATCGGCATAGTTGCCATGTGACACATGATGCCACTGATTTTGCTCGCGCATCAATTTGGTTTGCAACCAAACATCCAAGTCAATGTTCAATGCACCTGTCGCGCGGTGTCGCTCAGAGTCAAGGTAATCCAATGGTTGCGGATGATCAGATGGACGCTGCCAGTCCTGCATATACGGCTGCAAAGCTTCAATCGTGACAATCCACGGCGAGACGCTGGTGGCAAAATTCTTCGACAAAAATGGCCCAAGCGGTTGATACTCCCACGCTTGTACATCGCGCGCTGACCAGTCATTCAAGACACACAGACCAAATACATGCTGTGTCCAATCGTCAATCGCCACTGACTCACCCAACTCATTGCCCACACCGATGTAGGCACCCAGCTCCAGCTCATAATCGAGCTTTTGTGATGGCCCGAGTTTTGGGGTAGTATCATTCGGTGCTTTTAGTTGTGAGCGCGGACGCACAATGTCATGACCCGACACCACTATGGACGAGCTGCGGCCATGATAACCAATCGGTACCCATTGATAATTCGGCATGAGCGGCTGATCTGGACGAAACAGCTTACCCACATTCGTCGCATGGTGAATCGACGTATAAAAATCTGTATAGTCACCAATCCAAGCAGGCAAAGCGTACTCAACCTCTGACTGTGGGATGAGGCACTTTTGCCAAATCACTTCTTCGGAAGCCCCCACACGCAAGCCACGCGACAAAGCCAATCGCAAAGCCGACCATGCCTGATCACCCATTCGCATGAACTCGTTAAGAGACGACTGGCTCGCAGCGTGTGCCGCCGCATGTGCCATGCCACTCAAAGCTACTTGCTGCACCAAAAGCGATAAATCCAACACTTGATTGCTAATTGCCACGCCGCCCCGAAAGTCCTCAAACGCGCCGCGTCGTCGAAAGATTGCAAACGGTAAGTTCTGAATCGGAAAGTCAGTCACGCCATCATTGGCTGACTCCACCCAGCTTTTTAGTGACAGATCGTGTGTTTCATTCAACGTCATCATATACTCCCGAAAATTTTTTGTCTAATCCTTGCCAAACGTTCATGTAATTTTTTTCAAACGTTTGTGCCGATAATGCCTGTGCGGTTGGCTGCAGCAACCACTGTGTTTCAAACATAAATGCCAGTGTATTGTCCAAGTACTCAGGTTTTAACTCAGCGGTTGACGCTTTGTCAAAGGTAAGTGCATCAGGCCCATGAGGGGACATGCAATTATGCAAACTCGCACCGCCAGGGACAAATCCCTCAGCTTTCGCATCATACACGCCTTCGATTAAACCCATAAACTCACTCATGACGTTGCGATGAAACCATGGTGGGCGAAATGTGTGTTCGGCCACCATCCAGCGTGATGGGAAAACCACGAAATCTACATTCGCCGTGCCCGCCACAGCCGATGGTGAGGTAAGCACGGTGAAAATTGATGGATCACAGTGGTCAAAGCTCACTGTATTAATGGCATTGAACAGGGTCAAATCATATTGATAAGGCGCATAGTTACCATGCCATGCCACCACATCCAACGGCGAGTGACTCAAACTGGCTCGCCAAAATGCCCCATCAAACTTCGCCACCAACTCAAACACACCCGTCTCATCTTCAAACGCCGCCACTGGCGAGAGAAAGTCACGCGGATTGGCTAAACCATTTGCGCCAATCGGGCCAAGGCTGGGTAACTCAAACGGCGCCCCATGGTTTTCGCAGACGTAACCACGCGCTTGCATCACAACGTCGGCCAAAAGCACTTGAAATTTAACACCGCGCGGAATCACCGCAATGCTTTTTGGTGCCACCTGCAAAACCCCAAACTCCGTGCGAATCGTCAAAGTGCCCATCTGAGGCACCAGCAGCATCTCGGCATCAGCATTATAAAAAAAACGCCCAACCATGCTTCGATTGAACGCATATTGGGCAATCGCCACACCAGACTGAGTTCGTACATCACCGTTACCACAGACTGTAAACAACCCATCGATAAAATCAGTCGGTTCACTGGGCATCGGCAATGCGCCCCAGCGCATCGGTGTCGGATTCACAGGAGATGATTGGAATGGTTCAGACACTGCATTACGGACAACCATCGGCTCAAATGCAGACTGCACCACCGATGGGCGGATGCGATACAACCATGAGCGCAGATTGTGTGAGCGCGGTGCTGTAAATGCTGTTCCGCTGAGCTGCTCTGCGTATAAATCATATGGACAACGCTGAGGCGAGTTCTGTCCATGAGGCAGTGCATTGGATAATGCCTCGGTGGAAAAATGGTTTCGAAAACCCGATTGAAAGGATAAGTTCATGATAAAAACTCTCTTATGTCGCTGAGTTGACATCTAACACACCACGTTTGATCTGGTCTTGCTCAATCGAGTCAAACAGCGCTTGGAAATTACCCTCGCCAAAGCCATCGTTACCTTTGCGTTGAATGATTTCATAAAAAATCGGACCAATAACTGTATCGGTGAAAATTTGCAGCAACTTATCCTCACGCCCCACCTTATCCATTGGTTCACCGTCAATCAAAATCCGCAACTCACGCAAACGTGCCACATCTTCACCATGGTTTGGCAAGCGTTTATCAATGTTGTCATAGTACGTATCAGGCGTGCTCATGAATCCCATACCACGCGCGCGCAAAGTCTCAACTGATTCATAGATATTATCAGTAGACAGAGAAATATGCTGAATCCCCTCGCCATTGTGGGCTTTGAGATACTCCGCAATTTGGCTTTTGTCATCGGCAGACTCATTGATGGGAATGCGAATCTTACCGCATGGACTGGTCAAGGCACGCGAATGCAAACCCGTGTGTTTGCCCGCAATGTCAAAGTAGCGAATTTCGCGGAAATTAAACAGCTTTTCATAAAAACCCGCCCACTTATCCATATTGCCTCGCTCAACATTGTGGGTCAGATGGTCAATCATTTTTAGGCCGACACCAACAGGATGCTGATCCACCCCAGCCAAAGGTTCGAAATCAATATCATAAATGCTCACAGCACTCGCACCCGCATAGCGATCAACCAAATAAATCAGCGAACCACCAATCCCCTCAATCGCAGGAATCTGCAATTCCATCGGCCCCGCACCAAACGGTACGGGCTTTGCGCCATTTTTAACTAATTCATCAAAGGCAAACGCTGCGTCACGCACACGAAACGCCATCGCGTTTGCACTCGGCCCATGAACGCGTGTGAACGCATCGGCTTGACCTTGATGCTCGGCATTGAGGATGAAGTTAATATCGCCTTGACGATACAATGTCACATCCTTACGTCGGTGCTTGGCAATGGCAACAAAGCCCAGTGACTCAAACAGTTTCGCTAATTTTTCTGGCTCGCTTGATGCGTATTCAACGAACTCAAAACCATCGGTATGCAGTGGATTGTCCCAAGTGTGCATGTTTGTCTCCTCGTTTAGATGAGTGAATTTTATCGAAACAAACCTGCAAACTTCATGCATAAACCCCATAAAAAAGACATTTTTTGCAATAAAATCGCACCAAACACATTAAAAAGGATGAAATCATGCACACAGCAACCTTAGACGAATTTGACATGCGTCTACTACACGCCCTACAACCAAACAGCCGCCTGACCCACAACGAGTTGGCCGAGCAAGTATTCCTCTCGCCCTCTCAATGCCAGCGGCGTGTCAAACGGCTCGAAGAGCTGGGGATTATCGAGCACTACGCAACGCACATCAACCGCGCCAAAACAGGCTTTCATGTCACCGCCATCATCCATGTTTCCATCGAGAAGCATGGCAAATTCCCAGCCGAAGAATTCAAAGAGCTGATTGACCGCTCCGACGCGGTGCTCGAGTGTTACTCCACCATGGGCGATTTTGATTATTTTCTCAAAGTGGTTGTCCCTGATTTGAACGCACTCAACGAATTCATGATGCAAAGACTGCTCAACTCACCCATCGTCACACATATTCGGTCTAATATTTTGCTCCAAGAAATCAAAGCCACTCATGTTTTGCCGATCCACAAGCTATAGCGGCCGATAGCAGCCATTTTTCAAAGGTCAAAAGCCCCTATTTTTTGTACAATAGCGCTTTCGCCCCACCTACCCACGAGCACACCATGACCGCAAAAATCATCAACGGCAAGCAAATCGCTGCCGACACCCAAGCCTTTATCAAAGAGCGCGTGTCCGCGCTGTCTGCACGCGGCATTAACCCAGGCTTGGCCGTGATACTGGTCGGTGACAACCCCGCCTCACACGTCTATGTGAGCAACAAAGTCAAAAGCTGCGGTGTCGTCGGTATGCACTCGGTACTCGAGCAGTACCCAGCTGATTTAACCGAAGCCAAATTATTAGAGCGCATACACGCATTGAACAACGATGCATCCATACACGGCATCTTGGTTCAGTTGCCACTGCCCAAACACATCAACGAGCACGCGGTGCTCGAAGCCATTTCACCGACCAAAGACGTAGACGGATTTCACCTCATCAACGCCGGTGCACTGATGACGGGGCAACCTCGCCTACGTGCCTGCACACCTTACGGTGTCATGAAAATGCTCGAACACAGCGAGACGGTGCTGCGTGGTGCGCATGCTGTCGTGGTGGGCGCATCAAACATCGTCGGCAAACCGATGGCCATGATGATGCTGCAAGCGGGTGCGACGGTGACCATCTGCAATTCAAAAACCCGCGACTTAGCACACCACACCCGTCAAGCCAACATCGTCATTGCCGCTGTCGGCCGTGCTAAATTCATCACAGGCGATATGCTCAAAGCAGGGGCAGTCGTCATCGACGTGGGCATGAACCGTGATGAAAATGGTAAATTGTGCGGTGATGTGGACTTTGAGAGTGCATCACAGATCGCGGGTGCAATTAGCCCTGTGCCTGGTGGCGTCGGTCCGATGACCATTACCATGTTGCTGATGAACACACTTGAAGCGGCTGAACAATACACGTAACCCGTCGTAACCATTGCACCGGTTTGCTTTTGGCTCAATGAAATGTGTCAGAGAATGTTTGACACATTTTGAGCTCATATATTCTAACGACCATCCACCCTCCTATTCAGACACGCCATGCACGATTACTTTAAATCGGCTTTGCCCGAGCAATTGAGCGAATTAAACCTCACTCATTTTGACTATAACCTACCCGATGAGCTGATTGCTCAGACTCCCGCCGCAAGTCGCACCGCCAGTAGGTTATTATTACCCTGCGAAACCCCCATCGGTGACGCGATTTTCCATCAAATCATCGACCAGCTTCACTCTGGTGACATCCTCGTGATGAACAACACCAAAGTCATTAAAGCACGTTTATTTGGTGCAAAAGCGTCGGGCGGTAAACTCGAAGTCATGCTCGACCGACTATCTGGTGAATGCGAATGCATCACCCAAATCCGTGCCTCAAAAACCCCACCTGCAGGCAGTACCATCCATATTCATAATTCAGCAGGTGAGCCTGTATTTTCAATGACGGTTTTATCAAAAACTGATCGTTTTTATCATCTCAAGTCTGACGTGCCTTTACTACCCATGCTCGAAGCGTATGGCAATTTACCGCTACCGCCTTACATTGACCATGCCGCCGATGATTTCGATGCGACGCGCTATCAAACAGTCTTTGCGCAAGCCGAAGGTGCTGTGGCTGCACCGACAGCGGGCCTGCATTTTGATGAGCCATTACTCAACGCCATACAAGCAAAAGGCGTGAAACTCGCCTATGTCACACTACACGTCGGTGCAGGGACGTTTCTGCCCGTATCAGCCACTGATCTATCGCAGCACGTCATGCACCAAGAATGGTTTGAAATAGGTGAAACAACCACACAACTGATTAACCAAACCCGTGAAGCAAAGGGGCGAGTGATCGCCGTCGGCACCACCAGTCTGCGCGCATTAGAATCAGCGTATGCACAACAAAACCCAGAACACGCACCAAACTGGAAGCTGAACGCCACCTCAGCCGAAACCCGCCTGTTTATCCGCCCGCCGTACCGTTTCGGCTTGGTTGACGCGCTCATCACCAACTTTCACCTCCCGCAATCAACGTTGCTGATGTTGGTCTCCGCTTTTAGCGGCGTACAAACCATACGAGATTCATACAACCACGCGATTGAGCACAGGTACCGCTTCTTTAGCTACGGAGATGCGATGTTTCTAAAACGAAAAAATAAGCATAAGCAAAGGTAATTTTTATGACAGTAATCGACAAAAGAAATGTAGCGATTATTACCACTGCTGTTTATGTGGCTCTTATGGCTATCGGCATGTATACATCAAATCATATTTTCGGGTATTCATATGGCGAGCCAGAGATGTTTTATGTGATTATTTTTTTTGAAATAGTCATGACACTGCTTGGACTTTATGTAACAAAAAAACACTTTGGCTGGACAAACGTTGGGTTTAATAATATCAACTATCAAGCTCTACGATGGTTTTATCCTTTCATTTTTATCATAGTCCTTCTGCTCATTGGCTATGCCAGTGCTTTAATAGAAGCGATAGAAAGCCTTTCATCGGCTGACTGGAGGCTTCTTACTATTACTTTGATTGGCACAGCTTTAGTGGGGCTTTCTGAGGAGTTGGTATTTCGCGGCATTGTTTTACGCGGATTTTTGGGTAGGAACAGTCTTTTTTCATCAATGCTTTTGAGCGCAGTGCTTTTTTCTCTGCTTCATGCTGTGAATATATTAGGAGGGGTGCCAGTTTCAGCCGCGCTAATCCAGTTGGCTCTCACATTCCTTTTTGGCATGGTTTTTGCACCATTGGCCATTAAAATCGGGAGCCTGAGTCCTCTGATTATCTACCATTGGCTATGGGATTTCTGCATCATCAGCGCTCCTTTAATTGGATTTGAACACGCTGTAATCACTGTCAGCGCTTTAGCTATAGAAATTATTTTGTGTATCGCTTTATGGCTGTCGTTTAAAAGCAGAAAAACTTGCACTATCTAAAATGCATTCTCATATATGTTGGTTCTCACCTAAAATTGCCCCAGGAAGAGTAATAAATTGCATGAGAAATTGACCCATCTATTTAAGTTATCCTGCCAAGATTTGGCGGGAGTAAATAGGAGTGATAGAAATGGGCCAGTTAGCCAAGATACGACGTCTGTATCACCGAGAGCATAAATCCATCCGTTCAATAGCCCGGTTGTTTTGAGCGATCCGCCATTTTAGTTTATCTCAAATAGCAGATATAAAAAAACACCCCAGTCTGAGACTGGGGTGTTTTGGTATAAAAGCCTGACGATGACCTACTTTCACATGGGAATCCACA